>CAIVPR010000097.1 GCA_903907865.1 uncultured Acidobacteriia bacterium
CCCCCGCACCCCGGCATCCCAACCCGGAAAACCCGGATGCGACCTTTATCCATCACGTCTCGCCAAAAAATAATCCCGTTCCCTCTAACCCCAACAAAGTAAAACTCAAACTGCCCTTGCCGCAACCGTCGTTCCTAGTCCCCGAAGTTCGTTTTCCACCCCCTCCACCGCTACAATCGCGCCGAGATGGAAAACACGACACAACACACCGAAGCTGCCCCCCAGGCCAATACCACCAAACCCCGGTCCGCCGCCCAAATTGAAGCCTCCCGCCTCAACGGTGCCAAATCCAAAGGCCCGGTCACCGAGGCAGGCAAGGCCACCTCCTCCCGCAACGCCCAGCGCCACGGCGTCTTCGCCTCCCTCATCACCATTAAGGGCGAAAAAACCGATGACTACGAGGTCCTCGCCGCCGAGCAGTACGAAACCTGGCTCCCCTCCGACGAGCACGAGTGCAACCTCGTCGACACCATGACCACCTGCCTCTGGCGGCGCCTCCGCATCCTCGCGATGGAATCCACCGCCATGGACACCCAGTTCGAAAGGGCCGGCTTCCCCGACAACCCCGACTTCATCCAAACCTTCAGCGCCTTCACCTCCCTGTCCGAGGAGAACCGCGCCTTCGAACGCCTCCACCGCTACGAGGCCCGCTACCTCCGCACCTATGAGCGCGCCGCCCGCTCCCTGATGGCCTACCGCAAGTTCCGCCAGCAGCCGGAAGCCGCCCCTGCCGCCCCCGACCCGCAGCCCGCTCCCGTCCCCACGCCCGAACCCCAAAACAAAAACGAGCGGAACGAACCCGAGCCCCAGCCTGCCCACCCCCTAACCCGACGCGAGCGCCGCCAGCTCAAATGGCAAAAAGCCCACCCCAAACACGTTCCACCCACACCGAATCCAAAGGATAGGCCCCGATGACCTTATCCTCGACGTCTCAAACACCGCCTCCGCAAGACACGGCCCAAGCCACAACACTCCAACTGTCTGCGGCGTCGCTACTTTTCGGTACCGCCCCCGCCGATAGCTTGGAACCTGAAAATCTCGAATACCGGCCTCCCGTTGCGATCAGGGATCACGCGGATCACCTTCTCCTCGTACCCCAACTGCTTCGCCGCCTCGCGCAGCTTGTCGTTGGACCCGGGCAGGATCTGCTTGTCGTCGGTGTGCTGCACGAACAGGAAGTCCGTCGCCCTCACCTGCTGTTGGAACATGGGGTCCTTCGGATTGGGGTCCGGCATGAACAAGCTGAAGGGCTTCTTTGGCAGCAGTCGCAACCCGTTGAGGTACCCCCAGTCGACGGTCCCGATCCAACCGGCGGGCATCTGTTCCAACGCCGCCTCCATCGGATAAATCGCGTCCGTCCAGCCGCCAGCCCCGCCGTTGACCACGAAGCGCGCCAGGTAGTCGTTGGTCGTCAGCAGGTTCTGCAGCGAGAGCACCGCCACCAGCGCCGCCAAGACAGCCGGCCCGCGCGACCCAAGACGGACGGCTCCCGCGTCGAACGCGATTCCGAGGAACGCTACCGGGAACGGCCACATCAGAATCACGTGGTGCGCCGACCCCCCGGTTCCCCGGTTCAGCGCCATTTGCAGCCACACCATGGCGGAAGTGATCAAAAGGAACAACAACGACCGCCGGGCGTCAGTCCGCCACAGCAGGAGCATCAGGACCAACCCGAGCCCGTAGGCCGGAAGCATCCAGTTCGTCCTGTGGTCGCCGATCGCGCGCCGCAGGGCGACCGAGACGATCTCCAGCCCGGTCCTTGGCCGTCGCGGCTGAGCCACGGGATCGTTGTAGACCATGTAGCCCGAAAGCATGCTGCCGTCGACGGTCCTCTTCAGCGCGGGGAGTTTGCTCCGCAGTCCCTCGGCGTCGTACTTGGTGTTCGCCGTGGCCGTGACGCCGGGCTGGGCCACGTTGTACCAGATCAACGGCAGGGCGCCAATTGCGAACGCCACCGCCGCGATCCCCGCGCCATGCCGGACGCGGCGCAGCGTTTCACGCGGAAACACGCAGATCGCGGCGACCGCCATCGCCGCCAGTGGCCAGACCATCAGGGCCTTGTCCCACATGCCGAGGCCCCAAAGGAAGCCGCCCAGCGCCAGCATGCGCCGCGACCCCTTCGCAATCCAGAGCTGGACCGCAGCCAGGCCGCCCATCAGCAGCAGGTGCTGCAGCGCGACCGGTCCCCAGTCGAACAGGTCGGTCATCAGGAACATCGTGTCGGTGGCCAGCAGAAGGGCTGTGATGGCCGCTGCCCGCTCCCCCGCGATCCGCCTCACCCAGCCCCAGGTGAGGTAGATCGTTGCTACACCCATCAGCAGGGCGGGGAACCGTACTGTCCAACGGTTGGCGGGCAGCAGGAGCAGCAGCAGTCGGTACAGCCAGGTCTTGAGTGCCCCTGAGTAGCTCATCACCATACAAACCAGCTTGCTGCCGAACAGGTTGATGTCGTAGAAGCTCGAATCGGGGGAGTGGATCGGGCCGAAGAAAAACAGCTCGTCGTGCTGCAGTCCCGGGTGGGGGAGGAGCGCCATTCCGGCAAGCAGGAACAGCAGACAGGGAATACCCGGCATCAGCCAGCGTTTGTGCATGTCCTAAGATCGAAGTTTAATGCACCCCACCCGGCCAAACGGCCTCACCGCCCCGAACCTCGCCGCCTTGGAATGGCTCGAACACGGTTTCGGCTTCCGCGACACGGAGTATCCGGCGGGGATCACGACAGTGCGTCAGATCCATTCGTGCGCCGTCGTGCATGCCGACGGGGTCGGGGGCGACAAGATCGCCGACGCCGATGCCCTGGTGACGGCGCAGTCTGGAATGCTTGTGGGAATCCGGACAGCCGACTGCGTCCCGGTATTGTTGGCCGACCGCAGGACCCGGGCCGTCTCCGCGATCCATGCCGGCTGGCGGGGGACCGCCGGGCAGATTGTACTGGCCGCCTTGGAACAAATGGCGGCGAAGTTTGGAACCCGGTCCGCCGACGTGGTGGCCGCGGTCGGCCCATCCATCGGACGCTGTTGCTACGAGGTCGGTCCCGAAGTGGCGCGCCAATTTGGAACGTGGTTTCCCGATCTGGAACAGGCTGCAGGACCGACAAAAATCGATCTCCAGTCCATCAATGCCGCCCAACTGAAGGCGGCGGGGGTATCCGACGTGTGGGTGTCGGGCGAGTGCACGCAGTGCGCGGTGGACCGCTATTTTTCGTTCCGCCGCGAAAAGGAAAAGGCGGGACGCATGCTGTCCTTCATAGGAACCCGCATGGCGTAGCCCGCCCTTCCAATTTCGCCACTGCCGCCGGAATGCTTATGCGGCCACGCCGACGTGCCATTCCTCGTGCTCGTCGACCGTGATCTCGCGCCGGTCGACCTGCTCTTGGCATTTGATGCAATAGGCAGCCCACGGCACGGCGTTCACACGCTTGGGCGAAATGTCCTCTTCGCAATGCTGGCAAACGCCGAAACTGCCTTCGGCGATTCGCCTCAACGCCCGGCGGATCTGCCCCATCAGCTTGGAGTTGCGGTCCAGGTTGCGGATCGCCAACTCGCGTTCGCCCGCCAGTTGCACCTCATCGAGCGCATCGGGCGCTTTTTCGATGGCGATATCGTCGCGGTTGCGCAGGGAACCGGTCAGTTCCATCTGCTTGGCCATTAGGATGGCTTTGAATTTGTTGATCTCAAGCTCAGTCATGTTCTTATTTCCTCGTCTCCGCGCCGTCTCCTGCGCCGCGCGGCCTGTACTGTTTTCTTCTTGGAGGTAGAGACGAAAATTTGCGCTGGAAGTTTCAAAAAATCTGAGTGCCGGAAGCTTAAGATTTCCTCATCTTCCGCCTGCGGGGTTCTCCAGACCCCACTGGGCTTCCAATGCTAGCAATCGGAATGCCAAACGCAAAAAACTAGAGTGTGTGGTCGACCCGATTCGTTACAGGTCCCGGTCCAACAGGGTCCTGTTACCTGACACGGTCTATTTCACCACTGCGATCTTGCCGAACAGGGCACCGTAGTCCATGCCTCCCTTACGGGTAACAGGGGTGACTTGGATTTCCAGATCCAGCACTTTTTTGCCGACCAGCGAATCCGGCAAAGCAAATAGACGCTTGAAGCTGGCTTCGGGATCGGAAATTTTTGTACTCCCGATCTCGACCCCGTTCGCTGACGCGCGCAACGTCCGCGGACCCGTCTTCAACTGGTCCTCCTGGAAGAAGCCTTCCAGCGCCAGCTTCCATCCGGCGGTCTCGGGCGACTTGATTTGCACATGCGCGTCGCCCCGCATCCACGCCGCGCGGTCCTCGGCCGGGGCCCAGCCCGAGCCCAGCAGCCACGAATACAGCGGGTTGCCCGGATCCAGGTGCGTCGGCGCGCCGCCAACTGCCTGGGGAAATTTTGCCGGTGCCGCTAGCGAGTAGAGCACCGTGATGTTCCTGAGGTGGTCGCCAGCCGCCGTATAGACTAGCGCCTGGCCCGAAGTCACCGCGTGGATCGTGGTTTCGGGTTCCAGTACTGTCCGTGAGGTGTCGGCGACGCCGTCGGTCACCTCGATATCCTTGTCCGAGCCCGGCGTCAGATACACTTCGTCGATTCCGAGCGGATAGAACGCCCCCTGGCCGATGGAGTTGACGTACTGGTCGGGAGTGAGCCCGTCCAGCAGGATTGCCTTGCCGGGGTGTGCTTGGTGCGCCGCTTCCACGCCCAGTACCAGGGTCTCGATGGGCAGCGTCTGCTTGACCCGCCACTTGGTTGCCGAGCGGGCCACCGGAACCATGGCGTACAGGTAGGCCCCGATGGCCACCGCGGCCCAGAGCTGGCGCGTGCGCGTGCCGGAAATGGCCATGCCCGCGAGGATCGCCAGCCCCGCCACTGGCGTGGTTACGTAGTAGTCGGTCAAGTGTTGCGGCAGAATCAGCACAGGCGAAAGCGTCGCAAAGTACCAAACGGCGCCGAACAAGATCGCGCGCCGACCCTTGCGCAGTTCCACCACGAGGAGCGCTAGAATCGAAACGGCACCCAGGGCGATGATCGCCTTGCCGAGTAAGACCGGGTTCTTGAACGCTGCCCAATCCAATGGCAGCAGGGACGTCTTGAGGTAGAACTTCAGGGTGGTGAAGATCCGGGCGTCGATGTGGACGCCGTAGTCCCCCGTCTTGGGGAGCGGCGCGGCGATCGTATGGACGATGAAGTACGCGATGGAAACTGGAAACAGCCACCCGGCCCGAATCGCCAGTTGCCGCCGCTTCTCCGGGGCGGCAACGAACAGCGCCCACGCCAAAGCAATTGCCGGGTACACGACATTGATCTCCAGCGCGCCGAAACCCAACACGAATACGACGACCTGAAGCCACCAGTAGCGGTTCTTGCCAGTCTCGCAGTAAAGGATGAAGAGGCACAGCGCCCCGAGCAGGAACAACGGACAGAGGAACTGGTTGAACGCCGAACTCCAGGTCATCGACGTGGCAAGTGCCGCATTGGAGGTCCAGACTATGGCTGCTATGAACGCGGCGAACCGCGATCTTGTCAGCCGACGGACCACCCAGCCGAGCAACGCCAGGTCCGCCGCGAAGGTCGCGAACGCGGTCACGCGGAACGGCACCGAGTCCAAGCCGAACAGGCTTTCGTACAGCAGGAAAAACCCGCGCTCGCTCCAGGGCCGGATGGTGCCTTGGGCGGCTGGGGCGAACATTGCGGTCAGCAGGTCGTGGGGCGTGTAGACCCCGCGCAGCAGACCCAGCCAGGCGAAATCGTCCGCGATGAACCATGCCGACAGGCCGTCCCAATACAGAACGGTCATGAAAGCGACCGCTACGGCCCACCAGGTCCATTTCGGCAGACGGTCCGCCCAGCCGGGTCCGCCCGCGCTCATTTCGCTTCCAGCCCTACAGCGGTGGCGATCAGGCCCAGTTCGCGCAGATCAACGGTACCCGGGGACAGGGAATGGTCCAACGCGAAGTCGATGGTGACCGACTCCTTGGAGAGCAGGTCCGCCGGGACATCCGCGGTGTAGGTGTACGGGCCGGGCTTGGTGTAGGTCTCGGGCTTGAGCTTGGTGGTGCCTATGGAGGCCGTCAGGGTCAATGTCTTCAGCTTGGCGATGCTGATTTCCGGCACCGAGAACGAGAGCGACAGTGTGCCGCCGCGTTGGGCCGCGGCCACGGGCGGCTTCAGCAACACCGTGAACGATCCGGCCGTCCACCGCCAGGCATTGTTCTCGACAACGTAGAAGCCCTTCAACAGGTGTGCCGGGGCGGCCTCGTCGTTCATCTTTAGCGACGAGAGCAGTTGCGCGGCAGGTTGCGCCTCCTCGTTCTGCACCGCGGGCTGGCTGTGCTTGCCTTTGCAGCCTCCAACGGCGAGCGCTGCCGCGGCCAAGGCCAAAGTGGCGGCAAAACGCCGCGCGTGGCTGGTGTACATGAGGGTTTTGATCATTTTCGTCTTCAAGCTTTCTCGACCTGAACTAAACAACTATAAAACGTCGGAGCCGCTCCCTTGTCGGTGAGCCTCTGGGAGGTGAGCGCGTTGATCGTATTTCCGTCTTCGGCGAGCCTGGCCCAGCGCACCGCCGGACAGCAGACCACGCCGGTGCCTACGGTGTCCGAAACCAATGCCCGCAAGCGGATCCGTCCCCGGTCGTTGCGCACGGCGACGGCGTCTCCTGACGCGATACCCCTTGCCAGGGCGTCGTCCGGGTGGATCGAGAGCGTTCCGGTTGCCTCGTCGTTGGCGGCGCGGTTGCCGAACGTGGAGTTCATGTTGTCGTGGTTCTTGGGGGAAATCAGTTCCAGCGGGTAGCGCTGGTAGAGATCCTGGTCGCCGCCACGGGACTCGACCGGCGGCTCGAACGTGAGCGTCTCCGCCCGGAATTCACACTTCCCGGAAGGTGTGCCGAAGCCACCCTCGGCAAACGGCCGGAAGGGCGTCGGGATGCGCAGCCGGACGGAATGTTGGGCCTCCAATTCCTCCAGCGTGATGCCGGCGATGAACGGCTGCGGCGTGTCGAGCAGGCCGCGGATCATGTCGTCGTCGGATTCCCGGAAGCAGGGCTCGTCGAAACCCATCCGGGCGGCAAGCCGACGGAAAATCTCTACGTTCGGCAGCGCCTGGCCCGGCGCTGCGAGGACGGGCCGCGCCAACTGGAGGTTGTAGTGGCCGTAGGCGTAGTAGAGGTCGGTGTGCTCCAAGAACGTGGTTGCGGGCAGCACGATGTCGGCGAAGTCCGTCGTGTCGTTCTCGAACTGGTCGATGGCGACGGTGAAGAGGTCGTCGCGGCGCAGTCCCGCGCGGATCATGTTCTGGTCGGGCGCGATGGCCGCCGGATTGGAATTGTAGACTACGAGTGCCTTGACGGGCGGGTCGTCCAATTCCGTCAGCGCTTGCCCGAGGGTCGTCATGTTGACGATGCGGGCCTCCCGGCCCAGTGGAGACCGGAACTGCAATTCCGGCATCTCCAAAGCGTTCCGGTTGATTTGGAAGGCCCCCGAGGTCGAAAGCACCAATCCGCCACCGACGTCCGCCCACGAGCCGGTCAGGGCGGGGAGCAGCGCCACGGCCCGGATCGCCATGGCACCCCGGTCGGACCGCTGTGGTCCGTAGCCGAGCCGGATGGCGGCGGGCCGGGTGGTGGCGTACTCGCGTGCGAGCTCGACAATGTCTTCCGCCGGAATCCCGGTGATTTCGGCCGCACGCTGCGGGGTCCACTCCTGCATACGGGCTTTCAGGTCGTCGAACCCGAGCGTGTGTTGGTCGACGTAGTCCCGGGATTCCAAGCCCTCCGAAGTGATGACATGCATCATGGCGAAAGCCAGCGCGGCGTCGGTGCCCGGATTGATTGTGTAGTGCCTGTCGGAGAGCCGGCCCGTCCGGCTGCGATGGGGGTCGATGGTGTAGAATCGGGCGCCGTTCCGGCGAGCCTCCACGATGAACGGCCAGAGGTGCACGTTCGTCGTCAGGATGTTGGAGCCCCAGGCGATGATCAGTTTGGACTGGGCGAATTGCTCCGGCTCCGTGCCGTAGCGGACGCCCAGGGCGTCGTTCAGCCCGGCGATTCCGGCACTGGAACAGATCGTGCGGTCCAGCCGCGACGCCCCCAGCCGGTGGAAGAACCGGTGGGCCATGCCCGAAAAATTGAGATACCCCATGGTTCCGGCATAACTGTAGGGCAGCACGGACTCGGGCCCGAACTCCGCCGCCGCCGAGCCGAGCTTGGCCGAGATCTCGTCCAGAGCTTCGTCCCATGTGATGGGCTCGAAGCCTGAGGCGCCCTTTGCGACGCCGGGTATCCTGCGCAAGGGGGTCGTCAACCTTGCCGGATCGTATTCGCGTTCCAAGTAGCGGGCGACCTTGCCGCAGAGGAATCCGCGGGTGACGGGATGGTCTGGATTGCCGCGCAGGCGCGAGCCTTTTCCGGTCCCGTCAATATCGATGAGCAGGGAGCAGGCGTCCGGGCAATCCAAGGCGCAAACGGAATGGAGCGTACGGGGCATGTTCAATTCTATCGTCGCTTTCGGCTTCCCGCTATAATCCATAGTTGTGAATCCTTCTGAGGCGAACCCGTCGGTCAAAGACCAGGCGCGGGAGACAGCCGATTTCCTGATGTGGTGGTTGTCCCCGGCCTTGATGCTGGTGGCTGGCTTTTTTGTGTGGCTGAGCCATTTCCGGTCCGGCTTCCACATCGACGATGTGCATCAGATCCTCTCCAACCGTGCGATCTCCGACGGGGCGTTCTGGCGGATGCTCACCGATCCGCGGGCTTTCAGTTCGTTGCGGGAGTACGCGGATTACCGCCCGCTCGTCCTGCTCACTTATTTCTTCGACTACCGGATTGCCGGGACCGACAGTGCGTCGTTCTTCCAGTTGCAGTCCTTCTTCTGGTTCGTGCTCCTGTTGCTCGCCGTGTACCTTTTGTTTGTCATCATCCCCGGAGCGGAGCATCGCACGGCGGTATTGGCCGCGGCGCTGTTCGCCTTCCATCCCATTGCGGCTGACACCGTCAACTATCTCGCTCGGCGCGGCACCATCCTGGGGGCTATCGGCCTCGTCCTGGGCATGTGCCTTTGGATCTATTGGCCCTCGCGCATGCCGGCGCGAATCCCGTTCGACATGAACAAGGTGCCAACCAGTTGGCTCGACCAGATGGTCTGGGAGCACGGCGCCGAGGTGAATGAACTTTACGCACTGTCGAAGACTTGGTCGCTGGGCTTGCACCTTTACCCGGTCTTTGTCGGCATGCTCTGCGAACCGTCGGTGGCCGCGTTTCCACTGCTGGCGCTGGCATATTCTCGGCTGTTCGAGCCGGGGGCCAAGTGGAAGCGATTTGTCGCACCCTCGATACTCTGCTCGGCGTACTTGGCCTTGCATGCGATCGTCACGTGGCAATACTCCGGCCCCTTCCGCCAACCTGCGATGACGTATTGGAGTGCCCAGCCCCTTGTGATTGTTAGGGGTTTCTACCACTTCCTGTTTCCAACCGCGTTCGGCTTGGACACGTCTGTCGATGGCACCTTTAGTACAGCCACCCTCGCCATGGCCTTCGCGGGCTTGCTTGTCATGGTGGCGGCCGCGATCCTGACCGGTCGGGCAGCGGAGTGGCGCGGGGTGTCCTTCGGCCTTTGGTGGTATCTGCTTGCATTTGTACCCCGCATTCTGGAGCCCCAGCGAACACTGGATACATCCTGGAGCCTGTTCATTCCGATGATCGGCCTGGCTCTGGCGGCGTCGCGGATGGTTTGGATCATTTGGACAAGCCTGCCCAACTTCCCATGGCCAAAGCTCGGCTTGGTGGTCATGATCGGCTATTCGTTCGCATTGGTGGCCATCTTGGGCGGACTTGGGTGGGCCACGTACAAACGTTCGGTTGTTTGGACGTCGGACGTCGACCTATGGCAGGACGCAGCCAATTCCAATCCTTTCAGCTCACGAGCTTCAGTGAACGCAGCCTTGGCATCGCAGGACGACCTCGACGATACCACCGCCGTGGAATACTTCGAACGCGCCCGGCTCCTTACGGCCAGCGATCCCGTCACCGAGTACAAGCTGGCGTTCGGCTTGGACAAGCTCGGCTACGACGGGGAAGCCGAAAAGCACATGAAACGCGCAGTGGCGATGCTGCCGAACCATTCGATTGCTTTTGCCCAGTATTCCCGCTGGTTGTTGAACCACCGCAGAGTGCCGGAGGCCTTGGAATACGCGCGGAAGGCTGCGGCTTTGGGATCGGAAGACGTGCTGAGCCGCCTCGTCATGATGGAAATATACGCCGAGCAGTACGACTGGTCATTGGTTAGAACCGCTGCCGACGAGGTCCTGCGGGTTGAGCCGGACCAGCCGAAAGCCCAGCACTATCTCGCCATCGCCCAATACAGCCTCGCGCAGGCGGATCGCGCGGAGGGCCGCTCCAAGGAGCCAGCCAACGCCGACGATCTATTGGCTGCATCCGTGGTTTACTACCAACACAAGCGCTACGACCAGTGCGTTGACGCGGCCAAGAAGGCGCTCAAGCTGCAGCCCAACCTTCCCGAGGCCTACGCAAATATCGCGACGGCCTACCACTCGATGGGCAAGCTCGACGAGTCCATCGAGGCGACCCGCGAGTTGCTTCATTTGAGGCCGAATCTTTACTTTGCGGCGAGCGACTTGCAGGTGCTGTTGCACGAGAAGGCCGTCGCCGAAGGCAAGAAGCCGCCTGTGGCGCAGGCGGCTTCCCCGAAGAAGAATTAGCGCTTAGATCGCGTCGAACAGCAGGACCGTGTAGTTCTTGTCGGACAGCGTGTTCTCGATCAACGGCCACACGCGCTGGTGGTCTGCCGAGGCGACCCACTTCTGCCGGAGTTCCTCGTTTTCGAAGGTCAGCGCGAAGCGGTAGTTCAAGCCCGCCGGGGCCTTCCCCATGAGCGCAGTGCGGAGCTTCACGATCTTCACGTCGATGTAGCCGGAGTGCTTCATCGCGGTCGGCTTGAACTCCGCATGGAAGTTCTTGATCATGACCTGTTCCTTGGCGGGATCGACTTGCATGTCCACATGGAGCAGGATCGGGTTCTTCGCGGCCGGCTTGGGCTGGGCCAAAGCGATGGATGTGCCGGCGAGGGTCGCGCCCCCGGCGAGCACGGTCTTGATGTAGGAACGTCGTTGCATATAGTAGTCCTTTGAGTTTTTTGTCCGGCCCCTCTAGTACAGGGCTTTTTCGCCCGCCACGGAGAGCTTCACGCGGTAGACACCGGTGGTGGCAGTGATGTACATGGTCTTCAGGTCATCCGCCCAGGCCACGTTCGCGGGTGTTTCACCAGGTTTGATGGTCCCGATGTGCTTGCCCTGGGGATTGAAAACCCAGACGCCGCCAGGGCCTGTGCCGTAGACGTTGCCGAGGGAATCCACCTTCATGCCGTCGGGCAGGCCGGCCTCGGTCTCGGCGGTCACGTCGGCGAAAACGGCGCCGTTGGCGACAGTACCGTCCTCCTTCACGTCGTAACGCATCCAGACCTTCTTCTTTTCGTCGGAGACGGAGATGTAGAGCACCTTTTCATCCGGCGAGAAGGCGATGCCGTTGGGACGGGTGAGGTCCTTGATGATCGCCGTCAGCTTGCCGTCCTTCAGGCGGAAGACACCGTTGAACTTGATTTCCTTGGCGGGGTCCTCGTCCTGCTTCAGAAGGCCGTAGGGCGGGTCGGTGAAGTAGAGCGAGCCGTCGGACTTGTAGACGAGGTCGTTCGGGCTGTTGAACTTCTTGCCCTCGAACTTGTCGACCAGGACGGTCTGCTTCAAGTCCTTGTCAAGCGAAACGATACGGCGGTTGGTGTGCTGGCAGAGCAGGACCAAGCCGTCCTTGGTGGCGATCATGGCGTTGGGGCCGATGAAGGACCCGACGGGCGCGTTGGTCTCGCCGCCAGCCTTTTCGATGAGAACCTTGACTTCGCCTGTTGGCGTGATGGAGCGCACCAGGTTGCCGGTGACGTCGCTGAACCAGAGCTGGCCCTCGGGTCGCCACAGCGGGCCCTCGGTGAAGCCGAAGCCGCCGCCGACCTTCTCGATTACCGCGTCCTTGGGGAACAGCGTGTCCATTGCGGGGTCGAGGCGGACGATGGAACCGACTCCCTTCGGGGCGGCAGGGGCGGTGTCGGCTGCGGGGGCCGGGGCCTTGCTGCATCCGGAGAGCAAGGCGAGTGCGAGCGTGGCGCTTGCGAGCGTGGCGGTTTTCATGGCACTAGAAAATATACACCAACGGACGCGGCCTGTCTTCGAGGGGCGTTGAAGTATATAATTTTGGACGCCATGTCCAAACATCTCGCCCTGTCCGCGTTGGTTTTGTTGTCCGTCGCCACGGTCGCCGCGAAGGACCCGCTCGCGGTCCGGATCGCCCACAGCGACCCCTCAAAGTATCGGCATCTGACCGCCGTCCACGATGGTGCCGGAACGATGGATTTCGCCGCCATGCTCACCTATGAGCGGTTCAACACGAACCTGTTCTTCCTGCACCGGGGCGTGATCAGCCCGAAGAGCGGCATCGGCGCGCATTTCCACAACCAGTGCGAGGAGATGTTCGTGATCCTGGACGGAGAGGCGCAGTTCACCATCGACGGTCGGACCTCGACGCTGAAGGCTCCGGCGGGGGCGATCTGCAAGACCGGCCACATGCATGGGATTTACAACGCCACCGACAAGCCGGTGCAGTGGATGAACATCAACGTGACCAATGTGAAGGGCAAGTACGACGCGTTCAATCTGGGTGACACGCGGGTGGGCGCGGTGCTGGATGAGATCCCGGTGTTCATGACGATGCGTCTGGATAAGGCGCTGCTGGCGGCCGTCGGCGGGTTGCAGTACCGGCGGGCGTTGTCGCCGGATGTGTTCAATTCGACTTGGTCGTATGTGGACCATGTGGTGGTGCCGAAGGGCGGCTCGACCAAGAAGGAGCGGCACGAGGGCGTCGAGGAGTTCTACTATGTGCTGTCGGGGTCGGGGACGGCGACGGTGGGCGGCGAATCGGCTCCAATTGCCAAGGGCGATGCGGTGCCGGTTTTGTTGAGCGAGGTCCATTCGTTCCTGGGCGGGACCGAGGATCTGGAGATGATGGTGGTGGGGGTGGCTCGGACGAAGGGGGTTTTGGACACGGGGGTTGTCCCGTAGAGCATCGAATCGGCTTTGTTATTTCCTGCTCTTGACGGCGGCGATCACCGCATCGGTCGGCGGGTTCTCGAGGCTGGGGAGGAGGTCGGAGTCGGGAACGCCAGCCATGCGGGCCAGGATCATGCGCGCGAAGTAGGCATGTCCGATGTTGTGCCATCGCGCCATTTCGACAATCGAATCGAGGCATTCCGCTCGGAGCTTCCCAAGCAGTCCGGGGTCGCTACCCGCAGTCAGGCCTACCATGGCGGACGCACTCTTGTTGCGGTCCTCCCAGCTGCCGGAGTTGAGCATCGCGAGGAACGTGTCCGGGGGAAATCCACCCGGTGCGACCAAGTTGGAGCGGAGCAGGACCCCGATGGCGCGGGTGGCGTTGTTGCGGACCTCGTTGTCGGGGTCGCGGGCCGCGCGGACCAACGCAACCACTTGGCTCGGCGATTGCCGCACGTAGCCCAGCGCCGTGGCAGCAACCCTGCGCTGCTCCGCGTCCGACGAACTCTCCAGCACCTTGACGATCTCCGGTTCGCGGTCGAGGGCCCAATTGCGGACGGCCATCACGGCTTCCTTGGCGGCGGGGTCGTTGAAAATGGCGAAACCCTGGGAGTCGTCCTCCGACGCCGCGTCGCCGCCTTTGCGGACAGCTGTTTCGAGGGCGCGGTCGACGTTGCGGTCCAGGCGGATGATGGCGGGCGCGAGGCGGTCGGTACCGGTCGGGGCCGGGTTGTAGGCGAGCGCGTGGAAATTGTTCCCAGGGAGCCCGATATAGATCTGCTGATGGTGCTGTTCGTCGCAGCATACGAAGTTGACGGCGGTTGGTGCCTGGCCTATGGACTTTTGGACGGCCGTTCGGATTTGGTCGCGGGTTTTTGCGGTCATGGCGTCGCCGATATGGACAGGCAGCGCCTTCTCAATCGCAGCCACGTCCATCCCCGTCGTCCCGAAGAAGTCGATGGAGCCGACTATCTCCGCGGCCACACACGGGAACGTGCAAATCAGGAGCGCCAGGATGCGGAGCGGCATATGCAGGGTACCTACGCGTGTCGGGTCTGCGCGGTTCCACTCCGTTTTTGCGCGACGTCGCGCACGGCGATTCAAGATTTATTGATTCTAAGGTAGTTAGACTTTGGCCCGCTGCTTGCACATCCAAGGGCGCTCAAGCAGGAAAGGAGGCCGCAAATGGCAGAAGTAGTGGTTCACAAGGAACGCACGCCGTTCTTCGAGGAGGTAGGCAAAGCACTCGAAGCGATCCGGGACAAGGCGTTCGAGTTGTTCGACAGGCGTGGTCGCGACCCGGGCTTCGAGTTGGAAGACTGGCTGGCCGCCGAGCGCGAGTTGTTCAACGTCCCCAAGGCTGAAATGACTGAGGATGAGCACGTTTTCACCATGGCCGTGGACGTGGCGGGATTCGAGGATGCCGATGTTCATGTGACGGCTGAACCGGACCAGATTGTGATCGCGGCCGAAATGGAAAAGACCGCCGACGGATTCAGGGAGACGCAGTCCATGTTCCGCAGGTTCGTGGTCACGGCAATCGATCCGGCCAAGGTGACGGCGAGGGTTGAAGGCAAGATGCTGACCATTGTGGCACCGAAAGTGGTCGCGGTGGTGAACAAGGTGCCGGTGGCGATTGACCGACCCATGGCCCGTGCTGTGGAGGAATCTGCGGAGAAGAAGAATGGAGAGACGCCGGCGGCGAGGGCTGTCGCCGCGTAGTCCATTTACAGGTTTAGCAAGGCGGCGGGCCCGGCGTGGTGGACGTATGTTCCATCATGCCGGGCCGCTTCGCGTTTCAGGCACCCAAGCGAGTGGCGCAGAGGGACCAGAGGGCCTCGTGGAGGTGGACCATCGCGAGGGTGTCCATGCGGCAGTAGTCCAGCAGGTCGCGCCGGACTTGGGCGACGGCGTCTCCCGTGATCTCCCCCTTTGCCATGCGGGCGAAGAGCGCCACGGCGGTGCCACCGTCCTTGATGGCCAGGCCGTTGTAGGAAAGGTCCGTCACGAGGGCCGGGAGGACGCGCTTCAGCGTGGTGCGGCCACGGAAGGCCGCGTCGTAGACGTGCTTCTGGATGATCGGGAGCAGGTCCACGAGGCGTCCGACGAGGGCATGAAGCCGGTTGGCGAGGTCGGGGAACTGGAGAGCGAGGGCGTTGATGCTGTCCTGTTCGAAGACGCTGTAGACGAAGATGGAGCCGGTGTCGCCGAGGGCGTCGAGGAGCGCTTCCGCGAATTCGCGGTCGCAGTCGCGGGTGGCGTCGGCCAAGTATTCGCGGTGGCTGTGCGGGGCTTGGAGATTTTCGCGGCGGTGGACGCTGAACTGCGTCAGGATAGGCCGGTAGCAGCCGTGGCCGGGGTAGAGCGGGAGCGCCGTCATCACGGACTCGAAGTCGAGGTAGTAGCAGGGCCACTGGATCGAGTCCAGCTTCCCCTTGAGTTGCGGTCCGACGTAGCGGTTGCCGGTCTGAATGCAATACACGGCGCGCTGCTGGCGCTCGATGAGTGGGAAATCGTCGGGGAGGTCGTTCATGTCGACGATCCCGGCTTCCGCAATCAATTGCATTTCCTGGAAGCGGAGGTTGGGGATTTCCAAGACCGAATGGGCGATGCCGCGGCCGATGCAACTGGTGGCGAAGTACTCGCACTTGCGGCAGTTGGCGTTGAGGTTGGCGGGGGGCGTCGCCGGGTTGAGAAGGGTTTCGACGAGAGCCTCCGCCTGGGCCTCGAATTCGAGCACGCGCTCCTCGACGCGCTCGGTTTTGTCGAACATTTCGAACAGGCTGCCGACCGGGTCGCCGTAGCGGTACTGGGGGGAGAGCAGGACGACGGACGCGCCGACGACTTCGACCCCGGCTCGACGCAGGACCATGACGGTGTAGGCGAGGTCGGCGACCAAATCGCGCACGTCGCCGCCGCGACGGCTGGATGGGCGGGTGGCAAGGTTGGAACGGACTTCGACTACCCGGTAGCCGGAGCCTTCGGGTTGGAGGACGTCCACGGTGACGGACAGGGGGCCGGCTTGGTAGCGGACATTGAATTGCGCGTCGGGGAACAGCTCACGGGCTTGGAGGGCGACTTCGCGGCCTTGGTCGATAAGGAAGTCGATGGCGGGGCCGGGCGGGGCGATGCCGAGATGGATGCCGAACCAAGCTTTGGCCGGACAGCGGCGGGCTTCCAGCCAGTCGGTTTTGTGGATGGTTGCCGCCACTGAAACCATTCTCGCTTGGAGCGGACTGCGGGGCGGGGAAGGCGGGCGCTATCCTACGGGAATCCATGTTCTTCGGGCTCACAGGGCGGTGCAGCGTGTTGTTCCTTCTGGCTTGGCGGCTCGCGGGCCAGACGGTTGGAGCGCCGGTTCCGGAGCCGGTTCCCGAGGCGAATCCAGCGCGTCCGACTGTTTCGACGCCGGCCACCTTGACGCCTGTCGGGTACCTGCAATTCGAGACGGGTGCCATCGGGGCTGTGACTTCGCCGGAGTTCGGGACCCGAATCAGCATCAACCAGGTCACCAAGTTGACGGTGGCACCGAGGCTGCAATTCATTTTGATGACCGAGCCCTACGTGCACAGCAGCAATGAGAAGGGGCTGAACAAGCAGATCCATCCGGGCGAGGTGTTCCTTGGGGCGCAGGCGGTGGTCGTGAAGGGCGTCGGGGCATTGCCGACGATTTCGGTGAGCTATGTGCGTCGTCTGTACGAGAGTCCGGCCCCTGAGTTGGATTTGGGGACGTTCCGGGAAAGCGGCACGGTGCTGGTGAGCGGCGAGGCGCGCGGATTCCACTACGACGCGAACTTCATCGTGACGAAGCAAACGGACGGCGGCGTGCGCCGGGCGCAGTTGGCGCAGACGCTGTCGATCTCGCATCCGGTGGGCAAGTTCACGGTGTCGGGCGAGATTTGGCACTTCTCGCAACCGTTTCTGAACTCGAACGCGGTCGGCAACCTGTGGGCGGTGTCGTATCCGGTTCGACGGAATCTTGTGATTGATGGCGGTTTCAACCATGGGTTTACGGGGACCTCGACGCACTGGGAAGAGTTCGTCGGGTTCACGTATTTGTTGCCGCGGCGGTTGTGGCGGTAGTGGTGGCTGAAAGATAACACTCCCTTGCGGTCGTGGCTCGGTTGATGCCGGGGAATCAACGGCACTGTATCCGAGCCGCGCGCGCATACAAGCGTTCCCAAATGCGAGGCCACAAGGTGTCGGCGGGGTTATAGGGACCGAGGCTCGGATCCACGGGGAAGCGACGAACATGCGTCGAGAGGATTCTCGACGCGGCACGCAGATTGCGCCGCAGATTGGGTGCGCCACGAATCGGCGCGGGCTAGCGCGGCGTCAGCTTGACCAGTTTGCTCTCGAGTGGTGTGTCCGGTGAAATTCCGGCGCTGCCGCTGTCGGTGAGCACGTATACCGCGCCGTCGGGGCCGACGCGAACATCCCGGATGCGCGCACCGAGTTCCGCCAGCAGCGCTTCTTCGGCCACCACTTTGTCGTTCTGGATCTTCAGCCGGTCCAGCATGCGGGCGCGCAGACCTCCCACGAACATGCTGCCGCGCCATTCCGGGAATAGATTGCCGGTGTAGAACGCGAGGCCGGAGGGCGCGATCACGGGATCCCAGTAGTAGACCGGGTCCTCCAAGCCGTCCTTGGCTGTGATGCCGGTGCCGATGGCGTCGCCGGGGTAGTCGATGCCGTGCGCGACGATGGGCCAGCCGTAGTTCTTGCCTCGCTCAATGATGTTGAGTTCGTCGCCCCCGCGCGGGCCGTGTTCGTTTTCCCAGAGCTTGCCTGTGGCGGGGTCGAAGGCCATGCCCTCGGCGTTGCGGATGCCGTAGGCCCAGATTTCGGGCAAGACGCCAGGCTTGCCGAGGAACGGGTTGTCGGGCGCGGGCGCGCCGTCGATGGTGATGTGGAGGATCTTGCCGAGGTGGCTGCCGAGGTCCTGCGCGACGGCCCAGGGCGGGGAATCGGAGCGGTCGCCGGTGGAGACGAACAGGGTGCCGTCTTTGGCGATGGCGATTCGACCGCCGGTCTTGCCTCCGAGGCGCTTGGAGGGCATGGTGGGCACGGCGCGGAAGATGACTTTGGCGTCGGTGACGGCGGCCTTGGCCTCGTCGAAGGTGGCCCGCGCGACGCAGGTGTTGGTGTTCGTGCCGTCTACGTAATCAAAGAACGTGAAGAAGATGCGGTGGTTGGTGGCGAAGGCGGGGTCGAGGACGACGTCGAGCAGGCCCACGCTCTTGGCGTTCGGGGCGGCCAGTTCGGCGACCCCTGCGACGGGGGCGGAGATCTTGCCGGCCTTGTCGAGGATGCGGATGCTGCCCGGCAGCCGGTAGGTCAGCAGAATGTTGCCACTGGGGAGGAAGGCCAGGCTCCAAGGGGCTGGCATCTTTTCGGCCAGCGAGGTGACCTTGTAAGGCGCGGTGGCGTGGAACGGGGCGCGGGTCTGCTCGGGGAAGGAAGGCTTGTCGTCGGCCTTCTCGGGCGGGAGGGGCTCAATCGGCTTGCCTTCGATTTTGGAGTACGCGTGGGCGTCGTTGGGGTTGCGGGCGGGACCGGCGTTGGCCGCTGCAACGGGCTGGCCCTGGCGGAAGGCGATGCGTTTCAAGGTCTCAGGCTGGGGGCCGAGCTCGTCATTGCCCGCCGGGAAATGGTTCGCGGCCAGGATTTCTGCCACGACGTCGGCAACCGCTGGCCGGTCCAGAGAGCCGGGCTTGTCGGCGGGCATGGTGGCTCGGATGTTTTCGAAGAGGTCGCCGACAGACCGGGCGCTCCACTTTGCGAGGAAGCCGGGGCCGGTGAGCGGGGGCGACTCGTTGCCGCCGTTCAGTTCCGCTCCATGGCAGAGCGCGCAGCGCTGCGTGTAGGCCGCCTTGCCGCGGTCGGCCTGGGCCTTCGTATAGACGCCGTCGCCGACGAAGCGGGCGGTCTGGGCATTGGCGGCGAGGGCGGCACAGAGAAGGAAGGGGAATCGTGTCATGGCGGGCGCGGTTGTTCCAAATATACCGTGGAATAATGGACGCATGGCAAGTGTGCCCCTGCCGCTGCTCACTGAGGAGCGCTATCTAGAAATCGAACGGCTCGCCGAAACCAAGAGCGAGTTCTACGGCGGGCGAATGTTCGCCATGGCCGGTGCATCGCCCAACCACGCGCTGCTGTCGAACAACATCGGCAGCCTGCTGCACCGACAGGTCCCTCCCGCCTGCCGCACCTTCAACGCCGACCTGCGGATCAAAGTTGTTCCGGCGGGCCTCTACACCTATGCCGACTGCAGCGTCGTCTGCGGCCCGCTTCAGTTGACTACCGACCGGCGGGACGTGGTACTCAATCCCTTGCTGATCGTGGAGGTGCTCTCGCCTTCCACGGAGGCCTATGATCGCGGGGCGAAGTTCGAAATCTACCGGAGGTTGGAGAGCTTCCGGGAGTATCTGCTGGTCCATCAGGACCGGCAGCATGTCGAGCACTACTCGAAGCAAGATGATGGCGAATGGCTGCTGCGCGAGTCCAAGGGGGAAGCCGGGGTGATTTCAATTGCGCACTTGGGCGTGACGATATCCCTGACTGAGTTATACGCCTCGGTGTTTGGAGACTGATCTTCGAGCCAGGCGCAAAACGCCTATTCGCGACTTTGTGTTTAGCGACGGTTCAACCGACGGGCAGCAGCCGCCAGCATCGCAGCCCCGAAAAGAACGAATGTCCCCGGCTCGGGGGTTCCCGGATCACTACCTAGGCCGGAGAGCGGTGCCACGTCATCGATATGGTCGTAGCCGCCTATCACGTAGGTAGGATTCGCCGCGTCGGTGATGTCGCCGCTCGCGCTGTAGTCAATAAAGGTGATTTGGTTGCAACCTGCGATCAACGCATGGCCGCGTCCATCCACGGCGCCTTGGTCGAAATCGCAGGTGATACCGGTGCGCTGTTTGGGGGCGACCGTGGGGTGCGCCGGGTCGTAGGAACCGACCGCTCCGCCTCCGAAAAGCGTCACCAAGCCCGTGAAGCGGTCGTACGCCAAGCTGTGTGCGGATGAGAGCGCGCCGTACAGCCGGGTCGTGGAGATGGACGAAAGCGAGGACAGGTCGACCGTGCCGAAATTGCCGTTCCCGTTTGCACCCGTATCGTAAACGTAATACCACCCGTAGGGGGTGTACTGCATCGACGTGATGCTGGTGTCGTCCCCGCCGACGGAGTAGACGGTCCCGTCGTGTACTTGGCCCCCACTGTAGGGAAGCACCTCCAGTTTGCCGCTGCCGAAACTGTCGTAGGTGTCGCTGCTGTAGACGTAGCTGCCGGTTGGGTCCATTGCAAGGTGGAACGACGCATCCGTGTGCGACACGCTGTCGGTGTAGGCACTGGTGATCAAGGTTCCAGACTTGGTGTATTGGAAAACCTCATAGGCGTGTTGGCCGCCCACCAGGAGGGTTCCGTTGGGCGCGAACATGATGCCGTCCGCGCCAGCGCCCAAGTTGACAATTGTCGATGACGCGCCCAGCGTGAATCCCGAGCCCGAAGGATCGTAGTTGTATCCAACCTTGGCTACGCTGGGTGTGCCCGTGTACGACGTGTAGAAGAGAATGCCGGACGTGGGCGTGGCCGGTCCGGCTTGGAGCAGGGCACAGCCTAAGACAAGGCCGGCCCCGAGCGACAACGAAGCTCGCATGATTTGTATCCCTCCGAGTGGCGATGTCTTCGCCGCCTCAGACAAGCTACATCAAGATTTCATCAAAGTCAAGCCCGGATGCCCGGCAAGCCACCAGATCTGGTTCCGTTCGGCTGGACGGTCGCCAATCCCGCCCGAGTCCTCCCGGTCGGGCCACGCGGAGCCCGCGGCATCCTGACTGGCGGCCCCCGTTTCGGCACATTGCCGTTAGCCGCCGTTGCACTGCTATTTCCCATTGCGTCCGGCCCGAAACTGTCGGATACTGGAACCGGTACCCGGAGTGTGTCTTTCCTCGGGTAGCGTGTGAGAAATTTTCCTGGAGTAACCTGAATGGCATACAAACTGAACGTGAATGGGCAGACCCACACGGTCGACGTGCCTGCGGAAATGCCCCTGTTGTGGGCGCTGCGCGACGTACTGGACCTGAAGGGCACGAAATATGGTTGCGGTGTCGCCCAGTGCGGCGCCTGCACGGTGCATTTGGACGGCGTTCCGCAACGCGCCTGCGTCACCCCCGTCGGGACGGTGGGCGCGAAGAAGGTCACCACGATTGAAGGCCTATCCTCCGAAGGCACCCATCCGGTGCAGGTCGCGTGGGCCGAGATCGACGTTCCCCAGTGCGGATACTGCCAAGCAGGACAGATGATGTCCGCCGCGGCGCTCCTGGCGAAGACGCCGAAGCCTACGGACAAGGACATTGATACGGCCATGAACGGCAACCTGTGCCGTTGCGGCACCTATTTGAGGGTTCGGGCGGCCATCCACAAGGCCTCCGAGCTTGCCACCAGCGCTTCGGCCAAGACGGTCCAAGTCGCGGGGAAGGAATAGTCGAGGAGAACAACCATGAAGAAAATGATGATTGATCGCCGTTCCTTCCTCCAAGTCGGCCTCAAGGTTAGCGCACTCGCCGGTGGCGGCGTGATGTTCGGCCTCCAGATCCCGAATGTTGTTGCTCAGGGCCGCGGCGGAGCCCCGCAGACTCCCCTGAACGTCCACAATTTCATCACGGTCGCAGCCGACGGCATCGTGACCATCGTCGCGAAGAACCCCGAAACCGGCCAGGGTGTGAAGAACATGCTGCCGATGATGATCGCCGACGAACTCGACGTGGACTGGAAGAACGTCCGCGTCGAGCAGGCCGATTTCGACGACACCAAGTACAATGCCCAGTCCGCCGGCGGCAGCACCGCGACGCCGAACAACTGGATTCCCATGCGCCAGGTCGGGGCCGCGGGCCGCGCGATGTTCGTTGCCGCAGCCGCCAAGCAGTGGAATGTTCCGGCCTCCGAATTGACCACCGGTTCGGGCCGCGTGACGCACAAGGCCTCGGGCAAATCGATTGGCTATGGCGAATTGGCATCCACGGTCGCAGGCATGCCGACCCCGGATCTGGCCACGCTGAAGATGAAGGACCCGGCCGATTACAAGATCATCGGCCACAACCAGCCGACCTACGACATCAAGAAGATCGTCACAGGCAAGCCGCTGTTCGGCATCGACGTCACCACGCCGGGCATGCTGAACGCCGTCTTCCAGAAGTGCCCGGTGTTCGGGGGCAAGGTCGTCAGCGCCAACATTGACGAAATCAAGAAGATGGCAGGCGTGAAGCAGGTGCTGGTCATCGAGCGGCCGCGCCTCACCGAGGCCGTTGTCCCCCGCGACCCCGGCTGCGAAAACGGCATCGCGATCTTGGCCGAGACTTGGTGGCACGCCGAAGCGGCGCGCAAGAAGCTGCAGGTCAAGTGGGATTTCGGTCCCAACGAGACCCAGTCCAGCGCAGACCAAGCCGTGAAGGCCGCCGAGATGCTGAAGGCCGCCCCGCAGTGGAACGTGCGCAACGACGGCGACGCCGATGGTGCCCTCAAGTCCGCCGCCAAGGTGGTCGAGGCGACGTACTCCTATCCGCACATCTCGCACGCGACGTTGGAACCCCAGAACTGCACCGCCATCTACAAGGACGGCAAGGTGGAGCTTTGGACCAACAGCCAGACCCCGCAGGGCGGTCGCCAATTGGTGGCCGAGACGCTCGGCATCCCGGCCCGCGACGTCAAGATGCACATGACCCGCGCCGGCGGTGGTTTCGGACGCCGTCTCACCAACGACTACATGGCCGAAGCGGCCTACATCGCCAAGCAGGCGGGCGTGCCCGTGAAGCTCGTGTGGTCCCGCGAGGACGACATGACGCACGATTACTACCGTCCGGGCGGTTGGCAGAAGCTGACGGCGGGCGTGGACGCGAACGGCAAGCTGGTGGGTTGGAAGAACCACTTTGTTAGCTGGGGCGATACTGCGAGCAAGGCGTTCGCGCAGTCCGCGGCGTTCGGTCCGGCGGAATTCCCGCAGCGGTTTGTGCCGAACTACAAGCTGGATGCGTCGGTGCAGCGCCTCGGTATCAAGACCGGCGCATTGCGCGCTCCGTCGAGCAACGCGTTCGCGTTCGTCATCCAGTCGTTCATCGACGAAGTGGCGATTGCGGCGGGCAAGGATCCGGTCGCGTTCCGGCTGGAATTGCTGGATGCGGGCGGGCCTCCGGCTGGTCCCGACGGTCGTCCGGTTCCCGGCATGAATGCCGAGCGGATGAAGGGCGTGGTGAAGCTTGTGGCCGAGAAGTCCGGTTGGGGCAAGAAGCTCCCGAAGGGCACGGGCATGGGCATCGGCTTCCACTTCAGCCACCAGGGCTACTTCGCCCAGGTCGCCGAGGTGACGGTGAGCGCCGGCAACAAGCTCAAGATCAACAAGATCTGGGTTGCGGGCGACATCGGCAGCCAAATCATCAATGCCAGCGGCGCGGAGAACATCACGCACGGGGCCATGATCGACGGTCTCAGCGAAATGATGTCGCAGGAGATTACGATCGACAAGGGTGCCGTGGTGCAGAAGAACTACGACAAGCACGGCATGGTGCGGATTTCGCAAGCCCCGGGGGCGATCGAGATCCACTGGCTGAAGTCGAACAACAACCCGACCGGGTTGGGCGAACCTGCCCTGCCGCCGGTGCTTCCGGCCGTTGCCAACGCCATTTTTGCGGCGAGCGGCAAGCGCGTCCGGCAGTTGCCGATCTCGAAGGACGGGTTCTCCTGGGCTTAGGTCGGAAATGAAGGCTGCCCTTGGTTTCGCAGTCTTAATGTTGGTGTGTCAGGACGCGGCGCTCGGCCAGGACGAGCGCCGCGTCCTGTCTCCGGACGGTCGTCTGGAGTTTCGAATTTTCATTACGACGCCCGAGGATTCGCAGCTTTCGCGGCTGGCCTACCAGGTGCGGGCGGGCGTGGAGAAGTTGGTGGATACCTCGCTGCTGGGCTTTGACCTGCTGGAACAGGAGCCGCTGCTGGGGGAAAATATCGCGCTGATGTCGTCGGAGTCCTCGTCTGGGCCCGGCTACAAGGCGTTGGTGTTGCACTACATGCAGAACGGGTCGCTGGGCCGGTATCTGGATGTGGAGGCTCGGGTTTACAACAGGGGTGTGGCGTTCCGGTTCACGATTCCGCCCTCGACACCGGTAACCCGGCTGCTGATTGCCCAGGAGGCGACGGAGTTTGCCGTGAGGCATGATCCGTCCGTGCCGTTGCGGGTTCCGTTCGAGTCCGAGCGGGTTACAGTGGCGGAGGTGCCGGTGGTGGGATTTCCGGCGATGCGGTTGGAGTCTCGGGATGCTGGGGCGTATGCGGTGGTGCGGTTGTCTGGAACGACTTCGCTGCCGGGGGTGGTGTTTGACGGGAAGCCGCCGATGACCGGGCCTTGGCGGGTCGTATTGACGGGGCCGAAGCCGCGGGCGGTGGCGGATTTGGCGGGGTTGGGGAAATAGCTGGATGTCGGATCAGCTCATCGCGCTGGCCCCTAGTCGCAGTCGGGACTGATATCCAGCGGCCGGTTGCGACGGCGACATCAATACGGAATGCTTGTTGGAGGGGCGGCGTTCGGTGAGCTGTGGAATCGTTGCGATGGCGGAGGTCAATACGTCGGAAGCTAATATGACCGTCGAAGCCGGATGTCTGGATTTCCAAGTACCGCTGAGACCAGCCAAACCCCGCAACCGTGAGGAGCTGGCTGAGATGACCGCTCTCCTCGAAGTCCTAGCCGCCAACGAGACACCACAGTCGCCAGCGATGGAGCGTTTCATCGAGACCCTGACCGCATTGGTCCTCCAGTATGAGGAGGAGCTCGCGCCGATGTCGGAATCATCGCCCGCTGGCGTCGTCAAATATTTGATGGAGGAGCGGGGCCTTCGCCAGATCGACTTGGTCCCAGTGGTGGGCAGCAAGTCCTTCGTGAGCCAGATCTTGTCCGGCCATCGCCCCATTGGCAAGGAGACGGCGCGGAGGTTGGCGGAGTTCTTCAGGGTTGGCGAGCGGAGCTTTTCGTAGACTGTTGCCTCGATCCGCTTGCGCTGGACAACGTTCCGGTCCGCTGCAATAATACGGTCAGAACCATGACTATCACCCTTAACCCCGAGCACGAACAACTTGTGGCCCGAGCAATCGAAACCGGGGCCTATGCCAGTCCCGTGGATATGATTGGGCGCGCTTTGGATGTGCTCCGACTCGAGGACGAGTGGCGTGAACAGAACCGGACTGATGTGGGCCGGAGAATTGAGCGGGCGATGGCCCAGTTTGACCGCGGGGAGTTCTTCACGCCAGAAGAGTCCAAGCGAGACATGGCACGCCGCAAAGCGGAATGGCTCGGGTCGCAAATCGGGTGAGCACCGGTCTCTACACGGTTTCTGCGGACGCCCAAGATGACATGTTCGAGATCTGGAGACGGATCGCACGGGACAGTGTCGAGCTGGCGAACCGCATCGAGAGCGAGTTTTACGGCTTGTTCGAGTCGCTCGGCCGGATGCCCGGAATCGGACACAGCCGGAGGGACCTCACCCGCGAGCCGGTCCTGTTCTTTCCGCTCTATTCCTTCCTCGTCATCTACGAACCCGAAGTGCCGATCCGAATCATTGCAGTGGTCCGAGGCAAACGGAACCTGACCCGCCTGGTCTCGGAACGCATGTAGTGTTTCGTGGTCGCGACTCCCGCTAAAATAGTCGTTTGGAAAACATCGAATTCGCCCGCATCCTGAACGAGACCGCCGACCTCATGGAGATCGCTGGCGAGGACGGCTTCCGCATCCGCAGCTATCGCAACGGCGCGGTCGCTATCGAGGGCCACCCCGAGCGGCTCGAAGACATTCTTTCCAACCCCGACCGCAAGGTCACCGAGATCCCCGGAATCGGCAAGGGCCTGGCATTCGTCCTCGGCGAGATCGGTTCTCGCGGCAGCTGCGAGATGCGCGACGCCATGCTGAAGCGCTTCCCTCCCGTTGCGCTGCAATTCCTGCACATCCAGGGGCTGGGCCCGAAGGGCATCGCACTGCTTTTCGAACGCTTTCCCACGCTCGATTCCATGGATGGCCTCGAAAAACTCTGCCGCGAGGAGCAGCTCCGCACCCTCCCCCGCATGGGCGCGAAGCTGGAGGAGAAGGTCCTGCGCGGCATCGAACAGTACAAGCAGCGCACGGGCCGGTTCCTGCTCTCCGTGGCGGCCGACACGGCGCGCGAAATCGAGGAGTACTTGTCGGACCTCGATGGCATCGACGCCATCACCCCCGCTGGCAGCCTGCGGCGCGGCAAGGAGACTATCGGCGACCTCGACATGCTCGTTACCGGCCCCAACGCCGCAGCCGTGCTGGACAAGGTCTCGACGCATCCGCGCGTCCGCGAAATTCTCGTCAAGGGCGCAAACAAAACCAGCGTGAAAATGGGGCGCGAGGGCCTTCAAGTGGACGTCCGGGCGCTCGATTCCGATACCTTCGGTGCCGCCATGCAGTACTTCACCGGCAGCAAGGAGCACAACGTGGCTCTCAGGCAGCGCGCCGTCCGGATGGGCTTCAAGTTGAGCGAGTACGGCCTGTTCCGCGCTTCCGACGACGTCCGCGTGGCGGGTGCGACCGAAGAAGGCATCTACGAGGCGCTCGGCCTCGCCTGGATTCCGCCCGAACTGCGCGAAAACCTGGGCGAGATCGAAATGGCAGAGTCGCGGACGCTGCCCGTGCTGGTAGAGCGCGGCCAGATCCGCGGCGATCTCCACATGCACACCACCGCGACCGACGGTCGGGCCACGCTGGAGGAAATGGCCATCGCGGCGCGCGAGCAGGGCTACGAGTACATCGCGATCACGGACCACTCGAAGGCACTCGCGATGGCGATGGGCCTCGACGAACGCCGCGTCGTGGATTTTGCGGGCACTGTCCGGCGGATCAACGAAACCGGCGATCTGGGTATCCGCGTCTTGGCGGGCCTCGAGTGCGACATCTTGCGCGACGGCGAGATGGACATCGCCTGGGATGCGCTCGCCGAACTCGACATCGTCATCGGCAGCGTCCACAACAACATGAACATGGAGCCCGCCGCCATGACGGACCGGCTGCTGAAGGCGCTGGAATGCCCGTGGCTGACGGCTCTCGGACATCCGACGGGACGGCTGCTGTTGCATCGCGACCCGTACCCGTTCGACTTCGACCGGGTGGTGGCCGAGGCGGTCAAGCGCGGGGTCTGGATGGAGATCAACGCCAGTCCGGAGCGGCTCGACCTAGGGGCGAATCTCGTGCGGACGGCCAAGGCGAAGGGGGCAAAGTTCCTGATCTCAACGGATTCCCACCACCCGAAGAGCCTGCTGAACATGCCTTACGGCGTCGCGACGGCACGGCGCGGAGGCTTGACCGCTGCGGATGTGATGAATACGCTGCCGGTCGACCAGTTTGTTGCCGCGTTGCGGCACGGGGGTGTCCAGTGAAGATCATCGAATCGAAGGAAGTCTACCGCTGCCGTGTTTTCGGCATCACCGAGGACGTGGCGACGGACGGCAAGGGCTTTGAGATCCACCGCAGCATCCTGCGGCACCGTGGGGCTGCGGTCATGCTCGCGGTGGACGCGCAGGACCGGGTGCTGCTGATCCGCCAGTACCGGCTGGCTGTCGACGAGTACATCTGGGAACTCCCCGCAGGCACCGTCGATCCGGGCGAGAAACCGGCCAAGACCGCGCGTCGCGAGTTGATCGAGGAAACCGGCTACCGCGCGAAGACTTGGAAGAAGCTGGGGACGTTCCTGCCCAGTCCGGGCTGCACGGACGAGCGGATGACGATCTTCCTGGCCACCGACCTTACGAAGGGCGAGGCGCATCCGATGGGCGACGAGCGGATCGAGTCGAAATGGTTCACTCGGGCGCAAGTCACCGCGATGATCCGGAGCAAGAAGATCATCGACGCCAAGACGCTGGTCGCCTGGCTGCACTGGAACTACCTGCAGTCCGCCTGAGAAGCTTAGATCCGGACGAGATCCCGCTGGATTGCGCCGGTCACGATCGCCTTTTCCTTTGAGACGAACATGTTGATCTCGGACCGGATGCCGAATTCCGGCAGGTAAATGCCGGGCTCCACGGAAAACAGCGCGCCCGGTAGGACCCGGCGTTCGTCGTGGGTTTCGAGGTTGTCCATGTTGGCCCCGGTGCCGTGTACTTCCTCGCCAATGGAGTGACCGGTGCGGTGGACGAACTTGTCCCCGTACCCCGATGCTTGGATGAACGCGCGGCAGGCGTCGTCCACTTGGTAGCCGCGCAGATCGTCACCTGCGGCGATGGCGGTTGTGACCTTTTCGATGGCCGCGTCGCGGGCTCCGCGCACGATCTCGAAGACGTTCCGCACGTGGTCCGGGGCGTCGCCGCAGAAGCCGGTCCAAGTGATGTCGTAGTAGACGGCTCCGGGGCGGTCCAGCTTGGCCCACATGTCGAGCAGGACGACGTCGCCGGGGTGGATGGGCGCGTTGGTTTCGGGCATCGGCTCGTAATGGGGGTCGCCCGCATGCGCGTTGACGCCGACAATCGGGCCGCTGTCGGTCGATAGCCCTGCCTTGCGGAACTCCTCAAGGACCCAGTCGCGGACGGTGATTTCGTCGATTCCGGTGGCTAGACGTTCGCGGATGAGGTAGAAAGCGCCTTCGCGGACGCGGTCCACGATCCGACCAGCCTCCATGTGGCTTTCGAATTGGGCGTCTGTCAGGCAGGCCTCGAATTCCTGGATCAGTTCGGAGGAGGTGACGATGTCGACCCCGTAGCTGCGCACCAACTCGACGGTGCCGGCGTCAACCATGGCCACGTAGGGCACGGCGCAACCGGGCGAATATTGCATCGCGATGCGGTGCTTGCCCTTGAGCACCTTCTCCAGCGCGGCGTGCTGTTCGCGCCAACTGGAATAGGGGATTTTCGTGCCGGGCGTCGAGTTCAGGATGCCGGATTCGATGCGGTGGACGATCCCGACAGGCTCGCCGTCGGCCGGAATCATGTAGTACCAGCGCCGGGTGACGTGGCGGTGCGGTTGGAATCCAAGCACGCGGTAGGCGAGGGGGTCGCGCTGGTGGTGGTCGAAAAAGAGCCAGCCGTCAAGGTTTTCGCGGCGGAGTGCTTCCTGAATTCGTGCGAGGTCCATTAGGCACCAAGATACCTTATGGCTGGTGGTCCAGAACGGCGCGTTCGAGATCGGCGGTTTCGAGACCTTCGACCTCGAGGATCTTGAGGGGCGAGGTGAGGCCGGTTGCGATCCTGACGGCAGCGGCGGGCACGCCGAGGAGCTTGGCGAAGAAGCGGATAATCGCCTCGTTGGCCTTGCCGTCCACTGGCGGAGCAGCCACGTTCAGCTTCCAAGCCTCGCCGTGGCGGCCCGCAAGTTCGGTGCTGCGGGCTCCGGCGCGGACTTTCAGCGACAGGCGGGCCTTCATTTCGCGGATTTGGTCCAGCGGATCTGCGCGCGGAGGTCGGCAACGCCCGCGGCGACTCGCGGGGTGACTACGTCGAAGGTGATAACGTCGTCGAGCCAGTCGTGGCTGGAGCCGTCCATGTACTGGGTGGCGGCGGTGACGGTGTATTGGTGTGGGGTGAGCCAGCAGTCGAAGGTGAAGTCGATTTCGAGCTCTTCGCCGGGGTTGAACTTGCCGAGGTCGATGCGTTCGATGCGGGTATTGGTGCCGTAGATGTCCATGCCGATCCGGTTGCGGATCAGGATTCCGGCCATTGGTTCCGCGCGGTGGTGGTTGAAGGCGGCGCGGATACGGATGGTGACGCGGTCGCCGGATTCCACGACGCGGCATTCGCGGCCGGTGGAATCGAAGAGGCGGACGTCGAGGATTTCGCTGGAGCCGTCGCCATGGCGGTTGCTGGAGGGGAGGAGGGCGCGGCGGTCGGCGGGGGAGTCGGAATCGAAGGCCTTTTGGCGTTCGAGCACGAGGCCGATGTACTTGTCGATGACGTGTTTGGGGTCGCCCTGGGCTTCAACGCGGCCGTTCAGTAGGAAAATGGCGCGGTTGGAGAGCTGTTTGACGAGGCCGAGGTCGTGCGAGACGAAGAGGATGGTGGTGTTGTTGGCGCGGAGTTCCTCGAATTTTCGGATGCAGCGGTTGGCGAAGACGGCGTCGCCGACGGCCAGGGCCTCGTCGACGATGAGAATGTCGGGGTTGACGTGGATGGCGGTGGAGAAGGCGAGACGGACGTACATGCCGCTCGAGTATTCCTTGACCGGGCGGTGGATGAATTCGCCGATTTCGGCGAATTTTTCTATGGCGGGGAGGTTGCGGGCCATTTCGTCGCGCCCGATGCCCATGATCTCGCCGTTGATGAAGATGTTCTCGTAGCCGGTGAACTCTGGGTTAAAGCCTGCCCCCAGTTCGAGCAGGGCCGCGATTCGCCCGCGCGTGACAACTCGGCCGGCGGTCGGTCGCAGTATGCCGCTGATCACCTGCAACAGCGTGCTCTTGCCGCAGCCGTTCGGCCCGACGAGGCTGACCACCTCCCCCTTCTCGACCGAAAACGAAATATCCCGCAAGGCCCAGAAATCGCTGTGGAGCGGGGCCTTGCGGAATGGATTCAGTTCGCGGATTCGGTCGAAGGGGGTCTTGTAGAGCCGGTAGACCTTGGAAACGTTTTGGACCAGCAGCAATCTTCATTGTACGGGTCCGGCTTGCAACTCTAACAGCGAATCACTAGCGTCAGGTCCGAGCCCGGGTTGGTCGTCCCGACGCCGGTGACGTCCATCGAAACAATGTCGCCCGCACGCAGAGCTGGCAGCCCGAAACCGGGAGTCGGAATCGACGTCGCGCTGCCCGTATTGAACTGCACTGTAGCGTACGGCGAGCCGTTCCGATTCACCTGCAGCGTGATCCCGGCCCCCGTCGGGGCGGTCCCGACGATGCCGTAGATGTCTCGCACGACCCGGTCGGCATCGACAATGACGCTCGGTGCAGCCCCCGTCTGGACTGCCAGATACCCGGCAATCTGGAACGAGTACTGACCGCCCGCCATGGTCCGTAGCCCGTTGTCGGAATACGAGGTGAAGGGCAGATACCCGGTTGCTCCGTCACCCAAGGCGTTGGTCATGAACAGCTCCACGCTTGCCAGCCGCACATTCGGAAGTTCCAAGCTATACTTCCAGTCGCCTGCCGCCGGGCTCCCAAAGAACCCTTTCGCGAAGGGCACAATCGCGACCTTTTCCTGCAGCTTGTACACGAGTGCCCCGGCCGCATGTGCCGAAGCCGTCGTCCCGTACATGCCGCGTTGAATCGTCGTCACCCCGCCCGTTGTCGAACCGACCATCACGACCTCGCTGTCGATCTGAAGCGCCGTGCCGGGATCGATTGAAACGCCCAGAGTCACGGTGGTGTTTACAGCTCCCATTGAAGCCGACAACGTCATCGGGGTTGCCCCACCGACCTCGTCGTAATAGTGGAACTTGTACGTGCCGCTCGTGATACTGCGGGTGTTCACCAAGCTTGAGAACGAAAGCGACCCCAAATCCAGCACCCCGCCCCTTGCCGACGACACCGCTACGCCGAAGTTTGCACTCGGCGGGACATCGGAATCCGCCAGCAGCGCCCCCGACTGCCCCAGCACCCACCGGGTCACTGGCGACAGGTCGTATTCCGCCTCGTCTCCGCCCACGTTCGCAGCCCGTGCCGACAAATGCACCCCGGCACCCATGCGTTCCGGCACCGTGATGCTGATCGGACTCGCGGCACCCTTCGCGCCCGTCCTCCAGGCGTTTTCCGACAGCGTGAAACAGCTTGTGGCGTCCGGTACCGTCGACCACGCGGAATCCACCGTCACCGTGTGGGCGTCGTTCGAAGCGACTGCCCGCTCCTGACCGGCACCAGTGCCCCTCGTGATTCGCACACGCGTCCCGACATACTGGTTCACCGTCAATTGGAGCACCGAATTACCGACCGTCGTCGCCGAATGCACTGAGGCCCCGGTCTCCGGCAGCAATTCCCAACGCCAGTAGAGATCGACATGGTCGAATTGGGGATCGGGCGGCAAGACCGTCTGCGGTGCCAGCCCTGTATCGACGAAGGTTGTAGCCGCCGTTTGGTTCGACGCGATGCGGAACAACTGCCGTGCCGTCAGACCTCGATATACGTTGAACCCGGTCGCCCCTTTGGGCAGGCCGATGCCGTTCAGCGTGACCGTGTTCGTCGAACTGCCCGCTGAAACCGCGACCTGAGCCACAAACGACAATTGGCCTTCCGCACCGGAACTGTCCACCGCGCTCACCGCGTAGAAATACGTCATTCCGCCCGTCAGAGTGCCACCCGTAGTTGAAATCGACGGCGTGAACCCGATCAGAGGCGACGACAAGCTTCCAGAAGCCCCCGACGGCCCCGTAAACGAGACGGCCAATTCGACATTCGTCGATCCGTCACTTCCGTTCAACTCTGTCTCTCGCACGCCCAACTGCAAGATCCCGTTGCTGTCCAATATCGACCCGCAAACCGGAGCCGGCAATCCCGTACCCTGTCCGGAATGCCAGCCGCGTCCGCCGACAATGCCGGTCACGGTGTCCGAATACCACGCGTCGTTGTGCAACTGTGCTGAAATCGTCGCGGTCCGGAAGCTCGGTCCCGGCACTATTCGGGTAATCCGGAACGGCGTACGATTCAGGTTCTCCTTCGCGTAGGTCACTGTGATCAGGTCCCCGGGCATCAAGCCGAGACCCTTCACGCTGGTGGTGAAGTCGATGAAAACGTTGCCCTCGACACCGCGGTTCAATCCCAATAGCACCATCCGCGCCGCTTGACTGAAGTTGGTTATCCCGACCGCATCCAGTTGTGCCGAAACCTCCTGCCCGCGCAGATCCACGTCGTCACCGTCCGAAAGTGACAGGCTGTCCTGTTGGTATTGGTTGAACGCGTCCTGGAACTCCACCGATAGCCGGTTCGGCACATCCTGCGCCCCTTTGGATGAAAGCCGCACGCTCGAACTTCCGTCCGCATTGCGCGCAATCGAGGACGAGTCGAACTCGTACGCGGCCCACCCGCCGCTGTAGATGCCAGTGGCATTGCTGCCAGCCGGTTTCGCGGGCTGCTGTAGCGCGAAGGTGTTTTCAATCCGCGCTTCCAACCTACCTGCCGAATTCAGCACAAGATACATCCGCGAAGAGTTTCGCAAGGCCCGGATAACCTCGCCCGCACTCCTACGCTGCTTCAACGCGAAATTGCACTGGAACCGCGGAACTTGAACCGTCCCACCGAGTGGATCGGGAGTTGTGACGAAGGCCCCCGCGTACGCGGCAGCTCGTGCAAAGCTCGGCGTATCCACCTCGTCGAGCGAGTAGCCGCACCGGCGCACCACATCCAACAACACCCATGCCGGATTGTCAGAGAACTGTTCACCTAGATAATTGCCGGAAGTGTCGAATTGTTGCAGCTTAAGCCCTTGCATCAGGACTTGGACCACAGGCACATTCGTGCCGTCGTTGACACGGTTCGGCACCACCACCGAAAGATAGGCCATGCTCCCGTAAGGGTCCCCCATGGCATTGCCGTGACCGTCCGTGAAATTTGGATCCGCAACCCCTTCGCGCGTCCCGGCAGTAATTACGTTGTACCAGCCGGTCGAAGTCATGTTGGCCCCGGTGATCCCCTGTGGTATCTCGACGCCGTTCACGAGAACCTTCAGCATCCCTTGGATCTCGCCCAACCCCAGGAGAACTTCCATCCGCGTGAGATTGCCGTCGTTGCGCGAAAATACCACGTCCGGCGTATGCCACTGTGTCCCGTAGACAATGGGAACAAAGTCGTTGTAGCGCGCTTGGTTGTCCTGAACCGCCGAAAGAGAGTAGTTCTTCTGCCCGGAGCCCCTTACCATGATGGTGGGCGGTACAAACTCGATGCCTCCGAAATGGCCCGTCGTCCGCCCTGCGGAATCGATGTGGAACATGCCGCGCGACTGGCAGTCGCTTCGCGTCCGGGCGCAATCCGTGTAAGCTGCGGTCCCGTTCAGGCTGCCCTTGCCACTAGCCTGGTCCGCCGAGTAGCCGCACCGGTAGAATGGCGAATACTTGCCCTTCGACGAGCCCCCGTCCACCGCCTCCAGCCTCTGAGCCGCCGTTCCCGGAAAGCGCCAAGGACAAAGCCTCTGCACCCGCACATCCGGAATCACGCTACGCTGTGCCGACATCCGGTTCATCGCGCTAAGTCGGAACGTGTCCTCCGCCATCAGCTCCGGCGAGTTCATCAACCCTGTAAACACAACGAATGGGTCGGTCGTCGCGCTTGCCGTCGCAACATTTGCAAACACCACACTGACGGTAAGCTTCGATCCCTTGAATCCCGTCTGTTGCTCTATCTGTGATAAATGCGAATCGGCGTTCGCCAGTTCGAAGGTCAGTTTCGGTGCGCCGCCCACCTGCGTGTCCGAAGCCAATTGCGCCTCGAACAGATTGTGCCGTAGAACGCGACCGTCGTAACTCCGCCCGTTCCACGTGAACGCCCTGCTGCTCCAATGCTGCGAGCTGCCATCGGCAAGCGTGCAATCGAAGAACAGGAGCGGAGTATCCGCGCTCAGTATTTCTTTGGCTGTAAGTGGACTTTGCATAGTTTGCCTTCCGATAACCGACTCTTCTTTTTAGGCGGCAATAACCGCACCTTCCGCTGCGCCGCCACCATTTCGGCCCTGGCCTAGCACCGGGAAACCAACACCAGATCTGTCGCCGACAATCCCGGACCCGTTGCCCTTACGGCCAACTCGTCCTTTCCAAAGTAAGTCTCCGGGTAAATCCCGAAAGCCGCTCCGGACGGCTTGTACTTGGAAGGATACGGCTGGCACTCAACCTGCATCCCAAATACTTGAACCGTTGCGCTCGCCGGCACCGCCACCGAAAACGCCGATTGCTCCGCCCCAGTGTTGCCCGGAATACCTAGGTAGACCCGCGACCACGCCGTTCCGGCCGCGAAGCTTGATCGCGTCCCGTCCCGGTCCAATGCCACTATCACCGGACTGCCAGCGCGAATCCACATGCTGAAACAGGCGACGTAACTCCCTTGCAGGCCAATCGTCTGCGTGCACTGCAACTCGCCCGCAGCCGGATTCGACAACTGCCACGCCCCGTGCCCACCCAGCGGATCCGCGATGCTCCCGGTAACCGTCAGAGAACCTGCTTGCCAGTCCGGGCGGGTCAAGTCCTCGCTCCACGCCAGTAGATTCGCGGTCGGATCCACAAACCCGAACGCACCGTATCCACCCCGTGAGCTCTGAAACAATCCCGCAATCGCCGCCGTCTCGGAATCCGAAAGATCTTGGTAGCTCAAGCGCCACTCAACCTGCCCCGAGTGGGCATCGGCCAGAGTAATTCTGGCACCGTCCTCCATCTCGTTGCGAACCATCCGCCACTTGCGGCCTCGGCCCAAAGGAAACTGTGCAATCGACCCGCCGCCTATCTGTGGAAACCAGTTCATGCGACCTCCTCCACAACCAGCGCTGCCCGTCCGCGCGATTCCTCCCTATACGTCAGCTCGAAGCTGTCCTCTGCAACAACACAGTTAGCCACGCTGCTGGAAGAAATCGGATCGTAGAAAGAGAACGAGGCTCCCTGCTGTTGCTCGACAAAGCTGATCAACGCAGCCATCTCGCAGTCGTCCAACAAGTCCAGTTCGATCCGCCACCGCCGCAGTCCACGACTGCCCAACGCATAACTCTGGCGGCTCCCGTCCAAAAACTGTACTGCCTGCGTCTTGAACCGAGTCGTCAGTTCCAGCGGATGCTGCGCCACAGCCCCTGTCTTCAACAATGGAAAAGTAGCCATATTACAGGTCCGCCACCACCGAGTTGATTGGATGGTTGTTCAGCATCGCCTCCCGGACCGCGCTCGCGATGTCCGAGCTCCGATCCATGAAACTCTGGCTGTCCATCGCGTTCACATTGACCGTAATATTCGAAGTAACCGCAGGTGGCGTACTCGCTCCTTGCGATCCTCCGCCCGATGGCGCACTGGCAATGGTGGCTCCAAGATCCACATTCCTGAATGAGCCGAGTACGCTCCCGCCGGAGCCTAAGGAACTAGGCGACGAGGCTCCCCCACCCTGTCCCCCAAGAATCGCGTCAATCGCAACTGACGGCGGAGCCTTGTAAACCGGAAGAGCCGGCGGCGGTGCCGACGACCCTCCCCCGAACAAACTCGCAATGCCCGAAATGACAGGCGACACCAGCCCCGTGATCCCGTGCAAGAACGTGGACGCGATCCCGCCCAGCGTGCTCGAAGCCGAATGCGACGACTGTGCAGCCGTGTTCCCCTGCAGCGCTTGGGTATTCGCCGCGATCACGTCCTGTTGTTGTTGGTACGACTGCCGAAGCTGCGCGATCTCCTGTCCCGCTTGCGTCAAGGACTGGCCCAAGTCAGCGCCATTCGAACTACTGACTCCGGCTGTAAGTGTAGGCACTGCCGGAATCCCCCGCGAATGCGCGGGAGCTATCTCTCGAAAGACTTCCTCAATACTCCGATGTGACATCCCGTTCCTCCCGTTCCATCTGCTCCCGCAGGATCAAGAATCCATCCACCTTGCGCGCCTCCAAGTCATCAGTCTCCGGCATGCTCAAGCGACGCCGCACCAGAAACTCCTCCAGTAGCGCTAAACTCTCGCCCGTCACTAGAGACTTAGGGCACTCCTCGGTACTTATCTGTTTGCGCCCCCACACGATCCGCGCATCTCCGCGCTCGCCATGGGGCAGGAATCCGCACCGACGCTTCTTTTCCAGCCCGTTCTTCCTGCAACTGCCGCAATCCCACACGGACCGTCCGCCGGACCCACTGCCCGCGGCATAGAAATGGAATGCGACAACTAGTTTTTTCGTTCTTGCTCACCAAGCCCGCACTCGGCCTTCACCGCGCCGAGCGCCTCCCGGAATAGCTCTTCCGGACCCGAATCGATAAGCATTGCCACGGTCGCGGGCTGGCCGTCCAACTCCAGCCCGCGTACCTCCGCCACGCCCCACGCAACATACAGCCGGTCGATCTCCGCCGATAGCACGCCGGCCTCGATCCGACTCTTCTCGCCCGTCCCGGCTTCGAAGAACTCGGCTTTGCCAGCCAAATCGCGGACACGCTTCATGAGCTCCAGACGCCGTCCGAAGCTCATCCGCGCCAGCACCAACTCCACGCCCGGCCATGTTGCGGACGCAACTACCTTACTGCTACTCCACTGTCCTGTTGCTTGCATGGTTCCTTACCCCAGTGCGATCGCGATTTCGTCGTTGGACGTGCCCTGCGCGCGGGATTCCTTGAACTTCCACTTAAGGCGCTTCTCGGAGTCGTCGAAGGTGGGAACTTCGGGCACGATGCTCTTGATGTAGATGCCGGCCAACTGTCCGGCACTCTGCCCGAGTTGGAACATCAGTCCGACCGGATCCTGTTGCCGTGCCGCTTGATAGAGCGCGGCAGTCAGCGCGTCATCCTGCGCGAACAACTCGAGACTTACAGAGACCTCGCGCAGTCCTGGATTCAGCCCCTGCGGCAGCGAACTTCCAAATTCCTTGTTGCGCGCCTCCAAGTTGTTGCGAACCTCGATGGTGGCCGACGAAACTGTGAACATCTGTGTCGGCAGCACGCCAATCCAAACCTGTCCCAAGTTTCCCGGAACGGGCGAATAGGTGTCGCCAGCAAGGGTGGGCTCCGACGGAAACGCGGTCGCTCCGTTCTGTCCCGCGATAAAGGAAGCACCGTCGACAAGATCCTGCGCATGGCCGCTGAATCCAAACGTATGGAAGTCGCCATTCAATTCGACGCTCATCTTGTCGACGCCGGCTCCCGCAAGAACCCGCTGTACGGCGGTCGAGGGATCCCAGTAGTCGTACAAGGTGATGCTTGGCAACTCCGTTGCCAAATGGTAGTTTGCCGTGGGACTCAATGGCACTCCCGGCACTGGTGCCGCAGAGAAGGGGGCGTTCAAGACAACGGTCTGCGGATCCGCCACAACTCCGACAAATCGGATCTCTCCGTTCGAGACAAGCGCCTGTCCGGGCGTCAAATTGTGCGGTGTCGTGAAGACCACGGAAGTGTCCGAGCTCCCCGTGGTCGCCGTTCCACCAGCCCACAGGTGTCCCGCGCATCCGAGAGCTGCCTCGAACATTGGTCCATGCGGTGGCAGGACGGATTGGTTCGGCCAATCCCGCATATAAGTCTTCAAATCAAACGTAGTCTGCCGGCGCATGCCGCGCGGCAGCCCCGCCCATGTCCGGCTGCCCGTTTTGTCGCGCCGCGAGCTAACCTGCCGCTGATGTTGGGCCTGCAGACTAACCGACGGAATCCGATTGCCCGCCGTGATCGCCGCCATCTGCCCGTAACTTGTCTCCTTGGCGCAATACCACCGGTTTGCGTTGGAACTGATGTATGCCATAACCTTTACTTGCTGACCTCCACGTCGAATCCGACTTTCGCTTTCTGCAGGAAGTTCTTCCCGCCCTTTGCCACGGGCTCGTAGTTCACGGTGTACCCGCCGCAATACAGTGCACCACCGCCCCAGTTTCCCCGCGAGTCATCCAACATTGCGCACAGGGCGTCCACGTAGAGCTGCGTGCCTGCCTCCAGCCCATCCAGCTTGTCCTGCGAGTTGCGAACCTCCACCACCATGTGCGCCTTGCCCGAGAAGTGCCGGAACTTTTCCTCGAGCGAGTTCGTCAGTTTGTCGCAGTAAACCAGGAGCGCTGGATAGTGCGCGTGTCCCGCCTTCTCGCTGATGTCCACACTGGTGTTCAGTGTCGAGATGTTCCGAATCCCCACCGCCGACAATGTGGAATCCGCGCTTTCCATCGCGCCAAGGCGAATGTTGACACCATCCGTGTGCGACTGTAGCTTCGTTACCACCGAACTGGTCAATCGTCCCGTAATCCCGGCCATCTCTCTCCTCCTTCAGTCCTGAATAATCTGTCCGCCGTGCTTAACCCCGCGAGATCGTCCGTCCCACAATCCGCGTGAACTCCGGCAACTGCCCCGAACCTGGTAACCGTCCGTTCGTCGACCAGCCCGGCACATACGTGAAGCTCGAAGTCGGTGTTACCGGAACATGGGTTTGCAGGGTCATGCGATTTAGATCGGCCCCCGCGTACACATTGAATCCGACCGTATTTGCCGGTGCACCCGACGCCGAAACGGTCATCAAGTACCCGTCCGCAATAGTCACCGACGACGCCACAGACGGGGCACCTTCTTGGCCACGCCCGTTCACCCAAGCCACGCTGGCATAGAACGTGCCCCCCTTCTGCGGACCCGGTACTGCCCCAAGTGTCGGTGCGCTCGCAACGCGCACTGGCTCCGCTACCAGGCCAATGCCGCTTGCCAGAAAGTTCTCGAATGCGACGCGCGCGTAGACCGCAAACTGCTGCGCCTTGGCCTGATAGCGGTCCACCAGCTGGCTGAAGTACGCGTCCTCGTAAACCTTCGACAGCGCCAGCATGGCTTCCCAGCGTCGTAGGTTGTCGCCGAAGACCACTTGGTCAACGCGCAATCCCGCGAACGGCTGTAACTCCAACGCGCGGGGCCGCTCCAAACGATACCGCAACTCGCCGTCGATCTCCTCGTGGGCGAGCCGTATCTTCGTTGTCACATTGATGGCGCAGGCCGCAGCCACATCCAGTAGACCCGAATCGTGGTCCCTCAAACTGTCGACCGTATTCGCCGGCCCATCCACAAAGAGCGCCATGGCCTAGCTCCTGTCTTTCTGTCGCAGGTCCGACTGGGAAACCACGACCACTTGCATGCGCCTAGCCGACTCTTCCCGTTCCCATCGCTCCCGAGCCTCGCGCAGTTCCTCGCGGAACATCCAAGCTTCTTCGTTGCTAGCGGCGCGCGCACGTCCATCGACGATCAGCTTGGCCGCAACCTTGTTCGAGACTTCCGTCCGCACGCCGGGCTTGCCGCCCTCGGCTGTCGCGAGACTGACCATCACGACCTGTTCTCCGGACAACAACTCCTCCGCCTCGCGGAGCTTCTTGTAATACGCTCGTAAGTCCATACCAATCCTTTCTTGTGAGTCCGATACGCTGCTTGCTGGGATGTCTGAAAAGCCAAATCCCTCGCCGTCGTGGCCCGGTAAAACCAACCCGCTACCGAGCCGCGACCGCAAGGGAGCGTCCACTCCCCGGCATGTTAGCCGAGATAGTCGTGATCGCTTCACTCAGCTGTTTGTCAGGGCCCGGCGGCCGCCATTTTGGACGACCGCCGGCACCACCTGCACTCGACTAGCTGTTGATCTGCACCGCGTGGTTGTTCCGCAGGATGGCGCAACCATAAAGCACATCAACCGTGAACTGCTGCGACAGCGTGTTCGGCTGGTAGCTCATCGTGACGCGCATGCCGAAGTTGCCCAACTCGGCATACTCTGCGATGGCACCCGTACCGGCCAGCGGCTGCGGCAACCGACGAACCACCAACCCGATCGCGTCCTTCACGAACGCGAGGTTGTGTGTGTTCACCGGGGAACTTCCCGTCTTCGGCGCATACTGCGAGCGGAACACGTAGAAGTCCTTGATCTTCCCGATGCTTCCGTCGATCATGGTGCGCAGCCCAGCCTCGCCGACCGTCTGATACTCGCTGAAGCGAGGGATCTGGCGCATCTGAGAGTAAGTGGCGCTGTCCACAATCAAGTACTTCGGCCCCGCCGGAACCTTCGCCTGGAACAGTGCGGTTTCCGCTTGGTCGAGGATTGCTTCCGTGACCGGAGTGCCCGCCGTGCCCAAAGGAGTGTTGGCCGTGAACGACGCGTAGAGGTTCAACAGGTCGGTCTCGATCTTCTCCGCGATGGCCACAACGGCCGGCTGCATGTAGACCTTCAGGAGGTCCGGCACCGCGATCACCTTCGTCACGTCGGGAATCACGAACGTCGCTTCGGCGTGCGTGTTCAGCACGATCTGCGCGTTGCCGAGACTCGGATTCTGCGGAGTGACCGTCCCGCCTTCGGCCAGGTTGTTGGCCACCAGCTGGGGAGCGATCGGCACATTGACCGTGTCGCCCGCCTGGGCCAGAACCGGCTCGTAGTCCCGGTTCACGAGGTTCCCCATGACGAGGTTCCCCACCAGTGCCGGCAGTGCGTCCGCCGCCACGAGCTTCACAATCGCGTTCGCCACATTTGCTGACGTAATGGATGGCATGTTCTTCCTTTTCTCTCTTTCGTGTGTTCAACTCGTGCCGCAAAAGAAAAGGGGCCGTCTCCGGCCCCGCGTCTCCCCGACACATCCAAATTCGTTGTTGCTGCCGTCCGGAGCGCCTCCCCTTGGAAGTGCTCCCCCGGCCCGAATTCTGTGGTCCCGTTGTGGGCAGCCATTCTTGGCTGCAGCCGCCTTTCTAGGCGGCCATAGCCGAGCTGTTCGGCTCTAGACCGCTCCCTCAACCCACGACGGCAACCACGAAACGCTCCTAGACTCCCCGCTGCGGTTGGGTCACCCGAAGGATCTCCTGCCGCACCCGGTCCAAGTCTTCCCTGCTCATCGACGGGCCGATTCTGTCGATATCGATGGCGCCCGGTCCAACCTGCGGCGTCGTCTTTTGCGTGCCCGTCATCCCCGTTCCGCCCGCAATCCGCGCGGGCAGAAACTCCGGATTCTCTTGAACGAAACCGGCCAGATATTCCGAGACGGGAACGTCCCCGTGCTCGGCCTTGGCTACCAGCCGTCCGTCGTCAGTTCGTGCGATTCCGTCCTGCACCGCCTTGTAAGCCAGTTCGACCTTCGTCACCCCCAGCTTTTGCAGTTCCGCCCGGATCGCGCTGGCCCGCTGTGCCTCTTCGGCCATCGCGCGGCTGCGTCGATTCTCTTCCACCAGCTCGTTCATTCGCTTTTCGAGCTGTTCGCGGCGGCGCCGTTCCTCCAGCAGCTCCGCCTTGTATGCGGGCTCCCGTCGCGCGCCGTCGCGCTTCATGTACTCGTCGATCGCCTGCTGCACCACGTTCTGCACATTGATCGCTTCTTCAGTCATCGTGTCTCCTATTCCGCCGTATTCGCGTCGATCTCCTCGGCGATCCGCGCCTTCGTCTCCTGCCTCGCGTCGGACAGGTACTTCATCGCCACGCGTTTGTACACCTGGCGCTTCAACGTCGGCGACTGTACTCCGAGATTCAACAAGTTCTGGGCATCGGCGACCTCGGTCGAGAAATCCGTAATGTCGAACTCGTCCAAGCCGCCGACCTCCAGTTTCAAGTCATCCTGCCGTGCCTCCGCCACCGCCGCGATCACCCTCCGGATCGCGTCCCTCACCGTCATCCCGTAGGCCCTGAGAACCTCCTGGGTGACACTGAAATCCCATTGCTTCGACAGCCCGGACGCCCGGCCCGTACTCTCCCCCGCTTGTTGCAGCAGGTAGCAGACCCGGTAGATCTCGTCCTTGAGCCGCGAAAGATTGTCCTTGGCGATCTGGAATACCTTGCCCTCGGGCTCGGTCCATCCGTACCGGTCGTTTGGACCCAGTTGGATGAAGTAACTCTCGCCCATCAGCTGCTTGAACTCTTTCTCTGAAAAAATGACCGGCATCGCAAACAGACCCATGGTCAAAGCCCATCCGAGCGCGTTCGACTTGTTGAAGTGCTCCAGCTGCAGCAACCCGGCCTTGTTTGTCAACCAGAGCCCATCGCTGACCTTCAACTCGAACACCGGAACTTGTCCGATAGCTGCAAATCCGTGCAAGCCCTCGTCAACCAACTCGATCCGGCTCCCGCCGTCCACTTCGCGCCGCTCGAAGATTTGGTACTTCTGCCGGTCATAGTAGACCCAGCGGGTTTCTTTCTTCCACCCGAAGCTCTTGACGCTGTCTTGCTTCAGGCAGGCGGTCCGCAGCACGATCCACTCCAAGATCCCGTGGTCGTCGTGGCTCCAATTGATAACTTCGTCGGCTGTGTAGCCGACTAGATACGCCCGGCTCCGTCCCTGCGCATCTTCTTCTGCCCGACTCAGCGGCACATCTGCCACCTTGGGGAAATCCACCACAATGTACGACTTCCCGCAAACCAAAGCCTCCGTAAGCTGATCCTTGAAGAACTGGGTCAACGAGGTGCCCCGCAGATCGCAGTTGTCCACAAAATCGTTATAGAAGCTCTTGGCGGTGTCGCCAAGTCCGCCAAACTCCAGCAGCGGTCCCTTTCGCACCAAAGTGGCCGTGTACCAATCTACAATCGACCCGACGTAGTTCTCATAGAAGACCCGTGCGAGCCGCTCGTGGTACACATCCAACCCTTCCTTCTGCCGCTGGACCAGATACTCGCCCGCGTTCTGCCGGAACTGTTCCCCGCCGGCATATAAGTCGCGATACCTCCGCCACACTCGCCACTTGGCCGAATAGTCCGGATGTTCCTGCTCGATATGTTCGTTCATCATCAACTCCTCTCTAGCCTGTGCCCTGCCAGGGCCGCCGTGGGGCAGGCAGTCTTGCCTGCAGCCGCCTTTCTAGGCGGCCCTAACCGCACGCCCCGTTGCACCCACCCCACCCACACCTAAAACAACCGCACTCCGCGCTCCCCGACCGTCCCCCGGCCTTCATGGCAAATCAAATAGCCCAACGCATCCGATAAATGCGTCCGCCGCCGGTCTCGATCCTTGTCGATCTCCGTCGTATCCTCCCGGTAGCAAACCTCCTCGAAGTCCGCAATCAACTCCCTGCACCCTGGGTCCACATACAACCGCACATCCCCGGCCGCACTCCGCAACTTCGAATTCACCGCCGTCACCCGAGTCCGCACAGGGGGATTCGCTGACGGTACCCGGTACGATACCTTCGCGGCCCGCACTCGGAAATACTCCCGGATGATGTCGTAGTCCGAATACCCCGAAGTCTTCATCGAAGCCCCCGAAGCATCCCCGTACACCACCACTCCCGCCCTCGGTAGCCCGAATCGCCGCTCGAACTCCGCGCAAGCCTGCTCCGTCGTCGCCCGACGCAGCACAATCTCTCCGAGCACCCTTACCTCGTCGCCCGCCATCTGCGCCACGACCGACGACATCGGATCCACATTGAAATCCACGGCCCAGCAGACCGGTTGCCCGACATCCATCTCCACCGGCCGCACATTGGCGTCCCGCGCAAACGACCCGTACACCAGCCCGCCCTTGACATTCAGGTAACTCCCCAAAACTTCCTGCTGGAAGAACGCCTCGTCGTAGCTAGCCTTCAACCGGTCATAGAAATCCGGCACTTGGTCCAGCAGGAACCGGTTCTCGAACGGTTTCGCCAGCACCGCCTCATACCCAGCGGCAGGGTCCTTGATGAACCGCCGGTACACCCAGTCAAAGCCCTTCGGCGTCCACACCGCGAACCCGCACAACCGCGTCGCCTTCGGATCGCGCAAACGACCCTCCAGCCGCAGCCACGCCCCTTCCTGCGAGTAACTCAACTCGTCCAGCCCGAACCACGCCAAATTCGTGCCCCGCAGCCGTTCGAATTCGTCCACCGCCCGCAGCAGGATCCGCGACCCCGTATCCGACATCGTCAGGACGTTCTCGCTCTTCTGTAACTCGAACGGCAGCCGGCTTGTCTCCAGCGCCTCCGTCAACGACGCCACGGTCGCGTCCCGCAACATTGGATACGTCGGAGCCCCGATCAGCCCCGTCCGCCCCGGATTCAAGTAACTGAGGCGGATCGCCTCTTGGCACAGCGCTTGGCTCTTACCCGACCCAATCGGCCCCGAAAAGCCCTTGAACCGCGCCTCGGACCGGTGGAACTTCGCTTGACTCGGCAGCGGTCGATACCGGATACTCCTCCTAGCCATCACCACTCCTCCACCCAGCGCACCCGCAGCCTCTTCGCGGACACTGGCTGCCGATCCTTCGACAGTTCCAGCAAACGCACAAAGTCGGCCAGTGATATGGCACTCTCGTCGATATGTTCACCGAAGACCACAATGGCCCGCGTTACTGCCCGCAACGCCTTCCGCCGAGCCCCGGTGTCACCCGCTCCGCGCTCTTGTCTCTTCTCTCGGCTCATTTGCCCGCAGTGCCGCCTCCCGATCAAAAACTTACCACCCCCGTACTCGGAACCCACCCGGACAAAAATGCCAACATGTTGATTCCAAAGGAAATATAAATCCACATTCGCTGTGACTGAGATTCCGGTGAAGCCCGCAGCCACCCCGCTGCAGTGACATCTGTAGTATTCTGGAGTACGGTTTCGCACTTTCTTGACTGACGAAACCGTTCTCGGAGGAAAATTGAAGAAGACAACCCTGATCGCATCCTGCGCGATCCTTGCAGCCGTGTTCAGCGGCTCGGCACTTGCAGGAACAGTTACCCAGTCATTCCGGGCAACCGGATACGACAGCGACGACGGCAACCGCCTCTACAGCTCGGACGGATCCGTCACTGGCGACATTGGCGCGGTCCAGCTCTTGGTCCAGTACGACACCACGGCTCTCACCGGCTGCGTCAACACTGCCACCTCTTCGTGGTGCAAGGCCACCACCGCGGCTGGTTCCATGCTGGCCTCGTTCACCACCACCACTTACAACAACGGCGTTCAGACCTTCACCGTCACCGGCGGCGGCGCGGCTCTCAGCCCAGTGAACTGCCCGGAAGGCTTCTGTAGCGACACCGGCGGCGGCGTGCACATCTACGACAGCAACGGTTCCACCGCGATCCAGTTCTATACGTTCGGCACAAATGGCCACTACATGGCTAACCTGCTCTACACCAGCCACGCCTGGGTCAATGGTTCGGTGGCCACCGACGCGAACTTCGTCAATGCCGCCATAGCCGACTTTTCCTACACCAACTGGTTCTACTCCGGTCAGTTCACCAGCCAGTCGGGGTCGGAATGTGGTGGCCCCGGGCAGGGCCCTTACTGCGGTGGCGCCAACTTTGCTCCGGGCAACTACTATGGCAGCTTCGGAGACCTCAATGCCTTTGATGCCGCTGCGCCGGAGCCGGGCAGCTGGATGAGCCTCGCCACCGGACTCGCCGGGGTCGCGCTCCTGAGAATCCGCTCGCGCCGCGCCTGATCTCCCAGTCCCACAACTGCACGATGCCCCGCCCGGTCATTCCGACCATGGCGGGGCATCTTGCATTTCCGCTACATTTCTCCACTACTTCGGACGGGCTCCGATCGCCGCGTATCCGCACACTGTTTCTCCTGGCGTGAGCCGGAGACGGCATGAGCGGGAGACGCGGGCCCGTCCGATATGATGAACTGGCCCATGTTGAACCGCCCCACCCGTGTCCGACACGTTGTCCTTGGCCTGACCGTGGCCGCCTACATGATCACCTACATGGACCGCGTGGTCATTTCCTCCGCCGCGCCGTTGATCCGCAAGGAATTTGCCTTCGACATGGTCACCATGACGCTGATCCAGGGCGCCTTTCGGTGGGGCTATTCGCTCTTCCAGATTCCGGGCGGTTGGCTGGGCGACCGGTTCGGACCCCGCCGCGCGCTCACGGGCATCGTGATCTGGTGGTCGCTATGTTGTTCCGCGATTGTCGGCATGTGGAGCGCCTGGTCCATGAAGGCGTGCCAGTTCCTGTTCGGAATGGGCGAGGCCGGAGCCTTCCCCACGGCCACGCGTTCGCTGTCGCGCTGGATCCTGCCTGCCGAGCGGGGATTCGCTCAGGGCATCACCCACGCCGGCTCCCGGCTGGGCGGTGCCATCACACCCGCGCTGGTCGCCTGGGTGATCCTACATTTCGGATGGCGGGCCGCGTTCCTCACACTGCCATCTCTCGGTTTTGTCTGGGCGATTGTCTGGTTCCTCTACTACCGGGACCATCCCTCGGACCATAAGGGCGTCAACGCGGCGGAGTTGAAGCTGATCGAATCAGCCGTCGGTGCGAGCAAGAAGGTGGTGGGGGCGGTGCCCTGGAAGCGGATCCTCGGCAGTCCCCAGATGTGGATCCTGTCGGCGGCCTACTTCTGCTACGGCTACTCGCTGGCGTTCTACCTCGACCTCTTCCCGACCTACCTGAACAGCGCACGAGGCTTCAGCATCGGGAAGATGGGCTTTTTCGCCAGTCTGACGCTTCTCGCCGGGGTGTTCGGGGACCTGGGCGGAGGGTGGCTGTCCGACATCCTGAGCCGGACCAGCCTCGGACTCCGTCGGGCGCGCCAAGTGGTGGCAATCAGTGGGTTCCTGCTGGGCGGGATCAGCGTGGTGCTGGCGGGCCAAGCTGCGGACCCTGTCCAAGCCGTCTGGTTCTCCTGCACTTCGATGTTCTTCTTGGAATTGACCGTCGGCGTTTCTTGGGCTATTCCGCTGGATATCGGCGGCGACTTCGCAGGCTCAGTGTCCGGCGTCATGAATACATGGGGCAACGTGGGGGGGGCGGTCTCGACCTCGCTTTCGGGCTACCTGGTCAAATACTTCGGCTGGAACGCCATCTTCGTCGTGATGGCGACGCTGGCGGTCTTGGGGGCGTTGCTCTTTACCAGGATCGACGCCGAGAAGCGGATTGCGTGAGGGCCGGACTCGGAACTGCCGGGTGGTGAGCCCACAGGCCTAGACCGCATTTGGTCATTTGACGGCGGAGCGTCAACCACGCGGAAACCGCTCACCCGCGTGCAGCGTTGGTACTAGTACCCAGACCGGTGGCCCGTTGCATGCACAACGGGATTGCATGAGAAATATTCAACGGAGGCCAAGTAACTTCTTGGCATGTAAGTCCAACGCATGGCGGGCGACCGGAGTTAGCCTGCTTGTCTGCTCGTGTTTCACGATGCTACCCTCCGAGACCTTCGCCGCCGCAATAACGTTGGGTTCGGCGCAGGCTTTCGCGGTCCTTGGCGGTGCGGGCGTCACCGTGGGTGGTGCAAGCGGCACCGTCGTCAATGGCAACTTGGGCGGCTATCCTTTGCCCCTTGCTTCAATTACCGGTTTTCCAACGCCCGGAACATTGGTAAATGGGTCCTTTTACGCCTTGGACCAATTACCTGTAATTGCGCAACAAGCTCGGAATGATGAGAATGCCGCGTACAATGCCTTGGCCGGTTTGACGTCTACTGCCAACGAGACTGGCATCGTTTTGGGATCGGGAGGCTCCATCTCCACCCTGCTCCCGGGGTCTATACGTTCTCTTCCTCCGCACAGGTGGATGGGGCGCTTACCCTCGATTTCAACAACGAGTCCAATGCGATCTTCGTCTTCCAGATTGCCACCACTCTGACCACAGGAAGCAGCGCGTCGATTCATGTAATCGGGGCCAACTCAACCGACGCTGTCTACTGGCAGGTCGGAACTTCCGCGACTCTCGGGTCCAGCACCGCTTTCGCCGGAAACATTCTCGCCTTGCACGCCATCACGTTGGATCCCTTCGCCTCAATCGGATGCGGGCGGGCCTTCGCATATACCGATTCGGTCACTATGGCGGATAGGAACTTCATCTCCAACGATTGCAGTTCCTACAACACCGCAACCGGACACTCACTGACCGGCTCCAACGATTTCGGCAGCCTCGGCTTCAGCGGCGGCACGGACCCCACCACAGGCCCCGTCAATCCTGAACCGAGCACGCTGGTATTGCTTGGCATCGGTGTAGCTTGCTTGGCAGGGACCATTGGCAAGGCGGTCGAGCGCGCAGAGGCGTAAAAAAGGGGGGAAATGGTGGGCGCGCAGGGACTCGAACCCCGGACCTCCTGCGTGTGAAGCAGGCGCTCTAACCAGCTGAGCTACGCGCCCTCGTGGGAAGGGCGAAAAACCATTGTAATACGGAGGTGCATGCGAGCGCCACGAGGGCTGCAACGGGGCAGGGCACGAGGAACCCTACCGCCCAAGCACTTCCCCGTAATACGCCTCGTACATCGGAATGATCCGGTCCGTCGAAAACCGCGCCTCCGCGGTCCTGCGGGAAGCCGCTGCCATCCGCAGCTGCCCATCCGGGTCCTCCACAATCTCCAACACCCGCCGCGCCTGCCCCGCGACGTCGCCAACCGCCTCCAAAAACCCATCCACCCCCGGCGTAATTAATTCCGGCACTCCCCCGACCCGCGTCCCCACCACCGGCACCCCGCACGCCATCGCCTCCAACCCCGCCAGCCCGAACGATTCCATCTCGCTCGGCATCAACAGCACATCCGCCAGCCGGATCAGCCGCTGGACATTGTTCTGCTTGCCAAGGAACTCCACGTGGTCCGCAACCCCAAGTTGGGACGCAAGGTGCTCGGCGGCAGTTCGGTCCGGCCCGTCCCCAACCATCAAAAGCCTCGCGTCCTCGTGCTTCCGCACCTCCGCCAAGATCCTCACGCAATCCAGCACGCGCTTCACAGGCCGAAAGTTCGAGAGGTGGATCAGCAGCTTCTGCCCCTCCCCGGCGAACCGTCCCCGCCCTTGACGCGCAGGATCCGGCGCATACGTTTCGATATTGACGAAATTGTGCAGCACCCGGATCTCGTTCTCGACCCCGAAAGTCTCCACCGTGTGGCCCCGCAAGTCCTCGCTGATCGCGGTGACGCCATCCGACTGCTCGATCGAGAACTTCGTGATTCCGAAATATGACGGGTCCATGCCCACCAGCGTGATGTCGGTACCGTGCAGCGTCGTCACGAACGGCAGTCGGCGCTTCGCAGCCAGCATCTGCCGCGCCATGTAGGCGGACATCGAGTGCGGAATCGCGTAGTGGACGTGCAGCAGATCCAGCTTGTAGTTCTCAGCGACCTCGGCCATGCGCGACGCAAGCGCCAGGCAATACGGCGGGTACTGGAAAAGCGGGTAGTTCGAGACCTCCACCTCGTGGTAGTGGATGCGCGGAATGTAGGGGTCGAGCCGGATCGGGTTGGCGTAGGTGATGAAGTGGATGTCGTGGCCCCGGTCGGCCAGTTCCAGCCCGAGCTCGGTGGCGACGATGCCGCTACCGCCGTACGTTGGATAGCAGGTGATCCCGATTCGCATGCAGGCCTATCGGATGAAAGGAACCGGGACCGGGTTTCGGAGTAACATACATACATGGTCGAGGATCTTGTCCGCCGCGCGCGCCGTCGCCTCATCGTCAACGAATCGCTGGCGCAAACCGCGTTCGCCGCCGCTGTCGCGATGGGCGGCATCGCACTCATCCTGATACTCGGCACCCGCTATCTGGAGTGGTGGACCTTGGGCTTGTTCGCGGCGGCTGGCCTCGGATTCGGGATCTACCGCGTCTTCCGAGCGCTGCCCAGCGAGTACGCAACGGCAATCCGCGTAGACGACTCGGCCGGACTTCACGACTCCCTTTCAACCGCCCTCTACTTTGACGCCAATCCCGCCAAGGCTGGAGAACTCCGCGAACGGCAGAAGCTGGAGGCCGAGCAGGCCGCCGTCACTGTCGATTTGACCACCGCCATTCCCTTCACCATGCCCAAGGCGCTGTACGCGATGTCGGCAGTCGGCGTTCTCGTCCTCACGCTCGTTTTCCTCCGCTACAGCATCGGCCACGGGCTCGATCTGAAGGCTCCCATCACGGAAGTGCTCTTCGAGGACCAGGCAGCGGTGAGGCCCAAGACCGGCCAAAAAGGCGGTGCGGATGCGGCCCGGCAGGCCAAGATGGAGGCCGCTGAATCGCTTCTCGCCAAGCTGGGGATTCCCCTGAATCCCGACGCCAAGCCCGACGCCGCACTGGAAAAAGCCATCGACCAGGCCCTTGAGGGCGGCGCTCTGGGCGACAAGGGCGAAAAAGGCGAGGGTGCGGGCAAGCAAGGCGACGGCAAAGGCGGCGATCCGCTCGACCAGCCCAAGAACGGCGACCCGATGGACGGCAAGAAGTCCGACGACGGCAAGGAAGGCGATGGCAAAACTCCAGGCCAGGAGGGCGCGGCGGGTGACAAGGGCAACTCCAAGAACTCGAACGGCGAGAACAATTCCAGCCTCCTCTCGAAGTTGAAGGAGGCCATGTCGAACATGATGTCGAAACCGGGCGGCGATAAGCAGGCCGGCAACCAAAAGAACAGCCAGCAGCAAGCGTCGAAGTCGGGCGAAAAGGGCGACAAAGGGCAGGGCAAGGGCCAGGACCAACAGGGCCAGCAGCAGGCCGACGCGGCGCAGGAAGGCGACCCCAACGGCCAAGCCAAGGAAGGCCAGCAGGCCGAGGGCAAGGCCGGTGCCAAGAGCGCGCAGGAATCGGCACAGGCCGGCAGTGGCGTCGGTAGCCAGGACGGCGCGAAGGACCTGAAGGCCGCCGAGCAGTTGAAGGCCATGGGCAAGATCAGCGAGATTATCGGCAAGCGTGCGGCCACTGTGACGGGCGAGACGACGATCGAGGTACAGTCCGGCAACCAGCAACTCCGTACCGATTACTCGAAGAAGGCTGCGTCCCACGCCGAGTCGGACGGGGATGTTAGCCGCGACGAGATCCCGGTCGCCTTGCAACCCTACGTCAAGCAATATTTCGAGCAGGTGCGCAAGGCGGCCCCGGCCACCAAAGGAACGGCAAAACCATGAAGAAGTTCATCGTTCTGATGGCCCTTTCGACCGTTGGGTTGTGCGCGCAGCGGAGTTGGGTGGTGGAGGTCGACACGACTGAACACCTCTACGCCGTCGGCGACTCCCATGCGGACAAGTCCCGTTTTCTCGGTGTCCTCCAAGCTGCGAAATTGGTGGACGGGGCGGGGAAGTGGACGGCGAAGAAGTCCGTCCTTGTGATCACCGGTGACACCATCGACAAGGGGCCGGAGCAGATAAAGACCATCAGCTACATCCAAACTCTCCAGCAGGACGCTGCCAGCGCGGGCGGTCGCGTGATCCTCACCCTCGGCAACCATGAAGCGGAGTTTCTGTCCGATCCCAAGGGCAAGAAAACGGCGGAGTTCTCCGACGCACTCAAGGCGGCAGGCATCAAGCCCAAGGACGTTGCGGACTGCAAGGGCGATCTCGGCACCTTCATGTGCGGCCTCCCAATCGCGGCGCGCGTGAACGACTGGTTCTTCAGCCACGGCGGCTACACCGCGGGCCGGACTATTGCGCAAATCAACTCGGACACCGCGACCGGCTTTGCGGCGAAGAAATACGCGGCGGACGTGTTCGTCGGGCCGGACTCGATCCTCGAGGCGCGGCTGAGTGACAGGGGGCCGGGTGGAGTGCCGTGGTTCCTGGGCGGGAATCCGAACGCCGATCCAGCCAAGGTTCTCGCCGACTACGCGGCCAAGCTGGGCGTCAAACACATCCTTCAGGGTCATCAACCCGGAAAAGTCACCTTTCCCGACGGCGTTGCGCGTAATAAAGAAGACCTGTTCGAGCGCTACGGCTTGCTCTTCCTGAACGACGGTGGAATGTCGACAGGCATCGATGGCAGCACCAGCACGGGCGGTGCCATGCACATCACAGCCGACTCCGTAACCGCCGTCTGCGCTAACGGCCGGGAGTCCCTGGTGATTTGGCCCACCGGCACCAACCTCGGCCACGCCGGCATCCATTGCGGCAAATAGAAACCCAATTCCACCTGTTCCCGTGCCGGGTAGCCCTCTATCCCATCACCCGACGCCAAAACGAGGAACTAAACTTCGGGTCCACAAACGGCACAAACTCCTCCCACTGCGGATAGAACAGCCGAAAATTACGCCCCGACATCCTAGCGTCCTTCGCCGGATACAATCGTCCCCCTGCCACTGCCACCAAATCATCCAACCGATCAAGCACCGGCAAAATCCCCGCCTCGAACGGGAAATCCAACGCGATCGTAACGCCCTTGCCCGAAAACGATAGCATCCCCGGTGAAGGCACGTCGCCCATCACCTTCATGACGCTCAGGAAAGACGCCCCCGCCCGCCGCGACTCGACCAGCAGTTCCCGCGCCACCTCATGCGACGGCACCAGCGCCTGCCATTGCACCATCCCATCAGGCCCATACAGCCTGTGGTACGCCCCCAAGGCATCCAACGGATAGAAAAACGGCCCCAGTGGGACCCGTCGCTTGGCAACGGTCGGCCGCCCCCAATAATATGCCGTGTTGAACGCGCGCAGCGTGCCACCATTCAGCAGACTGAAGGGCGGGATCACCGGCACCGAAACAACCGGCCCGGTCGGGGCAATCCGCGTCTGCGGACCCGCATCAACGTTGTGGTTCCCCCGGATCAACACCCCAGGCCCAACCGCCCGGGTCGTGCACGTATCCACCCACGCGACGACATATTCGTGGTCCCGTTCCGATTCCGCCGTCAGGTCCGCGAATTCATCCACCGACCCATAACGTATCGTCGCGGAATCAATCCACGAATTCACAACCGGCTTCAATTGAATCTCTGCATCCGTAATGAGGCCCGTCAGCCCGAGACCCCCAATGGTCGCGCGAAACATCTCCGGGTTTTCCGTCGGACTGCACCTCTGCCAACTCCCGTCGCTGCGCCGAAGCCGGAAACCGAGGACATGGTTTCCGAAAGTCCCGGCGCGATGGTGGTTCTTGCCATGCACGTCGTTGGCGATGGCCCCGCCCAGCGACACAAACCGCGTCCCGGGCGTAACCGGGAGGAACCAACCATGTGGCAGGACCAGCCGGATGATCGCATCGAAGGTGATCCCGGCCTCGGCGTGCAGACGCCCGGTCAAGCTATCAAAAGCCAGGACGCGGCCAAGGCCGGGCGTGTCCAGCAGAGTGTTGCCATCATTCAGGCAGGAATCTCCCAAACTCCGGCCCATCCCGTGGGCCAAGAATGAGCCCGGATCGCCAAACGGAATGGCCTCGTCGCAATCCCGCAGTTCAATCCGGCGCGATCTCGTCTTCGGATACCGGCCCCACCCCACCGCGTCGCGCATCATCGGGTCAGGGCTCCCGCAATAAACAGGACGATGATGAGTCCGGCAAAGTAGCTGACTCGGTCGCCAACCGCAAACAGGATGGGATCCTCGTTCATGTTGCCGCGGTAGGTCACCAACCAGACGCGGGTAATCCAATAGACGAACACGGGACAGACTCCCCACAGCAGCTCGGGCCGTGGGTACAGGTGCTCCATTTCCTTGCCATTGACATAAAGCACCAGCACCAGTGCGGCGATGTAACCGGAAGCGGTGCCAGACTGCCCGATCAAAGGCATGTCCGCAGGCCGGTATCCGCGCGCGAGTTCCTCCCGCCGGTCCGACTCCTCCAACTTCTTGAGTTCCGAGTAGCGCTTCACGAAGGCAAGACTGAGGAACAGGAAGATCGAAAATTGAACCAGCCACGGGGAGATCCAGACCGAGACTGCCGCCCCGCCCGCATAAATTCGAATTGTGTAGAGGATCGCCAGTGCCACCACGTCCACCACAGGCTTGTTCTTGAGGAAAACGCTGTAGCCGACCGTCATCGCCGCATAGATCAACAGCCAAATCTCGAACGACGGGCCCAGCGTGATGCCGATTCCAAGGCCGCCCGCCGATGCCAAGCACGCTAGTGCCACGCCAACCGGGATCGAGATCGTGGCTGCGGCCAGTGGCCTGTGCCGCTTGCGTGGATGGCGCCTGTCGGCATCCAAATCAAACAGGTCGTTAAAGACGTATGCGCCGGACGCAGTGAGGGAAAACGCCACGAACGCCGCGCCGAGCTTGGTCGCGATCGCCCAGCTGATGTGGTGGTTCAACGCCGCCGGCGCGAATACAAGGATGTTCTTGATCCACTGGTGAGTCCGCAACTCCCGCAACACGTGCCGCAGCGATGGTCGGGGAGCCGGGAATCCCACACCCGGAATGGCCCCTTCGGCGAGCGCTGCCGGCGGCACGTGGCGCATCGTCCCCGCTGGGTGCGCCACGCGGCTCGCAGCCCAAACGGCTATGTCGGACCGGCTGTCTCCCACATAGTCGAAGCCCCGCACGCCGAACCGCCGAACCAGTTCATCGCGTTTTGCCCTCCCCTTCAGATTGCGGGACTCAGTACTGCCGATGACCGCGTCGAAACACCCCACGTGGTTGGAAACTGCTCGCGCGACGGACTCGTGCGACGCCGTCGCCAACACGATTTGCCTGCCGAGGGCGCGCTCGGTGCGCAGGAATGCCACCAAGTCGCGGTTCCACGGAAGCAAGTCTGGCGGTGTCGCAACACGGGCCGCGATTTCAGCCTTCAGCCGGGCGCGGCCCGCCAGCAGCCACCAGATCAGGCGGAACACGTTCCACGGATGGTGCCGAATCAAGCGGAAGGCGGACTCGTACAAGGTGTCGGAGTGGACCAGCGTGCCGTCCAAGTCCACGACCAGCGGCGTTTGTTCCACTGTCTTCCGCACCTGGGGGTTCACGGCAGCCGCTCCGACCGCAAAATGTCCATCCGCCGCGCCGCCTCCGCCGCACGCGCTGTGTCGCCCTTCGCCCTGTACAACTGGATCAATGGCCGCAATACCTCGTCGTCGTCGCCCAACTGCATCGCTGGTTCCAAGATCCGGAGGGCCCCGGCGCTGTCTCCCGCCTCGATCCTGCCCTGTGCGTCGCGCACCGCCGCATTTCTGCGCAGTGCGGCGCGCAGCATCAGCTTCTCGGCGAAAATCTGGTGCGGCGTGAGGGGCTCGTTCTTCGGAATCAGGTGCAGCCCGTATTGGACCATGAACAGCACCGTGAAGGCGGTGCAAACAATCGAAAGTCCCCCCGTCCACCTGCGGACGACCGGCGACGGCGACGAAAGCAGGAAGACTAGTCCGAGCGCCACTGTCGTCGTGTTGGTGAGCATGTAGCGCGCGCCGAAGGAATCGAAACCGTGCCAAGTCGCCATCGCACCGATCACGACCAGTTCGAGGATCAAAACAATCCACCACGGAGCAAAGACGCGCCATTCCCGTTTGGTTGCGCCGACCAGCCCCACCAGTCCGATGGCAACCAGCGGCGTCCAAAGCAGCCAGCCACAACGCGCGGAGAACAGGACCTCGGCGATGTGGGTCGGCGGGAAGCTGATGAAGCCGCCCCCCTGTGGGATCGTCACGTACTTGCCGTAGATCGCTTTCCATTCGAGGAACTGCGGGATGCAACACACCAGCACGGCCGCAGCGTATCCGAGGCGTGCCCGGAACCAGGCCCGGAACCCGCGAACGGGCGCATGCCGCAGGACGTCGTAAATAATCGGACCGCCCACGTAGAGGACGTCCTGCCATCTGGAGATCGAGAGGAATGCCCCGATCCCCCCCAGCAAGATCCATGACCGGACATCCTGCTTGTCACGGATCCGCCACCACTGGAGTAGGAACAGGCTGGCAAATAAGAAAGACGACGCATGCGCCATCCGCATGATCGAGTAGTACCCGACACTTGTGCCGAAGTATACGGCAAACACCGAGAAGAGTGCAGCCCCGGCTGCGCGGGTCTCGGACGCGCCGCGCCAGAGCGCAACTTCCAGCAGCAGTTCGAACAGCGCCCAAAGTCCGAGGGCGGTGATCAGGACGCTGCCAAGGCCGTACAGATAGACGGCAAACGTTGAATACCCGTCGCCTGGATTCCCCGCCACCATGTCCAGAGCGGTTCCCGCCGCCAACATAGGCACCTGGAGGATCGAGTATCCGACGCCCCACGGACTGCCGGGCAGCCCGGTCTCCTTCCGAATCGCGGTCCACTCCGATGGGGAGGGAGGGTTCCGCGCATACTCGTTGCGCAGGTCGAAATCATGGTCGAACAGCAGGGAGTGCGCGACGGAAAAGTAGCCGACCGTATCAACCCCTTGGACTTTGGCCAAGCGGCGCCCGTCCGGTGCGACGTGGTCCGCAGCTACATAGCCCACAGCCATCAGCACGCCAAAAACGGCAATCGCTCCGCGGCAAACCCGAGCGGATTGGGGGAAGGACGCTGGCCACGGTTTCGGCATCTTGGGGAATCTCCAATATAGTACGGATCGACTCCGGTGATGCTCAAAATTTTCGAATCAACGTCGCCCACCAACATGGCGAGTCGCAATCATGAAGGTCGTGCCGAAAGCCCTTTCGACGGATTCCGACGCAGAGCCGCAACGCGATGGACCGCCCCTCGGTCGTCGGTTCAGCCTCCAGGGCCCAACAGTCCACTTTTGATCCACCCGTACTTCGAAGCCTCGAATCCACCGCCCACCCGGGAGGCCCGAAACCGCGTCCATGCCCAAAACTGGCCCCACCGACCCTCAAAACGGCGCTTTCACTCCACTTCCGACCACGGCACCCCCGGCGTGGACCTGAACCACTCCACATCCCCTAGCGAACCGCGACATCTTCCGCACATTTCGCCATTCATTCGCCTTGAACCACAATTAGTAGCGGTCTTGGCTGTCGTCGCGGAACCTGTGGTATGCCGTGTAACCTAAACAAAAAACATACACTTCCGGCGTTTTAAGGCTTGCAACCAAGCGCAGGGTATGGCACAATCTGTGGTGTGGACCGAAGTGGTCTAAAGTGGATTCAACGTGGACCAAAACCTCACTCCCGGAGGGGCGAGCCCGGCGGCCAGACCGCCGCTGGGTCGGAATTCCGCTCGCCTCGACGACAAGGGAAGGCTCAAGCTTCCCGCCGAGGTCCACAGGTTCTTTGACAGCTTTCCTGAAAAGAGATTATTTGTCACAAGTCTCGACGGAATGATAGCACAGCTGTACCCGTTGAGTGTTTGGCTCGCGAACGAGGAGCTGCTGCAGGAATACACGGACGACCCGGAAGCTCTCTCGGACTACATGTTCAACGCCCACGACATGGGCAGCGAGGCCGATATGGATGGCCAGGGGCGCGTCACCATCAACTCCGAACTGCGGAACGAATTGAAGCTGGTCGGGACCGAGCTGCACCTGATTCCCTACAAGGGACACATCCAGGTGATCCCGGACGCGATGTACCAGGAGCGGCGGCAGGCGGCGCGGTCGCGGGCTGCTCAGGCGATCACGAAGATGGAAAAGGCGGGGGCGAAGTAGTCGGGCCGGAACAAAAAAATGGCCACCCACTACCCAGTCTTCCTCAAAGAATGTTTGGAATTGTTGGATGTGCGTCCCGACGGTGTCTACTGTGACTGCACGGCGGGCCTCGGGGGGCACACGGGTGCGATTGCGGCCCGATTGACAGGAAGCACGCTGACGGACGGCGGCAGGTTGATCTCCTGCGATAGGGATCCCCAGTCGCTCGAGATGGCCATGCGGAATACGTCGGAGTTTGCCGAACGCATCGACTTCCAGCACGCACAGTTTTCGGAGTTGGCGTTCAAGAACCTGGATGGACTTCTGGCGGACCTTGGAGTTAGCCGGTACCAACTTACAGGAGCCGAACGCGGATTTAGTTTTCAATCAGAGGGCCCGTTGGATATGCGCATGGATCAAACCAGAGGCATGACGGCGGGCGACCTGGTAAATTCAATGCCTGAAAAGGCACTTGCCGACTGTATCTTTCAGTTAGGCGAAGAAAGGAGAGCGCGGAAGATAGCTGGAGCACTTGTGCGGGCACGGCCCATTCGGAGCACACTACACCTGGCGGGTATAGTGGAACGGGCCGTACCCCGTACCGGACCAATCCATCCGGCAACAAGGACTTTCCAAGCCTTGAGGATGATGGTGAACGGTGAGTTGGACGAGATAGACGCCCTATTGGTTGCTGCGCCGAAGATGGTGCGCCCGGGTGGTCGAATCGTAATCATCTCATTCCACTCGTTGGAAGACCGAAAGGTCAAAGAAAGTTTCCGGGAATTGGGACGCACCGGCCGGGCCCGAATCCTTACCAAGAAGCCGGTAATTCCAGGGGAGCAGGAACTGCGGGAGAATCCGCCGTCCAGAAGTGCCAAGCTCAGGGCGGTAGAGATTCTCGAACAAGTTAGTTAGTGTGGTGACGGGCAAGCAGGGGGACAAGATGGCAACATTCGCAACATACTTCAAGAGGAGCGGAGCAGTCGGGATGGCGGGGAACGCCTCCGCGGTGCGGGCCTTTTCGGACCCGTACAGACTGCGCGCGCTGCCCAATGACGAGATTTTCTTTTGGTCCAAGTCCGTGGACAATAGCCGCCTCGTACGCCAGGCCGACCCCGCAGCCAAGGGCGAATGCTGGTCGGCTCTCGGCGCAGCCGCCGTGCTGCTGCTGGTTGGCGGAAGCATCATCGCCCCGCAGGTTGCCTCCGTGCTCGCCGGCTACCAGCTCGAAGCGTTGAAATCCGAGTACAAAACCTTGGTCGACCAGAAGCGCGACCTCGAGACCAAGGAAGCCGGGCTGCTGAGCCCGGAACGTCTGAACGAATTGGCCAAGGCCAACAGCATGACCAACCCGGACGCCGACCAGGTCTTCCACCTCGAAAACCAAGCCTCCGCAGGAAGCTTCGCCAAGGCCGCGACGCCGGCTGCTGCCAGCGGCCAATCCCAGTAGAGGACCCGCCGTGCAATATACAGGCCAGCCGAATCCGAGGGCGGCCGCGGACACCAGGCTCAAACTGGTTGCCGCGGCTTTGCTGCTTTGGGGTGGGGCGATCATCCACCACCTCTACTTGGTCCAGATCAAGCTCCACGACCATTACTCGAAGGTCGCCGTCTCCCAGCAGGAGCACGACGTCAAGGTTCCCGCCCCCCGTGGCACCATCTTCGACCGCAACGGCCAGCAGATGGCCGTCAGCGTCCCCGCCGAATCCGTCGCCGTGGACCCCCGCCGCATCAACAACGTCAGCGTCGCCACTGAGGTGATGGGCAACCTGCTGCACCTCGACAAACAGATCCTGCATGACCGCCTGGCCTACGCCCGCGAACACCACAAGGGCTTCGTCATGGTGAAGCGGCACATGGACCCGTTCGAGGCCAAGAACCTGCGCGACCTGCACCTCGAATACGCCTCGTTCATCCCCGAGAGCCGCCGCAACTACCCGAACGGCATCACCGGCGCCCACGTTGTCGGAGACGTTTGCGGGAAAGAGGGTGCCGACCCCAAACTGCTGCTCGCCCCGCACATCCCCTGCACCGTCGGCGAGGAGGGCGGTTCCGGCATCGAACGCTCCTTCGACGCGCTCCTGCGGGGCGAATCCGGCGAAGAGCACCAGATCCAGGACGTCCGCCGTAAGGGCATCGATTCGCACGTGGACACCGCCGTCCGAGCCGGGACGCCGCTCACCCTGACCATCGACGAGCGCCTCCAGTTCATCGCCGAGCGCGAACTCAAGAAGGGCGTCGAGGCAAAGCACGCCCGCTACGGCACCGCCATCGTGATGGACCCCTACACGGGCGACATCCTCGCGCTGGCCAACTATCCTTCCTACGATCCCAACAAGCCGCCGTCCGAGAACGACAGCAAGTGGAGCCGGTTCAACCTGGGCGTTTCAGTGCCCTTCGAGCCGGGGTCGATCTTCAAGGTCGTCACCCTGTCGGCGGCGCTCGAAACCACAAACTTGACCCCCGATTCGCCCATCGCCACCGGCAACGGCACGCTCTCTCTGCCCGGCCGCGTGGTGCACGAAGCGCACGGCGGCTACGGCACAATCTCCATGCAGCAGGTGCTGGAGAAGTCGTCCAACATCGGCGCGATCAAGATCGGCCAGCGCGTGGGCCGCGAAAAGATGTACGAGTACGTGAAGCGCTTCGGGTTCGGCGACAAGACGGGCGCTGGGTTCCCGGCGGAATCGCGCGGCCTGTTCCGACCACTGAACAAGTGGGGCAGCACTTCGCTGGAATCGATCGCGATGGGTCAGGAGGTCTCGGCCACGTCCGTGCAGTTGGCCCGCGCGGCCTCCGTGTTCGCCAACGGCGGCATGCTGGTCCGCCCGCGGATCATCCTCAAGCGCGGCGACAAGCTGGAGCCGGTCGAGCCGCCCGTCCGCGTCCTGAAGCCGGAAACGGTGATGAAGATGCGGATCATGATGGAAGGCGTCGTCCTGCGGGGCACCGCGCGACTGACCGCGCGCCTCGACGGCTACACTTCCGCCGGCAAGACAGGCACGGCGCAGATTTTCGAACACGGCCACTACACCCACCTCTATAACGCGTCCTTCATGGGCTTCGCGCCGGTCACAAACCCGCGGCTGGTGATCCTGGTGACCCTGAACGGTACCGAGGGCAATTCGGGCATGGGTGGCGCGGCGGCGGCTCCAGTATTTAAGGAAATCGCCACCGAGGCCATGCGCATGTTGGACGTTCCGAAAGATATCCCGGAAGACGAGGTCGCCGCAGCCCGGAAGGCCAAGATCGCCGGGCCGCTCTTCGAAGAACCCGCCATCGCCGACCTTTCCGGCAGCAGCATCATGGCCGAAGATCCCAGTCTGCGGGAACTGCTGGCCGAGCAGGCGATCATCGCAGGCAATTCGCATACCGACGCGATCGAGGACGGCATTCCGGCAGCGGGAACAGTCCCCCGTCCCTTGCTTGCGGCAGAGGCCGCATCGCTCCCGGTTCCCGCTCCGCCCAAGCCGACGGGGCCGGTGGTGCCGGATTTCCGCGGCAAGTCGATGCAGGATGTTGTCGAGATGGCATCGGCGGACGGGCTTTCCGTGCAGGTTGAGGGAAGTGGCGTCGCCAGGGCGCAGATTCCGGGCCCTGGAATGCCGGTTCGGCGCGGAGCACGAATACGGGTAGTCTTTACCAGGTGAATTTGAGATGAAACTGGGCGGGTTGATGTCGGGAGTGAGCTGGTCGCTGGACCACAACGCCCGAACCACGCCCGGTTTCAGCCCCGACTCGGAGATTTCCGGCCTCGCCTACGACTCGCGACAGGTCGGATCGGGCCAATTGTTCTGGGCGCTTCCCGGCGCGAAGGTCGACGGCCGGGTGTTTGCCCAACAAGCGGTGCAAAAGGGCGCTGCCGGTGTTGTAAGCGAATCCCCGGCTCCGCAAGACTTCCCGGCACCGTGGCTGGTTGTACCGCATGGCCGCCAAGCTCTGGCGCTCGCGGCGCGCAATTTGTACGGTCGGCTGGACGAAAAGCTGAAGTTGACCGGCATCACCGGCACCAACGGCAAGACGACGACGAGCTATTTGGTGGACTCGATCCTCCGCGCCGCCGGATTCACTACGGGCGTTTTCGGGACCATCGGCTACCGCTTGGCAGACCAGGAATTGCCCGCCGTCAACACCACGCCGGAGTCTCTCGACCTGCACCGGATGTTTGCGGAACTGGACAGGCTGGGCAGCACGCACGCCACCCTCGAGGTTTCGTCGCACGCGCTGGACCTGGGCCGGGTCTACGGACTCCAGTTCCACACGGCGGTATTCTCGAACCTGACCCGTGACCACTTGGACTACCACCGCACCATGGAAGCCTATTTCGCCGCCAAGCAACTCCTGTTTACCGGTGCGGGCGCGCCTGCGCCTCAGGTTGCCGTGGTGAACAAGGACGACGAGTGGGCCCGCAAGCTGGCCATTCCCCGCACGTCGCAGACCATTTCCTATGGGTTGGGCCAGGACGCCATGCTGCGGGCGCGGCAGATCCACACGGGGCTCGACGGCCTGCGGTTCGAGGTTGCGTTTGACCGCCACCGGGTGGAGATCCGCTCGAAGCTGATCGGCAAGATCAATGTGTACAACATCTTGGCGGCGGTCGGGGCCGGGATTTCGTACCAGTTGCCGATGGATGTGATCGCGGACGGTATTGCCCGCTGCGAGGGAGTGCCGGGCCGGTTCCAACGGGTGGACGAGGGACAGCCGTTCGCCGTGGTCGTCGATTATTCCCACACCGACGATGCGCTGCGCAACGCGATCGTGGCCGCCCGGAGCCTGAACCCGAAGCGTGTGATCACGGTTTTCGGCTGCGGCGGGGACCGCGACCGCACAAAGCGTCCAGTGATGGGCCAAGTGGCGGGCGAAGGCAGCGACTTGGTGGTCGTGACCAGCGACAATCCGCGGTCCGAGGATCCGCTGGAGATTATCAACGATATTTTGGTCGGGGCGCGTCGCACGGACACGAAGCCAATCGTGGAGCCCGACCGCGCGTCGGCAATCCGCAAGGCGATTGCGGAGGCCAGGTCAGGAGACTTCGTGCTACTTGCGGGCAAGGGCCACGAGACCTACCAGATCTTCCGCGACCGGACGATCCATTTCGACGACCGGGAGTGCGCCGCGGAAGTGCTGCGTTCATTCGGCTTCCGCCGCAAGGACGGCCGGATATGAAGCGTTTGTGTGGGGCGGCCAATTCTGGCCGCAGCCGACTTTCAGTCGGCTCTTCCCTCCGCGAGGTGGTGCCGCGTTGTAGGGCAGCCATTCTTGGCTGCGCCAGGCTTTCAGCCTGGCATAACCGTACATCCAACCGGGCCCCCCAAAAGAGCGCCCAGGGAGTGGCCCAGTGACCTCCACCCTCCCCCAGCTCCCCAACATAACCGGCTGGAGCATCGACTCCCGCACGGTCCAACCCGGTGACGCCTTTTTCGCCATCATCGGCCCCACCCACGACGGCCACGACCACGTCCAAGCCGCCTTCGACCGTGGTGCCGCCATCGCCATCGTCTCCAAACCGGTCGCCGCCAAAGGCCCGACCCTGCTCGTCGAAAACACTGAACGCACCCTCCAGGACTTCGCGGCCACCATGCGCAGGAACTGGGGCGGCAAAGTCGTCGCCGTCACCGGAAGCGCCGGTAAGACTTCCACCAAAGACGCCATCTCCACACTGATGGCAACCCAATTCCCAACAGGCCGAACCATCGGCAACCTCAACAACCACCTTGGCCTCCCCTTGAGCATCCTGCGGCTCCCCGACCACGCGCAAGTCGCGGTGCTCGAAATGGGCATGAACCACGCCGGGGAAATCCGCGCGCTGGCCCGCATCGCCAAGCCCGACGTCGGCGTCATCACCAACATCGGCTGGGCCCACGCCGAAAATTTCCCCGACGGAATCGACGGTGTCGCCCTCGCCAAACGCGAATTGATCGAGGAACTCCCCGCCAACGGCATCGCGATCCTCAACGCCGACGACCCCCGCGCCCGCGACTTCGCGGACGTGCACCCCGGTCGCACCATCCTCTACGGGTTTTCCGACGCAGCCGAGGTCCGCGCCGAAAACGCCGTCGTGACCGCCGACGGAGCGCAATTCCGCGCCCTCGGCCAGGACTTCGAATCCCCGCTCGCCGGACGCCACGGCGTCAGCAACGCGCTCGCCGCCATCGCCGCCGCGCACGCGCTCGGAATTCCCGCCGCGCTGTTGCCCGACGCCGTCCGCCAACTCGCCCAAGGCCACATGCGGGGCGAACGGACGGAGCGCAACGGCGTCACCATCGTCAACGATTGCTACAATTCCAACCCCGAAGCCGCCCGCTCCATGCTGGAGCTGCTTCGCGGGATTCCCGCCCGACGGCGCATCGCCGTTCTGGGCGAGATGCTCGAGCTTGGCCGAGAGGCCGAGACCCTTCACCGGGGCACGGGACAATTTGCCGCCGGTGGGGATATTGATGTCCTGGTTGGCATCCGCGGTGCCGCCCGGTTCATGGTCGATGAGGCCCTGAAATCCGGGATGTCGGACGGCACCGCGCTCTTTTTCGACACGCCGGAACAGGCTGGCGACTTTGTCCGGGGCCACGCGCAACCCGGCGACGCGGTACTTTTCAAGGGTTCCCGCGGCGTCCAAGTGGAACGCGCCCTCGAACGGGCATTCGGCCCGCAGGCATTCGGCGGAGGCAACTAATCTCATGCTCTACTGGCTTCTTTACGAACTTCTCTATCCGACAGTCAAAGCTTTCAATGTGTTCCACTACGTGACGCTGCGCGCCATGCTCGCCAGCCTCACGTCGTTGTTCTTCTGCATCTGGCTGGGTCCATTTACGATCCGGCAACTCCGCATCCTCAAGTTTGGCCAGCACATCCGCGAGGACGGCCCCCAGTCCCACATGAAGAAGGCTGGCACGCCGACCATGGGTGGACTGCTCATTGTCGCCAGCATCGCCTTTTCGACACTCCTCTGGGCCGATCTGAAGCACATGTACGTCTGGATCGCCCTCTTCGCGCTCGTCGCCTTCGCCGGGATCGGGTTCATCGACGACTACGCCAAGGTGTCGAAGAAGCGCAACCTCGGCCTGAGCGCGAAGCAGAAATTCGGCTTGCAGATGCTGGTGGCGGCCCTGATCACGGTGGCGCTGGGATTCATGCGGGCGACGGGTGCCTACTCGACCACCTTGAACGTGCCGTTCTTCAAGCAACTCCAGCCGGAGTTGCTGATCCACGCGGCGCTGGACAACCCCTTTACGTATCCACTGGCTTTCCTGCCCTTCTACCTCTTCTTCGTGCTGGTTGTGGTGGGATCGAGCAACGCCGTGAACATTACCGACGGCTTGGACGGCCTTGCGATCGGCCTGATGGTGATCTCGGCGGGCGCGCTGACGCTGTTCGCCTACACCAGCGGCAACCGCGAACTCGCGACCTACCTACTACTGGCCCGCAATCCGCGGACGGCGGAATTGACTATCTTCTGCGCGTCGATGACCGGCGCGAGTTTGGGATTCCTCTGGTGGAACGCCCACACGGCGTCGGTGTTCATGGGCGACGTGGGATCGCTGGCGCTCGGCGGCGCAATGGGCGTCGTGGCGGTCCTGATCAAGCAGGAGATCATCCTGATCTTCATAGCGGGCATGTTCGTTATCGAACTGATGAGCGTGATCCTGCAGGTGGGCAGCTACAAGCTGCGGAAGAAGCGCATCTTTAAGATGGCGCCGATCCACCACCATTTCGAGGCGCTGGGTTGGGACGAGGAGAAGATCATCGTCCGTTTCTGGATCATCGGGCTGGTGCTGGCGCTGTTCGCGCTCACCACGCTGAAGTTGAGGTAGCGGATGCCCATCTACCCCACTCTGGTTGTTGGCATGGAAAAGACCGGTCGCGCCGCCGCGGAATTCCTGCGTGCCCGCGGCACCGCCGTCACCGTCTCAGACGTCAAGCCGCTCGACCTCCCCAACTTCCGCCTCCAAACCGACGACCTCTTCGACGAGCCCTGGTCGCAGATCGTCCTCTCACCCGGGGTCCCCGCCGACCTCCCCGGCCTCAACCGGGCCCGCGACCTCGGCGTCGACGTCATCGGTGAAATCGAACTCGCCGCACCATATCTGAAAGGCCCGACCATCGGAATCACCGGCTCCAACGGCAAGACCACCACGACCGCGCTCACCGGCCACATCCTCCAGTCCGCCGGCGTGCCGGTCCAAGTGGGCGGCAACATCGGCACCCCCGTCATCGCCATGGCCGAAACCTCGCGCGACGACCAGTGGAACGTGCTCGAACTCTCCAGCTTCCAGCTAGAGACCATCCGCACCTTCCGGGCGCACGTAGCGATGTGTCTGAACGTGACCCAGAACCACCTCGACCGCCACCACACTTTCGAAAACTACGCCGCCGCCAAGGCCAACATCCTCCGGACCCAGCAGCCGGGCGACCACGCCATCCTCAACGGGAACGACCCCGTCTGCCGCTCGTTCGCGAACATCGGCCCCGCCACCCGCATCTGGTTCGGCGACGACAATTTCCGCGATGGCCAACTCTGGATCAAGAGCGAGCCCCTCATGCCGCTCTCGGAAATCCCGATCCCAGGCCGCCACAACGCCGAGAACGTCCTCGCCGCAGCCAACGCGGCCTTGCTGGCCGGCGTCTCGCTCCCCGAAATCGCCGCTGCGGTGAGAAAATTCAAAGCCGTCGAGCACCGCTTGGAATTCGTGGCCGAGCAGCACGGCGTCCGCTACTACAACGATTCGAAGGCCACCAGCGTCGACGCCACCATCAAGGCGCTCGACTCCTTCGACGGCAACCTCTGGGTCATCCTCGGCGGCAAGGACAAGGGCAGCGACTACACGCTCCTCCGCGACCGCCTCGCCCGCAAGGCCCGCGCGGCACTCCTGATCGGTGCCGCGGCGGACAAGATCGCGTCACATTTGGACGGCGCGGTGCGGCTAATCCAAGCTGGCACTCTCGAACAAGCGGTTGCCGAGGCGCGCCGCAACGCGCATCCCGGTGACACGGTCCTGCTCGCACCCGCCTGCGCCAGCTTCGACCAATTCAAGAGCTACGAACACCGCGGACAAACATTCAAGGACTTGGTGCATGGCACAACGGCTTAAGACAGATTGGATTCTCTTCATCACGGTGGTCCTGATGGTCCTATTCGGGTCCGTGATGGTCTACAGCGCCTCCAGCGTTGTGGCTGCGGTGCGCCATGACGGGGCCAGTTGGTACTACGCGGTGCGGCAGCTGATCTGGCTCGTGGTCGCGGTTCCCGTGATGATGTATTTCAAGCGCCTGCACTACCGGAACCTGCAGACGCCGGCCGTCGCGTTCACGCTGACGGGCATCACGCTGATGTTGCTGGTGGCCGCCTACGTTCTGGACGCCAAGCAGCACCGCTGGATCCGCTTTCCGCTATTCGGCGGACTGCAGCCTGCCGAGTTCGCCAAGCCCGCAGTGGCGATGTTCCTCGCGTACTTCATCGCGTTGCGCGGACGGGCGATCAACAGCAAATACACGCTCGTCCCCGCGATCCTGGCGTTGGGTTTCATGATCGCCGCCATCGTGGTGGCGGACCTCGGGACGCCGATCGTGCTCGTCTCGACAGCGGGCGCGGTGTTCATGGTGGCGGGACTCGAGCGGCGCTACTTCCTGATCCTGGTGGCCGTCGGGATCTTGGCCTGCGTCGCGGCGGTGGCGGCGAAGCCATATCGGCTGGTGCGCATGGTGCACTTCGTCGATCCGCAGATGAAGCTTGTCGACAAGTACGACAAGTCGGGCTGGATCCGCCGTCAGATGAACCAATCGGTCACCACGAAGGACCCGAACTACCAGATCGAGCAGTCGAAGATCGCCATCGGGTCCGGGGGCTTGATCGGGACCGGCCTGATGCGGGGGCGGCAGAAGCTGTTCTACCTGCCCGAATCGCACACCGACATGATCTTCGCGGTGGTTGGGGAGGAGTTCGGGCTGTTTGGGTCGTTGGTGGTGATGACCGGATTCCTCGTGATCCTTTGGCGCGGGATTCGGGCGTCGTTGCTGGTCCCGGACGATTTCGGGCGCTACCTCGCGCTTGGGTTGACGGTGCTGATGGTGTTCCAAGCGTTCTTCAACATTAGCGTGGCGCTGGATATGGTGCCGCCGAAGGGGATTCCCTTGCCGATGATCAGCTTCGGGGGAAGCTCGTTGCTGGTGACGTTGGCATCGATGGGCGTGCTGATGAACATCTCGGAGCATGCCGGATGAGGTGGACGAGGACAGCATGAGCCTATTCCTCATGGCCGGCGGCGGAACCGGAGGGCACGTCATCCCCGCAATCGCGGTCGCGCGCGAACTCGTGAAATCCGGCCACGAAGTGCTCTTCATCGGCACCGAGCGCGGTGCCGAATCGCGTCTGGTTCCCGCCGCCGGATTCCGCCTTGAATTCATCCAGGTGGGTGGCCTCAAACGCCTCGGCCTCGCCACCAAACTCGCCAGCCTCTGGCAACTCGCCACCGAGACCCTGCGCCTGCGCCGCCTATTCTCCCGGTGGAAGCCCGCCGCAGTCTTCAGTATGGGCGGCTTCGTCGCCGGTCCCACGGTCCTCGCAGCCCTCTCGCGCGGCGTCCCCGTCGTCCTCATGGAGCCCAATGCGCTCCCCGGCTTCACCAACCGTGCCATCGCCGGTCGCGTCAAGCGCGCCCTCGTCAGCTTCGAGGAAACCACCCGCTTCTTCCCCGCAGGCCGCACCGAGATAACCGGACTCCCGGTCCGCGAGGAGTTCTTTGCCATCGGCCCCAAGCCCGACTCCCCCGAATTCACCGTCCTCATCACCGGCGGCAGCCAAGGCTCGCAAACGCTCAACCTCGCCGCCCGCGCAGCCTGGCCACTGTTCGTGGAATCCGGCTTGCCCATCCGTATCCTCCACCAGACCGGTGCCCGCCAGACAGGCTCCGCCAGTTTCGAGGCCGTCTCCCAAGATTTCTCCAAGACCGGCCTCCGCGGCGAGGTTTCGGCCTTCATCGCCGACATGCCCGCCGCCTTCCGCCAAGCCGACCTGATTGTCTGCCGGTCCGGTGCCGGTGCCGTCTCCGAACTCGCCGCAGCCGGCAAGCCCTCCATCCTGATCCCGTTTCCCTTCGCAGCCGACGACCACCAGCTCAAGAACGCCCAAGCCTTCGAACGCGCCGGTGCCTCCATCCTTTCCCTCGACAAGGAATGGACCGGTGGACGGTTTTTCGAACTCGTCAAGGAACTCTATCTCGACCCCGCCCGCGTCGAGTCGATGGCTCAAAACGCTCGTCGCCTCGCGCGCCACGGAGCAGCCCGTCGGGCTGCGGATATTCTGATGCACGAAGCTATTGACATAGCTTCCACTAACCGAAACAATAAGTAGATAAAATGTTTTTCTCACGTCACCACCTGCACTTTGCGGGCATCGGAGGGATCGGGATGAGCGGCATCGCCGAGGTGTTGCTGAACCTCGGCTATACCATCTCCGGCTCCGACCTGAAGCTGACCCCCATCACCGACCGCCTCGCCCAACTTGGTGCCACCATTTACGCCGGACACGCAGCCGCCAACGTGCTGGGCGCGAAGGCGCTCGTCGTCAGTTCCGCCGTCGACGAGTCGAACCCGGAAGTCCGGGAGGCCCGCCGCCTCCTGATCCCCGTCATCCCCCGCGGCGAACTGCTCGCCGAGCTGATGCGCCTCAAGTACGGCATCGCCATCGCCGGCAGCCACGGCAAGACCACCACCACCTCCATGGCGGCCACCATTCTGAGCCATGCGGGGATGGATCCCACGGTCGTCGTCGGCGGCAAGGTCGCAGCCATGGGCGGGGCAAATGCCCGTGTCGGCAAGAGCGACTTCCTCGTCGTCGAATCCGACGAGAGCGACGGCTCGTTCCTCAAGCTCTCGCCCATCCTCGCCATCGTCACCAACATCGACCGCGAGCACCTCGACCACTATGCCGATATCAACGCCATCCGCGCGGCGTTCACCGAGTTCGTCAACAAGGTCCCGTTCTACGGTGCCGCCATCGTCTGCCTCGATAACGAGAACATCCAGACGATCCTCCCGTCGATCCGCCGCCGCACCATCACCTACGGACTCAACGCCCAGGCCGACTACCGTCCCGCCGACATTGTGACCGGCGATTTCCAGACCACCTTCCGCCTCTGGAACCGCACCGTCGATCTGGGTTTGTTTTGTTTGAACGTCCCCGGTGCCCACAACGTTCTCAACGCCATCGCCGCCATCGCGATCGCCTTGGAGTTGCAAGTGCCTGTCGACACCATCCGCGAGGGCCTCGCCAAGTTTACAGGCGTCGGACGGCGCTTCGAAGTCCGGGGCGAAGTCAACGGAATCAGGCTTGTGGACGACTACGGCCACCATCCGACCGAAGTTCTTGCCACGCTGGCCGCCGCGAAGTCGGTCTGCAAAGGTCGCCTCCACGTCCTGTTCCAGCCGCACCGCTACACCCGCACGCTGCACTTGATGGACGATTTCGCCCGCGCCTTCCATGACGCCGACCGCGTCGTCCTGCTCGACATCTACGCAGCGTCCGAAAAGCCCATCGAAGGCGTGACTTCGCAGGTTCTGGCCGACCGCATGCGCCAGTTCGGCAACCGTGGGGTCGAGTACGCCGGTGCCGCGCAAGCCGGGGTCGACGCAATTGTCCGTGGCGCGCAGCCGGGCGACTTGATCCTGACTTTGGGTGCCGGCAGCGTGTCCCTGCTTGGCGAGAAGATTCTACAAGCTTTGCAAGGAGTTGCCGATGCCCAAGGGTAACGCGACGGCCAAACTTCCGGCCGCAACCGCCAACACCACCGGGTCCATTCCCAAAAAGAAGGATGCCGCCGCTTCCAGGACGGCTCCGAAGAAGCCGTTCAACTGGAGTTTGGCTCTCAATGTCGTTGCGTGGACCTGCGTTTTGGCCGGCGCCGCATGGGCTGGCCGCGAAGTCCACACCTTCCTCCTGCAGGATCCCCGTTTCGGGCTTTCCTGCCCGGAAGACGAGACTACCTGCGCCAGCTTCGAAATCCACGGCACCACCTACGCCAGCCGCGCCCGCATCCAGTCGGTCTTCGCGTCCGACTTCGGCCACAGCATCTTCCAAATGCCCTTGGCCGAGCGCCGTCGCCGCCTGTTGGCGCTCGACTGGATCCGCAGCGCCTCCATCACCCGCGTTTGGCCCAACAAGATCGTGGTCACCGTGTCCGAACGGCACCCTGCCGCTTTCGCCAAGTTGCCCTTGGGCGCGTCCACCCGCTACCGCCTGGCCCTCATCGACGACGACGGCGTGCTCCTCTCGCTGCCCGCGCGCGTCCGGTTCCACCTGCCAGTGGTCAGCGGCCTCACCGAGGACCAGACCGAGGACGACCGCCGCCTGCGCGTCAAGGCGATGCACCACGTCCTGGCCGACCTCGGTCCGAACAGCGACAACATCTCCGAAATCAATGTCTCCAACACCCGCGAGATCCGGGTGGTGGCTGCCGTGGAGGGCGAAGGCGTCGACCTCTGGCTCGGCGACCAGCATTACCGTTCGCGGTTTCTCAACTTCCTGACCCACTATCCCCAGATCCGGAAGCACTCGGCAACCGCCAACGTCTTCGACCTGCGCCAGGACGACAGGATCATCGGTAAGTGAATAGGGCCAAATGAGCAAGAACGAACATTTCGCGGCAGGGTTGGATGTCGGCAGCGCCTACACCCGGTGCGTGATCGCGCGGCTCGGTGAGGATGGCTCGCCGGACGACCGCTTCCGCTGTCTCGGCTATGGTCGCGTGCCCTCGTCGGGTTGGGCCAAGAGCCGGATCACGGACCACCAGGCCGTTACCGAATGTGTCTCGGCCGCCGTGCGCGAGGCGGAGGCGATGGCGGGCGTGCAGGTGGGGACAGTGGTCGCCGGAATCGGCGGCCTGTCGGTGCGCGGTGCCAACAACCGGGGCAGGAGGGACCTTGGGCGGCCCCGCGAAGTTACCGCCAAGGACGTCAAGAACGCCATGCAGGAGGCGATGCGGATCAAGCTCCAGGAGGATCGCATGATCCTGCAAGTGCTTCCGCAGGACTTCGTGGTGGACGACCATCCCGGTTTCCACGATCCCCGCCAGATGCTCGGCTCCTCCCTTGAGGCCAACGCCCACATCGTGACGGCCTCGATTCAAGAGCACAACACCCTTGTCGCGGCCATCAACCGCGCCCACCTCGCGGTCGAGGAGACGGTCCACGAGGCCGTCGCCGCAGCGTATGCCTGCGTGCTGGAAGAAGACCGGCGCGATGGCGTGGTCCTGATCGACATCGGGCAGCAGTCCACGGAACTGGTCTGCTACTACGGGGAGTCTGCGCAACTCGTGGCATCGCTCAAGATCTGCGGCGACCACTTCAGCCGCGACTTGGCGCACGCCCTTCGGATTCCCGTCGATTCCGGTGCCTTGGTCAAGGAACAATTCGGCAGCGCGGTCGCCGATGGCACGCCGGAGCGCAGTTTTGTGGAGCTTCCCAGCCCCGACGGTGTGGAAAAGGATGCCCCGAGGCGCTTCATCAACGAGATTCTCGAATCGCGGGCCAAGGAACTGTTCGAAATGGTGGGGTCGGAACTGGCCAAATTCGGCATGCAGCGGGCCATCGCCAGCGGAGTGGTGATCAGCGGTGGCGGCGCGTTGCTCCACTCGCTCTGCGACGTGGCCGAGCGCGTGCTCGAGTGCCCGGTGCGGACCGGACTGGCGCAGGGTGTGTTGAATTGGCCCGAGGAACTGCAGGATCCGTCGTGGACGACGGTGGCCGGGTTGGCGATGTACTCGGCGCGGCTGCACAACCATGCGCACGTGGCCAAACAGTCAGTGGGCGTGCTGGGACGGCTGTTCTGAGTGGGGAAAACCGCCCACTAGCGTAAGTGCTGCCGAGCCGCGACCGCAAGGGAGCGTTCTTGCCGGGCGGCTGGGAGTTCGAGAATTCCGACAGAGGCTAAAGATATGGACGTATTGAAGTTCGAGATGGAAGAAGAGCGCCTCGGCGCGCGGATCAAGGTCATCGGCATCGGCGGCGGCGGCTCGAACGCCGTCGGACGGATGTACGAAGACGGTCTGGAAGGGGTCGAATTCTATGTCATGAATACCGACGCCCAGGCGCTGAACGCCTCGAAGGTCCCCAATAAGATCCAGATCGGCGAGAAGCTGACGCACGGACTCGGCGCCGGTTCGGATCCCGCCATCGGGCGCCAGGCCGCGCTCGACGACACCGACCGCATCGCCTCCATCCTCGAAGGCGCGGACTTGGTCTTCATCACGGCCGGCCTTGGCGGCGGTACCGGTGCTGGCGCGTCGCCCGTGGTGGCGTCCCTGGCCAAGCAACTGGACGCGCTGACTATCGCCATCGTGACCAAGCCGTTCACGTTCGAAGGCGGCAAGCGGATGCGCCAGGCCGAACGCAGCCTGAACGATATGGCGGCCTCGGTGGACATTCTGACCACCATTCCGAACGACCGGCTGCTGAAGATCGCCCCGAAGGGCACCAGCATGTCCCAGGCGTTCAAGATTGCCGACGATGTTCTGCGCCAGGCAGTTGAGGGCATCAGCGAGCTGATTCTGACGCCCGGCTTGATCAACTTGGACTTCTCCGACATCAAGGGCGCGATTTCCGGCATGGGCCACGCACTGATCGGCAACGCCGTCGCCAGCGGCGAGAACGCCGTGATCGAGGCGGCACGCGCGGCCATCAATTCGCCGTTGCTGGAAGACACCAAGATGAAGGGCGCGCGGCAGGTGCTGATGAACATCACGGCGTCTCCCGAAATCGGCCTGCACGAACTGAACGAGGCCTGCTCGATCATCCGCGAGGCCAGCGATTCCGACGACCTCCAACTGAATTTCGGCGTCATCACCAAGGTGGAGATGGGTGACAAGGTCAAGGTCACTGTGATTGCGACCGGGTTCGCGCCGGAGGAGCCCGTGGTGGCCGCGCCCGCGAAAACCGGGTCCGTCCCAGCCGCGACGGCAAAAGCGGCGACTTTCTTCCCGGACCTGCCCGCCGGGTCGGCACCGGCAACGACCGAGAAGGTGCCGGTCGCGGACGACCACGGCCCAGAACCGGAGTTCGACGAGGAACTGGACGTGCCGGCCTATTTGCGGCAGGGCCGCGTCGCGGGGTAGCCGTCGGTCTCGCGGTGCCGGGGAATCTGGTAGGCTGGTCGCGTGTCCATTCGCTCCCAGTCGGAACTTTTGAAATTGCAAGCCATCGGCAGGATTGTCCGGCTCACGCTGGATGCGATGGCCGCCGCTGTCCGACCGGGCATCACGACCCGGGAGCTGGATCAGGTGGGTGCCGCTATCCTGAAGGCGCACGGGGCGGAATCGACGCCGCCGAAAGCCTACGGGTTTCCCGGCACGGCATGCATTTCCGTCAACGACGAGGCGCTGCACGGTATTCCCGGCGGTCGGGTGTTGGCGGAGGGTGACATCGTCACGTTGGACGTTACCGCCGACAAGGACGGGTTTGTTGCGGACGCCGCGGTCACCGTGCGGGTCGGCCAGGTTTCACAGAACGCCGACGGCTTGGTGAAGTGCGCCGAGCGTGCCTTCCGGCAGGCGCTCGGGGTGGCCAAGGCGGGGAACCGGGTCTACGAAATCGGGCGGACCGTGGAGCGCGAGGTCAAGTCCAGCGGTTTCAACGTGCTGAAGGAGTACTGCGGGCACGGCGTCGGGCGCGCGATCCACGAGGAGCCGTCGGTTCCAAACCACTTCGACAGCCGGTTCCGCAGCAAGCTTACCGAGGGTCTGGTGCTGACCATCGAGCCGATCATTTCTGCTGGAACGGGACGGTCCAAGGTGCAATCCGACAAGTGGACCATCCGCACGACGGACGGGAGTTTGGCTGCGCACTACGAACACACCATCGTGATCACCAAGGGGCGGCCGATCCTGCTGACAGTCGCGTAGGGTTGCACGCAGACCCGCTTGATACAGTTAATGCTCATGCTCAATACTAGAATCTTGCACCTAATTGCCGTCACCATTTCGGCCGCTTCCCTGAGCCACGCGGGCACCGTGCTCTCGACGACATCGTTCACCGGCGCCAACAACACTGGAGCCCTTGTATCCGGGCCAACTTGGTACGCCGTCGGTCTCGAAACCGGCGCTTCATCCGTCGACTTCACCTCCCTCAGCGGGTATTTCAACAACAGCAACACCCAGTCCACGGCGACCTTCGGCGGTGGAATCTATTCGGAAAGCTCTGCCCATCCAGGCACCCTTTTGGCAGCATTTGTCAGCCAATCGTTGAATGCGGCCACCTTGAGCACGTTGCTCACGTTCGCGACAGCGTCCACCTACACGCTGAACGCCTCGACTGACTATTGGTTCGTGATCGATCCAGTTGGGTCCCCATTCTGGGAGGCCACCGCGCTTTCGGGAGCAAGCGCGCCGACAGCGATCTCCGGATACACTTTCCTGGGATTCAGGTCGACCTCAAACTCGGGGACATCGTGGACCACCGGAACCTCCAATCCGACCGTCAAAATCGACGTCGCGGACGCAGTAGCAACTCCGGAGCCGTCGAGTCTCGCGTTGTTGATGGTTGGTGGTTCGGCGTTGCTGGCGGGTCTCGGCGCGAAACGGGTTTCGTAGGCCAATACCGCGACGGATTTCGACAGACCGAAGGGGGCACCATCAAGGGTGCCCCCTTCAGCGTTTGCCGTCGGAACTTTAACTAGACCCGCGCCTCGGCCATCCTGTAGGCCACGAAACCAGTCGACACGGGAGCATAGACAAACCTCTGCTCGCGCAGGCCGAACTTGTGCATCAGCCGACCCACGTGGTCCTGGTCGTAGCGGATTCCCAGCTTGGTCTCAATGGCTTCCGCAAGGCGACCCGTGGTCCAACGGTCGGACGAAAATCCATACGCCGAAGCGCCGTTGAGATACATCTTACGGATGTCCTCGACTTGGTCGGCGGTGAGACGGCTCGGGCGACCGGTGGCGCGCCGTTTCCGCATCCCCTCGACGCCCTTGACCACGATGGAACGTGACCATCGGGACGCGGTGGTGCGGCTCACGCCGTAGCGTCGCGCGACCAAGGACTGGCTGACGCCGTTCAGCAGGTCCTTAGCGGCCGCCAAGCGTCGTGTTTCCATGTCGTCCCGCGTGGGGACGGGGAGATTGTTCAACTCGCGCTTTTGAATACTCTGCGGGGCAAGCATCGTATACGAACGCGCGGAATGTAGCTAGAGCAACTCCAGAATACACTAAAAATAAGAGGTGCGCAATTTGTTCGCGCAAGAAAAAGTGGCTGCGATTTCGATCCGCGACGCCCGCAAGACCTACGAGGGCGGTACGGAGGCGCTGCGCGGGGTCTCGCTGGAGATTCTTCCGGGGCAGGTGACGGCGTTGCTTGGGCGGAGCGGGTGCGGCAAGACCACGCTGTTGAACCTGTGCGGCGCGATGGACTTCCCCACGTCGGGCGAAGTGGTGGTGGCCGGGCGGGTGACGTCGTCGCTGGGAGATGCCGAGCTGACTGCACTGCGGCGGCGGGAGATCGGATTCGTCTTCCAGTTCTTCCAACTGCTTCCATCCCTGACCGCGCTCGAGAACGTGGAGTTGCCCCTGCTTCTGGCGGGAGCCAAGAACACGGAGGCGACCGCGATGGAGCGGCTTCGGTGGGTGGAGCTCGAAGGCAAGGCGCGCTCGCTGCCGACGCAACTCTCCGGTGGCCAGATGCAGCGGGTGGCAATCGCGCGGGCGTTGGTCCATGATCCGAAGATTTTGGTGGCCGACGAGCCCACCGGCAATCTCGATACGGTCAGCGGCGACGCCGTGCTCAAGTTGATCCGGCGGGCGGCGTCGGAGTTGGGCGCGGCGGTTGTGATGGCGACGCACTCGGTCGAGGCTGCCGCCATCGCCGAAACCAAGGTCCGGATGCGGGACGGCCGGATCGAGAGCATCGAGCGGTGAAGCTATTCACCCGCCTCATCCTCCGGCCCCTGCGCGCCGACCTCGCCCGGACGCTGCTCACGGTCCTTTCGATCGCGCTGGGCGTGGCCGTCGTAGTCGCCATCGAACTCGCCGGGGACGCGGCGACGGGCTCCTTCCAGTCCTCCCTCACCACGCTGCTTGGCAAGGTCGACATCCAGATTTCGGCCAATGGCGGCACCGACGAAACGTATATCGCGAAACTGGCGGCCCTGCCGGTCAACGCCCGCTTCGCGCCGGTGATCGAACAGCCCGTCCACTTGGGAAAAGGCGGCTCGGCCACGCTTTACGGCATCGACATCGTCGGCTCCTCCCTCGGCACGGCATCGTCGAAACCCGGCGACACCAATTTCGAAACATCCGCCGTCGTCTCCAGCTATCTGGCCAACCAACTGGGGCTGAAAGTAGGTTCCGACCTCACTATCCGGGGCCAAACCTTCCGCATCGTCGAGATCGCCAAGGGGCAGAGCACCCGTTGGGTCGGCATCGATATCGCCGCGGCCCAGAAACTTCTCGACCTCTACGGGCGCTTGGACCGCATCGAAGTCTTCCTCGCTCCGGACGAAGATCCGGTGAAGGTCGAGCGCGCCATCCGCTCGGTGGTGCCGGAAAGCTGGGAGGTTGACACTCCAGGCACGCGCTCCGAGGAGAACCAGCGCATGCTGCGGGCCTTCCGCTGGAACCTGCGTATATTGGGTTACATTTCGCTCCTCGTAGGGGCGTTTCTCATCTACAATTCGATTGCGGTGTCCGTTGTGCGGCGGCGGGCCGAGATCGGCATCCTGCGCGCGGTGGGGACCAGCGCCCGCGGCGTGCTCGCAATGTTCCTCGGCGAGGCCGCGATGCTGGGACTCACCGGCTCCATCCTCGGTGTCTGGCTGGGCCGACTGTTGGCGGGGGCCATCCTCGGCATGATTTCGGATACCGTCAACGCCCTGTTCGTCACCAGCGCCCCCGGTGAGTTGTCGTTGGGGTTTGTGGCGGTGGCTGGAGCGGTGCTGACCGGGACGGGAGTCGCGGTGATGGCCGCCCTGATCCCGGCGCTCGAGGCGTCGGGGGTAGCACCTGCGGAGGCCATGCGTCGGGAGGCGCGGGAACACGATTCGCGGCTGAATTCGGGCCGCGACCTGGCAATCGCCGCCGTGCTGGCAATTCTCGCGTTCGGACTCTGCCGGATCGGTCCGATTGGCGGTAAACCTGTGGCCGGCTATGTCGCAACGTTATTTGCGGTCGCCGCAGCAGCCCTCGTGTCCCCGGCCTTCGTCACCGGCACCATCCGGTTGCTGCGCGTCCCGCTGAAACGCGGACTCGGAGCAGCCGGCCTGATCGCCGGACGGAGCCTCGTCGCCGCGCTCGCCCGCACCTCGGTGGTCGTCACCGCTCTGGCGACCGCAATCGCGATGATGGTCTCGGTCGGGATCATGGTGGGCAGCTTCCGCGAAACCGTCCAACTCTGGCTGACCAACCAACTCCGCGCCGACATCTACCTGCGGGCCGCGGGTCCCGCCAGCGCCGGAATCTATCCGGCCATGGACAGCCGCGTTCCCGGCATCCTTCGCTCCGTGCCCGGTATCTCCGACATCGACATCTTCCACGCCTTCCAGTTTCACTACGGTGACACGCGCGCCACCTTCGGCGCAGGCGTCATGGAAATCGTTCGCCGCAAGCGCACGCTACGGTTCATGTCGGGTGATCCCGATACGATCCTCGCCTCCCTGCCCAACCAGGACCGCGCCATCGTGAGCGAGCCGTTCGCCAGCAAACACCACGTGCACGTCGGGGACACCCTGCGGATCCCGCTTGGAACCCGCACTGCGGCGCTGGTCGTCGCCGGTATCTATTTCGACTACTCGAGCGACCGTGGCTTTGTCTTGACGGACCGCACGACACTCTTGAAATACCTCCCGGACCAGCCCGTCACCAACATTGCCGTCTATGTCCGGCTTGGTTCGGACGCCGCCGCGATCCGCCAGCGAATCGAGGAATCTCTCGCCAACTACCCGGTGATGATCGCGCCAAACGAGGTCCTCCGCAACGGCGCGATCAAGGTTTTCGACCGCACTTTCGCGGTCACCTATGCGCTGGAAGCGGTCGCGATTCTGGTCGCCATGCTGGGCGCGGCCAACTCGCTGCTAGCATTGGTATTGGACCGCCGCCGGGAAATCGGGCTCATCCGATACCTCGGCGCCGACGGTGGCCAAGTGCGCCGCATGATTTTGACCGAGGCGGGGCTGCTTGGATTCTTGGCAGGATTGTTGGGATTGGCCTTGGGAACGGCCATGTCCCTCATCCTGATCTTCGTGGTCAATAAACAAAGTTTCGGGTGGACGATCCAATTCCACCCTCCCGTGCCGCTATTGTGCGGTGCGTTGTCGCTAGTCTGGGCCTTCACAGTCCTGGCGGGCGTCTATCCGGCCCGGTTCGCCGCAGCCTTGCAACCCTCAGAAACGATTCACACCGACTAAGTATTACAAATGAGTTCAAACATACGCAACATCGCGATCATCGCGCACGTCGACCACGGCAAGACCACCCTGGTCGACGCCATGTTGAAGCAGAGCGGCATCTTCCGCGCCAACGAGGCGGTGGAAGACCGGGTCATGGACTCCAACGACCTGGAAAAGGAACGCGGCATCACCATCCTTTCCAAGATCACCGGCGTCCGTTACAAGGGCACCAAGATCAACATCGCCGACACGCCGGGCCACAGTGACTTCGGCGGCGAGGTCGAGCGCGCGCTCAAGATCGTGGACGGCGTCATGCTCCTGGTGGATGCCTCGGAAGGCCCCCTCCCGCAGACCCGCTACGTCCTGATGAAGGCACTTGAGGCCAACCTCAAGCCCATCGTTGTCATCAACAAGATCGACCGCCCCGACGCCCGTCCGCAGGAAGTCCTGAACGAGGTCTACGACCTTTTCATCGACCTCGACGCGCACGAAGACCAGCTCGACTTCCCCGTCCTCTACGCGATCGCCAAGAACGGCATCGCCAAGACCTCCTTGGACGACCCGTCCGAGACGCTTGAACCCCTCTTCGAGGCCATCATCAAGCACCTGCCGGCCCCCAAGGGCGATCCCGACGCCGTGCTCCAGGCGCTGGTTGCGAATCTCGACTACAGCGACTACCTCGGACGCCTCGCCATCGCGCGCGTCTTCGAAGGCACACTGCGGCACGGCGACGACGTGGCAATCTGCCACTTGAACGGAACCGTCCAGAAGACCCGCATCACCAAGCTGTACTCGTTCGAAGGCCTGAAGCGCGTTGATGAAATGATCGCGGTCCCAGGCGACATCATCGCGGTGGCCGGCGTGGAAGGCATCACCATCGGCGAAACCATCACGTCGCAGGAAACGCCGATGCCGATGCCGCACATCCAGATCGACGAACCGACCATCGGCATGGTCTTCACGGTCAACACCTCGCCGTTCGCGGGCAAGGAAGGGACCTTCGTCACCTCGCGCAACATCCGCGACCGTCTGGACAAGGAACTGCTGACCAACGTCTCGATCAAGGTTGAGACCCTGACCCCGGACACCTTCCGCGTCATGGGCCGCGGCGAGCTGCAGCTCGCGATCCTCATCGAAATGATGCGCCGCGAAGGCTTCGAGCTGGGCGTCGGCAAACCGGAAATCCTGTCGCGCATTGTCGACGGCAAGCAGATGGAGCCGCTCGAAATGCTGGTGATCGATTGCCCCGAGCAGTTCATCGGGGTGGTGATCGAAAAGCTGGGCTCGCGCAAGGGCAAGATGTCGAAGATGATCAACAACGGCTCGGGCCGTGTTCGTCTGGAATTCCACATCCCGTCGCGTGGCTTGATCGGCCTGCGCAGCGACATCCTGACCGAGTCGCGCGGCACGGCGATCATGAACTCGCTGTTCGACGGCTACATCGAATGGCAGGGCGAGATTCCGACCCGTCCGACAGGCTCGCTGGTTTCGGACCGCTCCGGCAAGGCCACCAGCCACGCGATCTTCAACCTGCAGGAGCGCGGCGAGATCTTCGTGACCCCGACCACCGAGGTCTACGAGGGCATGATCGTGGGCGAAAACGCCCGCAACTCCGACCTGGACGTGAACATCGTCAAGGAAAAGAAGCTGACCAACATGCGCGCGTCCTCGGCCGACGACGCCATCCGCCTGGTCCCGCCACGCCTGATGAATCTGGAGCAGGCGATTGAGTTTGTGCGGGACGACGAGATGGTTGAGATTACGCCGAAGTCGATCCGGCTGCGGAAGAAGATTTTGCAAGCTAACCGGCGGTAGCGCAGGTCCCGCTCGGTCCGTTAGAGATGGTGGTATAGTGGCCCACAGTTCTCCCGGGAGGATACCATGGAAGAAGGATTGGCTGGTTGTCTTGGTCTGCTATTCGCACTATGGATAGTCGGCAGGATCTTGAGATTGATCGCACTTTCCCTGCGTTGGCTGATGGTCGAGGCCACTCTCGGCGAGCAGGCATTGACTCTAGCAGTCGCGGCACTGGTCACTTACACCGTGGTTTGGTTTGTCCTTCACATCCAAAGAAGGAAGCGCCGAGAGGCTGAGGCGAAAAAGAGGAAGGAGTATGAGGCCCAACAACAAGCTGTCCTGGATAGCCTCGCCAGTCTGCTGACTGATTCCAGAGGTCTCGCAGGACAACTCCACCCTTTGATTCGTCGCGTCAATAGAGCCCTCGACTTATCCGAAAGCGAGTTTGCCGCCGGTGTGTTTGCCCCTTTCTGGGACGCCATCGAAAACGCGGCGCGCACACTCGCGGAATTCCACAACTGCATCGGGATCCTGGAACAAAAATCTCTTGAATACAAACGACAGTCGGCACTGTTGGACCAGGCGGCACCATCGTTCGACCTGGGAATCGCCAGTATTCCAGATTCAATAGGGCCGGCAGATCGGTTGCGCCAATGCGTGCGCACGGCCCAGCGGGATTTTCATTTTTCGACCATCTACGAGCAGAGAAGAACGAATCAAATCCTAGTTGAGGGCTTCAAGACTCTTGAGCAGGCCATCGACAGGCTCGGGGGCCGTTTGGTTGCAGCCATCGAACGCGCGACCTGTTCGATCATGGCAGCCATCGAAACCTCCTCAGCCTCCCGCTCGGAAGACACAGCTCGGTTACGGACTGAACTTCAGCAAACCCGACAACAGTTAGCCAGTGATTCGAGATCCGCTCGCGATCACGAGGCCAAGTCAGAGAAGATGCTTGACAACATCCAGCGAGGGAGGCCCCCGGGGCTGCTTGGTTGAAACCAACGGTTTTCCCGCCGGAAGGTCGGTATCTTTATATCAACGCGTCGGCGTTTGGACTTCCGCTACCGTACCAGCGGCAACACAGCGGCTTCGTGAAAGGCCGACTGGTCGAAGGTCGAATAGACCAGAATGTTCGCGTCGAGAATAACGGCGCTACCCGAGGGGAGGGTTGAACCATAGAGGTCTTCCCGCCGGAAAGTCATCGTTGGATCAGACATCGTGCCGCCGATGAGCGGCATCCCATCCAGTACGCTCGAACCGGCCTCTGGTTCCTGAAACGGTTTCAACACGATTGAGGCACCATTTCTGGAAACGCTCAGGCGCGTCCGCGGCGAGACTCGCAACAGTTGGGATGGCACACACAACCAGTTCGCCCGCGTCGTTGACTTGGACAATCATGAGCAACCTCTCCCTTGCAATGATAACCCCTGCGCGAACTGGCGGCGGGCGAGTCGGAGATCCCGTCGCGCACCAGCAATCGCATCAGGCCGGCAAGCAGATGGAGCCGCTCGAAATGCTGGTGATCGACCGCCCCGAGCAGTTCATCGGTGTCGGTGATCGAGAAGCTGGGCTTGCGTAAGAGCAAGATGTCGAAGATGGTGAACAACGGCTCGGGGCGCGTGCGCCTGGATTCCACATCCCGTCGCGCGGGCTGATCGGACTTCGGAGCAATATTCTGACGGAATCGCGCGGGACGGCGATCCATGAACTCCCTGTTCGACGGCTATGTCGAATGGCAGGGCGACATTCCGACGCGTCCGACCGGCTCGCTGGTATCGGACAGGTCGGGGAAGGCCACCAGCCACGCTATTTTCAACTTGCAGGAAAGCGGCGAGATCTTCGTGACCACGACGACGGAAGTGTACAAAGGCATGATTGTGGGCGAGAATGCACGCAATTTCGACCTCGACGTGAATATCGTCAAAGAAAAGAAGCTGACGAACATGCGGGCGTCGTCGGCCGACGATGCGATCCGGTTGGTTCAGCCACGGTTGATGAATCTGGAGCAGGTGATCGAGTTTGTTCGGGACGATGAAATGGTGGAGATTACGCCGAAGTCGATCCGGTTGAGGAAGAAGATTTTGGCGGCCAACCGACGGTAGGGGTAGCGGGTGGAGGTGGCCGATTTTCGACGGTGGAAGATGGTCAGAAAGGCATCCCTGCGCCGCTCGTTTCGGTGCGGCATGCAAGTTGCTCGGCCATACCGAGCCGATGAATAACCGATTCCGTGAGCCGTCTACCCCCCCGTGACGGGCTTGGTCTTGATCGCAACTGCGGACCGAAGCAATTGTGCGAAGTGTACCGTTCGAGACGTAGTGCCTTTTAGCTACAGTAACAGCGGCAATACGGTTATCGTTGGCGCGTACCGAGCGAAATCGGACGTGTTGTGCGTCAGCAGCCACTTGATGCCGTTGCTGCGCATCGTGGCCACGATGTTGGCGTCATGGATCTGCTTTCCTTGAATCGTCCTGGTTTCGATTAGGTCCAAAAGTGCGTCCGTCACGCCAACGTCATCGTCGGCGATTTGGAACTTGGCTTGGAAATGCCGTACCGCAGTCGCCAAGGCGTGCGGCGAAGGTTGCGGTCGGAAGTTGCCGGGTCGACTTGCGCTGGACAAATACTCCCGGAGAACTTGGCGGCTGGCCCAGAACTGAACTCGAGCCGACTCAAGTTCCCTCACGCGCCTGATCGTGGCGTCGTGAAAAGGGGACTCCTCGAAGATCATGTAGATCAGAATGTTGGCGTCCAGGAAGACGGCACTACCAAACGGTGGAGTCATAGATGTCTTCCCGTCGGAAGGTCATCGCAGGATCCGACATTTTTCCGCCGATGAGGGGCAGCGCGTCCAGTACGCTCGAACCGATAGGTGGCTCCCGGCAGACGTCCAAAGCAACGGACGAGCCGTTCCATGCAACGCTCAGGCGCGTCCTAGGCGGGACACGCAACAAGTGGGCTGGCACGACCAATTCGCCAGCGTCGTTCACTTCGACAATCATGAGCAACCCCTTTTTTATCATACCCCCGGGGCCGGATGCCGATGCCGCACATCCAGATTGACGAGCCGACCATCGGCATGGTGTTCACTGTGAACACTTCGCCGTTCGCGGGCAAGGAAGGCAACTTCGTCACCTCGCGCAACATCCGCGACCGTCTGGACAAGGAACTGCTGACCAACGTTTCGATCAAGGTCGAGACCCTGACCCCGGACACGTTCCGCGTGATGGGCCGCGGCGAGTTGCAACTCGCGATCCTGATCGAAATGATGCGCCGCGAAGGCTTCGAACTGGGCGTGGGCAAGCCGGAAATCCTGTCGCGCGTGGTGGACGGCAAGCAAATGGAGCCGCTCGAGATGCTGGTGATCGATTGCCCGGAGCAGTTCATCGGGGTGGTGATCGAAAAGCTGGCCTCGCGCAAGGGCAAGATGTCGAAGATGGTGAACAACGGCTCGGGGCGCGTGCGGCTCGAATTCCACATCCCGTCGCGCGGCCTGATCGGACTGCGCGGCGATATTGTGACCGAATCGCGTGGCACGGCGATCATGAACTCGCTGTTCGATGGCTATATCGACTGGCAGGGCGACATCCCGACGCGTCCGACCGGCTCGCTGGTTTCGGACCGAGCGGGCAAGGCCACCAGCCATGCGATCTTCAACTTGCAGGAGCGTGGCGAGATATTCGTGACCCCGACCACGGAGGTCTACGAAGGCATGATCGTGGGCGAAAACGCCCGCAATTCAGACCTCGACGTGAACATCGTCAAGGAAAAGAAGCTGACGAATATGCGTGCGTCGTCGGCCGACGATGCCATCCGGCTGGTGCCGCCGCGGTTGATGAATCTGGAGCAGGCGATTGAATTTGTGCGGGACGACGAGATGGTGGAGATTACGCCTAAGTCGATCCGGCTGCGGAAGAAGGTTTTGCAGGCGAATCGGCGGTAGAGGCATCGAAAGCTCGAAGGAGTTTTCGAGTGTCCACAAAGTCCGCTTCGAGCCGCGATCTCCGTCCCCGCTACGGTGTCGATGCCCCCGGCGTCATGTGGGGATTGCTGGGGAGCGGACTTGGGTTTCTGCTCCTTGGCTTCGCATGCCGGGTATTCTTTCGAGTGCCTTGGACTGCTTGGACTCTACAGCCCGTCTTTTTCGTGGCCGCAGGCGTTCTGCTCTTCCTTTTCTCGTGTATGACGGCATATGCTCTCAACGGGAAGATCCGGCAGCGCGATTTCATGCTAAGTCGCGTCCAATGGCGCGGGGATGAACAGGTCCTCGATATCGGTACCGGTCGAGGCCTGCTCCTGGTGGGCGCTGCCAAGCGGCTCAAGACTGGCAAGGCGATTGGTATTGACGTCTGGCGGAGCGAGGATCTTTCCGCGAACACCCCGGATGCGGCCCGTCGCAACGCCGAGCTGGAAGGGGTCGCCTCCCTTGTGGAGGTTCGGGACGGCGACGCGAGGGATTTGGCCTTCGCCGACGACTCGATTGATGTGGTGTTGTCCCTTCTCTGCATCCACAATATCGAACCGGAGGAAGGCCGGGTGGTGGCATGCCGCGAGATCGCAAGGGTCTTGAAACTTGGGGGTACGGCGCTGATCGGCGACTACCTGCCCACCCACAACTATGCAAAGACCTTGGCGGAAGCCGGTCTCCATGTAGTCTCGTCGCGGTCCTACTTTGGCACCGCACTCGGTTTGATGTGGATGGTGGAGGCTGTCAAACCGGAATAGCATCTCGGCCCCGGGGAAATCCGGGGGCGATTGGCGATACAATCACGGGATGCCGCCACGCCCCACCGCCAAGCGCTCCGTGCCATTCGCAATACTCCTCGCGATCCTGCCGAACCCGGCCTTCGCCCAATTGGACAAGATCATCGGGGGAATCGGGAAGGTAGCTGGCGGTCCCAAGACACCGGGATCGACCAGCGATTCGCGCCTCGCCGAGGGTCTGAAGGAAGCCTTGACCATCGGCACGACCAATGCCGTCCGTCTTACAGGGGCGACCGACGGCTACTTCAAGAACGAGCTGATCAAGATCGCCATGCCCCCGAAGTTGCGCACGGCGGAAAAGGGCGTGCGGATGGTGGGGGGCGGGCCGCAGGTGGACGCGTTCGTGCTCGGGATGAACCGCGCCGCCGAAAAAGCCGCGCCGGAGGCGTCCAAGTACTTCAAGGACGCGATCGTCGGGATGACATTCTCGGACGCCCGCGCCATCCTGACCGGGGGCGACACGGCGGCGACCGATTACTTCCGTTCCAAGACCTCGGCACAACTAACCACCGCATTCCGTCCCAACGTGGAGGCCGCCATGGCCCAAGTCCAAGTGGCGCAGCGATTGGAGTCGGTAATGTCCAGCGTGAAGAAGGTGCCGTTTCTGAAGGCGGAGACGTTTGACTTGAACGAATACGTCGTCCAGCAGGCCGTCGCGGGGATTTTCGTGATGGTCGGCCAAGAGGAGAAGAAGATCCGCAAGGACCCTGGTGCCCAGGTCACCGGACTGCTCCGCGAAGTCTTCGGGCACCGATGACCCCTTGACGGGAGGTACACCCAAGATCGACAATGAAAGTGCGTGGAACGATTTAGGCCCGCCGACAGGCGGACCAGCTACTTGCAACCACGTTAAAAAAGGCTAAAGGCAGCGTGGATCCAAAACACCGGACCCCCGTGAGCCTGCCCGGCCACCGGGGGAGAAAATTTTGGACCTGCAGGACCTTTTGCTCGTCACCGTTTCCGTCGCACCGCGCGATATCGAGCCGCTTTTGGACGCTTTGGCACACACGCCGCCGCCCATCGGCCCCACACTGAACCCGACCCTTCGATACGAGGAATGGCAGGTCCACGCGGATTTCCCCGCCTACCGCAGTTGGCTGGGCGGGATCGGGGACGCGTTGTCGGGGCTGGATTCGGCCCGGCTTGCCTTCGCGCCAGCAGTGTCGGGAAGACGGGCGGGAAGTTGCGCCACGAAGTAGACCTATCTCACGTTCTTAGCGCCAATTACAGTGTATTGCAGCCCGACAACTGAGTCGCGAATGTTGTAGTTAGCGGTGCGAATTCATATCCCATGACTCCCGAGAGGTGGCAGCAGGTACGCGAATTGTTGGATCTGGCCTTGGCGCTTGATCCCGCCCGCGTCGATTCGTTCCTCGTGGCGGCTTGCAGCGGCGACGAGGACCTGGCAACCGAAATCAAATCGCTGATCGCCGCAGCCCGACGTCAGGGCACTGCGCTCGACAAGGCCGCACTTGCTCCCCACGCCGTCGCAATCGGGCCGGAATCCATCGTCGCTGGCTACCGGATCGTGTCCAAGTTGGGCGAAGGCGGCGTAGCTCAGGTTTTCGATGCACTTAGCCCGGTCGACGGCTCCCGCGTCGCCCTCAAGCTGATCCGGCAGAGTAATCCGGCGGGTGGCGGACTCGAACTCGACCTGCGGCGCCGCTTTCTCCGCGAGACCCGGTTCGCCAAGCAATTGCGGCACCCGAATATCGTGCAGGTGATCGAGGTTATCGACGAATCCGAGGTTTCAGCCATCGTGATGGAGTTGGTGGAGGGCAGTCCGCTGTCGAGCCACATCGTGCAGGGTGGTATGCCTGTCGCTGCGGCCCTGCGGGCGGGAACGGAAGTCTGCGCGGGGCTGGCGGCGGCGCACGCGGTCGGGATCATCCACCGGGACCTGAAACCGGCCAACGTCATGATGGACGGGGACGGCACCGCCAAGGTGCTGGACTTCGGAGCCGCCAAACAATTGTTCCGCGATACCGTCGGTGCCAGCGAAAACACGAGCACGGCGCGCGGCATGGTGATCGGAACGCCAACCTATATGTCGCCCGAGCAGGTCCGCGGCGAGCGGGTGGACCACCGGTCGGACATTTTTCCTTCGGGAGCCTGCTGTACGAGATGCTCACGGGCGCGGCACCGTTCAAACGCCGGTCGACACTTGCGGCCATGTCAGCGATTATCCGCGAGAACCCGCGGCCGGTGGGGAACATCTGGGAGGAGATCCCCACCGGACTGGCGGCTGTTATCGACCGTTGCTTGGCCAAAGATCCGGCGGAACGGTTCGAACGGATTTCCGCGGCCGGTACTGCGCTCGCCGGGTTGCGCTAGCGGATTGTCGTAACTGCGCAACTCGGCATGTTACCGAGCCGCGACCGCAAGGGAGTGTCTGGGGTCGAAGGACGTGGTCGGGTTGGTGACGGTGTATGTGTTGTGGGTGGTGGTGGTGGTGGCGGGGACGGGGACGGGGACGGGGACGTATCCGCTGTGTCTGTGGTTCGCGGGGGTGAAGCGGCGGCGGACGGGTTGGTGGCTGGAGTGTAGTTGTAGTCTACACTCCGGGATCCTTCCGCTGGAACCAAGCGATGCTGTCAGCCAACCGTGACTCCGCGATAGTCGTAAACTGAAACAATTCCACCACCGGGCTCGCCAAGGTGCCGACTAGGGACTCCAGTCGATCCCAAGCTTGGCCCAAGGCAACCTCAACCTCCGCCTCCGCCGCGTCCACGGTGCTGACTCTATCCTCCTCATAGCCATATACTAGAATCCGCAAGGGCCAACTCTTGAGGCCGAAGTGCCGCACGCGGAACCGAATCAACGTGTCGGTGTCCATGCCAAGGCTCTCATACGCCCAACAGCAGTTCATTAAATCTTCAGCGATACCCAGGAACAGCGGTCCGGTGCTGATATGACGATGGCCACGGGGGACCATCAACGGTCTAGTCGAATACCAATCGCTGTTTTGCCGCATCGAGTAGTACTCCCTGTCATCCCTGCCCGGAAGCACGAACTCGGCCTCAATGCCATCATCACTGGCCTTGGCTTGCGCCCTCGGCGTTAAGGTCGGAACCGCATTCCAAGCGTCTCTCAGACTTATCCTGGAGTATGCTCTTCCTTGGTCCATTGGCGACGCGCAAACCTCGCGATAGGGATGGGTGGCAGGGGCACCCGGCAAGAGCGGGTGCCGAATGAATTGGGCGTGCGCCCTGCGCCCCGCAAACCATTCTGCATCCCACACCCTATCAGCGGTGGTCGGCGGCGCGTCCAATGATCCCCAATCGGATTCCCACGGCAAATCGGGGCTCAAAACAATCTCGGAGAATACCTTGTACTTCCAGCCCAACAAACCCTTGGTGGCGTCGTCGTCGACGACCGCGATCCGTTCCCCGAACGAGTAGTAAGGAACATACTGGATCTGGGCTGAGTTGAAGTAGCCGGTAAGGTCGCACTCGTCGAGCTTGTAGATATCCTTCACCAACTGCTCGAATGCGGGCTGGTAGCCAGGAATGTCTTCTTTCCGGTCACCCCTGCGCCAGGAGTCGTTCAAAATCTTCTCGTTGTATTCCACCCGCGACACCAACGGCAATACCCGTAACGGACGCAGGTCGTTGGAATTGACCCGGTAATCCGCCGCCTGCCGCACCATCTTCACCGCGCCTTCCAGGCTCTGACGGTTGGGTGTAAACACGGTCAGCAGGGTATCCGGCATCAGGCATGTGCAGATACCACTGATATCGGTATGCCCCGTGCGTGAATCGATCATGACAAAGTCATACCGCGCAGCCCAATAGTCGGCCAGCGCTCCAAAGAACTCGGGCTGTCGGTCGAACAGCTCGACCCAGTTGAACTCTGCGATCCGCCCCGAGTAGGACTTGTCGAACTTGCCGGCCTTCAGCACGGACAGTCCCCGCAGTTCCGTGTCCATGAGATACGGAGTGAAATCCAACTTCTCGAAGACCTGGTCTAGCAGAATATTCCGGTCTGCTTGGCCGGGCAACGTGTAAGCCAGTTCCCTAGCGGCGGCCAGAAATTCGATCAGGCCAATATGGCGCTCGATCTCCTGGTCCCGCGCATCCTGCGACTCGAATTTGAAGTAGGGCCGGAAATAGCGGTGCAGACCAGGCGCTTCCAAGTCCCAATCGACAAGCAACAACCTGCGTCCACCGTTCCGGCGCGAAATGCTGGTGGCGAGGTTCGCCAAGGCCATAGTCCGCCCGGTACCACCCTTGAAAGAATAGAACGTGATGACGCGGCCCGGTTTCGACGGCATCTAGCAATTCCTCCCCGGAAAATACCTTCTGACACGAAGTTGCCGGGCCGCCCTAACCGCGACCTCCGGTTCCGGCAATTGAAAGTCAGTGCAATCGTGTGCAGCCGCGGACAGTTCGTGAGACCGATCACGCACGTATTCGGAAATCTTGTGGGCCAGATCCTGCAGCGCTCGATTCTTCCGACGCGAAGGATCGGACAGCCGGAAGGAACTAAAATCATGGACCTGTCGCAATCCCTTGACCTCCTCCGGCAGGTAGTCGAAGCCCCGCAAGACCACAGGAATGATCAAGCCGTGTTGTGCGCCCGGTTGGAGGCGCACGGTCTCCAAATGCTTCATGGCGAGGTACTCGCGGGTGCAATAAGGGTGGTCCGGGTGGAAATACTCCGGCACGAAAACCACTACCATGCAGACACTTTCACACAGCGCGCGGGCGATGCCCTCGTTGAAGAAATCCCCGCCTTGCAGCCGTTTAGTGTCCGTGTACACTGGCAGTTCGCTCACGAGTGCGAGTTCGTCCGTCAATGCTGCTTCCAAGTCCTGAACAAAGCGTACGAGGATCTCGGATTGCGCGTGCCGGTAACTGAGGAAGCAGGCGTGGCGGTAGGGCATTGACGGTCATCATCAGTTTACCGTAGTTGCCAACCCGCTCCCTGTTGTACCCTATCGCTAGTGGTCCGCCGATTCCTCCAACTCGCGCTCACCGCCCTTCTAACCCTCCCCGCAGCCCCCGCCACGTCCTCGAAGGACCCCGAATTCACCCGCGTCCCCTTCGCCAAATGGGTCGAGGAAGGCAAAACCTCGCAGATCCGCTGGGGCCTCGAAATCCCGCCCGCCGACCTCTCCAGCCACCAGCGCCTCGTCCTTCGCATCTCCGTCCGCATCGACGGCCGCGAACTCGAATCGCGCCGCAACCAAGGCGACTTCCTCATCCTCGTCCAAATCGCGGACGCCGCCGGTGTCATCCGCCAAGACCACACCGCAATCGACCTCGGCAAACTCCGCGCGGGCATGGCCTCGCAGGACCTCTACGTCACCGTCTACGCCTTCGTCCTGCCCGGCGAGTTCACCGTCACCGCCGCCGTCTGCGACCCGCGCTCGCTCAAGCACAGCCTTGCTGTCAAGAAGGTCCTAGTCGCGCCGCTGAAGACCGAGCCGCTGCCCGCCGCGTGGGAGGGACTCCCGACCATCGAATTCGTCCCCGGCCTGACCGAGCCCCCGGACACCTGGTACATCCCGACCGTCGAGACCGCCCCGAACCTGCACGTCAAGAACACCCGTCCGGTGCACCTGCAAGTCCTGCTGAACACGACCCCGTCGGAGCGCAATTCCGGCCTACTGACGGCGATGCGGCGCAACATGGCGCTGGCGATTCCCGCGCTCAAGGTGTTGTCGAACATCAAGCTGCCGAACGGGACCATCGACGCGGCCCTGCTCGACCTCACCCACCACAAGGTGGCGGTGGAACAGAAGGACATCCGCGCCCTCGACTGGCCCCGCTTCGCCGATTTCTTCAAAACGATGCAGCCCGGGTTGGTGGACGTGGCTACACTGGCGGGAGAATGGAAGATGAGACAGTTCTTCCGCGACGAGGTGGAACGGCGTCTCAATCAGAAGACGGACGGCGTGAATGTGGTGGTTGTGGTCTCGGGTCCGGCGTTCTTCGACAACCAGGAGCCTGTCCCCGCCGAGCCCGTGCCGCCCAATCCCGACCGCCGGTTGTTCTACATCCGGGTGCGCAACGTGACGTACCGACCGATGGGGAATGGTCGGGCTCCGAGTGGTTTCGGGCGCGGGTATCCGGGTCGGGCACGGCCGGGGATGCGCCCGCCGTCGATGGCCGGAGAGCCGCCGCGGGTGCCGATGCCCGTGGATGATTTGGAAAGGTCGGTGGAGCCGCTGGGGGCCAGAATTTTCGATGCCGCGACGCCGGAGGAATTCCGCCGGATTCTGTCCGTGATTTTGGATCAGATGGGGCGGCCATGAGGATGCGGAACGTGATGTTGGCCCTCCTCCTGCTGCCGATTCTCGCACCGGCACAGCCGGGCGGCGGAATGCGGGACCGGTATTTCAACCGCTACCCGTTCGAGAAATGGCAGTCCGAGGGTCCGGCTGCGGGGATCCACTGGAGCTACAAGGTCCTGCCCGCGACCCTCTCCGCGCACCAGCGCCAGTCCGTCCGCGTGGAAATGCAGATCGACCGCGGCGAGATCGAGGCCCGCCGCGTCCCCAAAGGCGGCACGGGCGAACTGGTCATCTTCGCCGAATTCCGCGATTCCCAAGGCCGCCGCTGGCGCAGCCACGAACTCTTCGACCTGACCAGAATCCCCGACGGGGCCAAGGCGCAGGCAATTCTGATGGCGCAGGATGTCTTCGTGGTGCCGGGTGAGTACGAGGTGTCCATGGCGATCTGCGACAGCCGCAACCTTGAGCACAGCTTCGCCAAAGTCCCCCTCCGAGTGCCCCCGGTCCGCAAGGACCCCCTGCCCGGAGCCGCCGCCGACCTGCCGCCCGTCGAATTCGTCCGTGCCATCGGTACGCCCGACAGCTGGTTCCAACCCTACTTGCGGGGCCGGTTGAAACTACCGGTGGCATCGAAGAGTCCGGTACATGTCGATCTCGTCATGAACATGACGCCCTCGCAGCGCGCGCAGGGGTCGCTCAGGATCTTCCGCCGCAACATGAGCGTCCTCATTCCGGCCCTTCGGATCTTCGCAGGACTGCGGCTGGAGAACGGCAGCATGGACATTACGCTGACGGACCTCGTCCGCCGCCGCACGTGGGAGCAGAACGCGGTGACGCGGGGCCTCGACTGGAACCGGATGCGCGAACCGTTCGCCGAGACGAATCCGGGCATCATCGACGCGCAATCTCTCGCGCAGAAGCGCGAAATGCTGCAATTCTTCTGGGACAAGCTCCTGGAGCGGGCCGAGCGGCCGCCGGAGCCTGGCGGGAAACGGGCAATGATCGTGCTCAGTGCGCCGGTCTTTCTGGATGGCCAGAACAAGGTCGAACCGGCGACTGCGCCAAAGGACCCCAATCGGCGGGTGTTCTACGTCCGCTACCGGGCTCCACCACCGCGCATGCTGGTCCAAATCGCCCCTGACGGCACCACGCTCCCGCCCGCCCCGTCCATGCCCTTCGACGAACTGGAGCGCGTGGTGAAGCTGCTGGACGCCAAGATCTACAGCGTTTCCACGCCCGAGGAATTCCGCAAGGCGCTTGCCGCTATCATGTCCGAGATTGGCCGGATGTAGAGGCCGCGATCTTGACCGCCAGCCCGAACGCCGTCTGGGTGGGCCCCACATTGGCGGTTCCCCGGCCCGCGATATCGAACGCGGTGCCGTGCGCGGGTGTTGCGACGGTCACGGGCAACCCGGCGTGCAAGGTAACGCCGCGCTCGAAACCGAGCAGCTTGGTGGCGATCTGCCCTTGGTCGTGGTACATCGTCACGACGCCGTCGTAGTCCCCGCGACGCGCCGCGATAAACAGCGTGTCGGCGGGATAGGGGCCGGAAACGTCTATGCCCGAGGCCTTGGCCTGCTCGACGGCGGGTCCGATGACATCGATTTCCTCGCGTCCCATCAATCCGCCTTCGCCCGCGTGCGGGTTGAGCCCGGCGACCGCGATCTTCGGGGCCGCGCCGCCACGTTGCGCCCGCATCTGGCTGTCAATCAGTTCGATGGCGTCTACCACGCCCTTGCGGGTGATCAGGTCGGCCACGGCGCGCAGCGGAACGTGCGAGGTGACGCGCGTAGTCCACAGCTTGTCGGCGACATTGATCTCCGAACACATGCCGGCGTAGCCGAGGTGGTGGGCGAAGTAGTGCATTTCGTCCTCCTCGGCCATACCCGCCAGCTTCATCGCCTGCTTGTTGAGCGGGGCGAAGACGATGGCGTCGATCTTGCCGGATTGGAAGATCTCGACGGCCCGGCGGAGGGTCGCCAGCGTGAAGGTGCCGGCGTCGGCACTGACGCGCGCCATGGGCAAATTCAAAGCCAGCGGCACGGTTTCGAGGTGCAAGCCGTCGAAGATCGATTCGGGCAGCCCGGCAACCTGCGCCCCGGCGCGGAAGACACTGGGGTCGCCGACCAGCGTGATGTCGGCCAACTCGCGGGTTTCCGGCAGGGCCAGCAACTTGGCCGCGACCTCCGGCCCGATTCCTGTGGGATCTCCCGCCAGTAACGCTACCCTAGGTTTCAGAAACACGGCAGTCCCCCCAGATTTCCCTCGGTGTCGAATGCCATTTCAAACGGCGGTCCGGCGATTTCGAGACCCGGAAGCGCGGCGATTTCGTCGGCCATGTTCTCGCTGAACGCCATCGCGCCCAGTTCCAGCGTGTTGCGGATCCAGCCGATACGGACGTCGGCGATGTCGAATCTCCCCACCGTGGCGGCGACCAGCTCGAAGCATTCCCGGTCACTGGGGCAGTGCAGCGGGGTGCGGACCAGCGCCAGCGATCCCGAAACAACCGCGTTCAGCCGTCCCGGCGTGACGTCGATCTTTTCGACAAGTCTGTCGTGGACGACGTCGGCGACGCCTATCCCGACCGCGCTGCCGTAGCTGAGGGGGGTGAGGTCGCGGACCATGATCCGCTCGATTTTGACGGCGTCCGGCCACGGGTTGTACTGGCCTTGCACGCCGCGGTTGACGATCTTGAGGTCCATGCCCGTGCCGCTGATGTTCTTGCCCATTTCGTCGACGATGAGGACGTCGACGGGCAGCGGGATGCGGGCCATCCACGTCTTGACCAGCGCCAGCAGTTCCTCTTCGCCTGCGATAAACCTCTCGGCGGGGAGCGCGGCGACCTTCGCGGTGTCGTGCCAGGCATCTTCAAGGATGCCCAGCGCGCCCAAGACCTTGCCGGTCGCCAGAAGATGGGCCGCCACCGACCGAACGCATTTTTCCATCCCGTGGGTGCGGGCGTGGCCATGAACGGACCGGGCCCCCGCGACCTTGCCGAGGCCGATGGCGAGCATTTTCGAGGTGCCGCTTTCGGTGCGTCCGGCGAAGCTGGTGTGCCATTTGACGCGGCTGACGACGAAGATGCCGTCGCTGTTCCACGCATCGCGCGCGGCGAAGACTTCGATGCCGAGGTCGGAGCGGCCGCAGGAGACGACGTCGAAGCTGCTGATAATCGGGCAGCCCATGGTTTCGGCGTCGATGCCGAAGTGGGAGAGGACGCTGGCCTGGCCCTCGGGCGTGCCCGAGCCGTGGCTCCCCATGGCGGGCACGATGAAGGGGCGCATGCCGTGGGAGGTCCAGTAGTCGACGACGGCGCGGACGATGGCGGCAATGTTCGAGATGCCGCGGCTGCCGACGGCGACGGCGACGGACGAGCCGGGTGCGAGACGGTCGGCGAGGCCGCTGGAGGCCATTTCGGCGAGGACGGCGGCGCGGACGTCGGGGAGGGCGCGGCGGGGCAGGTGTTGGCGGACGGGGATCAGCACTTAGTCCCATCATAATAATGACGCCGGAGCGCCCGTCGGGGAGGGCTGTTAGCCTAGGTACGGCACCTTGGAATGTCGCAGAACCGGGACCCACGCACGAACGCTGAATGGCTCTCCGACTTGCGGGGGACCGGCCACGTCCGGGACGAGGCGCTTTCGGAACTTCGGTCATTTCTGGTAACCGGCCTGGCGCGCGCGTTCCAGCAGTCCGACCCCGAAGGGAATCTCGCCGAAGACTCCGTGCAGGACGCGTTGGTGTTGATCCTGGACCGGCTCGGGAGCTTCCGGGGCGACAGCAAGTTCACCACGTGGGCGATGTCGGTGGCGATGCGGGTCGCGCTCAGCGAGGTGCGGCGGGCGCGGTGGCGGGATGTATCGCTCGACCAGATGGTGGAGGCCGGGCGGCTCGGGGTCTCGGCGAGTCCGGAGACGCCCGCCAGCAGCAGCCTGGAACGGCTCCAACTGCTGGAGGCCGTGCGCGGAGCCATCGACCACGGGTTGACCGATCGGCAGCGCGAGGCGATTCTGGCGGAACTCGCTGGTGTCCCGCCCGGGGAGATCGCGGCGCGCATGGGGACCAACCGGAACGCGCTCTACAAGCTGGTCTACGACGCGAGGGTGCGGCTCAAGGAAGCTTTGCAGCGCGCGGGCTGGACGGCGGAACATGTCTTGGATGTGTTAGGAGGAAGGTAGCAGTGCGGGAAACGGATTCCATGGCGCAAGCGGATGCCAAGCTGAGGTCGATTGTGGAGATGGCGATGTCCGTCCTGTCGCATGAGATCGGTTGCGACGACTGCTTCGAGTTCTTCGCGGCCTATGCCGACCACATACGAAACGGTAACGAGATCCCCGAGCCCTTGCGCACGGTTGCCGAGCATCTGGAGCGGTGCCCGGCCTGCACGGAGGAGATGCGGCTGTTGGTCGTGGCGCTGGAAGCGGCGAAAATCGCGGGGTAAGAAGTCGGCGCGATGCGGCGTCCCACTGTCGGAAGAGGAAATATCCACCATGACAGTGAACAAAGGCATTCTCGCAATCGCACTCATAGCCGCGGCCGGGGCGGCGTCCTACTGGAGCTACGGGTCCACCACAGCGCAGGCGGCGGGCACCGGACCGACCTACACATCCGACGGCAAGCTGGTCCTTCCCAAGAACTACCGGGACTGGACCTTCATCGGCGCAACCGTTACCCCGAACGCGCTGAACGGCGGCAAGGCCGGGTTCCCGGAGTTCCACAACGTATACGTGGAGGCATCGAAGCTGGCGGCGTACCGCAAGACCGGCGTTTTCCCGGAAGGCACGATCCTGGTGAAGGAATTGGCGTTGTTGCGGAATCCTAAGCACGAGGACGGGTCGGCGGACGAGGCGTCGGGGCGCGGGTTCTTCGAGGGCAGCTTCAACGGGCTGGACGTGACGGTCAAGGACAGCAAGCGGTATGGCAAGACAGGCAACTGGGGCTTCTTCAACTTCGGGCACCATGCGTTGCCGTACGAATCGGCGGCCAAGGAAGCTTCGAAGGAGGAATGCGCGGGATGCCACATGGGCGGCGCGGGTAAAACGGACCTCACTTGGATCCAGTTCTACCCGATTATGACCGCCAAGAACTAATGGGAGTTGCCGAGGGTGACGTTACCCTTGGCTGTCCCATTCGCAGTACCCTTGGTGAACCACTCCAGCGACGCCTCGAACAACGCCAAGTGGTTCCGCTCCCACAGCGCGTTGTGAGACGAACACGCGAGCTCCGCGAAGACCTTGGCTTCCGAGCCGAGGTCTTCCACCAAATCCCGAACTCGCGCGGGCGGGACCTGCTTGTCGAACGCGCCGCCGACGGCCAGCACCGGCGTCTTGACCTTCTTCACAACTTCCCCGTTCCAGCCCCAGCTGGTGGTCTGTGGCGCGCGGCGGGTACCGGTTCCCCAGGTTGCGCCAACGGGATCGGACTCCAGCATCTCCTTCCACACGGCCTCGGCGGCAGCGGGGTCGTACTGGTTGGGGCAGCCGATCTGGCGGTCCCAGTTGGCGAGAAATTCGGAATGCGTCTGCGTGTTGAAGACCACGCCGTTCGCCGGGACGGTGGCGGGCGGGCCGGTCTGGCCAGCGCGGTTGTAGGCGGGGGCCAGCAGCACTAGGCTCCGCACCTTCGTCGGGTTCTGCGCCGTATAGCCGCCGGACCTCGGACCTCCCAGCGACCAGCCGACAAGGTTCAACGACGGCACATGCCGCAACGCCAGGATGTGGTCCACCACCGCGCCGATGTCGTTCCAGTCCGAGCCGACGGTCGTCATGTTGTGCCCGTAGTTGGCGGCGCACGGGGCCGGAATCAGGCCGGGGACGAACAGCAACTGCTGGTCCTTGGCGAGGTTGCAGGGATCGTTCATCGGAGCCGGCCGCGTCGAACGCCCGTAACCCGTCATGTCCATCGAGAAGACATCGAAACCTGCCTTGGCGAGGTACGCCATCCAGCTGTAGTCCTGAAAACCCGCGTCGAAGGCCACTTCGGCGGGGGTTCCGGCACCGTGGATGAAAAGCACGACCTTGTCGGGGGCGACAGGTCCGCGCATGGCTGCACCGGCGACCACGACCTCGCGGACGTAGATCTGGGTGGTCTGTCCGGCAATGGCGGGCACGGTGGATTTCACCGCCACATAGTGGTGGAGGCGCAGCAAACGCTGGCCATCCTCTGCGAACGCGACACCCGCGAGGGCGGCCAACAAGGTCAAAACACGCATGGAAAAATCTCCTACTTCGTGGTGGGTCTCAGTTTGGCCTGGACCGCCCGGACAAGGCTCTTGAAATCATCGCGGCCCGCCGGATCGCTCAGCGCCAGGCACGAGGCTATCACAAGATAGCGGCCCTCGTCGAACTTCACCGTGTTTGCACCCGTCGGCGCGCGCTGCGCGGCGTCGAAGGCGCTGCCCGTGGTGCCGTACCCGCAGACCAGGATCGTGGCCGACAGTTTGCCCGTGTACTCGGCCTTCCAGCACTGGGTCGGCGCGGGCACTCCTGCGGGCGGCGGCGCGGCTTGATATGCCCCCAATGTCCAGCCGGGTGCCGCAATCTTGGGCAATTCGGGCTTGGCCGGAGGCTCTTCCTTGCCGCACCCCGTCCACAAAGCCACCGTCAGTAGTAAAATTGAGATTCTTCCCACCTGCACCCCGAAAACTGAGGATACCTTGCCGCTCTCCATTCTGAACGATTCCGCGCACGCCGAGACCATCGCACATCTGGCGCGGTTCGAGTCTGAAAACGTATTGGAGCGCGTCCGGGCGCTCGACCTGAAGGCCCGCACCGAAGGCTTGGCGTCCATCGCGGCGGATTCCGACCCCCTCGTCCGCATTGGCATGGAGGTCAACGCCGACGGCGTCGTCACCAAGAATTCCTATGGCGTACTTGACCTCGCGTGGCAGGCCAAGGAACATCCCGAGTGGGCCGACCAAGTCTACGCCGAGGTTGCCGAGATCCGTGACCGCATCGAACAGGTCCACGGCGTCCGGATCCGGTTCATCATCTGGGCCGGGATGGGGGGCTCGATCGAGGACAAGACGGCCTACAACGCGCTCGGACTGCTGAAGGGCGGGCCGCTGTTCTACTCGCTCGATTCGACGGATCCGGCCAAGCTGATGGCCATCGTCGACGACATGCAGAAGCGGTCCGGCGAGACGCTGTCGAAGCTCCTGCCCGCGACCTTGGTGGTCGGGATGGCGATGGGGATGACGTCGTACGAGCCGGTGGTCAATCTGGAAAAGCTGGCCGGGCTGTATGACAAGTTCAGGATCGATTCGACGCCGAACTTTATCTACATGACGCTACCGGGGTCGGTGCTGGACCGGTTCGCGGGGCCGAGGGGCTACAAGCGGATTCCGCTGCAGCTCGACAACGACAATACGACAGCGGGCCGGCACAGCGCTCCGCTGACCCGCGGCAGCCTCTATCCATTGGCGTTCGCGGCGCGCGACCCCAAGTTCGGGCCGGAAGTGAAGAAGGACCGGCATCCCCGCCACGGTCCCGACCTCAAGACCTGGATTTCGGAGTCATTCCTCACTGGCGAGGAAGTCAACGAGGCGTTCAAACTAGCCTCGTTCCTGCATTCGCAGGGCATGCACGGTCGCGACAAGGTCACGCTGTACCTGCCGAAGAGCTGGGACGCGGCGGCGCTGTGGACCAAGCAGGCGGTCGAGGAAAGCCTCGGAAAAAGCGAGAAGCTGGGCATCAAGATCGTGATCGGGGAGCGCTTCAACGGGCGCACCTACCGCAAGCCGGACGACCGGCGTCAGGACCGCGTCTTCCTCGTGGTGCAGATCAAGAGCGAGGAGCATCCGCAGGGCAAGGGCATCACGGCGCTGCGCGGGGCGGGCTATCCGATGGCGGTGCTGACGTTCCCGGCGCGCGCGATGCTGTCGCGCTACATGCAGTTCATCCACCATGTGACGTTCGCGCTGGGCTTCCTGCGCAACATGACGTTCGTGACGCAACCGGCGGTGGAACTGTATAAGGCGATCACTTCGGAGATCCGGGCCGAGGCGGAAACGGTTGGCGGGTTGTTCGAGACGAAGGCGTGGAAGTCACTGGGGCATCCGAGGAGATGGCGCGGAGTGGTCGGGATCGAGACGCCGGAAAGTTTGGCGCACGCGATCAACTACGGCGCGAAGTCGGGGGCGGTGGAGTACGGCGAACTGACGTTCTTCGGCGACATGCGGTATTCCGAGGACGGTAAGGAGATGCGGCGCACCTTGGAGACCGCTGCGCAGCGCATGTTCCGGGTGAAGTTGCGGATGGTGGTTGACGTCCACGAGGGCCCAGCGATGAACCACTCGTACCACGAGATGATCATCGGGCACGGGCGCTGCTTCTCGATCGTGCTGTTGTCCGAGGCGCAGACGCGTTTCGCGGTGGCCGGCTATGAGCCGGACTACCACATGACGCAGTTCTTGGCGACGAAAATGGCACTGGAGAGCAAGGGCCGGACGGTGAGGGCGCTGTTGGTGAAGGATTTGACGCCGGAGTCGCTGACAGTGCTCGAGGAGTTTTTCACCGAGACGGCCGTGTTGTTGGGCAACTAGGTTTCTGGAAGGCAAATGGGAAAGTACAAGCTCGCGAAGAAGAAGTCCGACACGCCCGCCGTGCCGCAGATGAAACCGGGGGTGCCGTGCCTGGTGATCGTGGTGGCGGTGATGATTTTCGTTGTCGCTGTGATGGTCATGGTGATGCGCAGTGCTTAGGCGGAGCGACGGCCGCGCGGTCGACCAGATGCGGGACGTCGAGATCCTGCCCAATTTCCTAAAAACGGCGGAGGGGTCGGCGCTGGTGAAGTTCGGCAACACGCACGTGCTGTGCGCGGCGTCGGTTGAGTCGACCGTGCCCCACTTCCTGCGCAATTCGGGCAAGGGTTGGGTGACGGCGGAGTACTCGATGCTGCCCCGCGCCACTTCAACGCGCACGCCGCGCGAGGTGACCAAGGGCCACCCTTCGGGGCGAACGCAGGAGATCCAGCGGCTGATTGGCCGGTCCTTGCGGGCCGTGGTCGATCTGGACGCGCTGGGCGAGCGGTCGATCATCCTCGACTGCGACGTGATCCAAGCCGACGGCGGGACGCGTGTGGCGTCGGTCACCGGGGCCTATGTGGCGCTGGCAATCGCGTTGAAGACGCTGACGGACTACAAGCAGGTGACTAAGCCTGTGCTGCTGGACTCGGTGGCGGCCGTGAGCGTCGGCATTTTCGGGGGCGACGGGATTCTGGATCTCTGCTACGAGGAGGATTCGCGCGCCGAGGTGGACGCCAACGTGGTGATGACCGGCGCGGGGAAGTTTGTGGAATTCCAAGCGACCGCGGAGCACAAGGCGTTCGACGACGAACAGATGGACCTTATGCGGGTACTGGCGAAGGCGGGCATCGCGGCGTTGACCGAGTTGCAGCGGAAGGCGATCGCGTCGGTATGAAGGTCTGGTGCGCCACCGGCAACCCGGGGAAACTGCGTGAATTCCGGCTGGCGGGATCGGTGCTCGGAATCGAGATCGAGCCGCTGCCGGATTTGAAATCCATCGAAGCTCCCGAGGAAACGGGCGCCACCTTCGAGGAGAACGCGTGCCTGAAGGCGGCGTACTACAGCAGGTTCGCGCCGGGGATACTGTTTGCCGATGATTCCGGGCTGGAAGTGGATGCATTGGGCGGGGAACCGGGGGTGCTGTCCGCTCGGTACGCCGGCGGTGCCGGGGATGACGCGAACAACGAATTGGTGCTGGAGCGGCTTGGCGACAATCCGCACCGGACGGCGCGGTTCGTGTGCGTAATCGCTGTTGCGGAGGCGGGGGTGGTGAAGGCCACGTTCCGGGGGACCGTGGAGGGCGAAATCCTGCACGAGATTCGGGGCGGGGGCGGTTTCGGGTACGACCCGATGTTCTACTATCCGCCGTTCGGGTGCTCGTTCGGGGAAGTGGACGGGGAGCGGAAGTTCGCGGTCAGCCACCGGGGCGAGGCGCTGCGGAAGATGCTGGGGTGGTTGGGGTAGGGCAGCATCTGGCAGTGGGGCATACCCCCGAAAACGTGGAGGTGGTAGATTGCCGGATTTGGAAAATATGTTATAGTGATGCTGAAGGGAACCAGTGACCGCTAATCACTGATCCCCTGTCGGCTAAGCTAGAGTTCGATCTCGAACTTCAGCTTGAATCGGCGGTTCCTGAGTAGTACCAGGAAGTACACCAGCATCAAGAGGATCATAGACCCCCCCTTTCCACTCCGAGTGGATTTGCAGACCCCGCGCTCCAACGCGGGGTTTTGCATTTTCGGAGCCCAAGGCCACTGCCGCCAGTGGCCGCTCCATGCAAACTGCGGCTCTGCAAATTTCGGAACGGACAACCACATCGTAGCGGGATTTTGCGGTCAACACCATACCTCCGAACAATTGGAGGGGATAGGTGTCAGTACCAAGCGAGAATCGTAGCCCCTCCCCTCCGAACCACCCTTGCGACCGCGCGAAAACGTGTTATAGTGATGCTGAAGGGAACCGGTGACGCCACATCACCGGCCCCCTTTCGGCCAAGCTAGAGTTCGATCTCGAACTTCAGCTTGAATCGGCGGTTCCTGAGTAGTACCAGGAAGTACACCAGCATCAAGAGGATCATAGACCCCCCTTTCCACTCCGAGTGGATTTGCAGACCCCGCGCCTAACGCGGGGTTTTGCATTTTCGGAGCCCAAGGCCACTGCCGCCAGTGGCCGCTCCATGCAAACTGCGGCTCTGCAAATTTCGGAACGGACAACCACATCGTAGCGGGATTTTGCTCCGTGCGCCATACCTCCAAAACATGGAGGGTGATAGGGGAGTCCGGGGCTGCCGCCATATCCCCAAATCGCCCTGCGTTAAACTAGGAGATTACCCCCAAGGTATGCATCCCAGCGCCGACGTCCCCGATATTTTGGCCCGCATCGTCGCTCGCAAGCACGAGGAACTGCGGGACGCCCCGATCCCCGTGGCGGATCTGCGCGCCGCCGCCGAGGCCAACCTCCACTCGCACCGGAATTTCCGCCAAGCGCTGCTCGACAAACACCCCGCCGTCATCGCCGAAATCAAGAAGGCCTCGCCGAGCAAAGGCGTCCTTGTCGAGGATTTCCGGCCCGCCGAACTGGCCCGCGCTTACGAAAAAGGCGGGGCGGCGGCCCTCTCCGTCCTCACAGACCGCGATTTCTTCCAAGGCGGCCTCGAACACCTCCAGGAGGCGCGGGCGGCGTGCTCACTGCCCGTCCTCCGCAAGGACTTCACCGTTTCCGAGTACCATGTCTACGAGGCGGCGGCGAACGGGGCCGACGCAATCCTGCTCATCGCCGCGATCCTCGACGTCCCCGGCATGCGCGCCTACCGGGAACTGGCCGAATCGCTCGGATTGTCGGTACTGGTCGAATCTCACGACGCCCGCGAACTCGATCTGGCGCTCGAATCCGGTGCGACCATCGTCGGCGTGAACAACCGGGACTTGCGGACGTTCCTGGTTTCCCTCGACACCTCCGTGGAACTCGCGGCCCGCATTCCCGACGATGCGATCAAGGTTGCCGAAAGCGGCATCTTCACCCGCGCCGACATGGCGAAACTCGCCGCAGTCGGATTCAGGTCCTTCCTGATCGGCGAACACCTCGTGAAATCCGGCGACCCGGCGGCTGCACTGAAAGACTTGGTGTCTGGATGGTAGTCAAAATCTGCGGGATCACCAACCGCGACGACGCCATGGCGGCGGTCGAGTACGGTGCCGGAGCGCTGGGATTCATCTTCTATCCGAAGAGTCCCCGGCACGCGACTGCGGAAATGCTTGCACCCTGGATCGGGGAAATCCCGGCTGGCGTGCTCAAGGTCGGCGTGTTCGTGGACGAGGCACCCGACAGGATCGAGGCCCTGGCCGCCGAAGTTGGCTTGGACGTCGCCCAGTTGCATGGCGCGGAAACCCCGGCCCAACACCCGCGCAACCTGATCATTTGGAAGGGCATGCGGGTCCGCGACGGCATCCTGCCCTCGACCGACTACCCCGCCGACGCGATCCTGCTCGATGGTCCAGGCAACGGCCGGACCTTCGACTGGTCGCTGGCGAAACAACTCCAACGCCCATTCGTCCTCGCGGGCGGGCTCACTCCCGAAAACGTGCGGGAAGCAATCGAACAGACAAACCCCTACGGCGTGGACATCGCCTCCGGCATCGAATCGGTACCCGGACGCAAGGACCACACGCGCATGAAACAGTTCATTAAGGCGGCACAAGGCAAATGATCGCGACACAACCCGACGCCGGCGGACATTTCGGCCCCTACGGCGGGCGCTACGTCCCCGAAGTGCTCATGTCCCCGCTGGAGGAACTCCAGCACACCTACGAGGAGGCCCGTCAGGACCCGGCATTCCACGCCGAGCTCGACCTGCTCCTCCACACCTACGCCGGGCGGCCCACGCCGCTCTACCATGCCAAGCGGCTGTCGGAAATCCTTGGCGGTGCCAAACTCTACATCAAGCGCGAGGACCTGCTCCACACCGGCGCGCACAAGATCAACAACTGCATCGGCCAGGCGTTGCTGGCGCGGCGTATGGGCAAGAAGCGCATCATTGCCGAGACCGGCGCAGGCCAGCACGGCGTGGCCACCGCCACTGTCTGCGCTCTCTTCGGCCTCGACTGCACCGTCTACATGGGCGAGGAGGACATGCGGCGACAGCGCCTGAACGTCTTCCGCATGCGGTTGCTCGGCGCAAAGGTCGAGCCTGTCACCAACGGCAGCCGCACCTTGAAGGACGCCATCAGCGAGGCGATGCGCGACTGGGTCACCAACGTTTCGAACACCCACTACCTGCTGGGGTCGGCGCTCGGGGCGCACCCGTATCCGGCCATGGTGCGGGATTTCCACCGCGTGATCGGCGTTGAAGCGCGCCAACAGATTCTGGAGGCCGAGGGCAAACTGCCGGACGCCGTGATCGCGTGCGTCGGCGGCGGATCGAACGCCATCGGCATCTTCCATCCTTTTATAGAGGATGACGGTGTGCGGCTGATCGGCGTCGAGGCGGGCGGTCGCGGGCCGGCGTTGGGTCAGCATGCGGCGCGTTTCGAGGGCGGTTCGCCGGGCGTGCTCCAAGGCACCCGCAGTTACCTGCTGCAGGACGACGACGGGCAAATCTCGCTCACGCACTCGGTCTCGGCGGGCCTCGACTACGCCTCCGTTGGACCAGAACATGCGCTGCTGCACGACCTGTGCCGCGCCGAGTACGGATCCTGCAACGACACCGACGCGGTAGCGGCCGCAGTCACCTTGAGCCGCACCGAGGGCATCATTCCGGCACTCGAATCGGCGCACGCGGTGGCGGCGGCGATCCGCCTGGCCCCGTCGCACCCCGGACAGACCTTCATCGTGAACCTCTCCGGCCGCGGAGACAAGGACATCGACATCTACAGGGAAAACCTCCCGGAACTGGACCTGCGATGACCCGTATCGGTCAATTGTTTGAACGCCTGAAGGCGGAAAACCGCTGCGGCATGATCGCGTACCTGACCGCTGGCGACCCCACCCCGGACGCAACTCCCGGCTTGGTCGCCGCACTCGAACGCGGCGGAGCCGACCTGATCGAGCTGGGCGTCCCGTTCTCCGACCCCATTGCGGACGGTCCGGTGATCCAACTCGCTGGCGAACGCGCGCTCAAGGCCGGTACGACTTTGGCGCGGGTGCTGGAGATCGCCAAGGAGATCCGCAAAACCTCCGAGGTCCCTCTCCTCCTGTTCACCTACCTGAACCCGGCGCTGAAGTACGGTTTCGAGCGGCTGGCGCATGACGCGAAGGCGGCGGGAATCGACGGCTGCCTGCTGACCGACGCCAGCGTCGAGGAAGCGGGCGAGTACGTCAAGCAAATGCGCGCGGCGGGTCTCGACACCGTGTTCCTCGCCGCCCCCACCAGCACCGAGGCGCGGCTGAAGCTGGTCGCCGAGTATTCCAGCGGCTTCGTGTACATGGTTTCGCGGACCGGCATAACCGGCGAGCAGCAGAACATTTCCGATTCCGCGATTCCGCTGGTGGAGCGGATGCGCGCCCACACGGACCTTCCACTCGCGATGGGCTTCGGCATCTCGACGCCGGAACACGTGGCGGCGTTCGTCGGCAAGGTGGAAGCGGTGGTGGTCGGCAGCGCCATCGTGCGCCAGATCGAACGCGATCCGGCCGGTGTGGAAGAATTCATGAGGGAGTTGGCGCGGCCGCTCGGCAAAACCGGCGCGGGCGCGATATCGTAAATCCGATGCTGGAACTAACAGAAGCGCAATCCGCCCTCGCCCAATGCCGGGCCGGAATCGACCAGGTCGACGTCAAGATCCTCGCGCTCTTGAATGAGCGGACAACCATCGTGGAAGAGGTCGGGCGCATCAAACAACAGGCGCAGCTGCCGGTGTACGAGCCGAACCGGGAGGAGAAGGTCTTCCTCAACGTGACGTCGAACAACCACGGGCCGCTGCCGAACGACGCGGTGCGGCGGATTTTCGAGCGGATCATCGACGAAATGCGGAAGGTCCAGCGCGACCGTATGCAGGGGAGTGGTGCAAGCCAGTGAGCGATTCGTTTCTTGAAGAGTTGCGGTGGAGGGGGTTCCTAGAATCCACCACCGGCGACGACCTCGACCAGTTTCTAAGCGCGGCCCGGCGCACCATGTACGTCGGTTTCGACCCGACCGCCGACAGCCTCCATTTGGGTAGCCTGATTCCGGTCATGGCGCTGGCGCATGCGCAGCGGCACGGCCACAAGCCGCTGGTGCTAGTGGGCGGCGGGACGGGCTTGATCGGCGACCCGTCGGGCAAGGGTTCCGAGCGGACTCTGCTGACGTTGGAGCAGACGGCCCGCAACGCCGAGGCGATCGGCAGGCAGCTTTCGCGATTCTTCGACCTCTCGTCGCCCGACAAGGCTCTGGTGCTGAACAACGCCGACTGGCTGCTGCCGCTGGACCTGCTGGGTTTCCTGCGCGACATCGGCAAGCACTTCTCGGTCAATGAAATGATCAAGCGGGACTCGGTGCGGACGCGTTTGGAAGAGCGCGACCAGGGCATTTCGTACACCGAGTTCAGCTACATGCTGCTGCAGGCGTACGATTTCTACCACCTGTTCCAGCACCAGGGCTGCGAGATCCAGATGGGCGGCAGCGACCAGTGGGGGAATATCCTGTCAGGCCGCGAACTGATCCGGCGGATTCTGGGTGGACGGAGCGAGGGCATCACGTTCCCGCTGCTGACGACCTCGACCGGCAAGAAGTTCGGCAAGACCGAGGAAGGCGCGGTTTGGCTGGATGCGGCGCGGACGAGCCCGTATCAGATGTACCAATATTGGCTGCAGACCGCGGATTCGGACGTGGTCAAGTATTTGAAGCTGTTCACGTTCCTCGACCAGGCGGCAATTGCGGAGTTGGAAGTCGCGGTTGCGGAGAACCCGTCGGCGCGGCAGGGCCAGCGGGTGCTGGCGGCGGAGTGCACGGGGATCGTGCATGGTGCCGAGGCAGTGAAGTCGGTCGAGGCCGCGAGCCGGATTCTCTTCGGGGAATGGGCCGATTCGCCTTCGCCGGACGTGGTGGAGATGCTGGCGCGGGAAGTGCCGGTCACATCGATTCCGCGCGCGGAGTTGGAGGCGGGAATCGGGCTGGTCGATCTGCTGGTGCGGTGCGGGATTGCGGATAGCAAGGGCGCGGCGCGTAAGTTGATCGAGGGTGGCGGCATATCCCTGAGTAACGTGCGGCAGACCGTGGTGCATCGGAGCGTGTCGGCAGCGGATTTGAGCTGGGGCGACGCGTTGATGCTGCGGGCGGGCAAGAAGAATTACCGGTTGGTCCGGGCAATCTAGTTCGTTGGGGTGGTAGGAAGGGTCCAAGGAAGAACATGTTAGTCGTAATGCAGGAAGGCGCCACGGAAGCGCAGATCCAAAAAATCGTAGGTCGCCTGATGGAGGACGGTTTCGACGTCCACCGTTCCTCCGGCGTGGTCCACACCGTCCTCGGCGGAGTCGGCGGTAAATCCCACTTCGACACCGGCATCATATCCGTGATGGACGGCGTCAAGGAAGTGCACCGCATCGTCTCCCCCTACAAGCTCGCCGCCCGCGCCTTCAAGCCCGAAGGCTCCATCATCAAAGTCGGCGACGTCGAGTTCGGCGGCGACAAGGTCGTCATCATGGCCGGTCCGTGCAGCGTCGAGAACCGCGACCAGATCGAGCGCTCCGCCGACATCGTGGCCGACGGCGGCGCGAAAGTCCTGCGCGGCGGCGCGTTCAAGCCCCGCTCCTCCCCCTACAGTTTCCAGGGACTCGGCGAGGAAGGCCTCCAAATGATGCGCCAGGCCGCCGACCGCCGAGGCCTCCTCGTCATCAGCGAGGTCATGGACGCCGCCCAGATCCAACTCCTCTCGGCCTACTCCGACATCCTCCAGATCGGCGCGCGCAACATGCAGAACTTCACCCTGCTGCGCGAACTCGGCAAAATCCGCAAGCCCGTCCTGCTCAAGCGCGGCCCGGCTGCGACCGTCGAGGAACTCCTCCTCTCCGCCGAATACGTCATGTCCGGCGGCAACTACGATGTCATCCTCTGCGAGCGCGGCATCCGCACCTTCGAAACCTACACCCGCAACACCTTCGACCTCTCGGCCATTCCGGTCGTGAAGAAGCTCTCGCACCTGCCCATCGTCGGCGACCCCTCCCACGGCACCGGCCGCCGCGACATGGTCCCTTCGATGGCGCGCGCCGCGGTGGCCGCCGGGGCCGACGGCCTCATTATGGAGGTCCACCACGACCCCGACCATGCGCTCAGCGACGGCGCGCAGTCGCTCTTCCCGGAACAATACTATGAACTGATGGGGCAGTTGCGGCTGATCGCGACCGCCATCGGCAAGACTATTTAGCGTGCGGACGGTAGCAATAGCGGGCGTCGGCCTCATTGGCGCGTCCTTCGGATTGGCGCTGCGGAAAGCCGGGTTCCAGGGGCGGATCCTCGGCGTCAGCTCGCAGCGCAGCATCGACCAGGCGCTGGAGCGCGGTGCCATCGACCGGGGCGCGTCCCTGGAAGAGGCGTCGGGCAAGGCGGACCTGATCTTCCTCTCGCAGCCGATCTACGGGATTGTGGAAACCCTCGGCAAGCTGGACCCGCTGGTTCGACGCGACGCCTTGGTGACCGACGCGGGCAGCACGAAGACCGTGATCGCCGAGGCCGCGCGAAAGCACCTCAAGCGGTGCGCGTTCGTCGGCGGGCACCCGATGGCGGGCAAGGAACTGCGCGGCGCGGCGGCGGCGGACGGCGACCTCTTCCGGGGTCGGCCATGGATTCTGACCGAGGAACTGGACCATCCGGTGGCGCGCGTGCTCCGGCAATGGATCGGGCTTTTCGGTGCGCGCGAGATCATCCTCGACCCCGAAACCCACGACCGACTGGTCGCTTGGGGCTCGCACCTGCCGCAGGTGGCGTCGACGGCGCTGGCGGCGGTGGTCGGGGATCTGTCGCCCGACTCGGCAAGGGTTGCCGGACCGGGACTGATGGACATGACCCGGCTGGCGCTGAGTTCCTTCGACCTCTGGGGCGACATCCTCGACACCAATTCGGTGGCCGTCGGCGAGGCGCTCGATGCCTACATCGCCCGGCTGCAAGCGATCCGGGCCGATTTCGCGACCGAGTTCGGCAAGGGCGCGGAGTTCGCGAAGGGCCTCAGGAATCCGACAGGTGCTTAGCTCAGCGGGGACATCCATAGTGTCCGGACAGCCTTGGTGTCGTCACAAATATGCAGTTCCGTTTTCGCTTCAGGAATGGTCAGTGCTTCTGGCGAGGCAGGAACCAGCTTCGGCGTCGGTCTCCTCTCTAGAGCTAGAATCGTATTATGCCCCTTCTTGCTGGTGCCCAACTCGGCCCTTACAAGATCCTAGGGAGTATCGGAGCGGGAGGAATGGGCGAGGTGTACCGGGCCAGTGACTCGCGCCTCGGTCGGGCTCAACCATCCGAACGTCCTCGTCGTGCACGACATAGGTGTCGAAGGCGACGTGACTTATCTAGTTTCCGAGTTGCTGGAAGGCGAGTCACTTCACTATCGACTGAACAAAGGCAAGCTACCGCCGGTCCGGGCAGCGGAACTCGGCCAACAAGTGGCTGCCGGACTCGCCGCGGCGCACGCCAAGGGCATCGCACCGCGATGTCAAACCCGCCAACCTTTTCCTCATGCGCGACGGTCGGGTCAAAATTCTGGACTTCGGCCTCGCCAAGACCGTCGACGAGGACACCACGCGCACCCTCGCCACCGAGGCAGGGGTCGTGGTGGGGACGGTGCCCTATATGTCGCCTGAGCAGGCGCGGGCAAACGCTCGATTCGCGCTCGGACTTCTTCAGCTTCGGCTGCTTCGTTTTCGAAATGGCCACTGGCCAGCGCGCCTTTCGCGGGCCGACGGCAGCGGACACGGTGAGCGCCATTCTCAACCGCGATCCGATGACGGAGGCCCCGGCCGCCTCCGACCTTCCCCGGTTCTCGCTCGGATCATCTGGCACTGCCTTGAGAAGGATCCGGACAACCGGTATCAATCCGCTAAAGACTTGTCTTTTGATCTTGAAATGGCGGCGGGATATTCTGGAATAACCCTCGCCAATGCAAGACCACCTGTGAGGCCGGGCAGGCTTTTCCGGTTAATCTTCAGAAGTTCAGCAAAAATGGAGGGAGGGCCAAGCTGGGAACTGACAGTCCGTTAGCGGCGGAGAGACAGGAGAAGCCTAGGATGGCCCGAAAGCAGGATAGCGCAATTGCGCGGAGAATGAAAGAGGAGTTGCGGGAGATGGTGGCCGGGGCCGGGGACTTTTTAAAGGCCCATGTAGCCGGGACGGTGCAACAGGTGCTGGAAGGGGAAATGGACGAGGCCCTGGGCGCGGGGAGGAGCGAGCGGACGACCGGGCGGCTGGGCTACCGGTCGGGACACTACGGGCGCACGCTGGTGACCCGTGTGGGGCGGATCGAACTGCGTGTGCCGCAGGACAGGCAGGGCCGGTTCCGGCCGGAGGTGTTCGAGCGCTACCAGCGGAGCGAGAAGGCCTTGGTGGAGGCAATGATGGAAATGTACCTGCAGGGAGTGTCCACCCGGAGCGTGAAGGCGGTGACCGAGCAGCTCTGCGGCCACGAGTTCAGCTCGTCGACGGTCAGCCGGATCGTGCAGGGGCTGGACGAGGACCTGGACCGGTTCCACCCGGCGACGGCTTGATGAGGAATACCCCTACGTGGTGCTGGACGCGCGCTACGAGAAGGTGCGCGAGTCGGGCTCGGCGTGCAGCCAGGCGGTGCTGGGCGCCATCGGCATCGACTGGGAAGGGCGGCGCAACGTGCTGGGAATCGAAATGGTGGAGCGGGAAAGCGCTTCCAGCTGGCGGGACTTCCTGCTCGGGCTCCGGGAACGCGGCCTGAGGGGCGTGCAGCTGGCAGCCAGCGACGACCACGCGGGCCTGAGACGCGCCATCCGCGAGGTGCTGCCGGAGGCCCTGTGGCAAAGGTGCTACGTGCACTTCCTGCGCAACGCGCTGGACCACCGGCCCCGCAAGGCCAACGACGAGTGCCTGACCGAACTGCGCTGGATCTACGGCCGCCGCAATGCCGACGAGGCGCGGAGGGACTTGTCCGCATGGCTGGCGAAATGGGACAAACGCCATCCGAAACTGTGCGCGTGGGTGGAGGAAAACATCGCCGAGACGCTGACCCTCTACCGACTGCCGCTGGAGCACCACAAGCACATGAAATCCACAAATATGCTGGAACGGATCATGGAGGAACTCAAACGCCGGACCCTAGTGGTCAGGATCTTCCCGAACACGGCCAGTTGCCTCAGGCTGGTACGGGCCATCGCGGTCGAGATGCACGAAAACTGGATCGAGGCCACCCGCTACCTCAATATGGAACCGCTGAGGGATCAAAACAAGGAGTCGATCCGAAGTCTGGCCGAAGCGGCATGAAACGCCGCGCGCCACTCAGTGTCGGACAGGGGAAGCGGCTCATTCGCCGCCCCCTTCCCTGCACCCCTTCCCTGCTGGACCTCCAAACTTTTTGCTGAACTTGACAAGCACCACTGCTTTTGCCGCCGGCGCTTGGTGTCTTCCTGTTTGCGGCGGCCGCGTTGGGTTGGTGGCTGCTGCATCCAACGGTCGAGGGACCTTCGTTCCGCCGGATGACATTTCGCCGCGGTGTGAGCCAAGCGGCGCGATTCGCCCCCGACGGCCACACGGTGATCTACGGGGCTTCCTGGCGTGGGAATCCGATCGAGATCTACAGCGTTGAGCCGGGCAGCCCCGAGAGCCGCCCGCTTGGTTATGCGCAGACAGGTTTGCTCGGCGTTTCGAGGAACGGGCAAATGGCCATGTGCGTGCGATGCGGCTTCATGGGTTTCATGACCAACGGAACCTTCGCACAGATGCCGCTCAACGGCGGCGCGCCACGGGAGCTTCGGGAGCGTGTCGCGTTTGCCGACTGGACGCCCGACGGCAAGATTGCGCTAGCTACCGCCGACACTCCGCATCGCTTGGAATTTCCCGCGGGCAACGTTCTCTATGCGAGCAAGGGCACCGGATGGGTCGACGATCCACGCATCTCTCCGAGAGGCGACCGCATCGCGTTTGTGGACCACATGTATTTCGGGGCGGACGCGACGATCTCCGTGGTTGACCTCAAGGGCACTCGGGCCGAACTCACCGGAAAGTTCGCCAGCGTGTTTGGACTAATGGACGCCGGACGGCAAAGAAGTCTGGTTCAGGGCTGACAAAGGCGTAACGCAAAGGTCCTTGTATGCCGTTACGACGGACGGTAAGCAGCGGCTGGTCTACAAGCTGCCCGGCGCCATGACGATCCATGACATCCAACGCGATGGAAAAGTGTTGCTCACGCGCGATGAATCGGGCATGGCAGTCGAGATCTCGGAATCCGGGCGACGGTAGCAGCCGGGATCTATCTTGGATGGACTGGAGCACGATCAGCGACTTTTCTGCTGATGGAACCTTGATCACCCTCGACGAGTCCGGAGACGCCACGGAAGGCGCAGAAGGCGAGAGCCTCGTCTACATCCGAAAGACCGATGGCTCGCCTGCGGTTCGAATGGCGGCGAAGTCGTCAGCGCGCGCTCTGTCGCGTGATGGCAAGCTTCTGCTGACGGCGGTGGACGAACAGAACGATACCAAGTCCGCCTTCGAACTGCTGCCTATCCGCCCCAGTGCGCCGATTCGAATCGAGACCGGTCTTCAGTCGCCAAGCACTCGTGTTGCCTGGCTTCCACAGCAAACGGATCGTCTTCGGGAAACGCGTCAAGGGGGCAAATTGCGGACTTGGGTGCAGGCGTTGGACGGCAAGCCGCAGCCAATCACGGCCCGAAGATGAGAGATTCGTTGTCCTGAGCCCAGACGGCGGCACTGTACTTGCAAGCGGGCCCTCAGGGTATCTTCTGTACCCGTTTTGCGGCGGAGCGCCCCGCATGGTGCCAGGAATTCAGCCGAACGATTCCGTACTGGGATTTGTCGAGGTAGGCCAGGCGGTCTATGTGGCGCTGAAGACTGAAAGGAGCCATATTTTTCGTCTCGATCTGGAGCGTGGACAGCGCGAGTTTTGGAAATTACTCCGTCCATCCGAGCCGGCTGGCGTAAGGAATATCCAGAATGTGCGCATTACCCCGAATGGAAGAACGGTCGCGATTGAGTTGTACCGGACGATCTCGAACCTGTACCTTGCGACGGGGATGAAGTAGGTCGCGCTGCAGCGGCTCCGTCGCGAGGTCGCTTGCGGCTGTGCCTGTCCCTGGAGATCTCTCCCCTCCCCCCACCTAAATTTTCCCTACCCCTGACCGCGGATTCTCATAGTTGGCGATAACCCTGTAGACCGCACTTCATTCGTGCGAACGCAACAGTTCAGCTCCGTGCTTTGGCGGGTAGGAGCGAGGAGACAGGCTGACCCGCGCGGTGTGAGCGGACGGCTTGTGTGACGTAGTCGAGCGGATTGCGGCGTTGGATGCGGCAGGTCCGGGTGGCGGTGAGAAGGCGGGCCATGGCTACCTCGCCGTCGGCGCTGCGGCTGCCGAAACTGGTTTTGCGCCACTGGACGGCGCACCGGAGGGCGCGTTCGGCGGAGTTGCTGGTTGGTTCGACGCCTTCGTGCTTGATGAAGGCGAAGAACTTCTCATTGTGCTGGAACAACGCCCGCGCCAAGTTACGGACATCGCGGTCATCGCTGTCCAGGTTCCATTGGGCCAAAGCGACGAACCGCTTCTGGATCGGGATCGACTCTAGAACCAGTTGCCGGCGGGTCATGGGCGGTGCCGGCGATCCGCCCGGCGCGGAAGCGGTGCCAAAGGCGGAACAGTCGGGCGTGCAAGGACAACGCGTCCCGGCAAAACCGTTCGGCGTCGGTTGTTTTCGCGATTTGGAGGGTTCCGAGGATATTCCGCTTGAAGTGCGCCCAGCAGAACTGCAGAGTGCCCTTCTGGTACTTCCGGTAGGTTGGACCGCGGTCGCCGCAAAGAATCCCGGCGAAGGCTTCCCCAAGCAGCTTCACCAAAACCGCCGCACCCCGGCTGGCCGCCACTTTGTAGAAAACCAAAGCCGGAGCCACCAAGGCCCATCGCCACCGTCTTTCCCCGTTTGTCCTGTGCCCCGTCTCGTCGATGTTGAGAACGAACTCATTCCGGAGTTGCTCCTCCAGTTCCGCGCAGGGACTGGCGATGGCCCCGCTGGTTTCCTCCCAGCCGGCCTGCACGCTTGACCTGGGCGCAGGCCGGTGAACTACTTAGCTAGGACAAGTCCGGTTCTTCTCTGTGCCCGCGGTCAACTTAGTTTGATGCCGAGGACTTGCTCCAGCAGGGCCCAAACCACACGGCGCGGGAGCCGGCAGACAACGGCGAGGTACGCGACCAGAGCCGTCAGTTCCGGCCCGAAATCGCCCGCGACCTCCGGCGGCAGCGGTGCCCGCGTGTGCTTGCCGCATCCCGGACAGCACACCGAAGGGCACTGGTATTCGGTCACCAGCGGTTTGATGTACGGAAGCTCGGTGACCTGGTGCCGAGAAACCCTGCCGGTCCTGACGCCGCCGTCCCGCCGGCAGCGTGCCTTGGCAGTGGCCGCAGTGTTCCATGCAGGATCTCCACCACCTTGTCGACAACGTCCGCAGGGACCGAGACGCGCACGCCACCTTCGGCTGGCAATCCGCTGGGCTGAACTGTTACCCTCTCTCGATACTTCCGATGGAACCAACGGCACACTTACGCTCGCGCGGGACGATGGTCTGCGGTTTAAGTCCCACTGCCCTCACCCCCACAGCCCCACCACAGGCTTCCCCTTCACCAACTCCCGAGGCTGGTTCAAATGGTTCAGAACCGTCGTATCCGGGTCAATCCCCAGCGCATAATACACGGTCGCCAGTAAATCATTCGGATGCACCGGCTTGTCCTTCGGCGACGACGCCGTCTGGTCCGACTCCCCGTACTGCATCCCGCCCGCGATCCCGCAGCCCGCAATGACGGCGGAATAGCAATACGGCCAGTGGTCGCGTCCATCCGGCGCGTTCGAATTCCCCGACGTGCTGACCCCAATCCTCGGCGACCGCCCGAACTCGCCCACCGCCAAAACCAGCGTGTCCTTCAACATCCCCCGCTGCGACATGTCCTCCAGCAGCGCCGAGAGGCCCCGGTCCAGCACCGGGCAGTGCAAATTCTTCAGCGGCCCGAAATTCGCCGCGTGCGTGTCCCACGAATCCACTTCCGGATTCCCGTTCGCCACTGCCGGCCAGTTCATCTGCACGAACCGCGTCCCGGCCTCGATCAGCCTCCTCGACAGCAGCAGCCCCTGCCCGAACGTCGTCCGCCCGTACCGCTCCCGCGTCTTGTCCGCTTCCTTGTTCAAATCGAACGCATCGCGCGCCTTGCCCGACAGCACCAGATCATACGCCTTCCCGTAATACTCGTCGATCGCGTAGCTCTCCAGCGCCTTCTCCAGAGCCGGCATCGACCCGTTGATCCCCTTCAGCAGCTCGAACCGGTCCTTCAGCCTCTGCGGCGAGACCTCCTTGCGGAGGGTCAGATCGTCCAACTGGATCGGCTTGTTCGGGTCCTGATACAGGCGGTAGGGGTCGTACGCCTTGCCGAGGAACCCGGCGGCTCCGCCCTTGCCGATCACTCCCGATTCCTGCAACGGACGCGGCATTTCGACGAACGGCAGTACCGGCTCCGTCGGCGGCTTGCGCTTGGAGATGTGGCTGCCAGCGGTGGGGAAGTCGGCGGGCGACGGCGGCTCGAGCTGCCCCGACGGCGACACCTTGTCCGGCGGATACCCCGTCAGCATCTGGTAGATGGCGGCGGTGTGGTTGAACAGGCCGTTGGGCGTGTAGCTCATCGACCGGATCAGCGTGGCCTTGTCCAATTGGTCGGCCATCATCGGCATGGTTTCGCTGATGTGGGTGCCGGGGATTTTGGTCTTGATGCCCTTGAACTCGCCCCGGATGTTGGCGGGAGCGTCGGGCTTGGGGTCCCAGATGTCGATGTGGCTCGGTCCGCCTTGGAGGAAGACCATGATGACGGACTTCGCGGTGTCGAAGCCTCGGCTACCGGCCAGCGGACTGACACCGGTGGCGGCGGCGGCCTGCGCCTGCTGCCACTGGAGGAAGTTCGCGAGGTTCAGGCCGAGCAGGCCCGACGACCCGACGCGCAGCATTTCACGCCGCGTAGGCCCTTCGCAATTGCGTCCGTTGCGTCCTGGAATCACCAGCATGGTTCACACTCCTCTCAGATCCCTACTTCTCAAACTGCACCCGTATACTGCCAACCCTGCACCGACTCGTGGCGCACGCAATCGTGCGTGCCGCGTCGAGAATCCTCTCGACGCACGTTCTTCGCTTGCATGCGGTTCCCCTGCCGTGTGGGGCCGCCATTCATGGCTGGAGACAGCATTGTTCCCTAGGCCCCAACTGAATCACCGGTTATACAAAAATCCCTTGCTATTCACCAACGCCCAAAGCAAATCCTGAGCCCGGGCCGCCCGGCTATCCCCGCCCCGCAAATACGTCAGTCCCTTGTCCATCTCAACCGGCGTCGGAGTCCTGCTCAGCGTCGACAAATACAACTCCTCCAGCAACGCCTTGTCCGTCCCCCCGGCAATCATCGCCTTCGCAATTCTTCCCGTCGGGTCCGCAATCGCGTCCGAAATCGTCTTCCCGTTCACCAAATTCAACGCTTGGGGCAGCGCCAAATCCGACTTCCGTTCGCACTCGCACGCCGAATCCCGCTGCGGACGTCCGAACAGATCTAAAAATCCGTCTTTGCCCACATGCGGATCCGGGAACGACTCCGCCGACGTTTCCGCCGGGACCTCCGGGAAGTCCGGCCGCACCCCCGTCGCCTGCGTCAACGCGTCCATCAACTGCTCGGCGTTCAACCGGCGCGGCGTCTGGTGCGAGAAATTCACCGCGTCCGTCGCGTTCCACTCGTTCGTCGTGATGTCCGCCTGGTAAGCCCGTGAGTTGACAATTGTCCGGATCAACTGCTTCAAATCGTAGTCGTGGTCCTTGAAATCCTTCGTCAGCGCGTCCAGCAGCGCCTCGTTGGAAGGCGGATTTGACGCCCGGATGTCATCCACCGGGTCGATAATCCCCTTGCCCATGAAATAGCTCCACATCCGGTTGGCCATCGACTTCGCGAAGAACGGATTCTCCTTCGACGTGATCCAATCCGCGAACGCCTTCCGCCGATCCGTCCCTTCCGACAGCGGAACCGGGGTCAAACTGGCCGTTGTCGCAGCCACCAGGAACTTGGGTTTCATTACCCGGTCGTCCTTCGGATGCCGCATGTCGGAGTCGTCGCGCTTGTCGAACACGATCTCCTCGCCGCTCTCGAAGCCCGGCCGCAGCCCCACGCCCGAGAAGAACGACGTCATCTCGTAATACTGGTTCTGCGTCCAGCGCTCGAACGGGTGGTCGTGGCACTGCGTGCAGACCATGCGGACGCCCAGGAACAGCTGCGTCGTCTTCTCCATGGTCGGCTTGGGGTCGCGCGTCACGCGGTAGTAGTTGGCGGCCGGGCTGTCGTTGGTGCTGCCGCGGGCTTCCAGCATTTCCCGCACGAACCGGTCGTAGTGCTTGTTGGTGGCGACGGAATCACGGATCCACTCGCGGAACTCCCACGCCGCCTTGTCGCCGAGGAATTTCCGGTTGTTCTGCAGCAGGTCGCCCCACTTGAGCGCGAAGTGGTCGACGTATGACTTCCGCGCCAGTAGCGCGTCGATCATCTTGGCGCGTTTGGCCTTCGACGGCGTCGGATCGGTCAGGAATGCCTTTGCCTCGGCGGTCGTCGGCAACTGGCCTGTCAGATCCTCGGACACACGGCGCAGGAAGGTGGCGTCGTCGGCGGCGGGCGAGGGCTGGATCTTGAGCCGCTTCAGCTTGGCGTCGATCAACTGGTCGATGGAGTTGTTCTGCGGCAGAGCCTTCCATGCGAAACCGGGCTTGGGGTTAAGCACGGTCACCGGGACGGTGCCGAACTTGCCCTCGTAGCGCACCAGCATGGTGGCCTCGCCGATCCGAATGCCCTTGACGACCGCGTCGGTGCTCACGTCGGCGGTGTCCGGGATGTTGCTCGCGATCACCGCTTCCTTGGTTACGTCGCGGACTGCCCCGTCGAGGTAGTGCGCCACCACCTTGATCTGGGCGTCCGTGCCGGGCTTGTCTAGTTCGACCGTCGCCGGCTCCATCACGATGGACGCGACCTTATCCTTCGCCGGATCGCCGTACGGCACGCCCTGCGCGATCCAATTGAAGATGGTCTGGTAGTACTTCGACCCTGGCTCGATCCTCAGTCCACCGCCGTGCGCGACCTGCTGCGTGGGCTTGGCGAGCATGAGGCTGCGGGCTGGGTCGGAGCGGTTGAAGCGGCGGCCCGAGAGGTCGTAGAGCAGAGCCTGGTAGTCGAATTCAGGGTCGTAGCCGCGCAGGGAGAGCTTGAAGCCGTTCTTTCCCTTTGCCGCGCCGTGGCACGGACCCGACGTGCAGCCGACCTTGTTAAGGATCGGGGCAACGTCGCGGAGGAAGGTGACGGGCTCGGCGGCTTGCAGCGCAGCGCCGAGGGCGAGAAAAATCAAAGCCGATTTCATTTGGACTCCTCAGGCGTTGTCACAACCCACGGGATCGCCCGCCCGGCGATGTTCTCGCGCTGGGTCCCGTTTACCAAGTTCGCATTCACCACCAAATCATACGTCGCCGGAGCGGTCGACTTCGTCGTCGTCACCCGGAACGTCCCCGTCGCGGCACCCTTCGAGGTCGGTTTCATGTCGATCACCCGCAAGTCCCGCGCCCCCGCCGCATTCACGCTGATCGTGGCGGGCATCGGGAGCGACTTGTCCTTCGCGGAAATGGTCCATTCGAAGTCGAACGCGTCGCCTTCCGACATCCTCGTGCGCCCGATCTGCTTCACCGAAATCGTCGCGACCGGCTCCGGTGCCAACGCCGCCGGCATCGCCATCTCCAGCCAGGGTGCCGTTATAGACTTCTGCCGATCCGTAGAAGCCGCGTCCGGGATCCCGGTTCCTGCGGCCACGTCAATCACCGCTCCCGACCCGCTTGCTTCCCGATGCGCCTTCGAGCCGTCCGACAGCACAACATCCGCAGCCACCACCAGTTCCTTCTCCGCTGGTTCCGCGTCGGCAGCCGCCGTCAGCGTGATCACCCCGTTGCGGCTGGTCAACCGCGCACCGGTCTCATCCACCGTCTCCGGCGCGATGAATCCGCCCTCGGCGGTCCAACCCTTCGGCAGATTCTCGAGGTGGGCCCGGATCGCCCCGTCATACCCGCGCCGGTCTGCGCTGACGGCAACCTGCACGGTACCGCCCCGGGGAACGTTGAGAAACGCCGGAGACGCAGCGATCGAAAAATCTTCCGCCACTTTGCGGATCGACATCCGATACCCGAACTCAGGCCCCCCGCGACCCGCCAAATCCTCCACAGCCACCGTGATCTCGTGGACTCCCTCCGGCACCTTGAAATTCAACGAAGGGTCGCCCAGTGTGCGCCCCACCAACTGCGCCATCGTGGCATCGAGCGGCGGTGCCGTGTCGCCCGCCACGCCCAACTTCTCGCCCTTCGGACCATACGCCGTCACCAGCGCGTCCAACCTCGAAACGCCCGTTTCACGGGACTGCACCCGCACCAACACGGACTCGCCCGGCGTCACCGCGACCTTCTGTTTTACGATGACACCCGGCTTCTCGATCCGTCCGTCGACCATGTCGTCAGCCGCCGACAGAGAAATCCGGAACGGCAGCACCGGCGATCCCGGCATCGAAACCGTGGCAGATCTCCCCGTCGAAGGCAGCGTCACCCGTGATTTGACAACCGGAGTCGCCGCGCCCTTGGCCCCGAACTCGAAATCCACCGTCTGTCCCGGGCGTCCGCCCAGCGGATACACCCACTCTGGATATGCAAACGCGCCGATTCGCAGCCGGTAAAAATTCTGCTCCTGCTTGCTGAGCCGCGCGTCGCGGACCATGACGAAGTAGTTCCCCTCGCGCGGGAACGTATAGTCGACGCGCGAATCGACGCCGATTCCGGGCGCATCCTCGTTCCGCGCCAGCAATTCGCCCTGCGCGTCGTAGAGTTCAAGCACCGGGTCGATGGCGGACCCGCAGCGCCGCGCTTCGACCTCGAACACCTTCCGCTCCCCGGCCTTGGCCGCGACGCGGTAGAAGTCCCGGTCGGCCCCGACCAGCGTGCCGTTGATGACCACCGGCGTGGACTTGACGGGAGTTGCGGTGGCGATGGAATTGTTGGGGTGGTCGGCGCTTTCGCCCTCGTCGATTTCGGGGAAGTTGCCGACCGTGAAAAACAAGATATTCGAAATGCCGTTCTGGTTGCGGACACGGATCGGGTAAATGCCCGGTGCGGCGTCGGCCTTCAGTTCCACTAGGTACGGTAGACCCTTCATGGTCCCAGTCATCGCCGTGAATACTGCGGGCAGGGAAGTGGACAACTGCGACCCCTCCAGCAATTCCCGACCACTCAACGTCAACGTGAACGTCTTCCCCTGCTGCGCCCCTCGGGGACTGATTTCCGTCAGGGTCGGTGCCGCGTCAAGTGCCGCTGCGGCGGCTAGGAATGCCAACGACAGGTAATGCAATCTGGTTCTCATTGTCGACTCACCATCAAAGGCACCGGCACAAAATCCTTCACCAGCTCGCAGCTCTCTGCCTTGTAAATCCGCACATGCCCGTCAAACCCCGCCGCCGCCAACCGATCCCCCGCCGGGCTAAACGCCACCGCATAAACCCCCGCCTTATGCCCCGAGCAAGCCGCTATCAGCCCGCCCGTCTCGGCATCATAGACATTCACAACCGACGCCAACCCGGCCACGGCAATCCGCTCTTTGGCCCCGCCCGACCAAGCCAGCGCCGCAATCACCCCGTCCTGCCGCGGCAATTTCCTCACCAGCGTCGTGTCGTCGGCAATCTTCATCACCTTCGGCCGGTCCATCATATAGATATACGGGATCCGCTCCTCGCCCCCGATCACTACCAGATCCTTGCCCGGCTTCCGCGCGATGGCCGACAGCTCCCCGCGCAGCAGGTTCACGTTCTCCAGAAATCCTCCGCTCGCCACGTCCGACAGCTTCGCCGCCCGGTCCTTCCCGACCGAGACGACCCGCTTCCCGTCCACCCCGAATACCGTCGCCAGTACCCAGTTCTCATGGTTGCCGATCTTCTGCAGTTCCTTGCCTGAAGCCGCGTCCACAATCCGCACCGAATTGTCCGTCGCTCCCACCGCAATCGTCTTTCCGTCCGCCGTCACCGACCCGCCGAAAACCGTATCGTTCGTCAGCGTGATCGACTTCCGCAACGTCCCCGCGGGCATGTCCCAAACTTGGATTTCGCCGAACCGCGCCGGGGATCCGCCCGCCGCGACCAGCGTTTTCCCGTCCGCCGTGTACGCCAACCCGTTCAGCCGCTCCGACTGCCCCACCAGCCGCCGCACCAACCCGCTCCCATCGGCCTTGTGGAGCAGGATCTCGCGGTACCCGGCTACCGCCAGCGTCTGTCCGTCGGGTGAAAACGCGAGAGCCCCGATCACCGGCGGCTGGCTATAGACAGGCGGATGGTCGGCGGAAATGGTGTCGGCAGCCTCTGCGGGCGTGTCGTCCTTCGCCCCGCTGGCAATCCACGCCGCAATCGACTCGATCTGCTCCTTCGGCAGCGCCGCCGCGCCCATCGGCATCGTCGGCTGCAACTCGCCCTTGACATATTTCAGGACCACGCTGTCCGCCGCCTTGCCCGCCACAAACGCCGCGCCCCGCCGACCGCCTCTTGCGAAATCGGCAAACGTGGTGACGTCGAGCCCCGAACTTTTCAAGCTCGGCTGGTGGCAACCCTGACAATTGCGCTGGAGGATGGGCCGGACATCCCGGTAGTAGCTAGGAGCTTCGGCAGCGGTAAGAAGGGAGGCGAAGGCAATCGTGGACAGGATCGCAGCCCCAAGTAAACGATACATGGTTCCTTAGATCCTATCAGAATTCCGGCCCCTCAACCAAGGGTCTGCGCGAACCGGTTTGGTGCTCGCTATGCGGCTGTCGGCAAGGGCCGTGCCCGTTCGACCCGTTCGCGTTCCTTCGGCGTATTGAGCACATTCCAAAGGTCCGTCCGCCGCTGCACATTGAGCCAGAAATCCGGGCTGTTGCCCAATACCCGTGCGAGGATCAATGCCGTCGCCGCAGTCGCGGTCCGGCGATCATTGCACAACTCGTTCACATGCTTCCGCGGCACCCCCATTGCTTCCGCCAACTGGGCCTGCGTCAGGCCCATCGGGGACAGGAATTCCTCCGTCAGCATCTCGCCGACTCCCACGGGCTTCCTCTGCGTCATCAACATCGCTTATCCCTAATCCTCCTTCAAGCGGTATGAGTGGTCATCCAAGTAGACTTGCGATGCTTCGCCTGTCCCGGCACTCCATCGAAAGACCAGTCTCCAACGCAGGTTGATCCGGATCGAATGCCAGCCTTCGAGATTGCCAGTCAGCTTCTCAAAGTGGTTGCTGGGCGGCACACGCAAGTCCTGATCTGTCATCGCATCGTCCACAAGTTGCAACTTGCGAAACAGCCGGACCTCCAAATCGGCGGGAATTCGCTTAGCCGCGCGGTCATGGACGAAGAATTCCCGGAGCCACTCATCTCGAAAGCTGTCAATCACAACGGGACCAAGATCAGTGTACCACTCTATGGGACACGGCTGCGTTCTTGCGTCCCGAATTCCACATGTCCCAGGCCCATCCCAATCCTGTTACCATCGAACAAATCCCATGGACCGACGAATCCGCCTAGCCGTCCTCCTCGCCGCCTGCTTCCTCGCATCGCTATTCCTCCTCGCCTATCCGATCTACGTCATCCGGCCATTCCGGCATCAAGGCGCGGCGGAGCTCGGCCTCGCCCTCGAAATCCTGCGGTTCCGGCCCGTCGCGATGATCGTTGCCGCCGCTTTGGCGGCCATCGGGGCCATCCAGTACTGGCGAACGGCCCAAAGTCGCTGGGCCCGGGGTCTGGCCGTGACCGCCATCGTATCCGTCCTCGCCTTCGCCGGCCTTTCGCGTGTCAACGTCTACGAGCAGATGTTCCACCCCGTCGACCGGCCCGAATTCGTAGCAACCGACGCCACCAAACTCGCCGAAACCGAAAAGGTCCTCGCGATTCGCATCGGCGACGAGTCGCGCGCCTACCCCATCCGCAGCATTTCCTACCACCACATCGTCAACGACCGCCTCGGCGGCGTTCCCATCGCGGCCACCTATTGAACGCTCTGTCACACCGGTCTGGTGTGGGGGCGCGAGGTGGACGGGGTCACTCTGACGTTCCATCTCGCGGGTATCAACAATCAGAACTTCCTCATGCGGGACGAGGAAACCGGCACGTATTGGCAGCAGATCAGCGGGCGCGCGATCTCGGGCCCCCTTGCCGGCAAGACCCTTCGCTTGATCCACTCCGACGAACTAACCTTCGCTCTGTGGAAGACCGAGCTTCCAACGTCGGGAGCGCACGGCAGCATTATGAAAGACGTCGCGGCTTTCGTCCCCGAATACTCGCCCAACGACTGGGACATCAAGATGAAGAAAACCCGCACCGTCATCACCCACGCCCAACCCGGACTGGCAGCGCGTGATCTGATGCTAGGCCTGCACGCGGGCGGGGCCGCGCGGGCGTTTCCCTACGAGACGGTCCGGCGCGAGACGCTTATCCTCGACCAAGTAGGGTCGGAGCCCGTGCTGCTGGTGCTCGGCCCGGACAAAGAATCCGTGCGGGCGTTTTCTAGAACTCTGCCGGGCGGCCGCGGAGTGGCAGATTTCTACCGTGTCACGGATGAGGACGGCCTGATGGTCGACAGTATCGCCGCCAGCCACTGGGATTTCCGGGGCTGCGCAAGTGGCGGACCGATGAAGGGAGTCTGTCTTGCCCCGATCGAAGCAATCAAGGACTACTGGTTTGACTGGCGCGAGTACAACCCGGAAACGACGGTTTTCGGAATGCCTGGCCGTCGCTGAAGCAGTGCCCGCCGATTTCCGGCCAACTTTACCCGGCAGCTTTGTCCGGGCGGGCCGGGCTGCGGCGTGCGCAGCTTTAAGAGCCGCGTCCCCCCACCTCATATACTCAAGTTTTCCCTCCATGAGCCAATTGAACCGCTACAGTTCCCGCATCACCCAGCCCAAGTCGCAGGGTGCTTCCCAAGCCATGCTCTACGCCACCGGCCTCACCGAGGCCGACATGGACAAGGCGCAGGTCGGCATTGCCTCCGTCTGGTACGAGGGCAACCCCTGCAACATGCACCTCCTAGACCTCTCCGCGAAGGTCAAGGAAGGCGTCACTGCGGCCGGAATGGTCGGCATGCGCTTCAACACGGTCGGCGTGAGCGACGGCATCTCCATGGGCACCGACGGCATGAGCTTCTCGCTGCAGTCGCGCGACCTCATCGCCGACTCCATCGAGACCATCATGGGCGGCCAGTGGTACGACGGAGTCGTCACCATACCCGGCTGCGACAAGAACATGCCCGGCTGCATGATGGCCATGGGACGTCTCAATCGCCCCGCCATCATGGTCTACGGCGGCACCATCCGCGCAGGGCACGACGCAGGCGCGAAGGCGGGCGGCCCGCTCGATGTGATCTCCGCCTTCCAGAGTTACGGCGAGTTCATCATGGGCTCGGTCAGCGAGACCGAGCGCCAGTGTATCGTCCGCCATGCCTGCCCCGGCCAAGGTGCCTGCGGCGGCATGTACACGGCCAACACCATGGCAGCGGCCATTGAAGCAATGGGCATGTCTCTGCCCTACAGCTCGTCCGCTCCGGCCGACGCTCCCGAAAAGATCGACGAATGCCTCCGCGCAGGTGCAGCCATGCGCCGCCTGCTGGAGCTCGACCTCAAGCCGCGCGACATCATGACCCGCCAGGCGTTTGAAAACGCCATGGTGCTGATCACCGTGCTGGGCGGATCGACCAACGCCGTGCTGCACTTGCTGGCGATTGCCCGCTCCGTCAACGTGCCGCTGGAACTCGCCGATTTCCAAGCCGTCAGCGACCGCACTCCGATGCTGGCCGACTTCAAGCCCTCCGGCAAGTACGTCATGGAAGACCTGCATGCCCTCGGCGGCGTTCCGGCCGTGATGAAGATGCTGCTGGAAGCGGGTCGCATCGACGGCTCCTGCATGACTGTGACAGGCAAGACCATCGCGGAAAACCTGGCCGACGTGCCGGGGCTGCCCGTTGGCCAGCCCATCGTGCATGGCTTCGACAACCCGATCAAGGCGAGCGGACACCTCCAGATCCTGAAGGGCAACTTGGCTCCCGACGGGTCGGTTGCCAAGATCACCGGCAAGGAGGGACTGCGGTTCTCCGGTCCGGCACGAGTGTACGATTGCGAGGAGGAGATCCTCACCGCGCTCGAACGCAAGGAAATCGGCAAGGGCGACGTGGTGGTGATCCGGTACGAGGGTCCGAAGGGCGGTCCGGGCATGCCGGAAATGCTCACGCCTACCTCGGCGATCATGGGCGCGGGGCTGGGCAAGTCGGTGGCGTTGATCACGGATGGACGGTTCTCAGGCGGCAGCCACGGCTTCCTTGTCGGGCACATCACGCCGGAAGCGCAGGATGGCGGACCTATCGCACTCATTCGCAGCGGCGAGATCATCACCATTGACGCCGAGAAGAACGAGATCTCGGTCGCGGTTTCCGACGAGGAACTGGCCGCGCGGCGGGCCGAGTGGGTTATGCCCCCGTACAAAAAGACTCGCGGGACGCTGGCGAAGTACATCCGGCTCGTGAAGTCGGCCAGCCAGGGCTGCGTTACCGACGAAGAATAGACCGGCAGTGGCAATGGAGCGGTCCCTTGAGCGCCTTGGATAGTGCCAGCTTCTAGAAGCGCTATCTGTTCGGGAGGGACTGCTCCATGCCCGTCGCCGCTCAGTCTCGACGGCTCGCGGCATGGCCGAGGTTTCGTGGAGGGGCATCGTCCGCCATGTCGTATCATGAGCACGCATGGGGAAATGTGCAACGAACGCACGGAGCCAAAGTGGTTGCACCCTCCTTCTTTTGGTGATAGCTCCTTTCTTGGTCGCGCGCGGCGCGATTGCCCAAGTTCCTCCTCCTCCGGTGAAGGACATTCTCTTCATCAACTCCTACAATCCTGGTTACGAGTGGAGCGACTCAATTTACGACGCGTTTAAGAAGGACGTCGGCGCCAGCAGGTGGAACACCCGGATTTGGGTCGAATACTTGGATTCCAAGCGCTTTTCCGGCCCGGCCCATGTCGAGCGGTTCCGCCAGTACCTCGCGTCCAAGTACAAGGGCCGGAAATTCGACTTGCTCTTTACCTCCGACGATGACGCACTCCTCTTCGTGCTTGGGCCCGGAAAGGATCTGTTCGGAGAGACTCCAGTCGTTTTCTGCGGCGTCAACGACAGGCAATTGGCTCTGAGCGTGCCGAGGACGCGGATGACCGGCCTGGTCGAGGTGCTGGGTTCCACGCGAATTCTGGATATTGCCTTTCGATGGCACCCGTCGGCTAAGCGTGTTTGGGTGGTCAGCGACGCCACTCCGCTCGGCGAAAACCAGCGGGAGACCTTCGCCGGAATGGCGACGGCCCGGCCCGACAGGGAGTTTATCTTTGTCGACGGGGCCAAACTCACCTTGGATGCCATTCTCGACCGGATGCGCCAGGTGCGCCGGGACGACATTGTGATTCTGACTGCATTCGCGCGGGACAGCACTGGCACCTACATTGACGCCGCCGACGCGCAGCGAAGGATTGCCCTAGCGAGCCCGGCACCGGTCTACAGCCCGTCGATCAGCAGCCTGGGCCAAGGAATTGTCGGGGGCGGCGAGCAGGGGGGCGCGCACCACGGACATGTGGCGGCAGGCATGGCCTTGCAGGTCCTAGGCGGAACACCGACAGCCCAGATCCCCATTGAAACAGATCCCGGAACGACGTTCGTCTTCGACTATTCGAGGCTCACGGGCCTGGGGATTTCCGAGGACATGGTGCCGCGGGAAAGTCGCATCGTCAATCGACCCACCACGACATTCGAACGCTACCGGACAGAGATCATCGCCCTCATTCTGTTTGTCCTCGGCCAGGCCGCGGTTATCGCGCTGTTGGCGAGCAACGTCTACCGCCGCCGCGCGGCCCAGAAGGGTCTGGCCGCCGGTAATCTGGCCCTGAAGGACTTGAACCGGTCCCTGCAGGAGGAGATCGCGCTCCGCCAGGGTACGGAGGAATCTTTGCGCACGTTGCGCGAGCAGTTCTGGCAGTCGCAGAAGATGGAAGCCGTCGGGAGGCTCGCGGGCGGGGTGGCCCACGATTTCAACAACCTGTTGACGGTGATCAACGGCTTCACGGGGCTGGCTTTGCGCAAGGCCGAGCAGGGCGAAACCGCAAAATCCCATTTGGAACAGGTCCGGCAGGCGGGGGAACAAGCCGCGCGGCTGACGCAGCAGTTGCTGACGCTGAGTCGGCGCCAAGTGGTGAAGACGCAGACACTGGACCTTCACGGGATTCTGGAAAACACCTTGTCGATGCTACGGCGCGTGCTGCCGGAGAGTATCCAACTGGTGGCCAACATGCCGAGCGGCCGTGTGGCCGTGGAGACGGCCCAGGGCCAGATAGAGCAGGTGCTGCTGAATCTGGTCGTCAATGCGAGGGACGCGATGCCTGACGGGGGGACGCTGACGCTGGACCTGCAAACGGCTCCCGTGGGCAAAGCGGTTGCCGAAATGCATGGGGCGATGGCCGGCACATTCGCAAAGCTTTCGGTGTCCGACACCGGTTTCGGAATCGACGACAACACCGCTCCCCTTATCTTCGAACCGTTCTTCACCACCAAGCCCGAAGGGAAGGGAACCGGCCTCGGGTTGTCAACGGTGTACGGAATCGCGAGGCAGAACGGCGGGTGGATCGAGGTCCAGAGCCGCGTTGGGGAGGGCTCCACGTTCACGTTTTGGCTCCCGCTGTCGGCGGGGCCGGTTTCGGGACCTGCGGAACCGGAACAGGTGGTTTCGTTGCAGACGGGCAGCGTTCTGGTGGTCGAGGACCAGAAGGCGGTCCGGGAACTGGCCGTCGAAATCCTCATGGACGCAGGCTTCGCGGTGGTCGCCACCAGTAGCGCGATGGAAGCGCTGGAGGTGATCCGAAAGGGCGAGTCGGCGATCCATGTGCTGCTCACCGATGTCGTGATGCCGACGATGAGTGGTCGCGAACTGGCTGAACAGGTTCGGCAACTGCGTCCGGAATTGCGGATCCTCTATATGTCCGGCTATCCCGAAGATGTCGTGGGGGACTCGGGCGTGCTGCCCGGGGCTGTCGAGTTCATCGCCAAGCCGTTTCGACCGGGGGAGTTGGTGGGGAAAGTGAAAGCGGTGTTGGGGCGGAATGGGTGACTTTTCCTAACCCTCGGGCGCATCGCGTCATGGGACGAGTTCGAACTCCCGCGCGATCAATTCGTAGGAGCGTTTGCGCGCCGCGTGGTCGAAGACGTTGGTGACGATCAGGACCTCCTGGGCTCGGTATTCGCGTGCTACGGCCTCGATTCCCTGCCGGATGGTTGCTGGAGCGCCGGTAAGTAGCCTGCGCCCAACCGGCAGCGACTCCATGGGCATCCCTTCGCTGCTCAGGAACTCCAGGGCCCGGCCGACCGGAGGAATCGGGATCGGACGCCCTCGGAACAACATGAGCAGCATCATGCGTAGGCTGGCCGAAAGCCGCATCGCCTCCTCGTCCGTGCCGGCACAGATGGCTGAAACGGCCACGATCTGGCTGGGGCACGAGAGTGTTTTCGACGGCTGGAATTGGTCCACGTAGTCGAACGCGCACGTGGAGCCGTAGGGGTTGATGAAGTCCGCGAACGCATAGGGAAGGCCGTACGCCGCGGCCCATTCGGCGCTTTGCGGCGACGACCCGAGGAGCCAGAGATCCGGCCGCTCGGCAGGCCCAGCGTTCAGATACCCCATGAGCTCAAGGAGTTGTTCCGGGAAATCGTCCAGCGGGTCGAGGCGCTTGTCGCGCCTGAGCGCGTGGGCGATGCGCGGACTGGTGCCCGCCGCGCGTCCGATGCCGAGATCGATCCGCCCCGGAAACAGCGACGCGAGCATCCCGAACGTTTCTGCGACCTTGAGCGGACTGTAGTGGGGCAGCATGACGCCGCCGGTGCCGACGCGGATGCGTGAAGTGGCAAGAGCTACGGGCCCGACCATCACCTCGGGACTGGAGCAGGCGAGCGAGCCGCCGCCGATGATTAGGGAAGAGTGGTGCTCGGCGAGCCAGTAGCGGGTGTAGCCGAGGTCGTCCACATGGCGGGCCAGGTCGAGGGTGTTCCGCAACGCGTCGCCGGTGGATCGGCCTTCCGGGATGGGGGACTGGTCGAGAACACCGAGGCGTAGGGGCACAGAACCATTTTCCGTTAGGGGTTGGGGCCGGGGCGTTGCCGCAGGTGCGCTTCGAAGGGATTGATGCAGCATGCAGGTGGGCGGCTCCCTTGGAGAGTGTGATGCAGGGGCCGGTCCGGTAGAACTGGAACAGGCAGACCCGACAGTACAGCTAGTTTCGCTCGATTTCCTGCCCACGGCCCTCGGCGAATTTGCCTACGCCGGGGGCGTAGTCTTCCACGGCGTCTTTGCCTTCCTGCCTGGAATCTTAATCCGCAGCCATTGACACTGTGGCGTCCGAGCGTTCGGCTTGCGCGCCGCATGGCCTCTTGGATGTTCGGTTCTTCCGATGGCTTGAATAGCCAGGGTCGGCATATTTTGGATTCGGCTTTAGTTGAGAACGTGGGAGCTTGGACACAGGCGTGCGGGCGCTCGCCGTTGGCGCCCACCGCCGAGAGCGCCTATCCCCGCTGGCCCGTCTGGCGATCTAGACTTGTTGGATGTTAATCGCAGTTGATTGGCAAAGTCATTTGATTTATGATGCACCTGTCATCGTTACTCGTGGTTGCGTGCGTCCGCAATTATGCTGTGCCTGTATATTGGCACCGAGCCGAGGCAGCCACATCCGGCTGAAGTGGCAATAGAGCGCGATACGCTGGTCCAGCGGTGACCGCGCTTGACTATACTGGAACTATGCGAACGTGGAGTCGACTGTGGTTCGTGCTGCTGTCGGCCCTCTCCCTTGCGCCGTTTAGATTCAAGCAGTTTCTGGGAACCACCGGGCTTCTCCACAACGCTGGACACTTTGTCGCGTTCGGTATCTCGACGATTATTCTGTCACGCAGTACCACAACCGCTCGATCACGCTACTTCCACATCTTTTTGGTCTGCTCTTTGGGCGCAGTTCTGGAGTTTCTGCAGACAGCAATCTACCACAACAATTTTGAGTGGAGGGACCTATTCATCGACTATGCCGGCGTTGTGGTTTTTCCGCCCCTCGCCCGGTGTACGGCGCTCTGGATGCGGGCACCACTCGCGTTAAAATGGAAAATTCGTCTGAAAGAGTGCTTCAGTAGGCTCCTTCCATCATCAGCACGACCTTGATGGTTCGGCTCAGAATATAGAGGTCCAGCCAAACGGACCAATTGCGGACGTAGTACTCGTCAAACGCAACCCGCTCCTCGTAGGTTGTATTGTTGCGGCCCGACACCTGCCAAAGACCGGTAATACCAGGACGAACTTTTTTGTAAAGAGAGTATTTCCTACCATACCGCGAAATTTCGCCTTGGACGATTGGGCGCGGCCCGACGAGGCTCATGTCCCCACGGATAACGTTCCACAGTTGCGGCAATTCATCCAAACTCGCTTGGCGGAGCACCTTTCCGATCCGCGTCACGCGGGGGTCGAGCTTCAGTTTTTGAGTCCGCCTCCACTCCTCCGCAGCATCCGGGTTCTTCGAGAGATGCTCGTGGAGAACAGGATCGGAATCAACGACCATCGAGCGGAACTTCCAAGCTTGAAAAGTGGCGCCATTTAGCCCGATACGGGGTTGGGAGTAGAAGGCGGGACCTCGGGACGTCAAGCGGACACTCAAATAGATCGCGCACAAAAGAGGCGCGATGAGCGCACCACCGAGGCACGTGGCGGCGAGGTCAAAAGATCGCTTCGTTGCCTGTGGTAAGCGGTGCAGCAGTTGATGACTGACTGTGAGGCCGAGGATACCGCCGATATCTCGCGCGTCCACGTCCAGACTGGAGATCCCAAGCAGGTCCGGGATGATCACGACATGGTGGAAGCCGGAGGCATACCGTTCGATTACGTCCCCCAGTATCTCGCTGGGTAGGTGCGGTATCGCTACTATCGCATACTCTATCGCCCGTATGGCAGCTAAGTCGATCGCATCGCTCAAGGGACCGAAGTGGACAGGCCCGAATTCCGAGAGGTCGGCCAAAGCAGAAGGATCATCGTCTAACATCGCCACGACACGAAGCCCTGTTTGCGGGCTCCTCTTGAGCAGACGGGCCGCTTGTCTGCCTGTTCGACCGGTTCCCAAGATCACGGTTGGAACGCCCCACCAGTCCAACTTCGCCAGGTAGCTGCGCAGGATGGCCCGTCCCAGCCAAACAAAGACGACGATCAGCAGCCAAGAAGCAAACAGGATCGACCGCGAGTAAGCTCCCGCGTTGCGCTCAAAAAAAGTCAGGGTGCCAATTAGAAGAACCGTAAATGTGGTCCCAATGAAGATCCCGCGAATTTCCATGACGGGATGCAGCATGACAGTACGGTAGAGGCCAACCATTGCGAAAGCCGCAATGAAAGCGAACACGAACAAGCCGACCCGCAAGTAGAAGACGGGCTCGAACTGTCCGCCAAGCGCGTAGCGGACCAAGACGGCCACGGCGGCCGCACACAACATGGCCAGCGAATCGACGAGTAGGAAAGGAAGGTGGTGGTGGACGAATCTACTGTGCGAGCGGTCTCCAGCTACCGGTTTCAGCCGGTGCACGTTCAAGTCATTGGTTGACATGGCTAGTGCATCGAATGCCGCGTGCCGTCAGTTGCTGCCTGTTCACAGTACCAAGCGTAGGTGGAAGCGACTCCATCCTCCAGGCGAATCTTTGCAGACCAACCGAGGTTGGTCAGTCGCGAAACATCAAGGAGCTTCCGCGGCGTGCCATCGGGCTTGGACGAGTCGTAAACAATGTTGCCCTTATAGCCGACGGTCCCGGAAATAAGCACCGCCAGTTCGGAGATGGCGAGATCGGTCCCGACACCCACGTTGAGCAGTCCGGGCTCGTCATAGTTCCTGAGCGCGAAGCAGACCGCGTCGGCGAGGTCGTCGACATGCAAGAACTCCCGTCGGGGGGTGCCTGTACCCCAAAGAACGACTTGAGGAAGGTCTGCAAGCCGCGCTTCGTGGAAACGCCGAATCAAAGCCGGAAGCACGTGGGACGTTTCGAGGTCGAAGTTGTCCCCAGGACCGTAGAGGTTGGTTGGCATAAGGCTGATTCCACAACAAAAACCGTGTTCCTTGCGGTAGGCCTCAACCAGCTTCAGACCTGCAATCTTGGCGATCGCATAGGCCTCATTGGTGGGCTCGAGAGGTCCGGAGAGCAGGCAGTCTTCGCGCATTGGCTGTGGTGCCAACTTTGGGTAAATGCAGGAAGAGCCGAGGAATACGAGTTTTCTCGCGCCCGCGCGCCACGCCGAATGAATCACGTTGCATTGGATTACGAGGTTCTCATAAGCAAAGGCCGCTGGTTGGAGCGAGTTCGCCATGATGCCGCCAACCTTGGCGGCCGCGAGGACCACAAACTCGGGACGTTCCTTCTCAAAAAAGGAACCGACCGCAGACTGATCCAGAAGATCCAAACGCCTGCGGTCCGCGACGAGAAGGTCCGAATCGTTGTCGCTTAGCAGTCGGCGCACAACAGCCGAACCGACCAATCCCTTGTGACCGGCAACAAAAACACGGGGGCGATTAGCCATGGGCACCGCCCCGCACGGATACTTGATGCCCAGCCGCAAGGAGCGTCCGCTCCTGCCGCGCCAGCTCCAAATCGCCCTCTACCATGGCGCGAACGAGCTGGTCGAAGCTGATTTCCGGTGCCCAGCCCAGCAGGGTCTTCGCCTTCGTGCAATCACCCTCGAGGTAATCCACCTCCGTCGGCCGCAGGTAGCGCGGGTCGAATTCGACGTGCTTTTGCCAGTCGACACCGGCATAGGCCGCTGCCTTGTCCAGAAACTCACGGACGGAGTAGCTCTCTCCGGTCGCGATCACGAAGTCTTGCGGCTCGGAATGCTGAAGCATCATCCACATCGCGCGTACGTAATCGGCAGCGTGCCCCCAATCCCTCCTCGATTCCAAGTTCCCGAGATAGAGCTTGTCTTGGAGCCCCTCGCGGATCCGACCGAGCGCTCTTGTGATCTTGCGGGTCACGAAGGTCTCGCCACGTCTCGGCGACTCATGGTTGAACAGGATGCCGTTCGCGATGAACAGATTGTGCGCCTCGCGGAAATTGATCGCGTACCAGTGGGCGGCAACCTTGCTGACGGCATAAGGGCTTCGAGGATAGAACGGCGTTGTTTCCGTCTGCGGCGGCGCAGAGGCGCCAAACATTTCCGAAGAACTAGCTTGGTAGAATCGCGGATCTCTTCCCGAGCTGCGTGCGTAGTCTCGGAAGGCCTCGAGCAGGCGCAGCGTTCCGGTAGCCACGATGTCCGCCGTATATTCTGCTTGGTCAAAGCTAACGCGAACATGAGACTGCGCACCGAGGTTGTATACCTCGTCCGGTTGAATCTGGTCGATGAGTTGACGAAGCCTTGCAGCATTGGCGAGGTCGCCATAGTGGAGATGCACGCGACAGTCGCGGGCGTGGGGATCTGAGTAGATGTGATCCAAACGGTCTGTGTTGAACGTCGACGTGCGTCGGACGATGCCGTGCACGTCGTAACCCTTGCCGAGAAGAAACTCGGCAAGGTAGGAACCGTCTTGCCCTGTGATTCCAGAGATAAACGCTGTTTTCATGATTAGCTTCGATGCGGAAAGAGAAATTGTACCACGGGATCCAGTATGTCCCGGCGACGCCCCTGAAGGCAAGCCGTAAAAAGCGGCGGGAGACTTGCCCCCGCCCATTTCGGCAGTTGCACTCGTGGTCTGAGTGAAGACCATGCCGTGGTGGCATGTGCCGACGACGAACGTGAAGTCCGGCTGCCTTCCTCCCCAGCTGACAGCCCGTTGCCAAAACGAGGTCTGCTACTTTCCCCCTAAAAAGCGGGCTCCGGAAGCGACCAGCCTTCGTTTCCATGCTGTCACCGAACGCGGTATGACTAACGTCAGGATACCCTCCAGTATGCCGACGTAGGACTCGGGCAGGGTCCAGTCAAAATGGTCGGCGACGATTCGCAGCTTGCCTAGCATCTGCGCATGCCGTCTCCGTGTAGAGATCGAATCGGGCGTCAGTTCGTATTCAACCATCACCTCGGGAAGATTGGCTACGGGGAACCGTTCCACAATCCGGAACAACAAATCGTAGTCCTCTGCGGCGGGGTATTTCTCGCGGTAAAGTCCGACCGATGAGAACACGTCCGCGCGGAACATTGCCGAAGGGTGCACGATACAGAAACGACGATGCATCGTCCTCCGAATCGCACCCGGCTCACATGGGTGCATTGACGTGAACAGAGGCGTTCCCAAGTGGTCCACAAACAGGGCATAGCCGCCCACCAATTTCACCTCGGGATGCTGCTCCAAGAATTCGACTTGTCGAGCAATACGCAGAGGGACGGCACGGTCCCCTGCGTCGAGCCGCGCAATGTACCGGTATCCGGCATTCACGGCGTGGGAAACGCCTGTGTTGGCGGCCTCAGTAACCCCTTGGTTGTGTCGATGCCGGATAACCACAACATTGGGGTGAACTCCTTCTGGTAGTTCCAATGGCGGCTCAGTCCCGTCGTCTACGACAATCACGTGATGCGGTGCCGAATTCCCAGCCAATGACCGCAGGGAACTGAGAAGCGCCTCGGTACGCCTGTAGAACGGAACAACCACGGCTACCAAGGGCAGTCCGGACCCGGGCTGGCCGCCGGGCAACACGAAAGGATCAAAGACGGCGGACGTTTTGCGTTGCTCATCGTTGATCTGCTGCACATTCGACATGTTATCAACCTCGGCTTGAAGATTTGGAAAATGCCGGCTTGCTATATTTGGGGGCCAACCTGCGGGAGAAGCTGATCGCCGGGCTCTCCACGGCGGCAAACATTGCCGCCGCTAGGGCCATCGAAACGGGGGGAACAATCAGCACCAGCGCCCATGCAGGCAAGTGCCCTGGCGCGAGCCGAATCACTGCCAGGAGAACTACCACATGGATGAGGTAGAGGCTGTATGACACCTTACCGAGCCAGCGAAAAGCCGGAAGCAAGAGGAACGCCTGAAATGGTTCCGACGTGACGACCGACACCAGAAGGCACACGGCCCCAACATGCATTCCTAACCAAGAGGCAATCCGAAACAACGAGGTATCCGAGGCGGAGGGAAACTGCCACCGGAAATTTAAGAGAAACCCCGAAAGTATCATAAGCGCCGGAGCCAAGCGCGGGCGGGCACCACACCGCGCTCGAAGCTCAATCGAATGCCGAGCAATCACAGCCCCTGCAACAAACAGGAAGGTGTATTGGGCCGTGGCGAGGATGGATCCAGCAATCGACGTGTCCGGGATGGCCGTCGCGGCTGCTTTTCCAACCAACGAAACACCCAACGACGAGAGAAGAGAAATCTTGGGACCCAGACGGAGGAAGGCCCAAAGGATGAACGGGAACACCAGTGACATCCTCATCTCATGCACCAAGGACCAAATCACGGGATCAAAAGAATTATACTGCGCGAGCCCGCCCATGAGCAGATGGTCGAACAAAGCCGACGACGTAAGCGGGGTCTTCCACCATAAGTCGGTCCACGTACTGTAGCCCGAAGCGGCACGGTAACCGAAGAGCCACGCGGTACCCACCGCCAACGCGATGGCAAATACATAAGGGATATAGAGCCGAGCTATCCGACGTGCACAATAGGGTCGGTACGAATTGATAGACAGCCGTCCTTCCCCCACCATGAAGGTTAGGGCTATACCGCTTAGCACGAAAAACACGCACACGGCCTCTGGGCCGTCCCATAGCAGGTGGAGTGGGCTGAACGCCAGGACGCGAACCAAGAACGTCGGCGAGTGCGGGCCTCTTTGATAGGCGTTCCACAGGTCAGGTTGCGTTACCAAACAATGATGGTAACAGTTCAGCCCCATGGATTGGCAGCCGAAGGTGCGGGGTGAAAAAAGTCTGAAAAAACTTCGCTTCGGACCTGGACTTTTGCCGCGGAACCTGGCAACCTGGATGTTTGGGGTGCGCCAACTGCCAGCAGCGG
>CAIVPR010000098.1 GCA_903907865.1 uncultured Acidobacteriia bacterium
ACGCTTCGTCCGCCGTCCGCCCCAACCACCACCCGTTCCCAGGGAGGCCTGGATCAATAGACCAAAGACCCCGGACAACAATACTCAGTAAATTCGGCTTCGGGGTGTCTCAAAGTGCTTGACATGTTCCGCCCGTCCGATCCCGTTGGCCCCGCCGGTCACGATCACTACTTTGTCTTGGATCCGCACGCCGCTACGATACCACTCCGAGATTGGCCCTCAAGTTGCTCACTAACGGGTTTGGTGCCTTTACATTATTTTCCGTTCAGAAACATACCCGAAGTCGTGGTGCCGTCCGTAAATCATGTTGAAGTATAGGAGGAGCACCCAATGAGATACCGATCCATCGCATTTGCGGGACTGCTGGCAGCCGCCGCGTCACTCAGCTTGTTTGCCCAGGAAACCCCTTACCCGGAAACTGCTGTCGATCCACCTTCCCGTGTCGCACGCCTGAATTGGTTCAACGGCAACGTGTCGTTCCAGGCCGCCACCGTGGAGGAATGGGCTCCCGCCGCGTTGAACTACCCACTCTCAACCGGTGACCACATTTTCACCGACGCCGGCTCCCGTGCCGAGATGCGCACCGGTGCCAACGCCATCCGGCTCAATTGGCAGACCAACTTCGGCTTCCTCAATCTCAACGACCACATGGTGCAGATCCGCTTGACGGAAGGTGCGATGGAGGTTCGGCTGCGGCGGCTGGATGACGACGACACATGGGAGATCGATACTCCCCAAGGCGCCATCACCCTCTTGCGAACCGGCGATTACCGTATCGAAACCGATCCCGCCCGGAACGCCACCATGGTGACGGTGCGGGCGGGCGACGCCCAGGTGACGGGCAACGGCGCGGATGTCACGGTACACCCGCGTCAAACCGCTTACTTCCCAGATGGTTCCCAGGCCGATGTGCGAGAAGCCAACGCCGAAGACGATTTCGACTATTTCGTTGTGGACCGCAATCGGAACGAGGACCGGGTGCCTGCCCCCGTGCATGTTTCCGAAAGCATGGTCGGCTATGAAGATCTCGACGCGAACGGCGCTTGGCGGGAGACCCCGGACTACGGCTGGGTGTGGCGTCCGAGGGTGGAGATTGGCTGGGTTCCTTACCACTACGGCCACTGGGCATGGATCGAGCCGTGGGGTTGGACTTGGGTTGACAACGCTTCTTGGGGCTTTGCGCCGTTCCACTACGGGCGCTGGGTTGTCATTGCCGGCGATTGGGTGTGGGTCCCGGGAAGCATGGTGCGTCGGCCCGTCTACGCTCCGGCGTTGGTTGTTTTTGCCGGTGGCTTCGGCGGCGGCCTGGGTGTGGCATGGTTCCCGCTCGGTCCGCGCGAGCCCTATTACCCCGGATACCGTGTTTCCGCCACCTATGTCCGGCAGGTCAACATCACACACGTCACCAACGTGAACGTGGTGAATGTCACGAACGTCCGGTACGTCAACCAGAATGTCCCTGGCGCGATGACGGCGGTCGACCGGAGCACCTTCGTCGGTGCGAGGTCGGTGCACAACGCATCCATGCCGGTTCGACCGGGACAGTACACCGCAATTGTCGGCGCCGCGCCGCGCATTGCGCCCACACGGGAGAGCGTTGTCGGACCAATTACCAACCGGTCGGTTGCGGCCCCATCGCGTGCAGCGATGAACCGGGCCGTGGTGGTGCGTTCCGCGCTTCCGCCAGCCACCGTCGGCTTCGAGGCTCGTCAGCAGGCATTGGCGGCGAACCCTGGTCGCCCGGTGGAATCCTCCGAGCTGAACCAGCTTCGCGGCTCCCAGCCCAATGCGACCATCCAGCGTGCGCCGGTACGGACAGTTCCGGCAGGTCCGCCCACGCGTCCGGTATTTGGCGGGGGTCAGCCAGGGGCTGTTCCTCAGCCGGTGCGGCCCGTGGATCGGATGAGTTCACGTCCGCCGGGCGCGGCACCACAGACCACTGTGGAACCGGCACAGCCGCGTCCAGCGCCGTCTTTCCGTCCGATGCCGGAAGTCCGTCCCGCGCCGGAGGTTCGTCAAGCGCCCGAGGTCCGGGGCCCGCAGATACAGCGGGTGCCTGAGGCACGTCCGACGCCGGAAGTGCGTCCAGCTCCCGACTTCCGGCCAGCCCCGCAGATGCAGCGTATGCCTGAGGCACGTCCGGTACCGGAAGCGCGTCCAGTTCCCGAAGTCCGTCCGGCCCCTCGGGTGGAACCTCGTCAGATCGAACCGCGAACTGCGCCCACACCGGAGCACAGGCAACCACCCAGGCGTGAAGAGAAGAAGGAAGAAAAGAAGGCGAACTAGCTGGATGGTCTCAACGGCGTGATCCAAGGTACCGTTCCAAGTTGCCGTAGAGTTCGGCGGCGCTTGTGGCAACTCCTTCGAAATCAGTGTCGCGTTCCTGTTGGGACGGGTATTGGAGCGTCTGCTTGAACCAAGTCTCGTTGCCGACCTGCTCGAGCGTGGTGGCGACCGTCACTTGCAGCGGCGAGAAGCCATACGTTTCCAAGTACGCCAAGAACCGAGGAGGATCGACCATTTCGTACTGGCCTCGAACCTCGATCACCGCTCCCCGGCCTCGCTGGAAAACATAGCGGAATCGTCCGTGAGTCCGCAAGTCCACCTCGCACGAAATCAAGGACATGTTCGCCGGAACCATCCAGTGGGCGAGGTGCGTCGGTTGGGTAAGCGAATCGAAAACCGCCTGAAGGGAGCCGGTGAACTTTCGCTCGAGAACAATTTCCCGGTCGGACTGTTTTCTGAGTTGCAGGGCGTTTCCTTTCGTGACGGGCGTCTGGCCGGGTAGTGGTAGCAATGCCGCCACCAACAAAACGACTATTGTCCTCATTTGAGCACTCGGGGCACATCCGGTCCTTGGTGCCGATGCGATGCTGCCAAGCGGCACCGACGACGGATCGCTATTGTTTCCTCGAACCGGTGGCGATCCGGGAGGTGCTGAAAACATAGTCTCTGTCCTTGGCACCCGGGTGGCAGCCGTAGCAAACACCTTGGGTCTTGGCGCCAGCGGTTCCCACCGTATTGCCGCCCTCAAACACTTCGTACCCCCAGCCGCCGGTCGCAGTGTATCGAGCGTCTTTGTGCATCAGGGAAATGTTCCTCAAGTCCGTTTCAATCGTGACCCCGTCGACATCTTTGGCACCGACGCCCTCGTCGACAATCATCGACCCCTCTGGAAACTCCCCGGTTCGATATCCCACCAGAGCCTTGTCGTTGGCGTAGTAGTGGTGAAATCCGCCTCTGTCTTTGAAGGTCTTGCTCTCCGGCGTGACCACGTAACTTTTGACCATCACCCAGGTCCGGTATTCGGAAGGGTAGGGTACTGCCGGGTCCGGAGACTGGGCGGAGAGAAAGGTTGCCGAGATTAGGACCGCTCCTGCGAAGGCGGATGCGATGGCGCTCTTTGGTTGCATTATTGACGACTCCTTTTGCTTGGACGGATCGCCAAACAGCGGTTGCCGATGGCCGATCGTTTCAGTTCCAGTGTGCGGTTCCACCGATCTTTCGATCAATCCCGTTTTGACGAGCAGGTCGTCTGGCTCCACGAACCGGACGCGGTGGGAACTCGCGACTCCGTTCCAGCTTCTTTCACAGGTACGCCAGCAACGGGCTCGACTTCCTCGCTTTGAGGCGTCCGAACCAAACGCAGGCCGGATACATCAGGCCGATTACCAGCAGCCAGACAAGGTACACAACACCAAGCGAGTATCCGTACCCCGCTGGATAAACGTTCGCGGGGCTGGGCGGATTCAGGAGAAATCCGGCGCGTCCGTAGCGAATCAGCGCAATCGGGATGGTCAGGAAGTGCGCCAGCAACATGTGCCCCAGGAAGTAGAAGAGCGGCACACGCCCGATTACCACCAGTGGATTGGCCGCTCGAAGGCCGATTCGATAAAACCAGGCAAGCAGTAGCATGGCTGGGCCCAACGTCATCAACAGGAAGTCGAGGGAGGGCGGATACTTCGTGCATCGGAGAAACGATAGCAGGGTGAACGCGGGCGACGCTTGGACTGCCCAGGGTTGCGGGTCGCCGTACACATTGATCAGGCGGATGACGGCGAAGCTCGCGGTCAGTCCGGCACCTAGCCGGAGCAGCCACTGCTGCCGACGCGCCGGATCCATGAGCAGCACTTCTCCGCAACAGAACCCCAAGGCCATCACGGCAATCCATGGAACCAACGGATACGCAACCACGATCACTATTCCACCTATCGAGATCACGCCCTGCTGATGCACGATCTTCCAGAAATCGCCCAACGGCGATCCGCCTGGCGACATCGCGAGGGCACCCGCGTCCGTCAAATTATGCAACACGACGACCGCCAGGCTGAGAATCGCGAGGAGCCGAATGGGCAGCCGCGACAAAAAACCCAAGGCCACCATGGACCATCCCAGCGCCCACAAGACCGTCAGTAGGATGGGACCGTCCAGCGGGTGAAAGGTCAGCGCGAAGCGCAACACTGTCAGCTCCAGGAATACCAGCCACAAGCCCCGCTTCCATAGGTACGGCGAGAGTTCGGCGGGCGAGGACCGGTAGTTGAATCGCCTCATGTATGCCGCTCCGCCCGCCGCGAACATGAACACCGGCGCGCACAGGTGCGTGATCCAACGCGTGAAGAAAAGGGTCACGGTCGTGTGCCGCAAGTCGTCCGGCTGGAACTGGGAGGCGCCCGCGTGAAAGAAATCCCTGACGTGATCGAGCGTCATGACGATCATCACCAGCCCCCTGAGGGCGTCAAGCGCGGTAACTCGCGGGGCTGCGGCGGTGTTCGGCGGCATGGGTGCGTCTCTTGAGAATACAGTTCCAGGGCCGGGCTTGCGTGGGCTTTTTTGACCAACGGCGCTGCTGGATTGACGAACGGCTATTGACTTGGACCGCTTCAGCCGAAACAATTGATCCATGGGCACTGCCAAGCGGTTCGGTATCTACCTCGCCGGTTGGATGCTCGCGACCCTTTTCTATTTTAGTCAGGATCTTGCCCAGCGCCTCTACCGCGGGAGCACAACCCCCTGGTTTGACGTTTTGGCTCCCTGGTTCATCGGCAACCTCGCGTGCGCGCTGCTCACGCCGGTAATCCTATGGTCGGGGCGCCGGTGGCCGCTGATCGAAGGCCGTTGGGCCAAGGCAATTCCGATTCAACTCGCGGTGACCATCTGCCTTGCGACGATGGCGGTCGGTATTGAGACGCCATTGCTCGTGTGGTCCGGGGAGTTGGCACCGGCACTCCAACACCGTTCGCTGCGCCAAGTGTACGGCGCGATCTGGGTGTACGGGTTTCACAGCGATTGCCTGGCCCTGTGGATTGTACTCGGCATGCAAGCCGGTGCCCGGTATTACCGCGAATTCCAGAATCGGAAGCAGGAAGCTCTCCGGCTGCAATTGCAACTCAGTGACGCGCGGTTGAACGCGCTGAAGATGCAGCTCCAGCCGCATTTTCTGTTCAATACCCTGAGCGCGGTGATCGTGCTGGTGCGGCAGCAGAGGAACCGGCAGGCCGAGGAAACATTGTCGAAACTCAGTGATCTGCTGCGCCGCGTGCTCTCGGGTTCCGATGCCAAGGAGGTGGCGTTGCGAAGCGAACTCGAGTTCCTGGAAATGTATCTATCGATCGAGCAGGTCCGCTTTCAGGACCGGCTCACGGTCTGCGTTGCCTGCGATGAGGAGGTCCTGGACGCCATGGTGCCCCATCTGGGATTGCAGCCAATTGTCGAGAACGCGGTGCGTCACGGTCTCGGCGGCACCCTCGGGTCGGTGCGGATCGAGGTCAAGGCACATCGTTTGGGGAACCGGTTGCAGGTCGCGGTAAGCGACAACGGACCCGGATTTCCCGCATCCAAGGCGGAAGGGACTGGGATCGGGCTGGCCAATACCCGCGCACGGCTCCAGCAGCTCTACGGGGACGAAGGAAGCCTCACCGTCCAAAACGGGGCGGAACGGGGGGCCACTGTGACGATGACGCTGCCCTTCTGTCTGGCCGAGGAGGGGGCGTGATGCGCATCAAGGTATTGATTGTGGATGACGAGCCACTTGCACGCGAGGGACTACGGATGCTGCTCGCCGATCATCCCGCCGTCTCCGCGATGGTCGAGGCCCGCAACGGGCCGGAGGCCGTGGCTCTGATCGCAACGGAGCGCCCGGACCTTGTTCTGCTGGATGTCCAAATGCCCCAGATGGACGGATTCCAAGTGATCGACGCAGTCCGCACCGGGAACATGCCCGCCGTCATATTCGTCACGGCCCACGACGCCTACGCACTGCGGGCGTTTGAGGTGAATGCCATCGATTACCTGCTCAAGCCTGTCAACGCCGGACGCCTGCGCGATGCCCTGGAACGGGCCACGGTGCGCCTGCTTGGTGAACCCACGGGCGCTGCATCGGCGCGAATGCTGTCGTTGCTCGAAACCATCGCCCACCCGAGGCACTACTTGAAGCGCTTGGCGGTTCGGAAGTCGGCGAGCACGACCTTCATCAACGTCGAGAGCATCGATTGGATCGAGGCGGCGGAGAATTACGTGCAGATCCATGCGGGCAAGACCACCCACCTTCTCCACGTTCCGATCAGCACGCTTGCGACGTCGCTCGATCCCGGCACGTTCGTTCGTATTCATCGCTCCAGCATCGTCAACGTGAATAGGGTGCAGCGGCTGGTGCCCGCGAGCCACGGGCAGTATGCGGTCGTGCTCGACTCGGGAGTGGAGCTGCAATCCGGCCGGTCCTACGGCGAAGTGGTTCGCGCGCTTACGGCGAATTGTTTTTGAATCGCCTGTTCGGCACCTCCAAGGGCCGGTTCATCAAATAACCGTTTGTCGTCACCGCGTTGCTTCGAAAGAATGTAAAGCATGCATCGAAACACGTGGTTGAGGACGCTGTGCGCGCTGCTGGGAATGTTTGCGCCGATTCCTGGCTGGTCGGCTGATTGGAACGCCCGGCTTGCCGCCGACTATCTTGACCACCGGCAGCAGCAATGGTTCGAATGGGCGCCCGCCAAGGCACCGGGCGGGCCGTGCATCTCCTGCCACACCGGCCTGACGTACCTGCTCTCCAGGCCGATGCTGCGCCGGACTTTGGGGGAGAAGGAGCCGACGGTTTACGAGACGGGACTCCTGAACGGACTGCGCGCCCGAATGGCCGAGGGCACGTCCATGTTCCCCGGCTTTCGGGAGGAACCGCTCAAGACTCAGGGCCGCAATGTCGAATTGGCGCTGGCGATGTTGCTGCTCAAGGGCGACGAAATCCCGCAAAAAGAGCGGCAGACGCCGTTCGACCGGGAAGCCGGTGGATACGAGGGACTCTGGGGCTTCCGGTTGGGCTTGGCCCCCTGGGAGTCGGATTCCTCCGGCTACTTCACTGCGGGACTGGTGGCGTTGGCCAATCGCGACCTGCGGGAGCCCGGTCCAACCGGCGCCCTCTCCTTCTTGGGGAACAGCCTGCCGGAGCAGCCCCTCCACCAGAAACTGATGTCGCTGTGGGCGCGTGTTCCCGGACTCGATCCGGAAGCACGGGAGGGACTGGTAAAGGAGGTTTGGAAGCTTCAGAAACCCGATGGGAGCTGGAGCGACGAAGCCCTGGGGCCGTGGCCTCAGCCGGGCGGCAGGCTTGCGGGCAAGGGCTCAAGCGCCTATGCGACGGCCTTCGTAGCATTCGTGCTGCAACAAGCGGGAATCGGCTGCGAGGATGAACGGCTCACCCGCGCGAAACGGTGGCTGGGGTCCCAGCAGGATGCGAAGTCGGGCGCATGGCGATCCCAGTCGATGAACAAGGCGTATGCGCGCGAATCGCTACCGGCGGGTTTCATGGACGACGCGGCGACAGGTTTCGCGGTGATGGCGCTGCTCGATCCGGGCCTATGCGGATCGGGCACGTCCCGAGTGCAGGGGCAGTGATCTTGATCCCTCTGCGACTTGGTAGGGCTCGACAAACACTCCATCGGGTCGTGGCTCGGTACCATGCCGATTCCGCGAACCGAAATGCGTCGCTGCAGTTTTCTTGCCGTCTTGATGGCGCAGTGGCCTAGGCGCGAACTGGGCTAATTAGCGCAACGACCCGTCTTTGTGTTCGCATGTCAGGCGCGGGGCCAATCCGCCTTCTGCGGTAAGTCGTAGGGATGAAATGCTTTAAGCCAAGGCTGCTGCTCGCCATATACGCCCATGGCAACGGCTTGGTGCTTGCCCCTGTCCTTCCGAAGGAAATCAGACGATCATGTCGCAGCGGAGTCGGGTGAGCTTGAGTGCGATGCGCTGGGTACTAGCCAACTTGGTCCTGTTGTGCGCGTTGGCGAATGCTCTGCCGCTAATGGCGGGTCCAATCTTGATCTTTGGAAGCTGGGATAAGTCCAACTGTGACGCGTACGGAGGGAGCACTGGTTTGTGCGCTGTCGCGCCGGACGGTTATCCAAGCGATACGAAAACGGCCCACATTCTGATCACCTGCTGTGTTTCTAATAACGGGGGAACCGTCACACATACGGGCGTCTTTCACGGCTTCACCCTTGGCCCGCTGCGCCCGGGATTGATGACTGTTACTGCGACCACATGGATCGATAGCGAGAACTATGCCGGTCTGCATCAATGGGGGAGCGTGGTTTCATTTGCCGATTCCTCTCCTGCAACTCTCGATTCCTGGAGCGGCAATTGCACCGCCAGTGGGTGCACGCCCATCCTTGCGGTGACTTTTGCGATTGAACTAGGAACGTCGTTTGACGTGAACCTCGGGGACACGATCTCGGCTGGACCGGGCACGGCAAACCACGCGGCTGGCGGAGCTTATGCTTCCATGGTCCAGTTCTCCTTCCAGGAAGTCCCGGAGCCATCAACCCTTTTGCTGCTCGGCGTCGCGTTGATGAGTGGTGCTGTGTGGTGCTTGGTCTCGAGGCACTAGCATGACAACGAGTTACCCAAAAACGGACAATGTTGGAATTTGGCTCCCCGACATGGATTCGAACCACGATTCACGGCTCCAAAGGCCGCTGTCCTACCGTTAGACGATCGGGGAAGCTGGGAGGGAATGTCGGCAACCGCCAACACTTCTTTCAGTTTACAACACTCGCTCTGTCCGCGAGCCGGTCGCCAAGTCCCGCGAAACAGGGTGCCATAGAATTGTTCCTGTCATGCTTCCAGACCAACTTCCAGGGGCCAAGACGCCATACCTGCTGAGATCCGGTTCCGGCAAACGCTATCTCGTCGGGGGCCTCTTGGCCACCGTCATCGCCCACAACGACGAAACGGACGGACTGCTGGAAGCCGTCGTCGCAACCCAACTCTGGGCCTCCCTCGGCCAACCGTACGACGGTTTCGTCCACCCGGAAGGCATCCCGGAATCGTTCGGCGAAGAGGCGCTTGCAGCCGCCGAGCGAGTCGCGGACATCAGGTTTCTGCCTGGTGGGCACGAGTTCCAGCCGGGAAAGGCGGGCCAAGTACGCCCGGAAGCCGCCATCCCCTATGTCCTCGCGTCGGGAGAGGTCGAACGCCTCATCGCCGGAGACCAACTGTTCGCGTTCCTCGCCCATGGGGCAACACTGGCGGCAAATTCATCTGCCTCACAACCATTGGCCCCAAGGGCGACCGCATCCCGGAACACTTCCACGAGCGCCACACCGAGACCTTCCTCTGCCTCGACGGCACCATGACCATGTGGGCCGATGGCGAGGAGGTGCCCTTGCACCCCGGGATTTCCTTCACGTGCCGGCCGGAACCGTCCACTCGTACCGACTGGATTCCCATTTCACCCGTTTCGTCGGGCTGCTTGCGCCGGGCATCTTCGAACGGTTTTTCCGCACCATGTGCGACCCCTACGACAGCCACATCTTCCCGCAAAATCCCAAACCGGTCCGATTCGACCGGGTCATCCAGAGGCTGCACGAGTTGGATCTGAAGCTGGTCGGCCCGCCTGGCCCGCCGCGCTAAGAATTGGAGCACCAGCGCGCTACAATGGCCCGAGGCGGTGTTGAACCGTCCAATGCGGAAGCCAATCCCGGCCGGTGCCGGGCCCGGACTTCAAACCCGGCGTGCGTTACCTCGTATCGCGGGTGGGTTCGACCCCCACTGGCTTCCGCCACCTCCGCCTCCGCTCACCGCGTGGAAACCGCGAATAACCACTGTTCCCCGGACACCCCAAGAGCCCGCACGCCCCATTCGTCGGCGTGATGCAGAAGGTCTCGCCCGAGCGGCGCGAAGGGCCCGGTCGAAACCGGGATCAGGATGTGCCGGTATCCCGCGCCCAAGACGCGCCCGGCGGCGTCGCGTCGTAGGTCGATGTGGAACGTGGTGCCTGCCACAGGCTCCGCGCCGGTGCTGGAGAACCGGGCGTCCGCAGGCCAGACCACCACCTCGGCCGGTGCCCGGAACTGGAAGCCCTCGCCCGGCAGGAAATTCTTCCACGCCAAGCCACTTTCAGGGCGGGTCTCCACCACGCGCAACTCGGACCGCGCGGTCACCGAAACCATCCCCGCCGACCGCCATGAAAATGCCCCCGCATTCCCGCCTTCGCTGTCCAACGCGAAGATCAGCCCGTCCGACAATCTTCGTCCGGTTGCCGACTGCCACGGGATCAAGGTGTCCCGGTCGACGTACACCTCGGGAAGCACTCCAAAATTCAGGATCCGCGATCCGGGCAGCGTCTCCCGGTCGATCAGTTTGGCCACCGGGAACGAGGGAATCCGTCGGGCGAGGTACGCCTTCTCGGGTTCCAACCGCAAAGCCGCTTCCCATGGCAGTTCCCCGAATCGCCATTCGTTGCGCGCGTAGACGTCGACCGCATCGGGCGCACTGCCAATCGCTTGGATTGTGACCAGCGCGATCACGGCGGGGGTCGGCAGGACCGAGACCATAGCGATTGCAGCCGGTCCAAGTGCTGGTATCAGGAAGCGGGTGCCGGTGTTCGCAAGGATCGGCAGGGCAAGCGCCGCGCTCGCCAAGAGTGCGGTTGCGGTGGCCCTCCGCCGCAGTCCGAGGCACGCGACCGGCACCAACAGGAGCGCAGGTCCCAAAACCCCTTGGTTTCCGCCACGCATGGTGTAGTCCCAGAACACGGTTTGCCATGCGAATCCGGGACGGAATGCGCTGAAGGAGTGGGCCAGTTGGGCGTCGAGGCCCGGCGTCGTGAAGAAGGGTGCAAAGGGATTTCCGGCAATGGCATAGGCCCGGAACATCCACGGGGCGACCGCTGCCAGCACGCCGCCAGCGAAAACCGCGCATGGTCTCCAACGCCTGGATCGCACCAGAATGAACACGAACGCGACGACGGCCACCCACCCGAACGTCTGCTTGACGGCGTAACAAGTACCCGCGTTGATTGCGGCAACCAGCAGCAGCCACGGATCGCGCTCGCGGTCCCAGCGAAGAAGCAGGTAGAAGGTCGCAAACGAGAAGGCAGCCAAGCCGCAGTCGGTGTAGGCCGAGGTGCCAGCCAACCCGCAAACCGGCGTGACAAAGAACAGTGCCGCCGCGCCCCACGCGGCAGTCCCGGACAATCCAAGTTCGAGCGCCACTTCGCGAACAATAGCCGTCGCGGCCACGAGCAGTCCGAGGTGCACCAGTTTTGCCGCCGAATGTGCCCCAACCGTGAACGCGGGCACGAAGAGCATTTCAACCGGCTGCGGCATGACGTCGAAGAACGCCGATTTTCCGGTGAATCCATGGGCACGCACATAGTCGGAAACCATGCGCAAGTGGTAGGCGACGGCGTCGGCCTCGATTTCCGGAGCGGCCCCGTGCACCAGATACAGAAAGCCGTAGGCACCGAAGACGGCGAGAAAAAACAAACCCGTCGGCCAGCCCGCCCTCTGGCGCCCTACAGCGATGGAAGCGACCGGCGGCCACTTCCAAGCCGCACATCCCAAGCCAGTCCCAACCAGCCAGAAGACTGGCCCGTACCCCAAGTGCACCTGCAACAGCGCAAAGACCAACAGGGAGTAGATCGCCGCGCCCGTCGAACAACGCACCGCCCACGGCAGATCGAGTCGGCGCGACACCACCATACCCGCAGTCCATGCGGACCCCAGGGAAAGGAGGCATCCTAGGGCGATGGACAGGTGCACCGGCATTCGGAATCGTCCACCATTGTAGCCGCCGCGACCATGTATGCTGGTAGCGCATGAATGGACAGTACCCGACTTGGCGAAAATCGCGGCGCTTCCTCGCGTATTTGGCGGCCTTGCTTTACGTGGTCGCCGGAACCATGCACTTCCTGTCGCCCGCGCCGTTTGTGCGGATTGTCCCGCGATGGATTCCTTGGCCGGAGCTGGCCGTGTCGATCAGCGGCGCTGCCGAGATTCTCGGTGGATTGGGGCTGACTGTTCCGCGAGTCCGCAGACTCGCTGCCTGGGGTCTGGTGGCCCTGTTGGTCGCGGTGTTCCCGGCAAACGTGTATATGGCGACGAATCCGGTGGAAGCGGGCGCAGCCGGGATCAATCCACTCTACCTTTGGTTCCGCCTGCCTGTCCAAGGCCTCTTGATTTGGTGGCTGCTCTGGTGCTCTAAAGCTTAGGCGCAGCGCCGAATCGGCTCAGTCCTTGGGACTGCGATCAACCAGTTCCTTGGTCTCCGCCCAAGCTTTCTCCAAGCTCTTGGCTGCGTTCTCAATGTCTTCCCAACGCGGGACACTGCCTGACGAATCCTGGCCGGCCGACTCCAACTCCGCCGCCAAACCAGTCACGGTGGCAAGTCCGAAGTTCGAAGTGCTCCCCTTTAGGCTGTGGGCTGCATTGGCGATCCGAACGGCGTCTCGGGCGGCAACCGCTGTCCCGATCTCCCGTACAAGGACGCCACCGGTATCGATCAGCGACACCACCAAGGCGTCGATCTCCGTTTTCCCGAGCCCCATTTGCTCCATAGCCGCCAAGCCTGCGGTCAACTCCTGGCTGGTTCCACCGGTCCAGATTTGCAGTTTCTTGAGCAACTCGTCGCCCCGGACGGGCTTCGACAGGTAATCGTCCATGCCCGCGGCAAGGCAGCGCTCCCGCTCGCCTTCCATCGCGTTGGCCGTCAGGGCAATAATCGGGACGTGCCGCTTGGCGTTCCTCCGAATGTTGGCCGTGGCCTCGAAGCCGTCCATTACTGGCATCTGGCAATCCATCAGGATGACATCATAGAGCACCGCGGCAGCGGCCTGCACCGCGTCCAGACCGTTCACCGCGACATCGACCGTGCAGCCGAGCTTGCGCAATAGGAGCGCGATGACCTTCTGGTTGGTCATGTTGTCCTCGGCCACCAGGACCCTCGCGGTGACCTTGGCCCGGTCGTTGCGTGCCGGTTGCGTCGCCTTCGACGAGAATCCGAACATCTCGCCGACCGATCGGATCAGGTTGGCTTGGCGGACAGGCTTCACGAGGAACACCCTTACACCGAGTTGCCGCGCGGTCGCCGCCTCGTCCCGGTCGCGGTCCGACGTGAGCATCATCAACGGCACCTCGGCGATCGCGGGCGATCGGCGGATCTCCTGCGCCAGCATCAGCCCGTTCATGCCCGGCATGTGGAGGTCGAGGATTGCCAGCTCGTAGCCACGGCTCTGTTGTACGGCAAGTTTGAGCTCCTCAAGCGCCTCCGCACCGGATGCGGTGCACGTGACCAGCATGCCGGCTTTACCGAGTTGCTGCTTGACGATGCTGCGGTTGGTGCCGTTGTCGTCCACCGCGAGGATGCGTCGACCCTTGAGGTTTTCGATCGGCAAAGGCGGCGTGACCGGCTCGGGGGCCACGGGGAAGGGAATCGAGCACCAGAATGTGGAACCGGAGCCGGGCTGGCTGACCACGCCGATCTGGCCCCCCATCAGTTCCACTAGGCGTTTGCAGATCGCCAGACCAAGCCCCGTGCCGCCGTAACGCCGGGTGGTGGAACTGTCCGCTTGGCTGAAGCTCTGGAAGAGCCGCGCCTGTGCTTCCTCGCTGATCCCGATGCCGCTGTCCCGGACCTCGAAACGGACGACGGCCGGCGCGCCCGGCAACCGTTTCGAACACAGAACGCTGAGGACAACCTCGCCGGACTCGGTGAACTTCACGGCATTGCTCAGCAAATTCAGCAGTACTTGACGGAGGCGGGCGGAATCGCCGATCAGCGCCTCGGGCACCGTGTCCTCGAACGGCGCGCAGATTTCCAGCCGCTTGCGGTGCGCCGTCGGAGCCACTACTTCCAAGGATTCCTCGACTACGACGCGCGGGTCGAAGGGGCGCGATTCGAGGTCGAGCTTGCCAGCCTCGATCCGGGAGAACTCCAGGATGTCGTTGATGATCGCCAGCAGCGCCTCGCCCGAGGAGCGGATGGTCTCGGCGAAATCGTGTTGTTCGGGAGCCAGCGGGGTTTCAAGCAGGAGCCCCGCCATGCCGATCACTCCGTTCATCGGGGTGCGGATCTCATGACTCATGGTGGCGAGGAATTCACTCTTCGCCTTGGTGGCCGATTCTGCTTTCAAGACGGCGTCGGCCAGTTGTTCGGCATAGGCTTGCAGCTTGGCCTCGGCCTCCTTCGTCGACGTGACGTCTATTTCAACGCCGTTCCAGACGAGATGGCCGGAAGGAGTTGGCTGCGGGGTCGCGCTGATGGCCAACCAGCGAAGTGGCGCTCCATCCTTGCCGCCGACCCGGCACGTCATCTTGTAGGTTTCGCCCCGCAGCAGCACGTCCCTCAACTGTTGGCGCACCACGGGCAGGTCCCTCGAATAAACGTCTTCCAGAATGAGGCTGGGATCTGCCAGGATCTCTTGGGCCGTACGACCGTGCAGGTTGCGGATTCCGTCGCTCAGGAAGAGGAACCGGGGATCGCCGTCCGGTCCCCGCTCCATCTGGAAGACGGCTCCGGGGATGTTGGCTGTCACGTCCAGCAATTGTTGCCGACTGTGCTGGAGCGCTTTCTCCGCGTCGCGACGCGTCGTGATGTCGCGGAGGATGCCCACGAAGGTTCGGCGACCGTCTGTCGTGATCTCGCTCAGCGCCAGGTCGAGCGGAAACTCGGTTCCATCCTTGCGCAGGCCGGCGACTTCGCGGTTGAGGCCGATGACCTTGCGCTCGCCGGTCTTGAGGTAGTTGCCAATGTAGGAGTCGTGATGCGCGGCGTAGGCTGCCGGCATCAGCATCTTGACGTTTCGTCCGACCACTTCGGCAGCTTTGTAGCCGAAGATCTGTTCGGTGGCGCGGTTGGCGCTCTCCATGATGCCATGTTCGTCGATTGTGATGATGGCGTCGATGACGTTGTCGAAAAGCGTCCTGAGGCGCTGTTCCTTGTCGCGCAGGCTGCGTTGGGCCGATTCGAGCTCGTTGTTCACGGCTTGCAATTGGACCAGGTTGCGTCGGCGTTCCATATTCATGCCGACGGTCCGCAAGAAAAACAACATCCCCACCAGCAGAACCGAAATCTCCACCATCGTCCGCCGCAGGGTTCCCGTGACTTGGGCCGAGCGTTCCCCCGCCGCCCGGTCCAACTCGGCACGCAGCCGGATCAGCGAGGTGCGGACCAGTTCGAACGCCGGCTGGGCGCGACCAAGGTCGGTGGCCAGCCCGCCCTTGCCGTCGCCTACGAGGATCGATGCAATGACGCCGTCGCGGATTTTCTGGTAGACATCCCAACTGGCGACAAATGTGGCCAGTGCGGTGCGGGAACGGTCGTCCAAGCGGGAGGCCGCCAAGCGCTGTTCCAAGTCGGCCACGGCATCCCCGGCGGTGCGGGCTTGGACGACATAGGCGAGTTGGTTGTTGGGGTCGGTCGTGGTGAGCGCGTAAATGACGGTGCGGCGGCCTTCCTGAATCTGGAAAGCCATCTCGGCGGCCGTTTGCAGGCCACGCACGTCCACCTCGTAGAACTGGCGGACACTCTCCACAGCTCCCTTTGATTCGACGACGACAAAAACACCAGCGGCGAGTACCGCCAAGCCGCCGGCGACCAGAAGCCAGCTGGAACGCTCGCCGATCAGTGGGAACCACTTGGTCATAGCACCCCGCATCCTGACACTCCGCTCATTGCAGTGGATACCCCTGTTCGCTTGGCAACTTGCCGTCCACCTTCAGAACTTTGACATGGGTCGACGCCGCGGCAGCACCCGCATCCACGATGGAAACCGCGCCCGGGACGTTCCACACAAAGGTGATTGCGTTCGCGTCCGAATTGAGGACTCGAATATTTGGGGGCAAACCGCCCTGGAACTGTATTCGGAACAACTGCCGCCCGTAGTTCGCTGGAGTCGTTTTGAGGATCAACTCCAGCATTCTTTTTTGCGTTGCCGCCGTGTCGGGTTGCTGCGCCAGCACGACCGGCGTCGAATCGCTCCAAACGTGTGTTACTCCATTCAGCAACTTGCGCAGGTCGGCCAGCGAGATGTTGTCCACGGGCGACGTTTTGTGGACGATGACGGCCATCGGCGCGCCTGCCGCCGATGGTTCCCCGGCATGAAGCCGCACCGCCATGGCGACGGCCAGTCCCGCGACGAGAATGAGGTGCTTGCGCCGGGTAGCCATTAGAATGTAAACGCCAGTTGGGCAGTCGCCATGTTGACGGGGCTCAACGAGTCCTGGAGCAATCGACCGTACTGGAATTTCAAGGCCGCGAACTCGTTGAAATCATATCGGATGCCGAAGCTCGCCTGTCTCCGCACACCGAGATGCGGCAGGATGAGCTGGGCGACCGGATCGCGCCGGTTGCCGTTCAGGTACTCGAAGCGGCCGTATGGGCTCCAATTGCTGAGCCGGTACGCGAACTGGGTATAGCCCCCGGGGATGGTCGTTGTCCTCCCTGCCTGCGTATGCTGCATGAGGACCCCCTCGTTCAAGAACTCGATCCTGCCGCGATCATAGACCGCATAGGCCGAATACACCTGCTGGCCAATTGGTTGGAGTCCGCCCCACTTCAGGCTCTCGTGATAGGCCGAGCCTCCAATCTGCAGACCGGGAAGCGCGTCCGGCGAGGAACTGAACGCCGCGTTGACAGACTTGCCGGAACCCACGTTGAAGCGGTTTTGGACCGATTCCGTCCCTTGCTGGTAACTGCGTCCGTTCCCCACCTCGAACGTGTACTGCAGGCCCAGCCCGGAGGAAGGGATTTCCCCCGAAGCGCGCAGCCCGATGGTGTGGACCGGCAAAAGGCCGCCTTCATCTTCGAACGCAAACAGGAAAGGCCGTGCCGTCGCGGTCTGGAACCATGTTCCATGGTGGAAGGCGGTGTTGTAGTAGCCGATCGCGGTATGGTTCCGGCCCGCGTCGAACTTTAGATAGCGGTTGACCCGGTGTTGAATCAGGAACCGCTCGATGTCGACCCCGATGTTGTTGTCGGAACCAGCCTCGAACACGGTCTCCATCAGAACGCTCGTCTTTTCGGTTAGCCGGGAAGAAATATACAAATCCATCTGGCCCAGCGCGAAGCTGTTGGGAGAGGCCGCGTAAGCCTCCTTGCCGAACCGCACGTCGCCGTATCCTCGAATCGCCAGCTTGGGCGCATTGGCACCCGCCGCTGGCGGCGCATCGTGGTCGTGTTCGGCCATGGGGTTGGCGGGACTCTGTGCCGCCACCGGGGTCGGAGCCGGATCCAACGCAGCTTGCAACACGGGCGGCTTCGCGGTCTGCCCGGACTCGAGCGCCTGGATTCGCGACTTGGCTTCCGCGAGTTCCGCAGTCGTCTTCTGCAGAGCGCCCTCCGACTCCGACAAACGCTTCTCAACCGACTCCAGCCGCTTGAGCAGTTCCTTCAACGCCGTGGAATCCGACGCATCCTGGCACCGGGCCGGGGTTGCGGCCAACATGCCTGCGAGACAGAGCGAGAGAGCAATGAGCGTCCGTCCAAGCATTGGACGCTTGGAATTGTGCGGGGCGACATGCAGACTGCGAATCATGTAAGGACACCTTTCAAGCTTTCGGTCACCGCATCCAACATCCTGACGTGGCTGGACCGAATCCGGTCCACGCTTCCAGCAGGCAACTGGCCGGTGGATACTACTTGATGCTCCAATTCCTGGCAAAGTTCCGCCAAGGACGTCGCCCCCATTTGGGCGCAACTGCCCTTCAAGCTGTGGAGCAGCTTCTTGGTCTTGTCCCAATTGTTGGTTCCAACCGATTCCGCCAATTCCTGGACCTGGCTGGTCGTGTCGGTACGAAAGACATCCACCAACTCGGTCGCTGTCTCGGCGTCGTCCTGCAGCAACTCGGAGAGATACTCAGGCATGGTCCAGTCACCGTCGACCCGCGACGGGTTTCCGGTCGGTTCAGGAAGGGTTTCCCGTTCCGGTTGTCGCACGTTCATAAGTGCCTCCCGAAGATCATTTGGTTGCATCGGCTTGGTCAAAAAATGCTGCATGCCGGCGCGCAGACACGCCTCCCGGTCCGATTGCATGGCGTTGGCCGTCAAAGCGACGATCCATGGCTGCCGGTTGGACGGAACCAGTTCCCGGATGACGCGCGCTGCTTCCAGCCCGTCCATTTCCGGCATGTGCATGTCCATGAACACGACGTCGTAGCGCTGCCGTTGTACCGCGCGCACCGCCTCCAGCCCGTTGTTGGCCGTGTCGGCCCGGTAGCCCATCCGCGAGAGCATCAGCAGGACGAGCTTCTGGTTGACGGCGTTGTCTTCCACCACAAGGATGCTGAACGGATGCCGAGCCGCGAAACCGGGGTCCGACACTGAGTGTTGCGGTGTCTTGGCGACGCGCAAAGGCGCGTCCGACAGCAGGTTCGCCAGCGTTTCGCAGAGTTGGGAGGGCTTGATTGGCTTGGAGAAGAGCTTCTTGCGCGGCATGGGGTGGTTCCGCAACTCGCCCGCAAGGCCGGAATCGCGTCGTCCCAGCGAACAGAGGACAACCAGCGGGCTCTCGCCCCACAAACGCGTCACCAGTTCCAGTGACAAGCCCGGAATGTCGTTGTCCACGATTGCCAGATCGTACCCCCGAGCCTTTTCGGCCGCGGCCCCGGCGGACTCCAAGACCGTTACCTCCATCCCCCAAGCTTCCAAATGTTGGGTCAAGACTGCTTGGCTCGACCGGTTGGGGTCGAGAACAAGCACGCGGCTGCCTCCCAAAGAATGCATCCACTGGGCCGGGTCGTCGAGTTGCAATGCCGAACCCGTCGCCGCCCGGACAGTGAAGTGGAACGTGGACCCCACCCCCACCTCGCTTTCGACCCAAATTCTGCCGCCCATCATTTCCACAAGGCTGCGGCTGATTGCCAGACCCAGTCCGGTCCCCCCAAAACGCCGCGTGCTCGAATTGTCGGCCTGCTCGAAGGGCCGGAATACGGCGTCGACGCGGTCGGGCGGAATTCCGATACCCGTATCCTTCACGGCGAAATGCAGGTCCCACTCGCCCGACTCCAGACGGCTGCCGCTGGCGGAAAGCAGCACGGAACCCTCGTTCGTGAACTTGACGGCGTTGCCCAAGAGGTTGATCAGGATCTGCCGGACCCGTGTCAGGTCGCCGACCACAGTCTCCGGCATACCCGGATCCATCAGGTACTCCAAGTTGATCCGCTTGCGCGCCGCCGCCGAGGCCACAAGGTCCAGCGCGCTTTCGATGCACTGGCTCACATCGAATTCCAGCGCCTCCAACTGCACGCTGCCGGCATCGACGCGCGAAAAGTCCAGGATCTCGTTGATCATGGCCAGCAGCCCGTCCGCGCAGTTGTGGATCGTCTCGGCGTAGTCGCGCTGTTCTTCCGTCAGGTTGCTGTCGAGCAATAGGCCTGTCATGCCCATGACGCCGTTCATCGGAGTGCGGATCTCATGGCTCATGTTGGCCATGAACCGAGAAGTGGTCTTGGCGTGTTCTTCGGCCGCCTTCTTGGCGCGCAGCAGCTCCTCGTCCGCCGCAATCTTGGCCGTGACGTCGTCCGCCACGCTGACGATGTACTCCACGTTGCCGGAATTGTCCTTGACGGGAGAGTAGCGGACCCTGCTCCAAAACGGTGTCCCGTCCCGGCGGTAGTTGCGGAGGGTAAGGTCGAGTTCCAAGCCGTCGGCCACCGCTTCGCCGACGCTGGCGATCTGGGCCGTATCGGTTTCCAGTCCGTTCAGCAGGGCATAGTTCTTGCCGAGGACCTCCTCGACCGGGTAACCCGACATGGCCTCGAAACCCGCATTGGCATAAATGATGGTGCAGCCTTGGGCCGGATCGATGATGGTGACAGCCGAGGTGATTGACGCCAGAGCCCGGTCGCGCAGACGCACGGCCCTGGCGGCCATGCGCCCTTCGAAACGGGATCGCGACGCGGCCAGGAGCACGGCTACCGAATCGAGCACCGGCGCGAGTTTGGCCCCGATGTTGATGGTCCCTCCGGCTGCGGGGCGGTCGAGGCCGAGGACTCCCGCGATTCGCTCACCGTGGAAGACGGGAAAGGCGACGCGCGTCCCTTGTTCCACCACTTGGAGGGTTGCGAAGGCGGATTCCATTACAGATCGCAGTTCCTCCTCGCCCGAGCCGCCGCGTACGATTAGGGCCGGCTGTTTCAGCGGGCCGGACTCCGCCAATTCCGCGATGCAACCGGTCTTGCTCCCGGTTGCGGCTGTGATGTGCTCCGCCAACTCTCCGAAAACCCTGTCGGGCTCGGCACCGGCAATGAAGATGCTTTGCGCATGCCGGACGGCATCCTGGAGTTTCAGACGCACGGTCTCTTTGTGCGCTTGCTCCCGATGGGCCTTTTCGTCGCGGCGCTGCGCCGCCCGCCCGATCATCTGGTGGACCACAACCTCCGCCAATTCCTTCAGCACCCGGCGTTCCACATCGGAGAACGTCTCGCGCGCCGCGCTGCCGAGCACGCACAGGGTCCCGAACGCGGACCCGCCCGGTCGCAGTAGAGGCGCACCGGCATAGGAGCGGTAGCCGTCGCCGAGACCCGGGGCCACAGGCCGCACACTGGCAAGCATGTCCGCGACAACAAACAATTCGTCCCCGAGGATCGCTTCGGCACACAACGTGGAGTCGCGGGGCGTTTCGGACGGAACCAGGGCCGTGCCTGACTTGACCCACACCCGGTCGCGGTCCACCAAGGTGATGAACGCCGCGTCGGCACCCGTCACCAGCCGCGCAATCCGCGTGATCCGGTCGAATTCCGGCTCTGGAGGCGAGTCCAGGATCTCCAGCGCGTCCAACTCGCCTTGACGCTCGACCTCGTCCTCTGGCATCCGGGGCGTCAGTTCAAATCCTCCACTTGGCCGCTGTCCATCCCTCCGGCGTCCGATGACGGGAAGCCCACAACAAGCTTCGAAAACCACAGGCCGAGCAGCCTGAGGTCGTGGCTGATCGATTCCGTTGCGCTGTACACAGCCTCCGCCGTATACAACTCGTCTTCCGAGGGCTTGTCCCCGAACATGACCGCCGACTCCGTGATGATTCCCGACTTGGTGCGGAGATAAAGCGAGCGCCAGTCTGAAGGCAGGGCCAGCACTTCCTCTTTGGACCGGGGTTGGACGCCCACCAGGAACAACTTTCCCTGCAGCACAGCGAACAGGCCGGGCAGAAGTTGGCAGAAGAAGAGGCCCGCGCGCACGCTGATGCCCTTGGTGGAGAACACGGGTCCGTGGAACACGGGCACCGAGGTTTCCCGCCAACTGGCGGGGTCTTCATCCGCCGGAATCGTCACGGCGCGTTTGGACGCCAGCGCCCCCTTCCGGCCGAGGATCGCGCAGGCGACGGTCACCAGCAGCAGGGGGAAAAAGATCAGAAGCAGCGCCAATGCGATCACGAACGAGACGATCCGGTAGGTGTCGCGACCCTTCGCCTGTCCGGTGAGGCTGCCCAGCAGGAACGCCTCCGAGGCCAGCAGCGTGGTTTCGAGCCGCGTGTTGAGCAGCCGGTTGCGGTCCACGATGACCGCGTCGAGTTCCAATCCCTCGCCGACGTACGTGCCCGCCGCTACCATTGAATCGACCACGATGGTGTGTTCGTCGATGATGCAGTTCTGCCCGATGACGGCGGACGGTCCCAGTTGCGCCCCGCGTCCAATGCGGCAGTTTTCGCCGATGTAGACCGGCGGCGTGACCTTGGCGGTGGGGTGCATCACCACATTGCGCGCGATCCAGACGCCGGGATCGGCTTGGCGGCCCGCAATGAGGAGTCCGGGGAACTGCAATTCGAGTGCAACCCGCTGGCTGCGCAGGAAGTCGCGGCCCGATTCTATGCTGAGGAACGCGCCGGCCTCCACCGACGGCAGTTCGTCGAAACCCGGCTGTCCGAATTGCGCGGGGTCGAGAACGGCCCAGCGGGTCCAAGTCCCTTCGTGGGCGATCCGGGTGCCGGGCGGGGTGTTCGGCAGGTCGAAGTCCGGCAGGCACTCGGCCGTTGCCAGCAGCACCGCGCCTTGCTGGGTGCCGGCGATGTTCGCTGCCAGCCGCAGGGGATCCCCATCCCCGGGCAGCAGGTGGTAGCGGAATTTGCAGCCCCAGCGCACGCCGTCGCCCAGAGCCTCCTCGATTTTCTCCGGCAGGTGGCTGAGGATGAAATGGAAATCCCGAACCTCGTGGTTGGCCACGAATTCGACCACGTGCTGGATGAACGGCTTGTCCGCCAAAGGCAGCAGAGGCACGGCAAGATGTTCCTGCAGGCCTCCGAAGGATTCATTGCTTCCAAGCGCTACGACGATCGCGATCATGCGGTCTCCCCTCCGCGCAGCCGGTTCCAAACAACCCGCCGGAGAAATACTGCGTTGCCAACAAAATACCGTCGCCACATGCGGCGCGGCTCCTGGATGAAACGGTAAAACCACTCCATGCCGATCTCACGCACCCATGCCGGGGCGCGCTTGATGCGGCCTGAATAGAAATCGAACAGGCCCCCGACGCCCATCGCCACCCCGACCCCGGTCGCGGCAAGGTTTTGCGCGATCCACTTTTCCTGGCGCGGGGCGCCGAACGCGACCAACAGCACACGAGCGCCGGAATCGCGGATCCCGCGCAGGACCTCCTCCGTTTCCTCAGGCTTGAAAAAGCCGTGACGGTGGCCTAAGACCCGGACCTGCGGGTAGTTCCGACCAATCCAGTCGGCCACGGCGGCGGCGATACCCGGTTGGCCGCCGAGCAAATACAAGCCCGTTTGCCGGATTTCCATCTCGGCGCAAAGCCGCGGGAACAGGTCCGTGCCGTTTACATTCTGGCGGATGTTGGTGTTCAGAATCCGACCGGCGATCTTGATGCCGATGCCGTCGGCCAGCACCAGGCCGCTGGTGCGCAGGATCTGGCGGTAGTCCTGATCGCGGTAGGAAATGTTGACGCAGTCGGCGTTGATAAAGCAGGCCTGCGATGGAATTGGTGCCACCGCGCGGGCCAGGATGTTGTCAATCGCCTCGTCCATCGAGAGGTTGTCGATGCGGATGCCCAGGAAGTCGATTTCGTCCGGGGCCGCCGCCACTCCCTCGCCGTAAAAGGCGGCGGGGATGGCGCGGAGTCCGATGGCCATGTCGTTCCACAGCGACTGGCTGTCGAGGTATTCGGAGTCCGATTCCGATTCGGAACCGTAGGCGATGTTGGCCCGTTTGCGGATCCACCACAGGCACACGAGGCCGGGCCGGACTTTAAACCGCCGCCACGCGAAACGATCGGTCGGCGAGACCTCGTCGGCGGCCACCGGACGGGGCCCCACAAACGCCAGATCCCCCTTCAGCACGTTCCAGAGGGCTGGCAAATCGCGCATTGGACCGGAGTCGAAACTGAACTCGTCGAACACGATGCCCCACCGTCCGAGCCGCTCCGTCCTCGCGATCCCTCCGCCTTTGGCCCGGGCGGCGATCAACAGGAGCAACAGCAAGGGCGCCAGGAGCAGCAGCGCCGCAGCCGACATCAAGATGTCGAGCAGGCAGGCGTCGGGCCGCGCTCAGAATCTGGATCCACACCAGCCAGAGACCGGCCCCGAAGGTGCGGTGCAGTCTGCGCCGACGGATGCCGGAGTCGGAAAAGCGCCCGCTCAGCTCGGCGATCAGTTTCGCCCGCTCGTCGGAGGTGGGTGCGGGAGGTGGCATTGTTTTCGCCTCAGCCTAAAGGTCCGGCCATCCCTAGTACGCACCCTTGCCGAAGATGACAGCCGGAGCGGTCTTCAGAAGCAGCACGATGTCGAACCAGATGCTCTGGCTTTCGATGTACTGCACGTCGAGTTCCACCTGCTTGGGAAACGGGATATCGCCGCGCCCGCTCACCTGCCAGATGCAGGTCAGTCCGGGCTTGACATCCAGGCGGCGGCGGTCGCGCAGCGAGTACAGAGCCACTTCGCGGGGTACCGGCGGACGGGGGCCGACCAGCGACATGTCGCCCTTCAGCACGCACCACAACTGCGGCAGTTCGTCGATGCTGGCTTTGCGGATGATTCGCCCGATCCACGTGATGCGCGGATCCTTCTTCATCTTGAACGTGATCCCGTTCTGGTGGTCGTTCATCGCCAACAGCTTGTCCTTGAGGGCCTCGGCATTGGTCACCATCGAGCGGAACTTCGGGAAGGGAAACTCGCGGCCCCACTGTCCGACCCGTTTTTGCCAGAACAGGATCGGCCCGCGGTCGGTCAGTTTGATGGCGAGCGCGACGCCGATCAGGAACGGGGACAGCCCGATCATCATGCAGATGGAAACCACGATGTCGATCAGTCGCTTGGTCACCCTCGCCCCGCCGATCACGAGCTTCCAGAGATATTTCTTGTGCCAGTACTGCCAGCGCACGGCGAGACCCTGGCTGCTTTCCGTGCCGTAGCGGGCATACAGGGCTTCGATCAAGTCCAAGCGGGCTTGGTCGCTTGCGGGAGGGGTGGCTCGGGGAGTGGATGCAGTCGGGGTCACGGAAATAGTGTCCAAGGGGCGGAGGCCACGTTTCTCAAGCCAAGTTTGTCAAGCAAAGGGACGCGCGTTTTCGTCCCTACTCCTACTATAATGAGTGTACATTGGAAACGAGCTTTCTTCCACTACGAGCGGCCTCGCCGGTAGGCGGAGGCGATGAACGGGAAGCGGTTGACGGTTCAGGCGGTTCGCGCTTGGCCCCGCGACCCAGCCGGGTACTTGTGGTCGAGGACGAGCGGCACATCGCCCGCCTTTTGGAGCACGTGCTCGCGAAGGAAGGCTACGAGGTTCTTGTGGCCGGCGACGCCGAACACGGTTTGGAGCGAATCGGGGAGTTCCATCCGGACGCCTTGCTGCTGGACGTGGTGCTGCCGGGGATGTCGGGCTTCGACATGCTGAAGATTTTGCGTCAGGATTCCCGCTGGGCATCCCTCGTGGTGATCGTCCTGAGTGCGCAGTGGTTCAACCAAGACGACCAGGCCTTGGCCGAAGCCGGTGCCACCGCGCAGTGCCCCAAGCCCATCGCCCCGTCAAAACTGATAAGAAAATTACGGGAATGTGGCGTCTTGCCGGAAACCGGCATCACCGGAGCCGAGGCGTGAGCGATACGGTCCCCATTTCGCAAGCCGACTTCAACCGGCAGGCCGAGGCCCTGCGCCGCGAGTTCTCGGACCTACGTGGGATGGCCGGCGTCGGGATCGAGTTCCGCATGCCCGGTTTCGAGCCGCGTGTCCTGCTCCCGGTCCCACCGGAATCGACATCCGCCCAGTTTCCAGTTGACGAAAAGCAGGGGTCGGAACTAATTTTGCACCACGCGCCAGGGTCCGGGGACTTCTCCACCGTGTTGGAGTTGGCGGTTCGCGGCGTCCTTGGCCGGCTGGAGGTCGAACGGCGCGAGGAGGTTCTGCTGGAGGAACTGGGCAGCAATTGGGAGAGCCTGGACGCCATCTATGAGATCAGCGCCGACGTTCTGCGCTATGCCGATGTCGAAACCTCCCTGGAGCGCCTCATCGCCCGCTTCATTTCGCTGCAGGACGGTCTGCACGCCGCCATCTTCCTCACCCGGAACGGCCGGTTGAAGCCCCTCGCGGGCCACGCGAGCGAAATCCTCGACTGGCAGGACCTCGGGCGCATGGAAAAGGCAATCCGCGAGGCTCGTGCCGTTTCGGTCAACCACCTGCCGCCGGAAATGACCGGGCCGGGGCCGGTGCCATGGCCAAATGCCGTGCGCGTCGCGGCCGCTCCGGTGACCGCCCGGCTGAAGGTGATCGGATTCCTAGCCGTCTGGCGCGACGACGAACGTTTCCAATTCGACGCGCCCTTCCTGCGCCTGCTCGAGGCCATCACCCACCAAGCCTCGATGCTGCTGGAAAGCGACCGCCTCAAGCGTTCCATGCGCGAAAACGAGCGCTGGGCTCAGGAGCTCGAAATCGCCTCCTCTATCCAGCAGTCGTTGCTTTTCGGCCATCCTCCCTCGGGACTCGACCGCTTCGACATTTGCTGCTTCAGCGCGGCCTCGCAGCGGGTCGACGGCGACTTCCACGACTTCCTGAAGCACTCCAACGTCTGCGTCGATGTGCTGGTCGCCGACGTCATGGGGAAGGGAATCGCCGCGGCGCTGATCGGCGCCGCGACCAAGAACCAGTTCCTCCGGGCCATCGCCAGCTTGGCGCTGCGTTCCAAGGGCACCGCTCCATCGCCGGCGGCAATCGTCGACCGCGCGGCCCGGCGCGTTGTCGACCAGTTGATCCAACTCGACCGCTTCGTGACACTCTGCTATGCCCGGTTCGACGTGGGTCGCGGCCTCCTCGAGTTTGTCGACTGCGGCCACACGGGGATTCTCCTTTACCGCAAACGGACCGATGACACAATTTTCCTCCGCGGGGAGGATCTGCCGATCGGCGTGATACCCGAGTTCACCTGCTCCCAGGTTTCCCATCGGATTCTGCCCGGCGATACGTACCTTCTGTTCTCAGACGGCGTGACCGAGGCGCGCAGCCCGGACGGCGATTTCTTCGGCGAGGAGCGCCTGACCGAATGCGTCCGCAACTGGAGTTCGCTGGGTGCGGCGATCCTCGTGGACCAGATCCGCAGGGCCGCCGCCATCTTCGGCGACAACCCCCCCCAGGCCGACGACTTCACCTGCATCGCCATCACCATCCGGCTGGACCACCTCGACGAGCCCGTCGTGGTGCGCGAGGCCGAATTTCTCTGCCAACTCGAAGAACTGGAGCACATGCGTGCGTGGATGGCCGCGGCGGCTCTGGAAGTGCCCAATGGCGGCCTTGGCGACGTTGGCCTCGGGCAACTGGAACTGGCCTGCACGGAGCTTTTTGTCAATTGCATCGCGCACGGCTCCACCGGCATCTGCGGAGGGCCGATCCACATGACTGCCAGGGTCCACCGCGAACACTTGACTGTCGAACTGCGCCACGACGGCATCCCGTTCGACCCGCTTTCGGTGCCGCCACCCGCTTTCGACGGGTCGCGCGACAGCGGTTTCGGCACCTACATCGTTTTCCATTGCGCCGACGAACTGTCCTACCGGCGCGAGGGCGGGACGAATGTCATCTCCATATCGATCATGCGCAAGGGACATGCGCAAGAATAGGAAGTTATGCCACTGACGATTGAAACGCTGAAGACCGATCAAGGCGGGGACATTTCCCTGGTGGTGGTGCCCGGAAAGGCTCTCGACGCGAGCAATTCCAAGGATTTCAAGACTTCCCTGGCATCGAGTCTGACGCCGGGCGCGAAGATCATCCTCGATCTGGGCAATCTGGATTTTGTCGACAGCTCCGGGCTGGGTGCCATGGTGTCGTCGCTCCGTCAAGTCTGCGGGGTCGGCGGCGATCTGAAGCTCTGCGCGCTGAAGAAGCCGGTCCGTGCGTTGATCGAGCTGGTTCGCATGCACAAGGTGTTTGAGATCTTCAACACCAGGGAAGAGGCTCTGGCCGCCTTCGGGGGGGCACCGGCCTCAGCCAACCCGGCATAATAGACTGGGTGTTACGAAAGTTTTATGGAGTGCGCCAGTTTCCAAACTATAAGCGAGCCGCGTATTCCGTCGCTTCGGATACCAATTTCATTGGCTCGTGGAAGAATCGCCCGTGCCTGATGCACGGCACAGAGTCCTGCTTATAGCGGGAATCGACGCCGTCGGCATCGCCCGGCTGCCCTCGCTCTTTGCGCGCGGCGGGTATACAGTGGATTTGCTCGCGTCCGCGGCGATTGCGGCTTCAAAATCTTCATACGTTTCGAAGTTGCTGCCCTGCGCGAAGGACCCCCATGCCGCCGCAAGGGCCGCCCGCGAGCACTTGGCGGTCCACCGCCACGAGTACCGGATGATCGTGCTCGCAGACGAGCCGACCTTCTGGGCCGCACTCGACTTGTCTCCCCGCGACTGGCTCGAAGGCTGGTTCCCCGTGCCGGTCACGCCCGAGTCGTTGCTGCGCCAAGGCTCCAAGCTACAGTTTCTCCAGGATAGCCGCGACGCCGGCATCGGCACGCCGCGCTTCGAGGTCTGCCGGGACGCGGAGGAACTTCGGGCGGCCATTGAGAAGGTCGGATTACCGGTATACATCAAGGCAAGTCGCGGCCTTTCTGGCTCAGGCGTCTTCTTCACGGCCTCCTTTGCGGAGTTGGAAGGCCACATTTCCGCCATGTCGTTCCAGGAACCAGTGGTTGCCCAGCAGGAAATTGTTGGAGATACGGTGTCCGTTTCCGTGCTCTACGAGCATGGTCGACCGGTCTGCTGGTTCTTGTACAAGATGCGCAACATGTGGCCGAACCGGTTCGCGTCGGCCTCGTCGGTGGAGTTTTTCAGCCATCCCGACGCTCCCGAGATCGTACGACAGGTCGGCGAGTTGACCCAGTTCCACGGCTTGGCGGGCATCGATCTCATGCTGGAGGAATGCACAGGCAAGCTGCTGCTGTTGGAGTTCAATCCGAGGCCGACCCCGGCTTACTACTTGGGCTGGCATGTCGGCGTGGATTTTTCACGGGCGTTGCGCGATTGTGGCTCGGGCGCGCCCCAGCAGACGCCCAACGACCGCCATGATGTCGTCCCGATGTTCCCCCAGAGCCTCTACCATGCCTGGTCGACCGCCGACCCAGTGCTCTTCGCCCGCACTTTGGCCGACGCTCCGTGGGAGGAGACCAATCTCGTCGCCGCGCACTTCCGCCGCTTCATGACCCACTTCATGCCGGAATCGGTGAAGACGGTCCTGAAACGGAAGCCCTAGCTCGAATTGGCGGCCCACACCCGAAGAAACGCTCCCTCGCGGTCGCGGCTCGGCAGGTTACCGAGCAGTGGAGGACTCCCGGCACGACAATTGGCGACCTGCGTGCTTAACAATGCTCGTCAAGCGGCGGAGTCGTCACGCTCCGGGTTTCGGACCGAAGGAGAACGGCGGCAGGTCCGGGATGATGTTGCAGGTCTGGCGAACTGGCGGGGAGTGGTGCAGGGTTTTTGCCGTATCCCCTGCTTTGCAGGCTCAAGGGGGGCGAGAAATCGCTCGTTGGCGACCCGGAGAGCCCGACACGGTAGTACCCGGCCAGTTCGCGGCTGGCCGCCACTGCGAGGGCCACGGACGTGACTACCCGAGGTCGCGTGACGCTCGATGGTCGATATGGTCGACGATCTCCCCGGTGGAGACCGAGTGAAGGCCTTGGGCCCTACAGAATCGTTGCCGTCCTACTTGTGCTGCAGTTCCCAGTCGTAGTTGATCAACAGGTTGTCGTGCGCGATGCGCCCCTCGTCCGCCGGGTTGTAGAAGCGGTCCGTCATGTAGATCAGCATCGAGGGTTCCAGCCCAACCACCTTGTACCCGTGCGCGATTCCCGGCGGGATCAGGATCTGCCACGGGCGGAGGTTGCCCACGTACAGCGTGTTGCGGTGGCCGAACGTCTCGGAATCGGGACGCAGGTCCACCAGCGCCACCTGCAGCATGTTCGCGGCCGGAGTCCAGCAGTCCGTCTGGTGCAGGTGGAAGTGGAAGGCCTTGATGATGCCCGGATAGTTGAGCGCGGCCGAGACCTGCGAGGTCTCCTTGGGGAAATCGGCGGCGAGGCCGAAGCCCATCCGCTGGACCTCAAGGAAATAGCCGCGGTCGTCGGGCCAGAGCGACAGAGCCTTGCACTTGACGCCCGAAATCAGTTTCGGGCTTTCCGGATTGAGGATGATGTCGCCAATTCCCTTGTCGCATTTTGGCAGCACGAGTCCGGAGGGAAGGGAAGGGCCGGCATGCTTGTCGTGGTGGTAAGGCGTGGTGTTTGTCATTCCGTCTAGTTTCCGGGCACGGCCCGAATCGACCGGTGCGCCCTAGTGCTAGTGTGGCACCCCGGAAAATGTTCCGCAAGCCGATGGCGCGCCAGCGCTTGGAACTTTCCGATGGATATCATGGAAACTGGCAACAGCCCGGAATAGGAGAACAATCATGAGAGGGATCATCTTGGCCGGGGGCACAGGCAGCCGTCTGTTCCCGTTGACGAAGGTCACGAACAAGCACCTGCTGCCCGTCTACAACCAGCCCATGATCTACTACCCCATCCGAACGCTTCTGGACGCGGGCATGGACGAACTTCTGATCGTCACGGGCGGCAACAACGCGGGTGATTTCCTGCGCCTTCTGGGCAGCGGACGCGAGTTCGGCAAGATCCACCTGAACTATACCTACCAGGAGGGGGAAGGCGGAATCGCCGACGCCCTGCGGCTCGCCGAGCACTTTTCGGATGGCGAAAAGATCTGCGTGATTCTGGGCGACAACATTATCGACGGCTCCATCCGCGGCGCCGCCGACGATTTCCGGAACCAGGACCAGGGGGCAAGGCTGCTCCTGAAGGAGGTCCCCGACGCCGAGCGCTTCGGTGTGGCCGAGATGGAGGGCGGTCGGATCGTGGGGATCGAGGAAAAGCCGTCCCATCCCAAGTCCAACTGCGCCGTGACCGGGATCTACTTCTACGATAATACGGTGTTCGACAAGATTAGGACCCTGAAGCCTTCCCGTCGCCACGAACTCGAAATCACCGACGTGAACAACGCCTACATCGCGGAGGGGAGTCTGACCTACTCGTTCCTCGACGGTTGGTGGACCGACGCGGGGACTTTTGAGTCGTTGGCGCGTGCCAACCGCTTGGCTGCGGCGAGGGCCGGCCTGGTGCTCGACGACGAACTGGTCGCCGGCGCATACTGAAGTAGTTTCGCGATTGCGGTAGGCTGCTGAACTTCGGAATTTTCCGTTTCAGAGCCGAGCCGACACTGCCCCCACGCCCGCGCTACACTGGCATCGTATGAGCATACTGGCCGGTGTTGTGGTGGGCGTGCTTGCGTGGCTGTTCGTGCGGATCCTGCTGATGGGCGTCTATACCGTCGCCCAGAACGAGCGGGCCGTGAAGACCAGCTTTGGCCGTGCGGACCGGGTGCCGGGGAAAACCACCCTCGACGACCCCATTTCCGACCATTTGCGTCCTGAGGAGCGCGAGCGTTACGCGTATCCCCAAGTCCGGGTGATCCAGCCCGGCGGGCCGTACTTCAAGATGCCGTGGCAGAAGATCCACAAGGCCACCGTCGCTACCTCGACCGTGAACATGGCGGTCGACCAGGAAGATCCCACTGCCAACAGCGCCGGCACGCGGTTGGACGCCGTCACCAAGGACCAACTGAACACCGGCCTGACCGGCCAGATCCGATACCGGGTCAGCGAGGCCAACCTCTACGCCTACTTGTTCGGCATCAAGAAGCCCGTGGTCCACGTGATGGCCTATTTCGTGGCCGTCCTCCGGCAGCGGATCGCCAATTTCGAGGCCAAGTCCCCCGTTGGCGAGGCCAATGACGGCGAATCGATCAGCGGGGAGACGATTGGCGTCTCCATCAACGACCTGCGCAAGAATCTGCGCGACTTGAACGACTACATGGAGCTCGAGTGCCGGTCGGCCCAGGCAAGGTACGGCGTGATTTTCGACGCCTCGCTGATCACGGCCATCGACCCGCCCCTGGAAGTGGAGTCGGCGCTGGCGGCGATCAATACCGCCCACAATCAGGTTTCCAGCGACATCAGCCTGGCGCAGGCGTCCGCCGACCAGAAGATCGTCCAGTCGAGGCGGGCTGTCGAGATCGAAACCCTCAAGGCGCAGGCCGAGGTGGCTCCGGTAAAATCGCTCGCCGAGGAATTGTTCCAGCAACACAAGGCGGGGCCGGGCGTCTTGCCCGCGTACCTGCGCAACGTGAAACTGGGGCTGCTGGAGAAAGCGCAGCAGATCTACATGGAGGCGGGCAAATGAACTTCGTAATGGGTTTTGCGCTGGCATTCCTCGGCTGCGTCTTGATCGAGGGCTTCCTCTCGGGCCTGTGCCGGATCCTGGGCTTCTACGCCATCGTGTGGGAAGGGACCTGCCGGGTGTATGTGCTCTTCGGCAAGGTGATCGGAGTGTTGGACCAGCCGGGTCTGCACATTCTTCCAGTGGAACTGGGCTGGCGGGCGTTCATCGTGAACTGGCTTGGCAGTTGCACGGTTCTCGACATGCGGCTGGACCAGGAATATCTGCGCAGCGAACCGGTCAATTCCGAGGAAGGCGCGCCCATGGGGATCGGAATCTGGTACGAGATGGGGATCAGCGATCCCGTGTCTTTCCTGTTCAAGAACACGGATCCGCGCGGATCGCTGAAGGCCAACGTCAGCAACTCGACCGTGCGCTGCCTGAGCAACATGCCGCTCAGCGCGATGCTGGAGACGCGGCATCAAATGAGCCACTCGGTGCGGACGGAAGTATCGCTGAAGTCGGTGGAGTGGGGGTACAGGCTGGGTTCCGTGTACATCCGGAAGGTGCATTTCCGCGATGCGGGGATGATCCAGCAGATCGAGCAGAAGGTGGTGAACCGGCTGCGTCAGGTGACGTCGGCCATCAAGCAGGCCGGGGCGAACCAGGTCAGCGTGATCAAGAGCTCGGCCGAGAAGGAGGCCGCGGTGGAACTTGCCAAGGCCGCCGTGATCCGTCCGGCGACAATGCGGGCCGCGTTCGCGGAGATCGCCAGCGAGCCCGAGGTTTGCTCGGCGTTGTTCGAGATTCTGGAGACGCAGCGGATCTTGGCGAACACCGGCAAGCTGGTCCTGCTGCCGAAGGGGCAAGCTGGCAGTTTGATTACTGCACTCCAGGCGGCCGGCAAGGCTGAGTAGCGGGTCCGACTGGGGGGACCCTGCATGCCTTGTCCGTAAGGACCTTGCCCTGATCGCCCGTTCACCCGTTGCATGAACAACTGCGCATAGTTGGAACAAACACTCCCTTGCGGTCGTGGCTCGGCCACATGCTGATTCCGCCGGGCCGCGACCGCGAGGGAGTGTACGGACCGATCAAAGTCGCTGAACTAAAGTAAGAGATACTGAAATCAACCGTCCTTGTCGAGGGTCTGAAATTGCCTATTTACAAGAGGATCTTCGAGTTCACCCCCGATGCGGTTCTGGTGGTCGATCCCGGCGGTCGCATAGTCGACCTGAACGCGCGGGCTTGTGCCATGTTCGGCTATGATCGCGACGATCTCCTGGGGAGTCCTATCGAGGCCCTCGTCCCCAAGCGCTTTGGCGATGTCCACGCAGCCCACCGTCTGGACTACATCGCCGAGCCCAGGACCAGGCCCATGGGTAGCGGCGAGGAGTTGTTCGGATGCCGCAAGGATCTCAGCGAATTCCCCGTCGACATCATGCTTAGCACGATGGAATCCGACGGCGAGTCACTGGTGGTCTGCGTAGTTCGCGACATTACCCGCCGCCGATGGGCCGACGAAAAGTTCCGCAGCCTTCTGGAAGCCGCTCCGGACGCCATGGTCATCGTGGATGCCAAGGGGCGCATCGTGCTCGTAAATTCCCAAACCGAGTCGGTGTTCGGCTACGACCGCCGTGAACTGCTGGGGAAGGCGGTCGAGATCTTGATTCCGGAACGCTATCGGAGCCAGCATCCGGGCAACCGTGACCGTTACTTCCACAACACCCACTTTCGTCCTATGGGAGTGGCACTGGAATTGTTCGGCCTCCGCAAGGACGGCACAGAGTTCCCGGTTGAGATCAGCCTCAGTCCGCTCGAGACCGAGGAGGGTACGTTCGTTTCAAGCGCCATCCGGGATATCACGGCCCGCAAAGCGGCGGACGACCGCATCATCGAATCACTGCGGGAGAAGGAGGTCATGTTGAAGGAGATCCACCATCGGGTCAAGAACAACCTGGCCGTGATCTCCAGCATGTTCTACTTGCAATCGACCTACACGCAGGATGATCCCACCCTTAAGATTCTCCGTGATAGCCAGGACCGTGTCCGCGCCATGGCGCTGGTGCACGAGATGCTGTACCAGTCGGAGAGTTTGGCCTCCGTGGACTTCGCCGACTACGCGGTGAGCCTCAGCCGGCAATTGCTCCAGAGCTATTCCGTTGGAACCGGGGTCCTAAAGCTAGCCACCGATATGAAACCGACGAGAATGCATGTCAGCCTCGCGGTGCCCTGTGCGCTGATCCTGAACGAAATCATCACCAACGCGATCAAGCACGCCTATCCCAATGGCCACGGCGGGGAGATCTTTCTGTCGCTTGGCCGGAATGCCAACGGCCACGCGGTCCTCACGGTAGCCGACCGGGGCTCCGGTCTTGCCAACGATGTCGATCCTTCACGTCCCGCGTCAATGGGAATGCGGCTGATCCGGTCGTTGTCCCGGCAGATCGACGGAACGTTCGAATTGATCTCCACGCAGCCAGGCACGGAGGCAAGACTCACCATACCATTGGAATCGGAGCGCTCATAAATGACGCAGCCAGAAGGAATGACCCCGAGACGAATTCTAGTGGTCGAGGATGAAGCGCTCATCGCCGACGAAATCCGTGACCGGTTGATCCGAATGGGCCACGAAGTGGTCGACGTCGTGGACACTGCGGTCGCAGCGGTCCGGTCGACAGACGAGCGCCGCCCTGACTTGGTGCTGATGGATATCCACCTCAAAGGAGTCGTGGACGGCATCGAGGCCGGGCGCATCGTCACGGAGGTCCTGCACACCCCCGTCATCTATCTAACGGCCTACTCGGACGAGGCAACGGTGCAGCGGGCGACCCCCAGCGCCATGGGTTACCTTCTGAAACCGTTCCAGGAGACGGATCTGCGCATTGCGATCCGCATGGCCATGCACCGGCACGCCATCCTGCAGGGGCTGAAGGATTCCGAATTGACTCATGAGGCGATCCTGACTGCCATTGCCGACGGAGTTGTGGCGGTGGATGCGGAGGGTCAGGTACGGTTCTTGAATGCCGCTGCGGAAAGCCTGATGGGACTGGGCACGGAGGAGAGCCACGGGGCCTCCGTCGGTGACGTGTTCAAGTTTTCGGATCCCCGTTCCGGCAAGGCCTTGCCAAGTCCCATCATGGAGGCCCTGACTTCCGGGACGACCATCAACTTCGAGGAGTGTTTGCTGGAGATAGGCGCGGGATCCGCCGTTCGGTCCGTGGAGGGGTCGGCAGCACCGATCACGCGCTCCACTGGCCACCAAATCGGTGCCGCGGCGGCGTTTCGCGATGTCACGGCCAGGCGCGAAGCCGCCGAGTCGGCGCGCAAGTACGAGGAATTGCTTGGAAGCCTGCTGGAACGGACCCATATCCCCATGCTGGTGGTGACGGGGGACACGCCCAGCCGGGTGCTTTCGGCAAACGAATCGTTCTCCGAATTGTTTGGCTACACGGTCGAGGATGTTCCAGATATCGAGGCATGGTGGTTCCGGGCTTATCCCGATCCGGTTTACCGGGCGGATGTTCGAACGCGCTGGGACGACGCAATCAAGACTGCCGAGCGGGAGAGCAAGACCGCGATCGAGCCGGTTGGCGCGAGGGTCGTGTGCAAGAACGGCAGCACCCGCGAAGTCACTGTTTACATGGCGACATTTGGCGGTCGGTCTCTGGTGCTTTTCAATGACCTGACAGAGCGGCTGAAACTGGAATCCGACCTGAGACAGTCGCGCAAGATGGAGGCGCTGGGCCAGATGGCCGGCCGCGTGGCCCACGACTTCAACAACCTCCTGACCGTTATCAACGGCTACAGCGAATTGCTCTCCAAGCGGCTGTCCGAACAGCCTGACCTGAGGCGCCAGTCGGACCTGATCCGCCGCGCCGGAAAGACGGCGGCCGAGATTACGGACCATCTGCTGGCCTTCAGCCAAAAGCGGATCACCGAGCCGGTGCCTTTGGCTCTGAACACCCTCTTGGAGGAATATACGTCCATGCTCCAGCATTTGGCTGGACCGGCGGCGCGACTCCAATGGAACCTCGATCCCGAATTGTGCCAGATCTCGTCCACCAGCGCCAGCTTCGAGCAAATCATGATCAATCTGGTGGCCAATGCCCGCGATGCCATGCCGCGGGGCGGCACCATCACGGTTTCCACCGCCAATACCTGGGTCGCCAACAAGTCCGGCCCGAAGCGGCTCCACGTGCGCCTGAGTGTCAAGGATACCGGTGTGGGAATGGAGCCGGAATTGATCGACCGGATCTTCGATCCGTTCTTTACCACCAAGGCGGAAGGCAAAGGGACCGGGCTGGGGCTGGCCACGGTCTACGGCATCACCAAGCAGCGCGGGGGCTGGATCGAGGTCGACAGCGAGTTGGGTGAAGGAACCACCTTCCGACTCTACTTTCCCGCCTCGGTGGACGGGCAACGGCCGCTCGACGGACCCAATGGAACTCGCAGGGATGCGTTTGAACTGCCGCTGCCGATGACGGTGCTGCTGGCGGAGGACGACGCCGCGGTGCGCGAGTACTGCTCACTCATCCTGAGGTCGCGGGGGTGCACCGTCCTCACGGCCGAGAATGGCACCGAGGCACTGGCTGCAAGCCGGGAGTTCGCGGGCCATATCGATTTGCTGCTTTCCGACGTTGTGATGCCGGACATTACCGGTCCGCAGGTGGCCGAGCGGCTGATCGAGGAGCGACCGGGTCTGACGGTCCTGTTTATGACCGGCTACGCGGCCGACACGGTACATGCGGTCTTGCAGGTTGCGGTGATTGCCAAACCGTTTGACGAGGAGCACCTTCTGGAGGCCATCCTCGCGGCGCTCGGACATGGGCGGGGTGACCGTCCCGACAACAGTCGCTGAGCGACACTATTATTCGGGTATGAAGATTCGGTTGCTGGTCTTGGTGTGTGTCGCCGCACCGCTTTTTGCGCAGGGAAACCGCTGGTGGGCATGGCCCGCAGACCCCGATCCGCAGGCGGTCGAACGAGGCCGGGTGCAGTTTGTCACCTCGTGCGGGGGCTGCCATGCCGACAACTTGACCGGCACCGCGAAAGGACCGAATCTTATCCGGACTTCGCGTGTACGCAAGGATGCGGATGGATCGGCAATCACAGCCGTAGTGCACGCCGGCATTCCGGCCAAGGGCATGCCGTCGTTCCAATTGGGAGATGGCGAACTCAAAGACGTCATCGCCTATATGCGGTGGGCTGTCCAAAAGTACGACCGCGTCAGTCCCGGCGCGCCGCCCGACGACTACCCGATCGAACGGCTGCTTGTCGGCAATGCCGCAGCCGGCAAGGCGTTCTTCAACGGCAAGGGCAACTGCGCGGTCTGCCATTCGGTGACCGGCGACCTCGCCGGAATCGCCAAGAAGTATCCGCCGGTGTTCCTGCAGGCCCGCTTCCTGATGCCCCGCGCCACCAAGCCGCGCACCGCCACGGTCTCCTTGCGCTCCGGCGAAAAGGTTTCGGGCGAGCTCAAGGTCCTCAATACCTACGATGTGACTGTGGTGGACGGCGGCAAACCCCGCACCTTTGCGGCGGATGAAGTACAGGTCGAGGTGAAAGACCCGCTGGCGGCCCACAAGGCTCTGCTGCCGAAGTACTCGGACGACGACGTCCACAACATGTTCGCCTACCTCTGGACACTGCAGTAAGCCATGACGAAACCCACCATAGTCCTCCTTGCCGCGGCTGCTGTCCTGCAGGCGCAGTCCGAATGGCCATCGCTCAACGGCGACCTTTCCGGTCGCCGGTACAGCACGCTCAAGCAAATTACCGTCCAGAACGCCGCCCAGCTCGCCCCGGCGTGGCAGTTCAAGCCAGCGTCGGGTGCCTCGGTGATCAAGGGGACCCCGGTTGTGGTTGATGGCGTCCTCTATTTCACGGTGCCCGACCATGTCTGGGCGGTCAATGCCGCCACGGGCAAGGAAATGTGGCACTTCAACCGCCCGTCGCGCGGCGACCGCATCGCCAACCGCGGCGTTGCCGTTTACAAGGGCAAGGTCTATTTCGGCACCCCCGACGCCCACCTCGTCTGCCTCCGTGCCGATACAGGCCAGCAGCTCTGGGCCGTTCCCATGGCCGACGTCCACTTCGGCTACTACATGAGCAATCCCCCGATGGTGGTAGGCGACAAGCTGATCGTAGGCATCTCGGGCGACGCGGGCGATGTGACCGGCTTCCTGAAGGCTGTCGATCCCGACACCGGCAAGGTTCTGTGGACCTGGACCAGCGTCCCGAAATGGGGCGAGCCCGGTTCCGAAACCTGGCCGAGCCAGGAGGCGCTCCTCCACGGTGGAGGTACCACGTGGGTCCAAGGCAGCTACGACCCGGCCCTCAATCTCATCTATTGGGGCACCGGCAACCCGCATCCGGTGCTGAACGGGCGCGACCGTGTCGGGTCCAACCTCTACACCTGTTCGATTGTCGCCTTGAATGCCGATACCGGCAAGCTGGTCTGGTACTTCCAACCCTCGCCGCATGATACGACCGACCGGGACGCGACGGAATCCGTCGTCCTGATTGATGGAATTTTTCGGGGCCAGCCGCGCAAGATGTTGGCACAGGCCAGCCGCAACGGCTACTTTTTCCTGCTGGACCGCAAGACTGGCGAGCATCTGCTGACGACCTCGTTTGGTCCTCAGAACTGGTCTTTGGGCCTGAACAAGCGCGGCGAGCCGATTCCCGACGCCAAGAAGGACCCCAGCCCTGCAGGAACCCTGCTCCAAGGCAGTGGCACGAACTGGTGGGTGCCAAGCTTCAGCCCGGCGACCGGCCTGTTATACGTGAACGCGAATATCGGGGTCTGGAGCCTAACCTATTTGACGAACGGGGCGGTGCAGGGGGGCCTCGACGACCACCAGGGAGGCCGCGAATCGGCCCTGAGCCCCGGCGACCCAGCACTGCTGGCGCTGGACTACCAGACCGGCGAGGTGCGTTGGAAGGTTGGCTACGGGAACCCGGCGGGAATCCTGACCACTGCCGGAGGGCTGCTGTTTACGTCGAATTCGAATTACTTGGTGGCGCTCGATCAGACGACCGGGAAAACGGTGTGGAAGACCAACGTGGGCGGCCCGGCGAGCAATGCTCCGATCACGTATGAATTGGCCGGATGCCAGTATGTCGTGATGGCCGTTCGCGACACGCTTTATGCGTTTGCGTTGCCGGAATCGCGCTGACTGGCGGACCCCTATTGTTTGATTGGCTGCCGGTCCCTCGTTTTTTTTTGCTGTCGTCACCAGTGCGACAATGACAACATGGCGGGCAAGACATCCACGCATGGGAAGCGGACGACCGTGACTCTGCCCCCCGACTCATTGGCGAAGGCTCAGGGCATTGCTCGTGCCCGCAGAGTTGGCTTGGGCGCTGTGATCCAGGAATGGATTGCGGACGGTCTGCGCGCCGACGCAGCGCGACACCGTCGTGAAGAGGTTCTAGCGAATTACCGGAAGGCCTTTGCGGGGTTTTCCGACGACGAACTGGCAATCCTCGACGGCATCATGCTCCACCCTGTTGACTCACCGGCGGTAGCAGATCATGGGGTTGCTGCCCGATCCTCCATCGCCGCCCCGAAAATCTCACCGCAGCGCCGAGACCCGGCACGATCGCCTTGCGCGGTGGCGTTTTGATACCATCATTGCCGCGACGGCCCTAGTTTCCGGTTTGCCGTTGCTTCACAACAACGGCGTCGACTTCGAAGCCATCACCCGCGCGATCATGGCCTGTCCCGAGCGGTTTCCGGGTCTAGGTCGTCTGGACTTGGTTGCATGCTCCGAAATTCCCTTCGGAAGTGCCCCAGTTAGCGTTTGAGCGGCTCCCAGTATTCGCGGTCCCGCCTGCGCTCGGCCCGTTCCTCAGCTTGGAGTTCATTATCGACTCTCTCGTAGTCACCCGCCAGGGCGGCTTCGACAGCCGGCCGACCGGCTGCGGTCAAGGCCTCCTCCGGCCAACGCTGTACTGCCTCCATGAGCGACTCGACCGTCCGCAATTCCCCCAACCAGAATGCTATTTCGCCCTCGGTCGGTTCGTGCGCATGGCCGAAGAAACTCTGGTCCACCAGCCGTCGGATCATAGGCCAGTCCTTGTCGCGCTGGGTCTTTTTGGCCAGAACCAAGTCCGGCAGGGAAAGGAGCTCGACCGGCTGCCCGTCGATTTCCAAAGTGGTGCGCCTCGCCCACAACTCCTCGAACGGCGCGACACCGCGGAGGTTGGACATCACGTCGATCCTCAGTTGGTCCACGTCGGGACGCAGACACCGGAAGTGGACAGCGTGGCCCCGCAGCAAGTGCTCTGCCCGGAAGTCGGGAATAGCTATAGGCGCGGCCTGCAGTTCCGACAGTGCGTCTTGAAGCTTGGAGAGGTTGGTGTCGCCGAGTATTTCGCCGTCCACCAGAACAAGCAGGTCCAAATCCCGGCTAAACTCTGCCGCCCCGTAGAACACGCACGCTTGGCCGCCCATCAGCAGCATTCGCACGCCATTCGTCCGCATCGAAGAAAGGGCTTTGAGGATCGGGCTCTGGTTCAAGCGACCCTCCGAGCGCCCGATACGTCTCCCACAGTTTCATCGATTCCGCGAAGCGCTCCTGCGGAGTCATACGGTACCATTCCGCCCACTCCTCGCCGACCAGTTCCTCAAGGCTCACTCGGTCCACGCTCCAATTGTAACGGACTTTGCCTTTGCCGCTTGGATCCTAAAGGAAGATGCGCCCGTCGCTGTCGCCGCGCGTAAAATGCACATTCGCCATCCCTCCCGGTTCCGCGTTGATCGCGGCCGCCAGGGGTTTCGACAGCGCGAGGATGTAGTTCGACGGCCCGGAGAGATAGCCCGCAGAGCGGAAAGCCTGCATCCACGCCGCGTGCGACTGGTTCGTCACCAGCAACTCCGCTCCCTCCCGAGCCAACGCCCGGGACGCCAGTTCGATGCACCCCAGCTTCGTCCCGTCAATCGCCACGGCGTCGAGCAGGGTCGCGACCTGGAGATTGCCGAAGAACTTGTGGTCCCGCATCTTGGTAAGGAGTGCCGCGACCCAGCCCACGGGGCGACCGTCCCTCCGAATCAAATAGCCTCGCGTCCGGCCTTCGAGGGGGTAGAGCGCGCGAACCGTTTTCAGATCCCGCCGAACAGCGAACGAAAACTCGCCGCGGCATTGTTCCCACAACTCGTCCGCCCAGTTGCCCCAAGTTGTGATCGGCTCCACGCTGAGACCACGCGTCGAAAACGCCGCGGCGGCGGACCGGAACTGCAGCGCGGAGATTCCAACCTTCCCGAGTCCGGTCGCTGCCGCAATACTCGCGATGAGCCGCCTCGCCGGGGAGGCCTGAAGAAGCCGCAATTCGCGCAGAAAACGCGACGCGCGAACAACTCGAAACAGGAACGGAACCGGGAACACCGTCCAACCTGCGCTTTTCAGCAACCGGGGAAATGGCCGGTCCTCACCGCCCATCCCCAGCGCGAACAGGTACGGCCCCTGTTGCTGCATGAACCTCATGAGGCGCAGGCCGACCAACGAATACTTCGGATCGATGATGGCTTCCGAAAGCGGCTCGCGGGAATTCAACAGGTCGCATTCGGCCCCGGAGCCAAACGCCGCCGGAAACGCGGCCAGCAATAGACCGCCCCGAACCGACTCTTCCTCCTGTGCGACATAGAACCGATTCCGGACAGGCGCGTCGTCCGGCTCCATCACGGGCGGATATTCCGTCAGCAGGTATTCGGTTTGGCCATGAGCCCGCATGCGCTCGTTGAAAGCTGTCGCTTCCACCGCCTGCTCTGCGGTCTTATACAGCTCGATGCGGATAGCCATCGCGTCTCAGGAGGTGCCGTGGAAGGCTTTGACCGCCAGCCATTTCCATTCGAGGCGGGTGATCTCGTCGTAGGAAATCGTGAACGGGCCCTTCTTGGCCTTGAGATGGTCCATCAAGGGCGAAACGGGCGCGGACCAAGGATTCTTCTTGCTAATCCGCGTCATCAGGCGGCGGAACTCGGGATCCAGCTTGCCGTCCGTGACAAAGCCTTTTCCGAGGTGGGTGTACATGATGCTCATGCCGCCCTCCTCCTCCAGTCGGTCCTGGTTCACCTCGGAAATGGTTTTCACGAACGAACGGCAGTCGGTACCTTCGGAGGCGCTGAACCACTCGTGGACGTAAGGCCGGTCGACGCTGGTGTACGGCTGGTACGGGCAGGCCTTCAGGGTGTTGATTTCACGGAATACGAGGTTGCGGAAATACTGTGTCCTGTCGCGGCAAAGATCGCCCCAAAAGTGGGGGGAGCCTTCGACGTGGCCCGAAAAGCGACTCTTCTTGCCGCCAAAGGTCATCAGGTTGTAGAGTGCGCGGCAAGCCGGGGAGTGCAGCCGGGCGGCACCCCAATACAGTGCGTCGGCATTGTAATGGTTGGCGACGGATCTAGGGTAGGCCCCAAAAATATCCCGAAACACATCTAGACTTTGAATGATCTCAGCACGCACGCAATCATGCGGGGCTGCGTTGTGGTAACTGATCTCGAAACCGATGTCCTGCATGTGGAGCAGGTGTTCGCGATAGTCCTTGTCGGCGCATGTCTCGCCAGAGCTGTTGCGTTGGCGCAACGGACCGATCGGCCAAACCGCAATGCTCGTACGAAAACCGAGATCGGCGAGAAAGGGATAGACCCACTTTCGCGAAGCTACCGTATCGCCGTCTGGGTCGTCGAAAACCGTGAACGCGAACCGTTTTCCTTCCGGCCACTCGATCTTCGGAATCATGCCCCGGCCTTCTCCGCGTAGGAGGCCATCGCGTCGATGGTGCCGAAGTTCTCGAGCGTCAGCTCTTCCTGCTCGATCTCGAGATTGAATTCATTTTCGAACCACATGATCAGTTCCAGCAGTCCGGGCGAATCCAGCGCGCCCCGGTCGGGGATGGAGTCATGGTAGCCCAGCGAACTGGCGTCGTTGCCCAGTCGTTTGGCGAGTTCGATGATCTTCTGATGGATTGCTTTGCGTGGGTCGGTCACGTGAATTTACCTTTCAGGCCTCGTCGGCGGCAGGCGGAGTCGTTAGGCTCCGGAGTGCGGCAACCACATCCTGCCCGTTCAGGACGCGGTGGTCGTATGTGGCACCAATGCACGCATTCTGGCCGGAAGGGGAGGTGTGGGCGATCATCATGGCGGTGTGCGGCAGCAGGACGGGCACGTGCCGGGTTACCGGCCAGCGCGCCATGCTGCTGAAGCCGATGGTGGCTCCCGAGGCTTCCTCCGGACGCAGGGAGTTGCGCATCGCACCGCGTTGGAGATCGGTAAGTTTCTTCACAAACGCCGCTTGGTCCAGCTTTTCCGCCTCACGAACCACGACCACCATGAGATTTGAGCTCACTTGTATGGTGAAACCAAGATTGACGTGCTCGTACTGCCAGGACTGGTCCGCAAAGATCGTCGAATTGATCAGGGGTTGTTCCACCGCGACCCGGGCGAATCGCCACGCCAGTAGCGGGAGCAGTGGGTTCAGCAGCAACCGATGCTGCTTCTGGAAGGCTGCGGCGTACTCGGCCCACGGTGCCACGTCCCAAGCTAGTTCCAGATACCCGGGCACGGCGTCCGACTTTTGCCAAGATACCGTGCGCAACATTCCGTGGGCCGGCGGACTCAACGCAATCTTCTTGCCAGGCTCGGGCGGCGGGCTGGAGGGGGCTGCAACGGCATGGCTGACCGAGGCGGTTCGGGAAGCCGGCACGAGTCCCTTTGCTCGAATATGATTCTCGACATCGGTCGCCGACAAACGTTCGGCAGAAGCCGGGACGTCCTTCGCGGCGAGTCCGTACTGTGATAGAAGAATCGCGGCCTTCAACGTCGGCGTTCCCGTCCGTGTGCCCGCAGAGGAGTCTGCGGACGCGGCAGCCGCGGCGGTGGGCACAGCTTCCGTGGCGGAGTCGCCGATCCAGGCCAGCACCGAGCCCACGGCGATGGTCTCGTCGATCTCGAAGCAGAATGCCAGCACATAGCCGTCTTGATCGGCCTCGACGGTGAAGGTCGCCTTGTCGGTCTCGACCTCCGCTACCGGATCACCCTGCTTGACGTAGGTTCCGGGTTCCACAAGGCATTTCGTGAAACGAACGGTGTCGTCGTTGTTGTTGAGTCTCGGAGTGTACAGTGCGGCGGGCATGGATGATGTTTAGGTGGTGGCCAGATCCGCCAAAATGGCGCCAATAACACAGTCTAGAACATTCTGCTCGGACGGCAGAACAGCCGTTTCGAGGCTGCGGGCCGCCGGAATTGGGATCGGCGGCGAGGCGACGCGGCGGTACCGGCCCCGATAACCCGCTTCCAAAAGACAGCTCCCCAGTTCGGCGGCGAAGCCGAATTCCGAAGGCGCTTCCTCGATCACAACGATTCGAGGGCTTCCCATCAGATGGTTGACCAGCGTGGCGCGCGGCAGAGGCGCCAAGAGCGACGGGGCCACAATCTCGCACGCGACCTCCTCCTCCGCCAGTTGTGCCGCGACAGCCTCCGCCAGTTGCACGGAGTCGCCATACGCCACCAGCGTGACATCCGGTTCGCGGCTGCCCCGCGTCAGAATGGGAAACCACTCGGCACCGTGATCGGACGCGTCGGGAGCCAGTTCCTGATACCCGGCAGTGTCCACGGTCCTTCCGTACAGGAGTTTGTGTTCGAAAAACACCGTGGGTGAATTCCAGCCGAGCACCGCGCGCCGTAGCAGCAGGCCTGGATCGTGCCTATGGCTGGGGAAAACGATAGTCAGACCGGGCACGCCCGTCATCAGATTTTCCGGGCTCTGGCTGTGTGTCGGACCGTAGCCGCGGCGTCCGCCGCTGGGCGTGCGCAGCACCAAGGGAACGCGGGCGTCGGCAAACATCCCGGGGAACTTCACCGCGTGGTTATACAGTTGATCCATCGCCAGCGACAGGAAGTCCGCAAACATGATTTCGACAACGGGCCGGTATCCGTCAAGCGCCAAGCCGATGGCAGCCCCCACGACGCCAGCTTCGCTGATCGGTGTCGATATGACGCGGCCTGGATAGCGGGTGCTGAGGCCGGCGGTCACTTTGAAAGCTCCTCCGTAGGGGTCGTGGAGATCCTCGCCCAACAGAATCACTTCCGGGTTGGCCGCGAGAAGCTCGTCGAGCGCATTGTTCAGCGACGCGCGAACGTTGCCTCCCGTGCTGACGGTAGTCGAGTTGGCCGTGTCCGGGGGCGTACGGTCGGCAAAGAAAATGTGCCGGTTGGAACTGTCGGATGTCGACTCCGGGGACTCCATCGCATCCCGGTAAACTTCATTGAGGAACTCGTCGGCGGCCCTGTCGATGTCGGCTTTGATGCTCGGATCCAATCCCAGTCCGAGTCTCGTCAACGGGTCGCGCGCGCGGATCGCTTCCATGTGGTCAACGTCCCGCAGGTCGTCGCCCTTACTGTGCGGCCCCAGTCGGCAGGTGTCGATCACGAGGAACCCGGGTTTCCCCGAGGCCCTTACTTCCTCCACGACGTCTTCGGTACTCCTCAGGAAGTCCGCATGGGAGTCGTTGAGACGCCAAGTCTTGATGCCAAATGCCGAGCCGCGGCCTTCCAGCGAGCCGCCAACCGTATCCACGGTAGGCGTCGTCTGCGCGATGCTGTTGTTTTCCACAACAAAGAGCATCGGCACCGCCCAAGTGGAGGCCAGGTTGAGGCTTTCATAGAGTAGGCCCTGGCCGGTGGTCCCGTCTCCGATGATCACGGCCACAACGCCGTTTTCCTTCCGGCGCTTCAGCGCCAGCGCATGGCCCGCGCCGATCGCGGTCATTCCGCCCTGCACGCCATTGCTGTGGAAACCGCGGAATGCCAGATGCTGACTGCCCCCGATGCCACCGCAGACACCGGCCTCGCGACCCATGATCTCCGCCACAAGGCCCAGAAAGTCGCCGCTATAGGTCAGAAAGTGGCCGTGATTCCGGTGGTTGGACAGGGCGACGTCAGCGGGATTGTTCAGGGCCCGCACCACGGACATGGCGCAAAGCTCCTGTCCGATGCAAGTGTGCGTGGTCCCGGAAAGAAGTCCTTGGGAGAACAGACGCAGCAGCAATTCTTCGGCCTTCCGTATCAGCGATCCATACGAATAAACCGATGCCGAGTCGAGGTGGATGAGCGGCTTCCCGTCCGCGTTGCATGGAAACAGGCGCGATGCCTGCGCTGGCGCGTTTTTGGTCATTTGGCTAGCGGCTTGCTGCTTTCGGTAGTGAACATGGCCCCTCGGACCTCTTTGGAATATGTCCGGGCGACCAATCACCCCGGGCACCGACCGAGAACCACCCATGGTGCCTTCTCCCGTCGGGACCTGCCAACTTCCACCGTCGCTCCCTTATCCATATTTCACCACAGCCGTGAAGCTGGGACAAGATCGTCTCCGGGTGATAGGCCATTTTCACCCTTGCGGGAGTCTTCGGTACATCGTGTTCTGCCGTTTCCGAGCCGCGACCGCGAGGGAGTGTTTGTTCAACGAACCCAAAACGGTGCTTGCGGCACGGCCATCCGGCGTTTGGACCGCCGGGTCGGAGTGAACCCGTTCGGACGGATCGCGCTGCGGCGACTCCGCCTGATCGCACTTCAGGCCAAGGCGATTTTGAAGGCCACAGCGTAGTCGGATGGCTTCTGCTCGGGCAACTCCACTTTGAGCGCCGCCGCGCCCTGGCTCCACTTGAGCTTGCCCTTGTGCCCCAGCAACTCTACGTTGTGGAATTTGGGGACCTCGTATTTCCCGCCCAGGGCCAACGAGGGAATGACGGCTTCCTTGCCCGCCCAGCCCATCGAGAAAGCGTAGAGGCTCTTGCCCTTCGTGGTGAAGCGGAAGTCGTCGGCGGTGAGGTCCTTGCGGTTGTTTTCGTTGAACCGGGTGTTGGTGACGGGCGCGCTGACGATTGCGGGCCCAGCCCCGAAAGTCTTCCACGGCCGGGTCGAGTGAATGCCCTCGCTGTTGACGGCCATCCACTTCGTGATTTCGTCAAGGATGTGCAGTTCCTCGGCATCGAGCTCGCCGCTGCCGGGCAGGGGGAAGTTGAGCATCAGATTGCCGTTGCGACTGACGATGTCGCAAAGCATGTCGATCACGGTCTTCGGCGTCTTGTATTTCATGCCGCGCTTGTAGTGCCAGTTGCCGACGCAGGTATCGGTCTGCCATGCGTTCGCCATCGCGCCCTCGGCCACGCCGCGCTCGATATCGAAAACGCAGGTGCCGGTATCGCATTCGTTGCGGCGCTTGCTTGTGTAGACAGCTTCGACCTTGCCGCCGTGGTGCTTCGCGTTGAGGTTGTAGTGATGCGAGACGAGCCGCGCGCCGACGTCGCCATAGAACATGCCGCCATCGGTGTAGAGGAGATCTGGCTGGTAGTTGTCGACCAGGTCTTTGACGCGCAGGAAGTACTCCCGCTTCCATTCGTCGGACGCCTGGGTCATGCTGCCGCCCATGCCGGTGAGGATAATCTTGTAGTCCGGCGGGAGTTCGTGATAGAGGTCCTTGTAAGCCGGGTCCACCCCGTCATAAGGGACGCCGGCAAAAGGCCCGCTCTTGTCGCTGCCGTGCGAGACGCCGAACCAGTTGTAGCTGGGAGCCAGGTGCTCGCTTACGCCGAACTTCAGGCCCTGTTTCTCGGTCGCCTTTTTCCACATTCCCACGATGTCTTTCTTCGGTCCGGTGGCGACGGAGTTCCAGCGGGGCTGGTACTTCGAGTTCCAGAGGTCGAAACCGTCGTGGTGAACGCCCATGCTCATGAAGTACTTCGCGCCGGCCTTCTTGTAGAGGGAGACGAGGTGGTCGGGATCGAACTTGTCGGCCGTCCACATGCGGCAGATGTCTTTGAAGCCGAACTTCGAGGGATGGCCGAAGCGCTCGAGGTGGCTCTTGTATTGATCCTCGCCCTCGATATACATGCGTCGCGCATACCAGTCGCCATCCTCCGCGGCCGACTGCGGGCCCCAGTGCGCCCAGATGCCAAATTTGGCGTCCTTGAACCATTCGGGAATTTGGTATGCCTTCAGTCCTTCGCGGGTCCCGTCGAAGGGCCCCTTCTCGATTTCGGGCAGGCCGGTTTGGGCCAATGCTTTCGAGGCGAAGACGGGGGCTGCGAGGGCGGACAGGGCGTCGCGGCGTGTGATGTGCATGGAGGGCTCCTTTGGTTCGCGTTGGTCATATCATATACCCGGTTCAGGGTGGTGCCAACGGGGCGGTGGCTCGATGGGGTGCCTATCGATAGCGGAGCCGATCCAGAACGGTCGGGGGAAAGGAAGATTGAGGGTTCGATGGACGGGGCTAGGACGTACCACTTGTCCCTCAGCAGGGACCGCGTGCCTGGAGACCGGGTCAAGTCGCCACGGCATTTTGCCGTGCAGGGCCGGGCGTTTCCTTGCTGAACTCTGATTGCTTGACCGAATCAATCGAGCGGTACTATTCTGGGGTGTGACGTTCGAATGGGACGACGCTAAGAACGAAATCAACCAGAAGAAGCACGGTGTGGCTTTTGAGGTGGCAGCTGGCGTCTTTGCCGATCCAAATGTTCTCGAATATCTCGAGCGGGTCGTAGACGCCGAGGAGCGGTGGCACGCAATCGGCTTCGCCTCCGGTACTGTGCTCTTCCTGACGGTCGTCCACACCTATGTCGGTGTCGAATCGGTGCGGATCATTTCCGCCCGAGAAGCCACAAGCCGCGAACGGAAACTCTATGCTGATTCAATTTTCTGAAGACGAACTCTTCAACAGGCCGTTTTCCGACCTGCACAAGAAGCAAATTTTGGCGCTGATGGACCGACCGCCAAGCGACATCGACACCTCCGACATCCCTGAAATCACCGAGCTTCCGCCTGGCACGGTCCGCGGAAGGTTCTACCGTGGGCCGACGGTCCGCTTGAATGAGGAGTTGCGCCGCTACTTCGCCGACCGATCCAGCCGCGAAGGCGTTCCCTTCAACGACTTGGTGATTGAGACGCTTGCGAAGGCGGTGTCATCATCCGAGGCCCAGCGTTGATTGCAGGGTGACGAACTCTTCGGGAGTTGCCGGGGCGTTGCCCACTCTCCATGTTCCCTTCTAGATCCCTGTCATTTGCCTATTCCTTTGCGGCGACCCAGCGCAATGAAATCGACGTGCCCCGCCGCCCAACCTGTTCGGTCTGGTACAAATATCTAGAGGCCGAAAGCCCGTCTGGAGCCTGGGACAGTTTTGCATCGCACCGTCAGCCAACTCGTTCTTCTCGCCATCATCTGCCCGTCGCTGTGCGTGGCGCAGTCCCTGCCTTCCGAAGCTGCCGAATCTGCTTCCGCGCCGGCAACCACTGCTCTTCTAGCAATGGCAGAGGAAGCTCTTCCGCCCTCGCAGCCCACCGCGCTGTCGTCCGCGATCCTGGCCGGGCAATTGAGAGCTGTGCGACGTTCCCTGATGCTCGCTGGGTGCAAGGTGGCACCTTTGTCCGACATCAACGACCCCGAGGGCATCGCGTTCGAGAAGAACGCTGAAACCGATCCTGCCGACCTCGGCGGTCTCACGCCGGATGCGGCACAGGCGCTGGACACCCTCAAAGGCATGGTGACCTCGCTGGGCGGGACGTTCTCGTTGAAATCCGCCTACCGTCCGCCGGTGTACCAAGCCCATCTCCACGAGGTCTGGGTCAAGTGGGTGAAGGAACTTCGAGGCAACCGTTCCACAGGATGCCGGGCGCTGCGCGAGGAAGTAGGCGCGGAATTCAAGAAGCATCAACTCCTCGTCCGACAGCAGCCGGTCCCGGCTTCCGACCACGCACTCGGACTTGCTTTTGACGCTGCGGTCGCGATGCCTCGGGGCGCGCGCTGGAACGGCAAACGTGTCACGGTCGACAAGCTCGCAGGTTTGGCAGGAATCAAGCGGCCGAATAGTCGCCGCGACCCGGTTCACTTTAAGGTGATTCCGGAAAGCCCTGCGGCCACCGGCTCCATTTGATGCGCCTAACCGCGCCGAGTCGCTACCCCTTCAGCTTTTCCAGCTTCTTCTTGACCTCGCCCGCCACCTTGCCCTCGGGGGCCAGTTCGAGGCATTTCGCATAAGCTTCCCGCGCCGCCTTCGTGTTGCCCCGCTTCAGCTCGGTGTCCCCCAGCCTCACCCAAGCCTCCACGTTGCCGTCGTTCCATTTAGTGGCCGACCGGAACCGGTTCACCGCCGCCAGCATCTTGCCGTTCTTGAAATACTGGTTGCCGATTTCAACGTCCCGCTTCGACTTGACCGGATTGAAGCTGTACTGCTCGCCGGGCGCGAGCGCTGTCTCGTCCTCTTCGGGCGGCAACTGCTCTTGCTCGGCCTTCTTCTCCTGCGTGGGCGGCGTCGGCGGAGGCGGCAACAACTGGGCCGCCGCGAATACGGGGATACATAACAGTGCCAGTCGGACGCAACGCAACATGCCCCTATTATAGAGGTCGCGGACCGTGTGAAATATTGGACGGCGGCCCCGCATGGCCACCCTACAACGCAGCCTTCCCCCACTCCGTCCCGAAAACCAACTCTTCCAGCGGCTTCCGCGTCCGCGTCGCGGGCGGCACCTCGCCCGGATCCACGTAACCCACCGCGAACGCCGCCCCCAACTCGTAGTCTTCGGGAATCCCGAAATCTTCCCGTGCCTTGTCGTGGTGGAAGCCGCCCATCCCGTGGGCTTGCAGGCCCAGCGAACTGGCTTGGGTCGCGAGCGACGCCAAAGCTGCTCCCGCGTCGTGCAATCCATACCGGTTGGGCTTCCCGTTGTGGGTGAATGTGGTCTTGCCGACAGTGACGCCCAGCACCCATGCCTGCGAGGCCCATTGTTGGTTGGCCGGCACCAGGACGTCCAACAGCTTCTGGAACTCCTCCGGCTGGTCCTTGGTGGCGATCACAAACCGCCACGGCTGTTCGTTGAAGCACGACGCGGACCACCGCGCCGCCTCGAACAAACTTCTCAACACCTGGGGCTCGATCCTCTCATCCGTGAATGCCCGCGGGCTCCAACGGTGGGCGATGACGGGGTGCAACTCGACTGTTTCGGGCATAGTGCTTGGATGCACCAAGCCCCCCTTTTCGATGCGTTTCCCTGGCAACGTTTCAAACGAGCTAGAATCAACTTTGCCCCTCCTCGTTCCAAAACATGACAGATAAGAAACTCCAAGTCGTTCCGCTGGGCGGACTCGGCGAGTTCGGTATGCACATGATGGCGATCCGCTACGGCGACGACATCATCGTTATCGACGCCGGAATGATGTTTCCGGAGGACGATCTGCTCGGTGTCGACATCGTCACCCCGGACCTGCAGTACCTCAAGGACAACCGCCAGCACGTGCGCGCGCTCCTCCTCACGCACGGCCACGAGGACCATATCGGTGCCGTTGCCTTCTTCCTGGAGGAATTCGACGTCCCGGTCTACGGCACGCCCTTCACGCTCTCGCTGGTCGAGCGGCGTCTTGAGGAGTACGACGTCGATACCCCGACCGTCAAGCCCGTCAAGCCCAAGGACATCGTCCAAATTGGCCCGTTCGCCATCGAGTTCATCCACGTCACGCACTCCATCGTGAGCTGCGTCGCCATGGCGATCTCGACCCCGCTCGGCGTCATCATCCACACGGGCGACTTCAAGGTCGACCCCACGCCGATCGACAACGAGATGTTCGACCTCCACACGCTCGCCGACTATGGCAAGCGCGGGGTGCTGCTGCTCCTGTCCGATTCCACCAATGCCGACCGGCCCGGCTATTCCGATTCCGAGCGCGCCGTCCGTCCCCGTTTGGAGGACGTCTTCAACCGCGCCGAGAATAGGCTTTTCGTCTCCTGCTTCAGCTCCTCAATCCACCGTCTGCAGTTGATCCTGGACCTCTCCCGCGACTTCGGCCGCAAAGTGGCGCTCATCGGTCGCAGCATGATTTCGGTGACCGAGATCGCCCACCGGCACGGCCTCCTCAGCATCCCCGACGGCGTGCTGATCCGCCCGCAGGACGTGGCGGAAACCAAGAAGGCCAAGGTTACCGTTCTGATCTCCGGCACCCAGGGCGAGCCGATGTCGGCCCTCTCGCGGGTCGCCGTGGACAACCACAAGCACATCTCGATCCACCCCGGCGACACCGTCGTCCTCAGTTCCCGCATCATCCCTGGCAACGAGAAGACCATCTTCCGGATGATCGACCACCTCTCCAAGCGCGGTGCCGACGTGATGTACGGCAGCATGAACCCGCCGCTCCACGTTTCGGGCCACGGCTCGATGGAGGAGCTACGCCTAGTGCTGAACCTGGTCCGTCCGCGCTACTTCGTGCCTGTTCACGGCGAGTACCGCCAAATGGCCAAGCACGTCCGGCTGGCGTCGCACCTCCGGGGCATCGGGCTCGAAGAGTGCTTCATCATGGAGACCGGCGATGTCCTCGAGTTCGACAAGCGCGGTGCCCGCAGGGCTGGCCGCGTCCACGTCGGGCGTGTCTGCATCGACTCCGGTGCCGTGGGCGAAGTGGTCGGCGACATGGTCATCCGCGACCGCCGCTTGATTTCCGAAGACGGCATCGTCCTGCCGATCTTGGCGATCAACAAGCACTCCGGACGGATCGAATCTGCCGAAATCGTCAGCCGTGGTTTTGCCCTCGAAGGCGACCCCGAGTTCATGCGGTCCGCGCGCGAAGTGATCACCCGCACCTTGGAGAATTCCAGTGCCGAGGAAAAGGGCGATCCCGGTGTTATCAAGGAAAAGATCCGCACGGATCTGAAGCGCTTCATCAGCCGCGAGACGCAGCGTCGCCCGCTGATCACGCCGGTAATCTTGGAGATCTGACCGCCCGATGGACTTGGCCGGAATCCGCGAACTAGTGGCGGGGCTGTCGTCACACGACCGACAGGACCTGCTGCGTTGGCTGAAGGATTCCGAGGCGACCAGGTTGCGCTCCGAACGAGCCGAGGCGCGCAGTGCCGTTATAGGCCAGCGCGCCGATACGCTGAGGGGGGCAGTCGCTTGGTCGCTGCTGACGCTGCTGGTGTTCTTGTGCGTCGAAGGCTTCGTGTTTCGCTCCGGCTGGTATTTCAAGTTCGTCCAGCCGGAGTCCTCAGCCGGGCAATTGCATTTCCAAGTCTTCTGGCTGAATCACGAATTGCCCGCCAAAGTCCCGGAAGTGGGCGTTGCGGGGGATTCCCGAATCGCCGAAGGCTTTTCCGCCCGCACGGCCACGGCGGCGGCCGGCGACAAGATCCATTTCTGGAACATCGGCGTGGCTGGCTCCTCGCCCCGAACGTGGTACTACCTGCTGCGTGGGGGCGATCCCGACCGGACACGCTTCAAGACCGTTGTACTCGGTATCGACAAGTACGCCGACGTGGACGGTACCGAGGATCTCCGCAACCGGCCTACAGATCTCTTCTACGTGTCGAGCCAACTGCGCCTGACCGACTGCCCGGAGTTCGCCGATAGCCACCCCGACCCCGCCGTCCGCCACGACGTCCTCGTCGGCTGCCTGTTCAAGGGCATCACCATGCGGCGCGACCTGCTTGACTTCCTCGCGGACCCCGTCAAGCGCTTCGATGCCGCCAGGGACTGGCGCAACCTCGGCCATGGCTACATCGACGGCTACGGCGGCAAGCCCGAAGACCTCAAGGGGTTGTCAATGGACCCGGCCACCCATGCCCTGACCTTCCCGCCCGGTCTCAAGGACTGGCAGAAGAGCAGCGTTGAGAATACCTATTCGCATGCCTTCGCGCCCCTTCCGCAGTCCGGCTCCGTGACCGCCTACCGGCGCCAGTGGCTCACCAAGATCGTCGACTACTACGCTGGCACCAAGACCCGGATTATCCTCCTGGAATTGCCCCGTGGCCCCATTCCGCCCCCCGAGTCGCCGGTGCTGCCGACTGCGGTGTCCGAACTAAGCCGCCGTCCCAACGTCACGCTGCTCCCGAAGGAAATGTTCCATGACTTGGAACGCCCGGAGCTCTTTGCCGACGGGCTTCACTTGAACCACCACGGTCGTCCGATCTTCTCTGAACGCCTCGGTCGCAAGGTAGCGGAACTGATGGGGGTGAAGTAGGTGCTATTCACCACCCTTCAGTTCGCCGTCTTCCTTGGCGTCGTTCTGTCATTGTTCTATCTGTTGCCGAAGCCCGCGCGCCGATACCTGCTTCTCGGGGCCAGCCTGTACTTCTACATGGCCTGGAACCCGAAGTTCGTAGTGCTGATCCTCGGCCTGATCACCGTCGACTTCTTCGCCGCGCTGTGGATCATCCACAAGCACGGCTGGCACCGCAAGTTCGCGATGCTGGTCAGCGTGGCGGCCAACATCGGTATGCTGGGATGGTTCAAGTACGCCAATTTTCTGCGCGAAACTTGGTTGAACCTGCTGCATCCGGGCGCGCCGGTGGTCCCGCTCGATATCATACTGCCCCTTGGTATCAGCTTCCACACCTTCCAGAGCATCTCCTACGTCATCGACGTCTACCGGGGCGAGCAACCTGCCATCACCAGCTACATCGACTACGCGCTCTTCGTGGCCTTCTTCCCGCAGTTGGTGGCCGGACCGATCGTCCGCGCCCGCGAGTTCTTCCTCGACTACTTCAACTGGACCCAGCCGACTGCCGCCGAGTGGCGTCAAGGCTGTTCCATGATCCTGACCGGCCTGGTGAAGAAGTTGGTCTTCGCGGACCAGTTCGCCTCCGCCGCCGACCGCTACTTCGCCAACCCGCAGGCCATGCCCGGCGGCATTCCCGCGTGGACCGGCACCATCGCCTTCGGCCTGCAGATCTTCTTTGATTTTTCCGGCTACACGGACATCGCGATCGGCGTGGCGCTGCTCTTCGGTTTCCACTTCCCTGAGAACTTCCGGCGACCGTATTTGTCGGCCTCGGTGACCGAGTTCTGGCGACGCTGGCACATGACGCTCTCGGGCTGGCTGCGGGATTACATCTACATCGGACTCGGCGGCAACAAGCACGGGGCCGCCCGGACCTATGCCAACCTCATGGCGACCATGTTGCTGGGGGGACTCTGGCATGGCGCGAGTTGGAATTTCGTGATTTGGGGCGGCTACCACGGAGCCGTCTTGGCGGTGGAACGGGTAGTCTGGGGCAGGGGAGTCCGCAAAGGGCTGATCCGGATCCCGCTGGTTGCCGTGACGTTCCTGGTGGTCAACGTTGGTTGGGTCTTTTTTCGAGCCAAGACTCTGGCGGTCTCAGTGTTCGTTGTCAAATCCATGTTTTCGGGACTTGACGGCGCGGAGGTTTTGACGCCGGTTCAGCTCGGGCTGGCCGTGGGCGCGCTTGGCATCGCCCTAGCCGAGGAATACGGCGACATGCTGACGAAGCTGGCCGATTCCCCCGTGTGGCTACGGACCGCGGCAGCAGTCGTGGCGTTGTTCGCCATCGAGCTGTTCACGGCCTCCGACCAGTCACTGCCCTTCGTCTACTTCCAGTTCTAGCTTGGGCATTCTTGCCCCCCTACCAAACACTCCCTTGCGGTCGTGGTTCGGCAACACGCTGATTCAGCCGAGCCGCGACCGCGAGGGAGCGTCCTATTACAAATCGACCACATTCTTGATCCCGGTTGGTCTCAGCACCGGCTCCGCGAAGTTCTCCAACTTGTGCCGACCCGTGACGATGCGGTCCAGCACCCCCGGCCATTGGCTCTGAATTTTCATGAGGTCGGCCACGGCCAAATCGAAGGCGTCGCGTCCCGCGTTGACCGTTCCCAACAGGCACTGGTTCTTCAGAACCATGTTCAGCATGATGCCGTGTGTGTCGAACTCCACGTTGCCATGGCGGCCCGGAACTCCGGTCAGAACGAAGATTCCGTTCGGTCCCATCGACTTCAGTACTTCGAATGCCGCCGTCGGCGCCCCGGCCGCTTCATAGACGAGGTCGAAGGGGCCTTCCTTTGCGGCGAACTGCTCGGTGGACTCGTCTTGGGAAGAGACGTAACGCCCCCCGACAGCCTCCACGATCCCGGATGCCGGATTCGGTGCACGTTCCAGCGAATACACCACGACCTCGTAGCCTCGAAGCCGCAGTGCCATCGCCCCCAAAAGCCCGACCGGCCCCGCCCCGACCACAACTGCCCTCCGCTGACTCTTCCAAGGCAACCGCGCGGCAATGTGGTCCACTTGGATGAACGCCTTTTCGGCGATCGTCATGGGCTCCACCAGCACCGCATCCCGACCCAGAGCGCGTGGCACAGGGGCCAGAAATTTAGCGTCCACCACCACGTATTCGGTCATGAAGCCGTGCAGCCGCATGATGCCGTGTTCACGGTACTGCAAGGTTTCGCAATGGTCTTGGCGGTCCGCCCGGCAAGCGGCGCAATTGGGATCCGAGCAGGGAATCCGTACCATCGGGATTCCGAGGTCGCCCGGTGCGAACAGACCAGCCGCCTCCGACCCAGTCTCCACGACTTCGCCCAGCGCCTCGTGGCCCAGGACCAAATAATCGTAACCCTCCGGCGGTGTGCCGTACACGAAAGAGGCGATTTCACGGTCCGTTCCGCAAACGCCGACGCTCAGGATCCGCAGTTTGACGTCCGTAGGTCTGGCGATCTTAGGTTCCGGAAAGTCCTCGACCACCGCGAGTCGGCGTTCCGTTGGGAAAACAGCAGCAGCGCGCATGGTTACACCTTCCTCAGGACGGCGCGCGCTGGAGATCCCTCGGCATCCATCAAGCGTAGAGGCAGGCACACCATTTCGTAAGCTCCAGGCTCGATCTTGCCGAGATCCAACCCTTCGACAATCCAGATTCCGGCCCGCAACAGCGCCTGATGGGTTTCGACGCCGTCCTCCCGGAACCCGCCGACCGACAAGTAATCCACGCCGACTGTCCGAATCCCGACCTCGGCCAAGTACTCGGCCCCATCGTGTGCAATGTAGACGAAGTCCTCGAAGAAGCTATCCGACGCCCACAATCCGTCCGAATTGACCGTACGGAACAGTATCCGCTCGCCTCGTTGGATGTCGTGTTCCAGTAGTTCCGACCGGTGGATCGCCTTCCTATCCCGGATCGGAATCACCCGCGCCGGTCCGATGACGGCTTCCAAGGACAACGTCTCCATGGTGGCCCCGTCCGGTAGGAAATGCAACGGTGCGTCCATGTGCGTGCCGGTATGGACCGAAAGGGAAATGTGCGAAAGCGTACACATATCGCCTTTGGACTGCTCCAGCAGCCTCTTGATGACAAACTCCGGGTCGCCCGGCCAATAGGGCATGCCGGTGCGGACGGGGACGGTTACGTCGATCCAGTTGTTCACTGGCCCATCGTATCCCGTCGCCCGCCGCCGTCCGCGTTCTAGAAGTTGTACTTCAGCGCGAACTGGATCTGCCGCATGCTTGCGACCGTGCCGCGGATCTGCCCGAAACTCGCCGCCGGAAGCGCCGGTGCCGGGTTGGAATTGCCCCAACTCCCGTTCGGCGCGCCCAGCTCGACATGGTTCGGGGCGTTGAACATCTCCATGCGGAACTGCAGGGCCTGCTTCTCCGTCACGTGGAAGTCCTTGATGGTGGAGAAATCGAAGTTTACCTGCCGCGGCGCCCGCAGGTTGTTGCGCGCGCAGGTCCCGTAGGTCCCGACCAGCGGGTTGGTGAAGGCCGCCGGATTCAGCCACGCATTGGCATTCCCGTTGGCCAAGTACGGGCTCACACCCGCGACACAGTTCAGGCGCGCGCTAGCCGGGTTGAAATTGGTTCCCGCCGAGTCCCACGAGGTGGTGTCCAGCGGCGTCCCGTCCTGCAGTTGCACGATGGTGCTGACCTGCCAGCCGCCCACCAGGCGGTCCACCACCCCGCCGTGGTTCAGGAACTGCTGGCCCTTGCCGAACGGCAGCGTGTAGAGCACAGACGCCACAAAGCGGTTCGGCACGTTGAAGGTCGAGTAGCCGTAGTCGCAATGCCGGCAGTGGGCGTTTTCGGGCGAAAACTCGTTGCCCGGTCCGCGGATCGCGCTGGCGTCGTCCAACGCCTTCGACCACGTATAGCTGAACAGCGTGGTCAAGTTCTTGCCCATGTGCTGGCTCACCTTGGTGGTGAAGTTGTTGTAGTTGCCCACGCCGCCGCCGCCCAGGAACTGGATTCCCGAGAACTGCGGATACGGCGCGCGCGTGATCCAAGGGCCATTGCCGGGAATCGGCGCGTCCTGGTTGCTCAGCAACAGCAGCTTGCGGCTCTGCGACCCGTTGTAGCCCACTTCAACGGTCGTGCTCTTGCTCAGCGTCCGCTGGACATTCAGCAGGTAGTTCATCGTGTACGTCGTGGCAAGGTTGGGCTCCGTTCCCCACAGGAGCCCAGCGGTGACGTTGACCGGAAGTGCTGCGGCGCTGATGAAGTTCGTATACCCGATTGTCGGCTGGTGGATGGTGTCCGGTGGCAGCACCGTGGCGCGGCCGCCCAGTCCGCGGGCCATGTCGAAGATCGAATTCTTGCTCTCCTGCGAGAAGAACACCCCGAAACCCGTGCGGATGGACCACTTGTCGGACGGATTGTACGCCAAGCCAAGGCGAGGCGCAAAGTTGTTGTAGTCGGTATTGATCAGGCGCGGGCCTAAACGACCGTCGCGTGTGGTCTGGATCGTCGGCGCGCCCACTTGATTGGGCACATAGCGGAAGTCCAAGCCGTCGTAGAAGTTGCCGCTTCCGGCGCGCACGAGTACAGGCTGAAGGTTGGGGTCCTGGATGTTGGCCGTATAGGGCAGCGGCTGGCGCAATTGGACGTTCAGCGTGTGTCCGGACACGTCCAGAAGCGGCTGGGCCACTTCCCAACGCAATCCCGCGGAAATGGTCAGGCGCGGGCGGATCTTCCACGTGTCGTCGATGTATCCGGCCCATTCGTTGCTGCGGAAGTCGGCCTGGGCCAGAGCTACCGCGATGTCGACGCGGGTAGAATAGCCGAGCAGGAAGTCGGCTCCGGCATACCCGCCGCTCTGGGCGTTGGTTGCGGAGTTGATCTGGGTGTAGTTGCCTGGGAAGAAGAACTGGCCGCGCGGGAACTCGTTACCCTGCTGCGGGAACTGCGTGTTGCGGTACTCCCCGCCCATTCGCAGTGCGTGCTTGCCGATGATCCAGGAGAAGTTGTCCACGAACTGGAACGTCTTGTTGTTGATCGTGAAGGGGCTGCTTGTGGCGTTGCCGAACCCGCTCAGGTTGTTGCCCAGCGAGATGTTGGGGATGCCCCAGGAACTCTTGTCCGTCACTTTGACCGGCACGCCGATCTCGGCGTCCACGTCCTCGACGTTGGCCAACTGCTGGCCGATCACGTTGAACAGGGAGTTGTACCCGAAACGGGCCTCGTTCACCTTGGTCGCGGAAAGGATCCGCGTGTTGGCGATGACCCACTGACTGGCGCGCGTGTAGAGCGTGGCACCGTCTGTCGTCAGGCCGGGCGTGATCTGCGACTCGTCGGTCCAGCTGTAGCGCCCGAACCACTGCGAGTTGTTGTTCTCGGTGAAGTCGATGCGCTCGGTTGCCTGGTCCTTGTCCACGGGCACGCGGCTGGGGTACTGGTAGTTGTTGAGCGGCAGACCGGTGGCAAGTTGCTTGATGTTGGGCAGGGGATTGAACTTGCCCAGCAGGAAGACGGAGTTCTTGTCGAACCTGCTTTGCGGGATGATGTTGCCGGGAAACGGGGCCGACGTCACCTGGCCCGTCGACTGCGTGGCGCGGGTCAGCGGGTCCTGGAGCACGGCGCTGACGCCGATGCCGGTCGCCGGGTCGATGGAGAAGTCCCCGCTCCGCATGCGGGCGTTCATGGTGGTGGCGGTGTTGAAGCTGGTCTTGCGGCTCCGGTAGCCCTCGTAGTTCGACATGAAGAACAATCGGTTCTTTCCGTTGAAAACTTTAGGGATCTGCACGGGTCCGGCCAAAGTAAATCCATATTGGTTCTGGCGGTAGGGGGCCTTGGCCGGACGGGTCCCGAGGAAGTCGTAGTCCTTGGCGTCGAACTTGTCGTTGCGCAGGAACTCAAACGCCGTGCCGTGGTACGAATTGGTACCGGGCTTGGTGGAGACGTTGACCTGTCCCGCCTCGCGGCCGAATTCGGCAGGGAAGACGCCGGACTGCACCTTGAACTCTTGAATGGCGTCCACCGAAGGCAGCAGAACGTATAGATTGAAGTTGACGTCCGTGTTGGTCACGCCGTCCAGCGTGTAGTTGCTCCACGTGGCGCGCGATCCGGCCAGGGACATCGTCAGGTTGGCGCGGGTGCCACCTTGCCGGTTTTGCGCCTGGGCCGCGGGGGCGAAGTTCACGGTCACGGCCGGACTCAATTCCACCAGGCTGAAGAAGCTGCGGCCGTTCAATGGCAGGTCGGTGATTCGTTTTTCCTCGATGACCGTGCCGACGGTGGCACCTTCGGTCGCAAGCAGTTCCCCGCTGGCGCTGACCTCAATGGTCTGGGTCGCCTGGCCGACGGTCAAGGCGAAGTCGACGCGTGCCGTCTGCTGCACTTGTAGTTCGATATTGGTCTTGACGACGGTCTCGAATCCCGCCGCAGCCACCTTGACTTGATAGTTGCCCGGGTTGAGTTCGGGGACAAGATAAATGCCCGCGCTGTTGGTCACGGTGGACCGGCTGACGTTGGTCGCCGTGTTGGTCACCGTGACGGGCGCGTTGGGCGCGATGGCGCCGCTAGGGTCTTTGACCTCGCCGGTAATCGTTCCGGAGGTCTGTGCCGACGCAAAAGTCGGGGCTAACAAGAGGGCAAGAACAACGAGGTATCTGCGCATAAGTCTCCCAAAGGCCAACATGGCCGTGGGGAAGACGCTATCACAGGCGGAGCCCGGATGCAATATCGACGGGACCACCGGGGTCCATGCGGACTACCTGGCGACCCACGAACTGGAGTTGGCCCGCGGCAACGATCGCCGGCACGCCCCACCGCCATCGGGGGGCTACAGGCCCAGCCAGGCGTCCAGTTGGTGCCGCTGGTCCGCAGTGACGTCCGCGAGGACTTCGAGCTGCCACAGGTTTGCCGGTTCCGGCCCCAAAACGATGTCGATCCGCAGCAGTTTCTCGCGGCGGGCCACTAGAATCGATGTTGCCTCGCTTGGTTGGTAGTTTTCGAGCCTCTGCGCGAGTTGGTCCGGCCGGACCCGAAAGTCGCCGATTCCCAGGATCTCGTCGTCCACCTGCAGGATTCCGAACGCGGGGGTTCCGCGGGGAATCTGGCTGACCAGAAGCCGGCCTCCATCGACCCTCGTCGTGGCTCCGAGCCAGGCCTTCCCCGAGTCCGCGACCGGGCGGAACCGCAATCCTAGCCAGTCGAGGGCCTCGACGTAGTCCAGTTCTTCGGTCGATTCCACAGCGTGCCGGAAGAACTCCCTTAGCGACGCGCCTGCCACTTCCCCGCAAGTGGCTTTGAATTGTTGCGGCGTGTAGCCGAGGTCCCCCGAATATCGTTCGAACGCCAGTCGCATCGCGTCGTCAAGGGATTTCGCCCCGCCCGACGCCTTCCGGATCGCCGCGTCCAGCAGCCAGCCTACGACAGCGCCCTTGGTGTAGTAGCTCACCGTCGTGTTCTTGGAATTCTCGTCGGGACGGTACAGCTTAATCCATGCGTCGTACGACGACCGCTCCAGCGGTGCGAACAACCGGCCCGGCGTGTTCTGGATGGACTCGATATTGTTGGATACTTCGGCCAGAAGTTCCTCGCGGGTACTCAGGGCCGCCCGGTGGACCATCACCGGCGCGTAGTATTCGGTGATGCCCTCGGCAACCCAGAGGCTGGTGGTGTGGTTCTCGTTCTCGTAGTCGAAGGGGCCCAGTTCCACTGGGCGCAGCCGCTTGACGTTCCAGACGTGGAAAAACTCGTGCGACACCAATCCGAGCCACGAAAGGTATGCCTTCCGAGTGCGGGCAGCCCAACGGCTCGCCATCATGACGACCGAGTTTCGATGCTCCAAGCCTCCTCCCGCCTCCGTCAGTAGATTGAGAAAGACATATTTCGAATACGGCAGCGAGCCCCACATGCCGCGGTAGGCGAGGACGATCTTCTCCACGTTCGTCGCCGATTTCACCGCGTCCCAAACTCCGTCGCCACCTTGGTGCACCAAGAAATGCGGAATGCCGTCAACTTCGAACTGGTGGACTTCGGGATTGCCCGCCAGAATCGGCGAGTCGACCAACGTGTCGTAGTCCGGCGCCACGTAGTGGTGGGGCGCGCCCCCGGGAGCCGCATCCAACCCCGTCATGGTGGTCTTCCACGCTTCCGGCAGTTCCAGCCGGACCTCGTGCGGCCTCGCATGCCCGTCGACCAAGGTCACGAACGTCGGAGCACCGTTCAAGAGCGCGAAATCCGCCTCGACCCAGTTGGTCCGCACGCTCATCTCCCGGCAATACACCCGGTAGCGGATTCGAACCGTCGGAGCCCCGCCCGTCTCCACCCGCCACCGGTTCTTGCGCGATTTCGCGAACTCCGGCGGCATCTCCACGTGCCGGGCATACTCGCGAACCAGATACGACCCCGGTGTCCAGACGGCCATGAACAGTTCCACCGATTCGCGGCCTTCTGTCGGGATCTCGGCCTCCACTTCGGCGTAGTGCGTGCCGGGGGCGGGGAAGCGCACCGTGTAGCGGATGGGGGACCGGTCCATATTCCCCACCATAGCGCCCGCGACTGGCCCATTACCTCCAAGGTGGTGGTTTTCAACCACCCCAATGCCGGGGTGCATCCTTGTAAGTCCTTTACAATGAGCAGTGTGGCCAATGGCGTGTGAATTGCTTTATCTTGGCCGGATAATGAAACGTATGCGGACAGTCAAACTCACCATCACATCGATCCTCTGGACTGCGCTCGCCATCCAAGCCATCGCGCAGGGGCCGGTTCCCCAGCCGACTCCGACTGTCTCGGGCCCGGACGCGTCGGGCGGTCCCTCTGGTTCCGATGCCGCTCCGGCCCCCGACGAGCCCGGTCGCGCGGTAGCCCGGTTGAGCGTTCTCAGCGGAGAGGCCTCCATCCACCGCGGCGATTCCCCCGATGCCGTTGCCGCAGCCCTCAACGCGCCCGTCATGGCGGGCGACTCGCTCGCGGTCGGACACAACGCCGCCGTCGAACTCCAATTCGACTCGGCCCACTTCGCGCGGTTTGCCGGAGACACGGACGCCCGTGTGACAGGCATGGACGGCACTGGGCCACAGGTACAGCTCTCGCGCGGCTTGGTGACATGGCGGGTGCTCCGCAGTTCTACCGTGCAGGCCGAGATTCAAGGGCCGCTGGTCGCGGTCCGTCCGGTCGGCCTCGCCGCCGTGCGTTTCGAGGTGGCGGCGGACGGCTCCGGCAGCATCATGGTGCGCCATGGCGAGGCTGAAGTGCGCTCCGCGAAGGGCGTGCAGCGCGTCAAGGTCGGCGACTTGATGCTGGTCCGTGGCACCGCCGCTGATCCCGAGTTCCAAGTGGTCCGCGCTCCGGCGATCGACCAGTGGGACGACTGGAGCGACAAACGCGACGCCTACCTCAGCCGCGCGGAATCGCCACGCCATGCCAGCGCCGACATCGTCGGTACCGAGGATCTGGACAACTACGGCCAGTGGAGCAACGATCCGGCCTACGGTGATGTTTGGGTCCCCCGCGTTCCCGCGACGTGGGCACCCTATCGCGACGGCCGCTGGGTCTGGGAGGACTACTACGGCTGGACTTGGGTGGACTACTCCCCGTGGGGTTGGGCGCCGTTCCATTACGGTTCGTGGTACTGGCGGACCGGATTCGGCTGGTCCTGGTTCCCCGGATCGCGCTTCGGGCACCACTGGTACCGCCCGGCGCTGGTCGGATTTGTCGGCTTCGGCGGCGGTGGCTTCGGCGGTGGTGGATTCGGCGTCGGTTTCGGTTTTGGCAGCATCGGCTGGATCCCGCTGGGCCCGTACGAGCGCTACCATCCATGGTACGGACGCGGCTGGTACGGCGGACGCAACGTGGTTGTGAACAACATCAACATTGTCCACAACACCAACATAAACAACGTGTACCGCAACGCACGGGTGGCCAACGGCGTGACGGCGGTCTCCTCCGCGGACTTTCAGCGGGGCAACTTCCGCAGCAATGTGCCTGTCACTTCGGCTCAGATGAGCCAGGCATCCATGGTGCGGGGAGCCGTGCCGATGACGCCCGGTGCGAGCCACTTGGCGTTCAGCGACAGGGCTGCAACCGTGACACCTCGGGCGGGAGCCACCAACCAGCGCTTCTTCGGATCGCAGTACAACAACGCGGCGAGCGCCCGGACGCCGTTCAGCCAGCAGCAGGCGTCGGTAAGCTCGGCGCTGCGGAGCGGGGGCGGGTCGGCCGGGGCTGGCGGTGGGCAACGCTTCGGCGGCACCTCAGCTGGGGCGGGAGTTCCGAGTTCTTCTTCGTCCGGCTGGAACCGGTTCAGCAACGCGCCGAGTTCACCCGGTTCGGGGCAGGGTGCTGCGGGTCGGTCCTTGAACGTCCAGCCTCCGATCGTGCGCCAGCGGTCAGCTCCGTCGGCTTCCGGCTACAGCGGGTCGCCGTATGGGGGCCAGCAGGGTACGGTGAGGTCGCAACCACAGCAGCAGCCCGGACGCCAGTACGGCGCGCCTTCGCAGTCTCCGGCCCCGCAGTATCGTCCATCGGCACCGGCACCCCAACGGTCGGCTCCGGCACCGTCGGCGCAACCCCGCAGCAGCGGTGGAGGCGGTGGAGGATCCCGTCCGAGCGGTGGTGGCGGACACGCCAGTTCCGGCGGTCATGGCGGCTCGCGCAGGTAAATTAACTTGGCCCTTTGCCGAGCCGTCACAAAACTGGCGGTTCGGCGATCTGGGTCCTGTGCTATATTAGTCTTTAGTTCACACGGCGGCTGTAGCTCAGCTGGTAGTAGCGCCAGATTGTGGTTCTGGATGTCACGGGTTCGAACCCCGTCAGCCGCCCCAAATTTCTCCCAGTGCATCCTCTGCTCGCGTGGGCCCAAGCCCGTCAGCCTTCCTTGATCAGATACATCCGGGAATTGGCTGAATGCGAGTCCCCCAGCGATTCCCCACTCGATCTCAAGCGTTTCATGGACCTCTTCGCGGACTCCATCCGCGACATCGCCGACGTTGAAATTTCGGGTACGCACCTCCTCTGCCGGTTCCAGCTCCCAGGCAACAACAAATCCGGTCAAGTGATGGCCTTGGGCCATGGCGACACTGTCTGGCCGATGGGCACCTTGGCGAAGATGCCTGTCCGCGAGGCCGACGGCCGCCTCTGGGGACCGGGCGTTCTGGATATGAAAGCGGGATTGGCTCTGTTTGTTCACGCCATGCGGGCGCTGCGCGAACTTGACATCCCGGTTGCACGCACCGTCGTGCTGCAGGTCAATTCCGACGAGGAGACCGGCAGCCGGACGTCCCGCGCCCTCACCGAACAGACGGCGCGCGAAAGCATGGCGGTGCTGGTGTTGGAACCGGGCACTGGCCTTTCCGGCAAGCTCAAAACCGCGCGCAAGGGGATCGGGGATTACCGGCTCCGCGCGACCGGAGTCGCGTCGCACGCCGGTGTCGACTTCGAGAAGGGTGCCAGCGGCGTGGTCGAGTTGGCGCACCAAGTGGGCCGGATCGCCGGTTTCACAGATCTGGATCGGGGTGTCACCGTCAATTGCGGCACGTTCTCCGGCGGGACCCGGTCCAACGTGGTCGCCGAATCCGCCGAAACCCACATCGACATCCGGGTGCCTACGTTGGCCGACTTCCACCAACTCGACCAGCGCTTCCGCGCGCTTCAACCGGTCGATCCCCGTTGCTCCCTACAGCTTTCCGGCGGCCTCAATCGGCCTCCCATGGAGCGCACTCCGGGCGTCGTGGCACTTTTCGAACTTGCGCAAGCGCAAGCGTCGGCCTTCGGGGTCGCATTGGAAGAGTCGGCGACGGGCGGTGGCTCCGACGGCAATTTCACCGCCGCGCTGGGGATCCCGACGCTGGACGGCATCGGGGCCGTCGGCGAAGGCGCCCATGCCGCCCACGAATCGATTCTGGTAGACCGTTTGGCCGACCGTCTCGCGCTATTGGCCTCGCTCGTCGCGGCACTTTAGCCACAGCCGCCTCGCACCGCTTGCAAACTTGTTAGAATGGTGGTTCATGGCCATTAGCCCGGACCTGCTCGAAATCCTGATTTGTCCCGCGTGCCGCGCCAAAGTCGAGCTCAAAGCCGACTCCAGCGGTCTGCGATGCGTCTCCTGCCACCGGGTCTACCCGATCCGCGATGAGATCCCCGTGATGCTCATCGACGAAGCGACGATTGAAGCCACGACCATTGAAGAGTAACGACGTCCTCAGCCGGCTTCCACAAGGCAGCCGAATTGCGGTGATCCGGTTGCGCTCCTTGGGCGACTGCGTGCTCTCGACCCCGGCAATTGGCCTCCTGAAGGCCCATCGCCCGGATCTTGAGATCGGAGTTGCGGTCGAGGATCGTTTTGCCGATGTCTTCAAGGGCAACCCTGCCGTGACCGTGGTGCTGTCGTCGGCCTCGACGGCGATTCGGAGCTTCGCGCCCGAGTTGTGCCTCAATTTCCACGGCGGGGGGCGCAGCAGCCGCATGACCCTCATCTCCAAGGCGAAGTTCCGTGCCGGTTTCGACATCTTCCGACCGTCCTGGGCCTACAACACGCCGATACCCACCGCCCAGGAGACGCTCGGGATCACGCGGCGGGTCCATACGGCGGAGCATATGGCGTCGGCCGTCTTCTATCTGGGTGTTCCCGTGGTGGACGTTCCGAGGGCCTTCATGCCTGCGCCGGAAGGCCGCTCGCCCCATGCTCCGGACGCTCCGTACATCGTCTTCCACCCCTTGGCGTCGGCTCCGGAGAAAACTTGGCCCGCCGCGAACTTCGTGGAGTTGGCGCGTTTCGCCAGCCGGGACCTGGGGTTGGAACCAGTCGTAGTCGGAGCAGCCTCCGACGACCTGTCGAGCTTCATGGGCGTCCGCACCGTGCGGGGGGAGTCGCTGTCCGAGGTAGCCCGACTGCTGCGCGACGCTTCCCTTTTTGTCGGCAACGATTCCGGTCCCGCCCACATGGCGGCAGCCTTCGGAGTGCCCGTAGTGGTGCTTTTCGGCCCCTCCGACCACGAAATCTGGGCCCCTTGGCGCACCGAGGCCACAGTCCTCAAGGGCGAGCCGATTGATTCCATCACGGTGGACCAGGTTTGCCGCGCGATGCTGTCGTATCGCGGCCAGTCCACCGCCGGCACCGCGCGGTAAACCAAAGGGAACAACATGGGGAACGCGATCCGCCTCGCCCGTTACTCGCGCCGCTACTGGGCGCTGCTGCTGCTCTCCGTCGTTCTAATGGCTCTGATGGGCATGATGACGGCGGCGCGCGCGCTGCTGGTGAAGGTGGTCTTTGGCCGGGTCCTGCGCCCGTCGTTGGACGCCGCTCCCGAGAAGATCTTCACAGTCCCGTTTGTCGGCCGCGACATCTACCTTGAACAGTTCTTCCCGCCCGGTACCGTCCACAACATCCTGTCGATGGTGGCCATCGCCATCCTCGTCGTATTCGCGGTGCGGGGTATTTGCGACTACTTGGGCGACTACCTGACGAGCTACGTGGGATTCTCCACCGTCCGCGACCTCCGCAACCAAGTCTTCGAAAAGCTGCTACGCCACGGAGCGGGCTTCTTCGACAGCAATTCCACCGGCAAGCTGATGTCGTCTGTCATGAGCGACATCGAAAAGATCCAGACGGCGTGTTCCGACATGCTCGCCGATGTCCTCCGCCAGACGTTTTCGCTATTGGCCAACCTGCTGGTGCTCTTCGGGATTGATTGGAAGCTGGCGCTGTTCGCGCTCACGCTGTTTCCGTTCGTGCTTTTGCCCACGGCGCGCCTCGGTTCGCGCATCCGTCGCACCAGCCGCCGGACGCAGGACGCCACCGGAGACATGAACCAAGTCCTGCAGGAGGCCATCGCCGGGCATCAAGTGGTAAAAGCGTTTGCGGCCGAGGACTACGAGCTTAGGCGCTTCCACGCCGCGGCGGACAAGTTGTTTTCCTACAACATCAGGAAGGTGATTCTTCAAGGAATTCCTTCACCGTTCATTGAGCTGATGGGGTCGCTGACCTTCGTCGGGTTGCTGTGGTTTGGGCGCTTGGAGATCAAGGCCGGAGCGATCAAGGCCGACGATTTCATGAGCTTCCTCGCCGCGTTGCTCTTCCTGTTCGAGCCCGTGAAGCGCCTCACCAATCTGATGAGCATCTTCCAGCAGGCGATCGGGGCATCGGAGAAGGTGTTCGGTTACCTGGACGAGCCCGCCGAGGTCGCCAACCGGCCAGACGCCCGGCCTGTGGGGCCGTTTCGGGGGTCCATTATGTTCGACCACGTCGGCTTTCGCTATCCCACCGCCTCGGGCAACCAGTTGGAGGACGTCACGCTTGAGATACGCGCCGGGGAGATTGTGGCGTTGGTCGGGCCGAGCGGGGCAGGGAAGAGCACTCTGGCAAGTTTGGTCCCGCGGTTCCGCGATCCGGTGGAAGGCGTCGTGCGCGTCGACGGCGTCGATGTGCGGGACCTGACGCTCGATTCCTTGCGAGGGACGATCAGCATGGTGGCGCAGGAGACGTTCCTGTTCAACGACACGGTCGCCAACAACATCGCTTACGGAATGCGTGGCGTCGACCCTGCCAAAGTGGTTGAAGCCGCGCAGGCCGCACTGGCGCACGATTTCATCCAGGAGTTGGCCCTGGGGTATGAGACCGTGATCGGCGACCGTGGCGTGAAGCTGTCCGGTGGCCAACGGCAGCGCCTGTCGATCGCGCGGGCCATCCTCAAGAATTCGCCGATCCTGATCTTGGACGAGGCTACCTCGAACTTGGACACCGAGTCCGAAATGCTGGTGCAGAAGGCGCTGGCCAATCTGATGGCTGGACGGACGGTCATCGTGATCGCCCACCGGATGTCCACGATCCGGCGGGCCGACCGCATCGTTGTGCTCGACGCGGGCCGAATCGTCGAAACCGGCAACCACGAGGAACTGATCGGGCAAGGCGGTATCTACCACCGGCTGCACGAACTGCAGTACGTGGATTAGAGCTTCACCAGCATCTTGCCCGTGTTCCGGCCCCGCAGCAAGCCGATGAACGCCTCCACCGCGTTGTCCAGACCCTCGACGACCTGCTCGCGGTAGGCAATCCGGCCTGAGCGCACCCACTCCGACATCTCGCGTTGGAAATCACCCCAGTGCGGCATGAAGTCGGTCACGATGAAGCCGCGCAGCATCAGTCGCTTGGTCAAGACGGCGCGCATCAGCAGCGGCGAGCGGTCCGGGCCCGGCGGCAGTTCGGTGGCGTTGTACTGGGAGATCAGGCCACACACCGGAATCCGTCCGAAGTCGTTCATCCGGGGCAGTACGGCCTCAAAAACCTTGCCGCCGACATTCTCGAAATAGACGTCGATGCCGCCTGGGCAGGCGTCCTTCAGACCCGTCGCCAGTGTCGGACTGCGATGGTCCACGCAGGCGTCGAAGCCCAGATCGTTGACCACGTGGGCGCATTTCTCGGGTCCGCCCGCGATCCCGACCACCCGGCAGCCCTTGATCTTGGCGATCTGCCCCACGGCCGACCCCACCGCGCCCGCGGCTGCCCCCACCACCACGGTCTCGCCCGCCTTCGGCTGTCCGAGCAGTAGGAGCCCGGACCATGCCGTCATCCCCGGCATGCCCAACACGCCCAGCGATGCCGAAACCGGCCCGAGCGACGGATCCAGTTTCCGCAGGCCCTTGGCCGGGACCACCGCATACTCCTGCCAGCCCACGAAGGCCGCCACGACGTCGCCGGTGGTTAACGTCTCCGCCTTCGATTCGACCACCTCGCACACCGTTCCGCCCACGATCGTCTCGCCGATCCCGACCGGTGCCGCGTAGGAGGGCCCGTCGCTCATCCGACCCCGCATGTAGGGATCTAGCGACAGGTACAGGGTCTTCAGGAGCACTTGCCCTTCCTGGAGGGCCGGGAGTTCGACCGACTCGGTGCGGAAGTTTTCCGGAGCGGGCTCGCCGACGGGGCGTGAGGCAAGTACGATGCGTTTGTTGGTCATTTGCAGGATTCCTAGAGGGAGAGCTTCCCCCGGTACACCATTTCCTTGGGCTCGAACTTCACTTTGACCGACATCAGGGCGGTCTGCAGTACGAACGCAACCTCGCGGTCGGTCGTGTCGAGCGGAAGTAACTCCTTGGAGAAGGCGAAAAGGTAGACGCCGGGGCTTTTTGGGAGCGGACGGACGCTGCCGGGCTGCTCGGGTTCCTTGCCCCTGGCGCCAAGGGTCGCGGCACCCGAGAGTTCCTCCAGCATGCGGCGCTGCAGTGTGGCAGGGCTGTTGTCGATGCCGTCGGAGATCTCGGAGGGCTTCCGGCGACGCCCCATGATCCCGATGGGCAGTCCGGTGACGGCGATCACATACCGGCCCCGGAACTCTTCCGGCAGCGGGGTCCCGATGGCGTCGCGGATCGGCTGCGAACTTTCCCAGCGGATGGTGACGGGCGTTGCGTGGCGGGCACCGCCTTCATGCTGCTTTTCATCCCCGTACTCGATTTGCGGCTTGTTGGCACCCGGTGCGGCCATAATGCCGCCACGTCCGATGGTGGGGCCCTCTTTGCCGTTCGGGGTGTAGTCGATCTCGGATTCGAATTGCGCGTTGGCCTCCTTGGCCCACGGGGAGCGGGTGATCAGGCGCGCGATCTCTTCGTCGGACCACTGCGACGGCTGTTTGCGGTTCCAAAAATCCTGCGCGCCGGGGAGCGTGGCTGCGGCCGCCGCGCCGAGTCCTAGAATCGATCTGCGGGTCATGCGTCCCCTCCATTGTTACAATAAAAAGGCAAAATGGCTACCGTCCTTGTTGTGGACGACGAGCCGGTGATCCTCCGGCTTGCCGAATCCATGTTGTTGTCCGCTGGTTACCAAGTCGTTGCCGCACATGGCGGAACGGCTGCCGTCTTGAAGATGAGACAAGGTCGGGCCGACGTAGTTCTGGCCGACGTCGTCATGCCCGGCACGAGCGGTCCCGTGTGCGTCGAACGCCTGACGGCATTGGAACCTGGCTTGCCCGTCATCCTGATGTCTGAATTCGGCCAGGATCAGATGCGAAGTTATGCCTACGCGCGAGGCTTCCAGTTCGTTCCGAAACCGCTGGACCTGTGCGAGTTGACCGAGGTCTTGGAACTGGTGCTCGCCCCGGAACTCGTCCCTGTGGAGGCCCTTGCTTGAGCGACGTCTTGTGCGCCCGCGAATGGTCGGTGTCTGGACGAGTCCAAGGAGTGGGGTTCCGCTGGTTCGTACAGAAACACGGCACCGGACTGGGCTTGGTAGGCTGGGCCCGAAATGAGCCGGACGGCTCCGTGACTGTCTATGCCGTAGGCACCGAAGCTCAACTGGACCGGTTGGCACGGTTGCTACGGGACGGTTCGCGCTCTTCCGAGGTCCATACCGTCGAAGCGCGGGAGGCCGCCGTGCAACAATTGGATTCCTTTCACACCCGCTGAAGCTCCCCTACACTATGGACCACCTCAGACAACTGATCCGCGAAGTGCCCGACTTCCCCAAGCCCGGCATCCTTTTCTATGACATCACGACCCTGCTGAAGGACCCCGCCGGACTCAAGGGCACCATCGACGCCCTAACCGGCATGTACAGCGGCGGCGACATCGACATCGTGATTGGCATCGAGGCGCGGGGCTTCATTTTCGCGCCCGCCGTGGCTTACGCCATCGGGGCGGGCTTTGTGCCCGTCCGCAAGCCGAAAAAGCTGCCCGCCGAGACCGTCCGCTTCTCGTACGATCTGGAATACGGCAGCGACACCCTCGAGATCCACAAGGACGCCATTAAGCCCGGTGCACGCGTGCTGATCGTGGACGACCTGCTGGCGACGGGCGGCACGGCCAAGGCCGTTACAGGTCTCGTCGAACAACTCGGCGGCATCGTGGCGGGCGTCTGCTTCGTGGTGGAGCTGACCTTCCTCGGCGGACGCGAGAAGCTGGAAGGCTACGAAGTCCAGTCGCTGCTCAAATACGATCAATGACGCGCACGGCCCGCCTGAAAGCCTACGCCAAGCTCAATGTCGGCCTCCGGGTGCTGTACAAGCGCCCGGACGGCTATCATGAGTTGCGAACGGTGTTCCAGACGATCTCGCTCGCTGACGATCTCGACGTATCGTTCACCGAGTCCGGCAGCACCTCGGTGCGGATCGACGGGACCCCGGAGATCCCCGACAACCTGGTGGAAAAAGCTGCGCGGCTCGTTCTGGAAGAGCTTTCGATTCATGCGGATGTGCGGTTTCAGTTAAAGAAGAGCATTCCCGCCGGGGCCGGCCTTGGCGGTGGCTCGTCCGATGCCGCCGCCGTCCTGTTGGCGTTGCCGGTGCTCGCAGGCCGGACGATTCCCCAGGACCGGCTGGTGGCGCTCGGTGCGAAGCTCGGCAGCGATGTTCCTTTTTTCCTGTACGGAGGCACCGCGCTGGGGCTCGGTCGGGGCGAAGAGTTGTATCCCCTGCCGGACTTGAAGGCTGCGCCCTGCCTGCTGGTGGCCCCGGATGTCCACTCCTCCACGGGGCTGGCCTATGCCGACCTGTCGCGCGGTTTGACGGCAGGTTTGACGGCAGGTTTGACAACCCCCTCGCTACAAAATAAAATTGATAGTTTCCAGCAGGAGGTTTGGACGGGCCTCCGATCCTGGGTTCCGGTCGTCAACGATTTCGAGGGGGTAGTCTTCGCGCGGCATCCGGAATTGGCCGGCATCCGCGAGCGGCTGCTGGAGTCCGGTGCCCGCTTTGCCGGAATGACCGGCAGCGGCTCGGCCATCTTCTCCCTTTACGACTCGCATGAGTCGCTGCGGCGGGCGCAGGAAGCGCTCCCCGATCTCCGGAAGTTCTCAGTCTCGTTCCTCAGCCGCGCGCAGTACCGCTCCCGTTGGCGGCGCGCCCTGCAAGACCACACGAAAGGTAATGAATGGCCGCCCCGAAACCGGTACGCCCAATGAACCCCGACCGCATCAAGATCTTCTCCGGCTCCGCGAATCCCGCCTTGGCCGAGGAGATGTGCACCCATTTGGGACTGCGACCGGGCCAGATCAAGCTCCGGAAGTTCTCCGACGGCGAAATCAACCTCCAGTTGCTGGAGAACGTGCGCGGGGCCGACTGTTTCGTCGTCCAGCCCACCTGCTCGCCCGTCGAGTTCCACCTGATGGAGATCCTGTGCATGATGGATGCGCTCAAACGTTCCTCCGCCGAGCGGATCACGGCGGTTCTCCCCTATTACGGTTACGGCCGCCAAGACCGCAAGGACAAGCCGCGCGTTCCGATTTCTGCGAAACTGGTCGCGTCACTGCTCGAGCGTGCCGGTGCCGACCGGATCATGGCTCTGGACCTGCACGCGGCCCAGATCCAAGGCTTTTTCGACGTCCCGGTGGATCATCTGTTCTTCCGTCCGGTGATGATCGACTACTTTAAGCCCCTGAGCACCCCCAAGTTAACTGTGGTCTCGCCGGACGCGGGCGGAGTGGAGCGCGCCCGGTCTGTCGCCAAGCGCCTCAACGCTCGGCTGGCCATCATCGACAAGCGGCGCGAAGAGGCCAACGTGGCTGAGGTGATGAACGTCATAGGCGATGTCACCGGTCAGAACTGCCTGATCGTCGACGATTTGATCGACACCGCCGGAACCTTGGTCAAAGGTGCCGAGGCGTTGATGGCCTACGGCGCTGCCAGCGTGTCGGCTTGCGCAACCCACGCGGTGCTTTCCGGGCCGGCCGTCGAGCGGATTTCGAACTCGGCGATCAAGGAGGTCGTCTTCTCCAACTCGATTCCCCTGTCGGAGGCTGCGAAGGCTTGCGGGAAGATCCGGCAATTGTCGGTGGCACCGTTGCTGGCGCGTGCCGTGCAGTCGATCCACGAGGAGACCTCGGTCAGCGCGTTGTTCGAGTCGTAAGGAGGCCCTGTGAAGCGTTGGATCCTGCTGGTGTTAGCTGCGACCTGTTTGTCGGCCGCGGACGACAAGCCGTTGTTCAATGGCAAGAACTTGGATGGCTGGGAAGTCATCGGGGAGGGCCAGTGGACTGTCATGGCCGACGGCACCGTGATCGGGCAACGAGTCGGCGACCTCCGCAAGATGCTGGTGCCGGGCGGGCCGATGGCGACCCCGAAGGAATTCAAGTCGTGGGTCGACACCCAGGCGTGGCTGTACACCGTGCGCAATGACTACGGCGAGTTCGACCTCCACCTGGAGTATTGGACCAAGACCAGCGGGAACAGCGGCGTGTCGATCCGGGATTTGACACGAGCCAAGGCCGGGGTTTCGACGCCTCCGGACTACACGAAAACGCCGTCCAAGGTCGGCTACGAGATCCAAATCAACAACCGGTTTCCTGATCCGCATCCCTCCGGCAGCATCTACGGCTTCGTGGACGCGCCGAAGGACGCACAGCGCGAGGACGACTGGAATTCGATGGACATCCTGTCGCGCCATGACAAGATAACGGTCAAACTGAATGGCCGCGTGGTGGCGGAGAGCCCGGGCGACCCGAAACGGTCCAAGGTCGGACCGATCGGCTTGCAGCTGCACGACCAGTTCTCGATCACCATGTTCCGGCATGTGCGGATCCGGGAGTTGGGGCGATAGGCGGTATTCTCAAACTGGTGTTGAGAAACTGATGCTGAGCCGGTACATCCAAAAGGCTATGTTCAAGGCCCGATACAAGGTCCTTTCCGACGGAACGTATTTCGGCCAGATTCCCGGACTGAACGGAGTCTGGGCAAATGAACGTTCGCTGGACAAGTGTCGGGAAGTGCTCCAGGAGGTCTTGGAGGAGTGGCTGATTATCAAGATCCGCGACCACGACCCGATTCCGCGAATGGGCCGCGTAAGTCTGCAGGTCGAGGCGGCCTAGCACGTGGGGCCCATCTCCCGGCGCGAGCTATTGAGGAAGTTTCATGCCCTCGGCTTCGTGGGCCCGATGAAGGAGATCCTGCGCCAGGCTGCAATCCGTAACGAAGACTGGTGGAAGGCATAGGATGGCGTGTATTCTCAAGGTAATGGTTGTCGAAAACACCATTCCGCTTGAGCAATACCTCCAGACCGCGTTCCCCGGACTCGACAAAGAGTTCCGTGACGGGCGGCTGGTGGACCGACCGATGCCCGACTATCTTCACGGAAGGGTGCAAGGCGTCCTCTTTGGACTTTTCTTTGCCTTGCGAAGACAACTCCTTCTCTTTCCTTGTGTCGAGACCCGGCTCCTGTTGCCCGGTCGCCGCTCCCTCATCCCGGATGTAACCGTATTCCAGGGAACGGAACCGCCCCGCGTTCCCGATTCGCCGCCGCTGGTGGCTATCGAGGTGCGGTCGGCGGATGACCGGTTGGTCGATATCCAACTCAAGCTGGAGGAGTACCGGGATTGGGGTGTACCCCATGTCTGGCTGGTGGATCCGCGTCAGAGGAGCCTCTACGTTTTCGACCGGAGGTTGCAGGAGGTCCAGAGTTTGGAGATTGCCGAACTGGGCGTGCGGTTCGGGCCCGAAGAGATCTTCGACTAAAGGCATGGCCATCCTGATCCAAGAATCGTGGCTCCCGGCTACCTTCACTCCTCCGCCGATGTCGGACGACGAGTTCATGGCGTTCTGCGGCGAATATCCCGACCTGTTCTTCGAGATGAGCACCGTGGGTGAACTGCGAGTCATGCCCCCCGCGGGTGCCTTGACCGGAGTCCGGAATGTCAAGATCGGTGCAGCATTGTATCAGTGGAATGAATGGGCCGAACGCGGCGTGTGCACCGGTTGCACAGCTGGTTTCGTACTCCCCAACGGTGCCCGACGTTCCGCCGACGCGGCGTGGACTTCCAACGAGCGCCTCGACGCCATGCCGCCCGGCATGATCAACGGCTGCTGGCACCTCTGCCCCAATTTCGTCATTGAACTCCGCTCGGATACGGACCGGTTGAAAACAGTCCGCGAAAAAATGGAGGAGTGGATCGACAACGGTGCCGAACTCGGCTGGCTGATCGACCCCTCCCGCAAGGCCGTCGAAATCTACCGCCCTACCCGTGAACCCGAGATTCTCACAGACATCGGCACCGTCACAGGCGAAGGTCCCGTCGACGGTTTTGAACTCGATCTGAAGCGTGTTTGGCACCCCCGCGGCTTTTGACATATAATCAATGCCGTGCGCCCGACCCTGTTCCTGTCGCTGGCTGTCGCCCTTTCAGCCACCGCCGCCGACCGGCCCGTATCCTTTTCCAAGGACGTCCAGCCGATCCTCGCGAAGAATTGCTGGAGTTGCCACGGCTCTTCCGTCCGGCTCTCCAAGCTGAGCCTCGCGTCGCGCGAGGACGCGCTGAAGGGCGGGGAACACGGTGCCGCCATCGTTCCCGGCTCTGCGGAAAAGAGCCGCCTATACCGTTTGGCCGCAGCGCTCGACAAGCCCTCCATGCCCATCGGCGGCAAACTTTCCGCCGAAGACGCCGAAACTCTGCGCATCTGGATCGACCAGGGCGCGGCATGGGATGCATCCGCTCCCATTGTCCTGAGCAAGGCCGACCCCCTCGAGGACTCGCCCATCCGCCCCGAAGAGCGCAACTACTGGGCCTTCAAGCTTCCCGTCCGCCCGCCTGTCCCCGCTGGTGACAAGAACGCCATCGACGCCTTCCTCCGCTCCGTCCTCGCCAAGAAAGGGATCGCCCACGCCCCCGAGGCCGACAAAACCACCCTCCTCCGCCGCGCCTACTTCGACCTCCTCGGCATCCCTCCCACCCCCGCCGAGGCCGCCCAGTTCCTCAACGACACCGCGCCACTTGCCTGGGAACGGCTGATCGACCGGCTCCTCGCCTCGCCCCACTACGGCGAGCGCTGGGGCCGCCACTGGCTCGACGTCGCCCGCTACGCCGACTCCAACGGCTTCGAGCACGACTTCGACCGCCCCAACGCCTGGCGCTACCGCGACTACGTCATCCGCGCGTTCAACGAAAACAAGCCCTACGACCAGTTCCTCCGCGAGCAGATCGCTGGCGACGAGATCCCCACGCCGACCTATGATTCCCAAATCGCCACAGGTTTCCTTCGCAGCTACGCCAAGGTCGGATTCCGCGAAAAAGACAACCCCGAGTTCCGCTACGAGTACCTCGACGACATGATCGCGACCATCGGCCGCGGCGTCCTCGGTCTCACTGTCCAGTGCGCGCGCTGCCACGACCACAAGTTCGACCCCATCCGCCAGGCCGACTACTACCGCATGCAGTCCTCGCTCTGGGGCTACGTCGAGGTGGACCAGCCGCTCGCCCCGAAGGCCGATACCGACGCATGGCGCGCCAAGAATGCCGAGGTCGACGCCAAGGTCAACGACCTGAAGCTGCTGGTCAAGGCCCTCGAAAAGCCCTACCGCGACCAGATCCTGCCCGCCAAGTACAAGAAGTTCCCGAAGAACGTGCAGGACGCCATCGCGGTCCCCGAAACCGAGCGGACACCCGGTCAAACGCTGCTGGCCAACCAGGTGATTCGCACGGTGAACGTGTCCGACGGTGAGATCGACCGCATCATTTCCACCGCCGACAAGGCCGAGAAACAGCGTATTCAAGGGCTGATCACGCAGGCTGAAAAGCAGCGTCCGAAACCACTGCCGCTGGCGATGGCGGTCACCGACGGCGACTACCGCTTCACCCCGGACGGTCCCGGCGACGAGCCCGCTCCCGGCAAGGGCAAGGGCCAGTATGCGGGCGAGGGCAGCTACATCCACAACGGCGACGGAAAATACGCTCCGCCGCCCTCCTATTTCAAGATCCGCGGCGATGTGAACTCGCAGGGTCCCGAAACGCGGCCCGGTTTCGTGAAGGTGGCCACCCACGGGACTCCAGCCACTGAATTGCCGACAACCAACCACACCTCCGGCCGCCGCCTCGCGCTGGCCGAATGGCTGGTTTCGAAGGACAACCCGCTGACAGCGCGCGTGGCCGTCAACCGTATCTGGTACAACCACTTCGGAAGCGGAATCGCGGCCACCGTCGACAATTTCGGCAAGATGGGCGAGGTCCCGTCGAATCCCGAACTGCTGGACTGGCTCGCGGTCGAGTTTCGCGAGAGCGGTTGGGACGTGAAGAAGCTGCACAGGCTCATCATGACCTCGGAAACCTACAAGATGGCGTCGCAGTTCCCCGAATCGCCCGCCGATCCCGACGGTCGCCTCTTGGCCCGCTTCCCGACCCGCCGCTTGGACGCCGAGAGCATCCGCGACACCATCCTCGCCACCAGCGGCGCGTTGAATCCAGAGATGTACGGCAAGCCCATCTTCCCGACGGTCCAGAAAGAGGTCCTCCACCAGGTCTTCACCGGCATCTGGAAGCAGCAGGATACCGAGGGCCCTGAAGCATGGCGTCGCAGCGTCTATGTCTACCGCAAACGCGGCATGCCGCTGCCAATGCTGGACGCCTTCGACCTGCCCAACCAAAACATCTCCTGCGGTGTTCGCAATGTCTCAACTGTCCCGACCCAGGCACTCGCCTTGATGAACGACGACTTTGTGCTCCGCCAAGCAGAACTTCTGGCCGCCCGCATTCAGGAATCCGCGCCAAGCGATGTCGGCAAGCAGGTGGACGCGGCCTACCGGATCGCCCTGACGCGTCCGCCCACGGAAGCCGAGCGTCAGATGGCTCTGAGTTTCCTCGGTGCCGGTCGCTCGATGACGGACTTCGCCAACGTCATCCTCAACCTGAACGAATTCCTATACATTAGGTGACCCCGTGAAAGCTTTCAAATCCAGACGAGACTTCCTGTTCGAAAGCTGCGGCGGCATCTCCGGTCTCGGACTGGCCTATATGCTCAATCAGGAGGGCCTCCTCGGCGCTCCGACCAACGGTGCCTGCGCCGTCCCGCCCGGCGGCGTCCCCAGCCCGCTTTCGCCCCGCAAGCCGCACTTCGAACCCCGCGCCAAGGCCGTGATTTCGCTCTTCATGAGCGGCGGCGTCAGCCACATGGACACCTTCGACCCGAAACCGGCCCTCACCAAATACGCCGGCCAGCCGATGGAGGGCAAGGGTGACATCGTTGTCCGCCAGGGGCACCCCGGTCCCCTGATGCCCAGCCCGTTCACGTTCAAGCAATACGGGCAGAGCGGCATTCCGGTGTCGGAGATCTTTCCGCGCCTAGCCACGAAGGTGGACGAGTTTGCGCTGCTGCGCTCCGTGCACGGCCAGTCGAACGACCACGTGCAGGCCCACTATGAGCTGGGCACCGGCATGATCCGCATGGGGTATCCCAGCGTCGGATCGTGGGTGACGTACGGCTTGGGCTCGGAAAATCAGAGCTTGCCGGGTTTCGTGGTGATTTACGACGCACATGGCGGACCGTTCGGCGGTCAGGCGAATTGGTCGGCCGGGTTCATGCCAGCCGCGTACCAAGGGACGGTGTTCAAGGCGTCGGGCGTGCCAATCATCGACCTGAAACCGCCAGACTCGGTCTCGCCGGACCAGCAACGGTCGCGGCTCGATCTATTGGAGAAGCTGAACCGCATGGACGCCGAGAAGTATCCGGGCAATTCGGAACTGGCGGCGCGCATTTCGTCCTATGAGTTGGCCTACCGGATGCAGGGTTGCGCGCCGGACGCCGTGGATGTGACGAAGGAGTCCGACGCGGTGCAGAAGCTGTACGGCCTCGACGACCCGAAAACGGCCCTGTTCGGCAAGCAGTGCCTGATGGCGCGGCGACTGGTCGAGCGAGGGGTGCGTTTCATCCAGCTTTACCACGGCGGGCTGGGAATCCAGAACGTCGATACTTGGGACGCGCACGAGAACGTCGAGGACAACCACCGTCGGCACGCTTACGAGGTGGACCAGCCGATCACCGGCCTGCTGACCGACCTGAAGGAGTTGGGACTGCTGGATTCGACGGTCGTGATGTGGCACGGCGAGTTCGGGCGCATGCCGATTTCGCAGCGCGGCATGGGTCGCGACCACAACCCGGGCACCATGTCGATGTTCATGGCGGGCGCGAAGATCAAGGGCGGGCAAATCATTGGGTCGAGCGACGAATTCGGCTACAAGGCCGAGGAGCAGCCCATCGCCGTGCACGACCTGCACGCCACCATGCTGCATCTGCTGGGCATGGACCATACCAAGCTGACGTATCGCTTCAACGGCCGCGACATGCGGCTGACGGATGTGTACGGGAATCTGATTCCGCAGATCGTGGCGTAGCTTGCAGCCGACAAGCGTGGTGCAGCCAATCTGGGCCGCGGCGGGTTTTCGGCAAGCCGTAACCGGAACACACGTGGGCCATACAGTATGGTTTGCTGCGGCTGGCCTAACGCCAGTAGCGCCTGCTTTTGCTCTTGTCGTAATTTCGCTCCTAACGATGGTGGGCATGTTGAATGCGCAGACTGCGCCTGCGCCGCTGACGTTTGAAGTCGCTTCCATTCGACCGTCGGATGGCAAAACTGGAGTGCATTTTGATGTGACATCTGACAACGGATTCCGTGCGACCGGAGTTACTTTAAGATTTCTGTTGCAAAAAGCGTACGACGTGGAGGACTTTCAGATTGTCGGCGGGCCGGGTTGGATGCGTTCTGAACGATTTGATGTCTATGCGAAGCAGGCGAGCCACCCGGACCCTCCCCAGGGCTCGCCACGTTCCGAGCAGTTGAGGGCGGACCGATTCAGGGAACGGCTCTGCTTTCTACTGGCCGAGCGATTTCAGTTGAGTGTCCGCCAAGAGTTCAAAGAAGGAGCCACCTATAGTCTGGAGCAAGCCAAGACCGGACATACGCTGAACGATGCGACTGGTACCAACGGGATCGGGCGCAATCGGGGCCTCATAACGGCGCAGAGCGCGTCCACGGCGATGCTGGCGAAGGCGCTTTCCATTCCACTGCAGCGTCCCGTGCTGGACCAAACCGACCTACAGGGCAAATACTCGTTCAGACTGCAATGGGCCGAAGAAGGCGCACCCGGTGAGCCGGAAGAGTCTGGTGTGTCGCTTTTCACCGCTATCGAGGAACAGCTCGGCCTGCGCCTCCAGTCCGGCAAAGGTCCGATTAAGTTCGTCTTCGTTGATCGAGCTGAAAAGCCGTCAGCGAACTAATGTGGATTTGGGTGCAGTCCGGGCCTTCATCCCGCCTTGAATCGGACGCGGTTTGCTTATGCGTCGCAGGTGGCTTGATCGCCGGACAAACGTTCTTCATGTGAAATCCCACAGTGGCCATCCCCACCACGGCCCCGGTCACGCCCGACAAAAATCTATATTCCCTTTGCTTTCAACACCGCACCCCAAAATCCGGCGCAAAACGCTTGCGCCCCGGGGTACCCTCGGAACCGGGAGAAAGCTCATGTCCGATCTCGAACTCCGCCGCCAACTGACCGACGAACTGCGGCCCGTCGGCCTCATCGAAAATGCGCTCGTGGACCAAATCCTCTTCGCGCTGCTGGCCCTGCGCCAGTCCGAAGAACTCCGGGAACGCGCACAGGCGCAGGGCCTCATGCTCCGCGCCACCGCCGAACTGCGCCGACTGCGCGCCGACCGCGCCAAGCACCCGCAACCCGTCCCCGTGGTCGAAACGCCGGTCGCCGCGCCGGAAACTGAAACCACCGAAATCCCCCGCAGCGCCCCCTGTCCGTGCGGCTCCGGCCTCAAATACAAGCGCTGCCACGGCTGGAACGCTCCGGGCGCGACGTCGATTCGACCAACCCACCCGCACCCAGCAAAGTCCACCCGCCAACATACGGAAGCCACACCACCCTCTGCAGCCTCTGCCGCCGACCCGGCAGGCGGCTGATTCCGCAGATCACGGCGAAAGGCGCCTACAGCCGCGAGCTTCCTAGATGCAAATCGAGGTCACGGTCGCGCCGCTACAGTAAAATCGGAAAGTTGCCCGATATTCCCCTCCACGGCGTCGCCGCCGTCATTCCCGCGTACAAACCTGGGCCGGATTTCCCCGGTTTCGTACGCCAGTTGGCCGCGAGGGGGTTCGAGCGGATCTTCGTGGTGGACGACGGCAGCGGCCCCCCCTTCCGTCCATATTTCGACGACGTTTCCAGCCTGCCGCAAGTCCTTTTGCTGCGGCACGCGGTCAACCTCGGCAAAGGCGCCGCGCTCAAGACCGGCTTCAACGCCGCGCTCTGCGAAAACTCCTCCGCCCTCATCGTCACCGCCGATGCCGACGGCCAGCACCATCCCGACGACGTCCTCGCCGTCGCACGGAAACTCGTCGAGAACCCGACCCACCTGGTCCTAGGCGTCCGCCGTTTCGAAGGCGACGTTCCACTGCGCAGCCGGATCGGCAACGACCTGACACGCGTCATCATGCGCGCCGTCGCCGGACAGACGATTTCCGACACCCAGACAGGCCTCCGCGGCGTCCCCACCGGCTTCCTCCCGGACCTGCTCCGCACCGCCACCCGCGGCTACGAGTTCGAACTCGACATGCTGATGCTTTGCCGCACTCTTGGCGTCCGGATTTCGGAAGTCCCGATCCGCACCATCTACGAAAACAACAACGCGTCGTCGCACTTCAATCCGCTGCTGGATTCGATGCGGATCTACTTCGTGCTGCTAAGATTTGCGGCGATCTCGACCTGCTCGGCGGTGGTGGACAACGTCGTTTTCGCCGCGCTGTTCGCCTCGACGGGTCACATCGTCCTTAGCCAGGTCGTCGCCAGAATCGCGGCCATGATGCTGAACTTCCTGCTGGTCCGGCGCATGGTCTTCCATTCGCGCGGCAACGGGCGGCGGGAGTTCTTGGGCTATGTGGCGCTGGTCGCGCTCTCCGGCTCCGCGTCTTACGGCCTGATCCGGCTCCTGCACTCGCAATTGGGAATTGGAGTGATCAGGGCCAAGCTGTTGGCGGAAGGAGCCCTGTTCCTCGTCAATTTCCTTGTCCAGCGGGATGTTGTTTTCGCTGCTCAAGCGCCCACGCAAGATTGTTCTTCGCCAACTGGAAATCAGGCTTGAGCCGGACCGCCTCCGAGGCGGCCTTGATGCCGTTGTCCCAATCTTTCATGCTGTTGTAGGCGGCGGCGATGTTGTTGTACGCCTCGGCGTAGTTGGCACGGAGCTTGATGGCTGCGCGGGCCTCGGCTACGCATTCCTTGTATTGGCCCGCTTGGTAAAAGGCGAGGGAACGGTCCAAGTGCTTTTCGGGTGTGTCTGCGACTTGCGGTTGCTGTGCCAGGACGGGCGTCGGCTTTAGCGTCGCAGACTGCGCGAGGTAGGCGGTGGCGGGGCCGTCGCCCGGGAAGCGCTTCAGGAAATCGACGGCCTCCAAGCGGAGAGCGTCGGGCCGGCCCAGTTCCACGTCAATCTGCATGATCAGATAGCGGGCGACCGTGTAGTCCGGATTCAGGGTCTTGGCGATGAGGCCTTGGAGCATCGCCTCGTCCTTCCGTCCCAGCGTGTTCAGCCAGCGTCCGTAGAAATAATGCGTGAGCGCCTGCTCGCCGCCCAGTTCAAGGGACCGCTTGAAGTGCTCCTCCGACTTTGCCGGGTTGTTGACGGCTCCGTAGGCGATTCCGAGGTTTGTCTCCAGCACGTAGTAGTTGGGGTTGAACTGCAGTGCGCGTTCGAAGAGTTCCAAGGCTCCAGGGTAGTTGCCCTTGGCCATCAGCGTGAGTCCGTAATTCATCAACCCGCGTCCGTTCTTGGGGCTCTTCACCGATACGTCGTGCCAGAGGGATTCGTCGGTAGCCCACACGAGGTTGCGGTCCGACGTCGCCCTGCCGAAAACGGCCAGCGTCAAGCCCAGCGCGGCGACGCGGAATCTCATCGGCACGCGCCAATGGTCGAACAACTCGACGACAACATGCGTCAAAGCGATGGCCAGGCCGACGAACGGGAAGTACAGCCGGTGGTCGTTTTCCAGTTCGGCCAGGGGGTAGACCGACGTCGGAAGTGCGGTCACGAGGAACCACCCGATGCCGAAGGCGACCGGTTTGTTCCATTCCGAACGCACGCACTTGTAGACCAACCCAAGGCATAACAGCAGGAAGACGAATCCGAGGATGACGTCGTTGTCGAAGATGTTGGTGTACGCCACGTGGTCGGTGTCCGCGGTGAGGTCCGTCGGGGCGAAGAAGCGCCGGAAGTATTCCATCAAGACTTGTGGCTGCGAGATCCGGTAGTTGAAGGCCGAGTACGAGCCCGCGGCGTAGTTCGGCGGATTCATCTTGCTCGTGAAGAACGCGAGCGTGCCCACCGCGACCACCGAGGGCACGCAGCTCTTGGCTGCCACGCCAACCCGCTCACCTTGGATCAGCGTGATCCAAAGGAATAGGAGCACGGGAAAAATCAAAGCGACAGGCTTGCTGAGGATCGCCAGCGCTAGCGGGAGCATGTAGATGCCGTAGCGGCGGAGTCCGGGGGCACGGTCGTAGACCGCCAGCGCCGCCAGCACGCCGAGCGTGGAATAGATGTCGCCCCGCTGGATCAAGTAGTTGACGGTTTCGGCGATGGCCGGGTGCATCCCGTAAATCGCGGTCGCGGCCAGCGCCGCGGCAGGACTGGAGACGCGCGAGAACAGCAGGAACATCACGCCCAACTGGAGCATGAACCAGAAGAAGGTCGAAATGTGGAACCAGAGGGGCTTCAGTCCGTGGCCGAGGGCGTAATCGACAGCCAGTGACGCCGTCACGATCGGCCTATAGACGCGGTTTGGCGGTAGCGTGCTGAACGTTGTGGCGTCCTTGAAGATTGTCGGGATGTTGTGCACATCGCGGATCCACGGGTTCTCGACCACGGTGTGCGAGTCGTCGAAGTGGAACTCGTTGTTGAAGTGGTTTGAGTATATAAGCCCGACGAGCACGAAGACAACGGCAAGGGCCCGATGGATCGGTTGCAATCTCATGCTTGCGGGTTCCTGAAGCGAAATTTGGCGGCGTTGCGGCGGACGGCGTCGAGCTCGGCCTCGGAGAACCCAAAACGCTCCCGCGCCAGCCGGAATTCGCCAGCCAAGTCGCATTCAAACATGCCTGGATCGTCGGTGTTGAGCGTGATCGGCACCCCGGCGTCGAACAAGCGGCGCACAGGGTGGACGTCCAAAGAATCCACCGCGCCGGTCTTAACGTTGCTGGTGATGCAGATCTCCAGCGGGATTTGGTTGTCCGCCAAGTGCCGGACCAGCTTGGCGTCCTGAATCGAGGCGATGCCGTGGCCGATGCGTTCGGCACCGATTTCGAGCGCTCCCCAGACGGAATCCGGGCCACCGGTTTCGCCAGCGTGGGCTGTCAGACGCAGTCCGGCGTCGCGAGCGTACTTGTAGGCATCACGGAATTCCAAGGCCGGTCCCCGGATCTCGTCGCCGCCGACTCCGAACGATATAGCGCCGTCATCCACATACTTGGCGACCAGTTGGGCGACCTCCATCACGTGGTCGGGGCCGAACTGGCGGATCGCGTCCAGGTTCCACCAGATTTCGACAGGGAACTCCCGCGCGGCGTCGGCCTGTGTGGCGCGGATGGCGCGCCAAACGTCGTTGAACTCCAATTGCCGCCACAGGATGACGCCGGCGGCCAGCGTCACCTCGGCATAACCGACGCCCTGCTTGTGCAGCGCCTCCATCATGCGGCGGGTGATGAGCGCGTAGTCGTCCGGGCCGCGCAGGCGCTGCGCCACGAACTTGAAGCAATTGAGAAATCCGTCGAAACTCGTAAAGCCCCACACGGCGTCCACAAGCTCTTGTGGCACGCGGGGGTCGAGCAGGCGGACGGTTTCCCGGTCCACCGTGCCTTCGAGGTGCAGGTGCAGTTCGGTCAGCAACTTGTCCAATACAACATGATATCGTCGGTCATAGTGAGAACATTGCGTCCAGCAGTCCCAACTGTGGCGCTCCTTTGCCTGGCGGCGGTCACCGTCCAAGCGCAACAGGGCCCCCTGCTTGAAATCATGAACCAGGAGCTCCAGCGGAATTTCCAAACGCTGAAGCAGAAGGGCGAGCCTCCACCCTACTTCATGGCCTACGAGATTTCCGACCTCGACAACCACGTCATCGGGGCAACTCTCGGCTCCATCATCACCAAGCAGGATTCCCACAACCGCTACCTCGACATCACCCTGCGCGTGGGCGATCCGAAAATGGACAACTACCGGCGAGCGCGCGGCGAGCGGGTCCAATTCACCTCCGGGGCCGCCGTGCCCATCGAAGACCTTCCGGCGGCGCTCAAGCCCCGCATGTGGCTGGAGACGGACCGCATCTACCGGTCCGCCGTCGACCGCCTGGTGCGGATCAAGACCAACCAGCAGGTGAAGGCCGACGACCGCGACAAGTCCGCCGACTTCTCCAGCGAGGAGGCCTACGCCTACTCCGAGAAGCCCACTTCAGCGACCTTTGATTCGGCAAAGTGGACGCAACTCACCAAGGACTGGTCGCGCGAACTGCGCAAGTACCCTGACCTGCTGTCATCCAACGTCAGCGTCTCGGTCCAGACCGACAACCGTTATTTCGCCAATACCGAGGGCACGAAGGTCCAGCACGGGCGCGGTTTCGCCCGCATCATGATCTCGGCCGGCGGCAAGGCGGGGGACGGGCTCGACGTTTCCGACTTCGAGTCGTTCGAAGCGTTCGAGGCTTCCGGTCTGCCCAGCGCCGACGTCGTCATGGCCGCAGTGAAGAAGGTCGGCGAGCATGTGGAGCAGTTGATCGCGGCCAAGAACGGCGAACCGTTCGTAGGGCCGGCGATCTTCTCGGGCCGCGCGTCGGGCGTCTTCTTCCACGAAATCTTCGGCCACCGGATCGAGGGACACAGGCAGAAGGACGAGTCCCAGGGCCAGACGTTCACATCCAAATTGGGGGAGAAGATCCTGCCGGAATTCCTCTCGGTGACCTTCGACCCGACCCAGAAACAGCTTGCCGGCATGGACTTGAACGGCTACTACAAGTACGACGACGAAGGGGTGCTCGGCAAGCCGGTGAAGGCTGTGGAGAACGGCATCCTGAAGGCGTTTTTGATGTCGCGGTCGCCCATTGAGGGCTTTGACCATTCGAACGGCCACGGACGTCGTCAACCGGGCCTCGAAGTGGTGTCGCGCCAGTCCAACCTGATCGTCAGCAGCAGCAAGGCGGTTTCCAACGCCCAACTGCGGCAGCTGCTGATCGACGAAATCAAGAAGCAGAACAAGCCGTACGGGCTCTTCTTCGACAACATCACCGGCGGCTTCACCAACACGGGGCGCGGCGAATCGCAGACCTTCCAGGTGCTGCCGCTGATCGTGTACCGGATCTACTCCGACGGTCGGCCGGACGAGTTGATCCGCGGTGCCGACATCGTTGGTACTCCGCTGGCGAGCTTCGCCAAGATCATTGCGACCTCGGACAAGCTGGAAGTTTTCAACGGTTACTGCGGCGCTGAATCCGGCATGGTGCCGGTCTCGGCGGTCTCGCCCGCCATCCTGATCTCGGAAATCGAGATCCAGAAGAAGGATTCCGGCCAGCAGCGTTTGCCGATCCTTCCCTCGCCGCTTAAAGGAGCGTCCGAATGAGAATATTGCGAACGCTCGCACTGGTTGCCTTGGCGGCAGCCCCGCTGTTTTGCGCCAAACCCGATCCGGTTTTCGACGGCATGAAGACGGAACTGGGCCGAGCCGCCACCTTGAGCCTGGGCCAGTTGGAGAAGCCGTATTTCATCAGCTTTTCGATTGACGAGGGGATGAGTTGGTCGGCCTCGGCCACGTTCGGCGCGATTGTGGGCGAAAATTCCAGTCCGTTCCGGGCGGGGGAAGTCCAACTCCGGGTCGGCGACTACAAGTTCGACAACTCCAATTTCGGCAGCAGTGGCGGCGCGCGCTTCGACCTCCGCAGTTTCCCGCTGGACGACGATCCCTTGGCCGTGCGCCAGTACCTGTGGCTGGCGACGGATTCCGCGTTCAAGGGTGCCTTGCAGACCATCGCGCGCAAGCGGGCGGCGCTGGGCAGCGTCACGGTGAGCGAGCAGTTGCCGGATTTCGGCGCGGCCCCCAAGATCAATATTTCCAGTGATTATGTGCCGGTGAAGTTCGACGCCAAGGCGTGGGCGACGCGCGTGAAGAACGCGTCTGCCGCATTCAACGCCTTCCCGGCCCTGCGTACAGGTTTTGTCGACTACACCGCCCTCGACGGTTACCACCGGATGGTTTCCACCGAAGGCACGGAGATTCGGAAGCAGGAAGAACTGGGAACGATTCAGATCCGCGCCTCCGCGCAGTCGCCCGACGGAATGGTGGTGCGTGACTGGGCCGTGCTCTACTCGGCGTCGCTGGACAAAATGCCGTCCGAGGCCCAGATTACGGCGGCAGCCAAGGAGACGGGCGAATCGGTGATGAAGCTGGCCGCAGCGCCGATGGGCGAGGCGTATTCCGGCCCGATCCTGTTCGAAGGGGTTGCCGGACCGCAGTTGTTGGCGGAAGTGCTGGGCCGGAACCTCTATATCGCGCGCAAGCCGGTGGTGCCTCGTGGCTCCCCGGGCGGCGCGGCGTCGAGCGAACTGGAAGGGCGCCGCGGCGTTCGGATCATGCCGGAGATGTTTGATGTCGTTGACGATCCGAGCCGCCCCCTGTTCGGCCACGAGGAGGTGGACGACGAGGGTGTGCGTGCCGCCAAGATTTCGTTGGTGGAAAAAGGCGTGCTGAAGGACTTCCTGCGGACGCGCCTGCCGGTACGAGGGTCTTCGGAATCGAACGGCCACGCTCGTATGCAGGGCGGGGGACCGGCTCCCACGAATCTGATCGTCACCTCGCGGGAGACCAGTCCGTTGACGGAGCTGAGGAAGAAGATGATCGACTTGGCCCAGCAGCGCGGGTTGGGATACACGATCGTCGTGCGCAAGCTGGACTTCCCGTCGACGGCACCGGTGGAGGAGGCCCGCAAGATCATCGCCGCGGCGGGGCAGGGACATCCTGTCAGCCAGCCGCTGCGGGTGTTCAAGCTGTATGCGGACGGGCACGAGGAGCAGATCCGGGGCGTGAGGCTGCGCGGGGTCAACGCGCGGTCGCTCAAGGACATTCTGTTTGCGGGCGACGATTCGGTCACGTTCGATTATGTGGAGAACGGTGCGCCGCTGGGGTTGATCGGGTACGGAAACAGCAATGCGACGGTCAGTGTCGTGGGGCCGTCGTTGCTGATCGACGATCTGGAGTTGATCAAGATCGACGACGAATTGCCGAAGTTGCCGCTGGTGGCCCCACCCGCAATGCCGGCTTCCGCTTCGAAATGAGGGGAAACTGGTACAGGGGTTTGTGCGGGGTGTCTGAATGAGGATTCTCGGTCGCTACGTCTTCCGCGAAATCCTAACCAGCTCCCTGCTTGCCACGGCGCTGGCCACGTTCATCATCTTCCTACGCGGCGTTTCGCCGTTGGTTGAAGTGTTGGTGCGCTCCGGCAACGCGTGGGTCTTTATCCAGCTCTGCGTCCTGGCCCTGCCGCCGGTGCTGCTGCTGAGCATCCCGTTCGGCGGCCTCGTCGGCATCTTGGTCGGTCTGGGCCGCCTCTCCGGCGACAACGAGATCATCGCGATGCGCTCGGCCGGCGTCCCGTCGCGCGTCGTTGTATTCCCGGTGGTGGTCTTCGCGATCCTCGCGACCTTGGTCTCCGGTGCCTGCTCCACCTGGCTGAGTCCGCTGGCCATCCGCGCGGAGTACAAGCTCCTGAACAAGGCCGCGGCCGTCAATGTGACGGCAGAAGTGCAGCCCCAGGTCTTCCAGGAGCAGTTCACCAACGACAACACTGTCCTCTACGTCGACGACGTTCCCTCGGGCACCGGTCCTACGGTCTGGCGGGGCGTCTTCATCGCCGACCTGACGCCGCCCGCCGAGCGCAAAAACGGCATGAAGAACCAGCCGGTAGGCCCCAAGGTCACACTCGCCCGCGAGGCCATCGCGGTGCCCGATCCGGCGCACAACCGCATCCAGTTGACGATGCTGGACCAGAGCGTCCACGAATCGCCCTACCACACGCGCGCGCCGCACGCGGCCACGGTGCTGGTCCAAAATCCGCAGGAGCAGTTGCACGCCAAGAAGTTCCCGGAAATGCTCACCCGCGAGGTCCAGGCAGCCATCCGCAAGGGCGTGCCGGGCTCCTCCGACAAAATGGAGGCCCGGATCGAACTGCAGCGCCGACTGGCGTTGCCCTTCGCTTGTCTTTTCCTGGCCCTCGTCGGCATCCCGCTCGGGGCGTCGTCACGCAAGGGCGGTCGGTCGTCCGGCTACGTCTGGGCGATTCTGCTGTCGTTTTTCTGCTACTACCTTGCCTACATCAGCCTGACGAACGTCGCGCGCGCCAACCGGTTGTCTGCGGAGCTTGCGTCGTGGCTGCCGAACATACTCTTTGGCATTGCTGGAATCATTCTGATCGTACGCATGGAGACTCCGGGTGATCGCGACATCGTTGGCGACTTCCGCGCCTTCGTCCTCAGCTGGGCCTCCCGCATTTCCCGCCGGATTGACCGCACTCGCGAGGGAGCAACAGTCTCCACATCGTCGTCAGGCATGCGGTTCGTGCTGTTCAAGTTGATCGATTCCTACGTCCTCTCGAACTTCATCCAGTACTTCATCTTCTGGCTACTGGCGTTCGTCGCGATGACGCAGATCTTCAACTTCTTCGACCTGCTGGGAGACATCGTCAAGAACCACGTCCCGTTCTCTCGCGTGGCCGTCTACCACTTCTTCCTGACGCCCCTCTTGGTCTACGAAACGCTGCCCATTTCGGTGCTTCTGGCCGTGCTCGTCACCTTCGGCGTGATGACGAAGAACAACGAGGTGACGGCGTTCAAGGCGTGCGGCATCAGCGTCCGGCGCATCGGGCTACCCGCCATCCTCGCCAGCGGCCTGCTGAGCGCGGCGCTCTTTGCGGCGGACTATTCCTGGATCCCGAAGGCCAACCAGATCCAGGACGCCATCCACAACGAGATCAAGGGCCGCTACGTCCAGACCTACCTCCACCCGGAGCGGAAGTGGGTAATCCACAACTACCGGATCTTCTACTACCGCGGCTTCGACCCCTCGGAAAAGATGATGGTGGAGCCCTACGTGTTCGAGATCGACCCCAAGAGCTTCCGCCTGGTGCGCGAGATTTTCGCCAAGAGCGCCCGTTGGCAGCCCGCCATCAACCAGTGGGTGTGGGAGCAGGGGTCGGCGCGTGATATCTGCAATGGCGTGGACGAGTGCAATTTGAACAACTTTACGGTAACCAGCTTTCCGGAGATCACCGAGGTGCCGGATGACTTCCTGATTCCGGTAAAGCTGAACCAGCAGATGAACTACGAGGAATTGGCGGCCTACGTCAAGTACCTGCAGGACCGCGGTTTCGACACCGTGAAACTGCGGGTGCAGTACTACAAGAAGTTCGCCGTGCCCGCGTTCGCCTTTATCATGGCCCTGATTTCGGTCCCGTTCGGCTTCCTTGTGGGGAACCGGGGGGCGATGGCGGGGATCGGTGTCAGCATCGCGGTGGCGCTGGCATATCTGGCCCTGGGGCAGCTGTTCGAGCAGATGGGCAATGTGAACTACCTGCCGCCGATGATTGCGGCTTGGGCCCCGGACGCGTTGTTCTCGTTGGGCGGATTTTATATGCTGCTGCGCATGCGGAGTTGATGATGGAACGGTTTGCCGCAATAGCCGACGTCCATGGCAACCGCTGGGCGTTGGAGGCGGTGCTCGACGACATCGCGCGTTCCGGCGTGCGCGACACAGTCAACCTAGGGGACAACCTGTTCGGCCCTTTGGACCTCGACGGTACCGCCGAATTGCTCATGCGTCTGGACCTGCCCGGCGTCTCCGGCAACCAGGACCGCGAAATGACCGAGCACCGCGAATGGCTGGACACCCTGCCTTTCCAAATGGAACTGCCCGGGATCCTACTCTTCCACGGCACGCCGCGCTACGACGACGTCTACCTTCTCGACACTGTGCACGCCCAAGGTGTGTCGCCGGCGACCGATGGCGAGATCCGAGAGCGCCTCGGCGCGGGCCCGTTTCCATCGCTTGCGCTGTGCGGACACACGCATATTCCGCGCGTCGTCGCTTGCCGGGACAGCCTGATCGTGAATCCCGGGTCGGTTGGCCTGCAGGCGTATCAGGACGACCAGCCTTTGCCCCATGTCATGGAAACCGGCAGTCCGCACGCCCGCTACGCTATCCTGGAGCGCGACGGGGATACGTGGCGCGTGGAACAGCGCCAAATCCGGTACGATTGGGAAGCTGCGGCGCATTGGGCCTCCGACCACGGCCGCCCGGACTGGGCTTTTCGTCTACGGCATGGCCGGGCCCGGTGAAGGTCACAGTCCACCCCGTTCGGCTGGTCCGCTTGGCAAATTTGTAACAGGCTTATACTGGACCTTGCACTCTGAACTATTCGGCAATCCTGAATTGCACCGCGCGCACGGTCGCGGGCTGGCCGAACTACGACGCGAATTCGCCCGACGCGGCTGGACCAAGCGCAATGTCTGGCCGGTTCTCGGCGCTTTCATCCTCCATACAATCCTGATCGGGGTTGGCATGGCATTGGGCTTGTGGGCATGGAGCGCCCTGTCGGGATTCGCGTGCGTCCTTGTCACGCTGCTCGGTCTGGCCGTCTCCGGCATCGGTACCGTGGGAATCGCCACCACGACCCACACGCCGTCGCACTTCGCCGCCAGCCACAGCCGTGCAGTCAACGAAATCCTCACCTATATCGGCTACCCCCTCCTGAACGGTTTTTCGGCCACCTATTGGTGGCGGGACCACGTCTCCTCCCACCACACCCTCCCGAACGTCCACGGTTTCGACAACGACTTCGACTTCCTCCCCGCCTTCGCCGTCACCAAGGCCGACCTTCAGGGAAAGACAGGCTGGGTCCGCACCTACTACGAGAAATGGCAGCATTACATCCTGCCGCCCGCCCTCGTCCTCATGGGCGCGAATCTGCAACGTTGCGGCTGGCAGGACTTGGTCGCGATCCTCCAGAACCCGGCGAAGCGCCGACGCCGAGATTGGATCGACTTCGCGGCCCTGATCTGCCATTACGGGCTGATGATCGGTCTGCCGCTGGTCTTCTTCCCGCTCTCGCACGTCCTCGTGTTCTATTTCGCGAGGATGGCGATGGTAAGCCTCGGCGTCTTCATTCTGCTGGTCCCGCCACATTTTCCGATGGAAACGCCTGTCATGGAGCGTCACGAAGCCATCGCGATGGGCCATTGCGCCCTGCAAACGAACGTGACGGTCAACTACGATGGCGGCTGGTTCATCCACGCGATGGCCGCCGGCATGGACCACCAGATCGAACACCACCTGTTCCCGGAGATCAGCCACATCTACTACCCGAAGATGTCGCCCTTTGTCGCCGCCTATTGTGCCGAAAACGACCTCCCGTACCGCACGATGAAGCTTTCGACGGCCCTGAAGAAGTCGTACGACGTCTTCAAGTACCTGAAGCCCTTGGGCGTCAATCCGGCCCATCTCTAAAGTGCGCTTGACCGTGGCGGTTCTGTTTTCCTTCGCCCTGGTCGGGCAGACCCTTCCCACTTTCGAGGTCGCCACCGTCAAACCGTCGCCTCCCCCGGCGGGCGATCTGATCAACATCAACCTCGGCCGCATTGTGAACGGCACCATCACGTTCAGCAACGCAAGCCTTTCAGATTGCCTCAAGCTCGCCTATGGCATGGTTTCGGACGAGCAACTCCGGGCTCCCGACTGGGTCAAATCCAAGGCCGTCCGTTTCGAGATCGTGGCCAAGGCTCCTCCCGGCACGCCCCCCGAGCAGATTCCGGCGATGCTTCAAGCCCTTTTGGTCGAGCGTTTCAAGATGGTGTCGCACATGGCGCAGAAGCAGATCTCGTACACGGCGCTGACCGTCGGCAAGAACGGACCCAAGCTGAAGGACTCGACCGGAACCGGCGGCAATCCGTCCGTTCGAGGGCGCATTGAGGGCCACCAGATGGCGATGTCCAGGCTCGCGACCTTGCTGTCCCGGTTCGACCGCCAGACTGTGATCGACCAGACGGGGCTTGCGGGATCCTACGACTTGAAGCTTGAATGGAGTCCTGATACCGATGTCCAAGCCGCCGAGCCCGGTCCAGGCCCCTCCCTTTCAACCGCTTTGGCCGAGCAACTGGGACTGAAGCTGGAAGCCCGCAAGGGTCCTCTGCCGGTCCTCGTCATCGACAGCGTCGTTCAAACGCCGACGGAAAACTAGAATCGCCCGCAGTGTTGGGTCCCGCGTCGGGTTCTAGTTCGGCGCATCCCAGCGTGAATGCGAATGGGAATGGCCCCGGGTCTTCGGTGCGGCATAGGCCGTCGTAGAATACCCACATCTTCGATGGATTCACGGCCTCGTCGTCCGCGAATGCGAATGATGGCTTCCAAGGACCCTTGCGCCACGAGGGGCCCGCCACGCCGAGAATCTGCCGCGCTTCGCCCCAATCCAAGAGCTCCCCGAAGGGCTGGGACGACCGCATCCACCACAATCCAGTCTCCGGCGGCGGCTCGTCGTCGCGCAGGTGTACTCGTGAATAGACGGCGTCGAACTTCCCGCCGCGCTCGCGGACACAGAAATCGAACATTTTCATCTCCGGCCCCGCAAAGATGCGGCGTTCACCCCACTCGCGTCCGTCGGCGCTCTCGGCGTAACCGTGGACGGTGTAGTCCTCCTGATTCGACCCGGCAACGTACCACATCTTCCATTTCCCGTCATGCCAGATCAGGTTTGGCTCATAGACACTGCCGCGCTCCCACTCTTCGCGAGCGCGAAAGACGGGCTCGGCCCGATCCACCCACCGGTCGCCGTCCCACTCGACGTACCCGATGGCGTACGGCCCCCACAGGTTTTCCGCCGCCCCTGCGTAATATATGCGTTCGACCCAGGCGCCGCGCTCCTGATCCCAGCCCTTGACCCATGCAGGACAATGCCGCCCGCCGTCGCGATCCCAAGTTGCTCCGGCCTCGCGGCCCGCCAGCGGAGACAGCTCGCCATCAGCTCCACGTGTTAGCTGCCAGCCCGAAGGTCCCAAGGGCATTCCGGGTTGGAGCTGGGCGGAGTACAACTCCGTTGGACCCCATCCTTTCGCCTGTCCGGCGAGGGCCATCCACCAGCACCCGCTGCGGAAGGCGATGGAGGCGTCTGTGACTTCGGCTCCGTCCGATCCGGTTGACGCATCGCGAGGATCGAAGACCTTTGTTTCGGCGATCAGCACATTCCCATTGAAACATGCGCGGCCCGGATTCCCCGACACTGCGGTATCATAATCCGAGCCATGCCGACCACGCCAAACATGATTGGAATCTACGGGGATTGGGCTGCGGGCATCGCCCCCGACCCCGCCCGGATGTCGTTCCGCCAGCCCGGCTGGGCCTCCGTCGAGTCTTGGCGGCAGCAGGCCCGCGGACGGTTCCTGCAGGCCTTGGCACAACCAGCCACTGGCGGCACCCCGAAGGCCACCGTGCAGCACCGCTTCGAATTCGACGGGCTCGCCATCGAGCAACTCACTTGGCAACTCCCCTACGGCCCGCCCACCGAGGCGCTGGTCTTAAAGCCAGCCGGGGCCACCGGACGCCTCCCCGCCGTGCTGGCGCTGCACGACCATGGCGGCAACAAGTACTTCGGCACGCGCAAGATCAGCCGCATCACCAAGGACCCGCACCCGCTCATGGTCGCCCACCAAGACCGCTTCTACGGCGGTGTCGCGTGGGCCAACGCGCTGGCCAAGCGCGGGTATGTCGTGCTTGTGGCCGACGCTTTTGCCTTTGGCAGTCGCCGCGTCCGGGTGGAAGGCTTGGCAGAAGTGGTTCGCCGGGGACTGGTCGAACAGAATCCCGAGTCGCCCGAGGAAATCCAGCAGTACAACACCTGGGCCGCCGAACACGAAAACATCCTTTCGAAGAGCCTCTTTTCCGCCGGCACCACCTGGCCTGGTGTTTTTGTCGCCGAGGACCAGCGCGCCTTGGACTACCTCTGCGCCCGCCCCGACGTCGATCCCGAGCGGGTCGGCTGCGGTGGCCTCTCCGGCGGCGGACTGCGCACCGTCTACCTGACCGGTGCCGATCCCCGCATCCGCTGCTCCTGCGCCGTCGGCATGATGACCACATGGCGGGACTACATCCTCAACAAGTGCTACACGCACACATGGATGGTCTACGTGCCGGGCCTGCCGCTCGACCTGGAGTATCCCGAAATCATCGCCCTCGGCCTGCCCAATCCTGTCATGGTGCTCAACAACCATGAGGACCAGCTCTTCACCGTGTCCGAAATGGAGCGTGCCGACGCGATCCTGAAGGACGTGTACAAGAAGGCTGGCGCGTCGGACCGCTACCAGGCCAAATTCTACCCGGGGCTCCACAAGTTCGACCGCGACATGCAGACCGACGCCTTCGCTTGGTTTGACAAGTGGTTGAAGGGGTGAAGTCACCCGACAGCATCAAGCCCGGTCTGGTCCTGCTGATGGCGTTTACGGTTGGCGCGGTTGTCGCCAACGTCTACTACGTCCAGCCACTGCTGGCCGAAATCGCGCGGACCTTCGGCCTCTCCGTGACGGGTGCCGGACGCCTCGCCACATTGATCCAAATCGGCGTCGCGGTCGGCCAATTCGTCTTCGTGCCCCTCGGTGACATTTTGGAACGCCGCCGGTTGACGCTGCGGTTGATATTGGCCGCCGCAGTGGCTCTGGCGCTGATGACTGTCGCTCCGACGGTGGGGCCGTTCGCCCTAGCCTGTTTTCTGCTCGGGACGACGGCCTCGGCCGCGCACGTCATCCTCCCGTTCGCCGCGACGCTCGCGCCGCCGGAAAGGCGCGGCAAGGTGGTCGGCCAGGTCTTCAGCGGTCTGCTGATGGGAATTCTACTGGCGCGTACCTACGCGGGGGTGATGGCCTCGTTTTTCGGCTGGCGAGCGGTCTACGGAGTCGCCTGCGGCGCGATGCTCCTCCTCGCGGTGCTGGTCCGGGCCAATCTGCCGCAGGGTCCCCCCATTTCCACCCTCTCCTGGACCGACCTCCTGCGGTCGATCCCTCCGATGTGGCGCGAATTGCCGGTCTGGCGCGAGGCCTGCCTGACCGGAATGCTGGTGTTTTCCACCTTCTCGGCCTTCTGGACCACGCTAATCTTCTTTCTGGAATCGCCCGCCTACCACTATGGAAGCCGGGAAGCTGGACTGTTCGGCTTGATCGGACTGGCCGGGGCCCTCTGCGCGCCCCTTGTCGGCAAGCTGGCCGACCGCCACGGGGCGCGGCGCAATGTCGCCATCGCGCTGTGGATCAACGTGGCGGCTTGGGCGGTGATGGCCATTTACGGCAAGGTGCTGTGGGGCTTGATCGCGGGCGTGTTGCTCCTCGACCTCGCCGTGCAGGCTGTGCAGGTTTCCAACCAAACGCGCGTCTACGCCCTTCGACCGGACGCGCGCAGCCGGCTGAACATGGTCTACATGACGCTCTACTTCTTGGGGGGCTCTTTCGGAGCCTTCGTGGCCAGCGCCAGTTGGCGGGCGTTCGGCTGGACGGGTGTGTGCGTGTACGCGGAAGTCGCGACTGTCGCCGCTATCCTGGTGCATTCCTCATTTGCCAAGTCCGCATAGGGTGGTTGCCCGTGCGATAATTAGGCATGACTAAAATAATGGGCGTCGTCAAGATCGCAGCCGTGTTGTTCGCCGTGCTGACCGTCTTTGTTGGGCTGCTGGGCGTGGTTTCGCCCGATACGCTCATCGCCATTCGCCGTTCCTACTATGCGACACCCAGCCGCTTCTACACAGGCGGGATGGTTCGTGTCGCCATGGGGCTCATCGTGATTCTGGCCGCGTCGAATTCCCGATGGCCCAAGGCCCTTCGCGCCCTCGGAACGGTCGTGTGCTTGCAAGGCTTGGCGGCAACACTTGTCTTCGGACTGGAACATGCCCGGACGATCATGGAATGGGAGACGATGCAGGGAACCATCCTTCTGCGCTCCGGGGCCTTGGTGGCATTGGCCAGCGGGGTTTTCATCGCCATCGCCGTCCTCCAAGGGCAGTCCGAACTACAACGGACGGATGGTTTGGCCAGACACGTGCTCTAACCGGGGCATGGGCACAATCGCTATTCCCCTCCCAGCGATGGACGCCTCGCACCCGGCGCTCCCCGTACACACCAACAAGATTTGGCGATGGCTGGCCATTTTCGGGGGCGTCGCGGCACTGGCTGTCGGCATCCTGTACTTCGTCACCCGCACTCCCGCCGTTTCCCCGTACGCAACAGTGCGGGTGGACCGGGGCGACATTGACGCCATCGTCAATACCGCCGGCAGCCTCAACGCGGTCGTGACAGTCCAAGTGGGTAGCCAGGTCTCGGGGAACATCCTCGCCCTCTACGCCGACTTCAACACCAAGGTCAAGAAGGGGCAGTTGGTCGCAGCAATCGACCCCGCGCCATTCCAGGCGTCGGTCGACCAAGCCACAGGCACCCTGAACGCCGCAATCGCGGCCGCCCGTACCTCCGAAGCCAACGTCGGCAAGGCTCGTGCCGACCTCGCCGCGGCGCAGGCCAATGTCGTCAACCAGCAGGGCAGTCTTGCCAAGGCTCGCAGCGCTGTGGAATTCGCGCAGGTGGACAATACCCGCAAGGCAACCATGTTCCAGGAAGGAATCGGGACCCACTCGGATGCCGATGTGGCCAAAGCGGCCCTCGACCAGTCTGTTTCCGGCGTGGATTCCGCCGTAGCGGCGGTTGCCGCAGCGCAAGCCGCCGTGGATTCCAGCCGCAAGGGCGTGGAAGTGGCCCAGGCACAATTGGCCCAGGCCAGTGCCATAGTTGCGCAAAACACGGCAGTCCTGGCCCAGGCAAAACTGAATTTGGACCACACCAAGATCCTCGCCCCCGTCGATGGCACCGTGCAATCGAGGAGCATGGATGTCGGTCAGACGGTCGCAGCCTCGTTCGCCGCCCCGGTCATCTTCGTCATCGCCCAGGACATGACCAAGATGCAGGTGGATACCAACGTGGACGAATCCGACATGGCCGCGATCCAAGAGGGCCAATCGGCCAAGTTTACCGTCGACGCCTATCCGGGCTTGTCGTTCAACGGGACCGTGGGACAGGTCCGGCGCGCCCCCATCAACGTACAGAATGTGATCACTTATGACGTGGTGGTCAACGTCTCCAACCCGGACCTCAAACTGTTCCCCGGCATGACCGCCAACGTGACCATCCTCACCGGACACCGCGCGAACGTGCTGCGCGTAACCAAGACGGCGTTGCGGTTCCGGCCTCGCGGCGCGGGCGGCCGGGCTCAGGCACCATCGGGACAAGCCGGACCTGTCGTGTATGTGCTGAATCCAAAGGGCGAGCCACAGGCCGTGCGCCTGACCACGGGGCTTTCCGATGCCAACCGCGTCGAGGCCTTGAGCGGCCTGACCGAAGGCCAACTGCTCGTGACCGGGATGACGGCCAAGCCCGGAACCGCAGCCGGGCCCGCACCCTCAGGCGGCGGCAACAAGAAACTGGGGTTCTGAGATGAACACACGAAAGATTTGGGCCAGCGTCCGAATCGCGTTGCGGGCGCTCCTGATCAATCGGATGCGTTCGGCGCTAACCATGCTCGGGATCATCATCGGGGTGGCGGCGGTGATCGCGATGGTGGCGGTTGGCTCGGGAGCCCAGGCGCGGATCAAGGACCAAATCGCTTCCATCGGCAGCAATCTGATCATCGTGCTGTCGGGCTCGGTCTCCACCTCGGGGATCCGGATGGGCACCGGGAACGCGCAGACCCTCACGTTGGACGATGCCATCGCAATCGCGCAGGAGTGCGATGCTGCGGCGTTCGCGGCTCCTGCGGTCCGCGGAGGAGCCCAAACGGTCTTCGGCAACAACAATTGGGGCACCCAGGTCCTTGGCACGACCCCGGACTACCTCCCGATCCGCGATTTGGCGATCGACAAGGGTGCGAGTTTCACCAGCAGCGACGTGGACGGTTCCACCAAAGTTGCCCTGCTGGGAAAGACGGTGGCCGACAACCTGTTCAACGGCGAGAATCCCGTCGGGCAGATTATCCGCATCAAGAAGGTGCCGTTCACCGTGGTCGGCACCTTGGTTCCGAAAGGTCAGTCGCCCACCGGCCAGGATCAGGATGATGTCATCCTGGTGCCCGTGAGCACCGCCAAGAAGAAGGTCATCGGGGGTAGCCAGGCCAACGCCGGGTCGGTGGGACAGATCCTGGTGCAAGCCCAGGAGGGCCGGAGCCAGGAGCTTCAGGACCAAATGGAGGGCTTGCTCCGACAGCGCCACCGTCTGCAGGCGAACGAGGACGACGATTTCAGCATTCGCAACATGGAGGAAGTCTTCCAGGCGCAGGAAAGCTCGGCCGAGGTGATGTCGATTCTGCTGGCGGCCATCGCGTCCGTCTCGTTGATTGTGGGCGGAATCGGGATCATGAACATTATGCTGGTGTCGGTGAGCGAACGCACTAAGGAGATCGGCCTGCGCCAGGCAGTGGGCGCGAAAACGCGCGACATCCTGAGCCAGTTTCTTATTGAGGCGGTGACGCTGTCGCTGGTGGGAGGCGTGATCGGGATTGCGCTGGGCGTCGGTGCCAGCCTGCTGATTTCCTACTTCGCCCAGTGGTCCACGGTGGTCAGCCCGGCGTCCGTGTTGTTCGCGTTCCTGTTCTCGGCGGTCGTCGGAGTGTCGTTCGGCTTCTATCCGGCCCGGAAGGCCGCCTATATGGACCCGATCGAGGCCCTCCACTATGAGTAGCGGGAACATGATCGAGGTCTCCGACCTTTCCAGGACCTTCACAATCGGGGACATGACGGTGCGCGCCTTGCGGGAGGTGTCGCTGGAGATCGCGCGCGGCGATTTCGTAGCGATTATGGGGCCGTCGGGCTCTGGGAAGTCCACGTTCATGAATATCCTCGGATGCCTCGACAAGCCGAGCGCCGGGACGTACCGGCTCGACGGGGTTGCAGTGGAGGGCATGGGCCGCGACCAGTTGGCGGAAATCCGCAACGGCAAGATCGGCTTTGTCTTCCAACAGTTCAACCTGCTGGCGCGGACCAGCGCGGTCGAGAACGTGGAATTGCCGCTCCTCTACGCGGCGGACAACGTCCCCGACCAGCGGGATCGTGCCATGCAGGCACTGTCGGCGGTTGGGCTGGCCGACCGCTCCGACCACCATCCCAACCAGCTTTCCGGTGGCCAGCAGCAACGGGTGGCCATCGCGCGGGCGCTGGTGAACAATCCTCAAATCATCCTCGCCGACGAGCCGACCGGCGCGCTCGATTCCCGCACCAGCGTGGAGATCATGGCGATTTTCCAGCGGCTCAATAAGTTGCAGGGCATCACGACGGTGATTGTGACGCACGAGCCCGATATCGCGACGTATGCCAACCGGAATATCTACTTCAAGGACGGCAAGGTGGTTCGGGATGAGAGGATCGCGTCTCCCAGCGTTGCTGAAGAGGAATTGAAAAAGTTGGGGGTTGCGGAAGCGGTGTAGCGCCTCCCTGCAAGTTACTGCACTCCCTGATCCTGCCGAGCCGCGACCGCAAGGGAGTGTCGACCCCTGCTCCCACTACACCCGGCGGGTCGGAAAGGCGTGGGAGTCTTGGAGCGCGGCATCGGGTGCCACCAAGGGCGCGACACTCTCGCCCTCCACATGCGCGGTTACCGTTGTATAGGTGCCGCTTTCGGGATCGCGGTGGACGACTATCCGACGCGCGGGATGTCGAATACCCAGTAATCGGCGATTCCCGCCCATGCGTAAAGCCGCGCCTTGGGGCCGAGGTCGAAGTACAGCGTCGAGTCCGAGATCTCGATCAGGAGCGTGACGTCCGATGCGGACGGATATCCGTCCTAGTAGTCGTCGCCGTCCTTGGCCAGGACCGCGATGTCCGGTTCCGGCTCGCTCGAAGGGTTGTCCTCCGGGGCCACATCCAGTGGCGACTCCACGTTCAAGCGGCGAACTACACTTGCGGTAGTCCGTTAGGTCGTGATACGCTACATCGTGTCACGTAATAGGCCATGAACGACCCCTCAATCCTCGTACTCACCAGCCTCGCCGACGGCGACAAACACGGTTACCTCATGATGGAGGACATCCGCGTGTTCTCCGGCGTCCCCATCGGCCCCGGCACGCTCTACGGTGCCATCGCGCGCTTGGAGAAGGCGGGGCTAATCCTCGCCGTCCCATCCGACGATCCACGCCGCCAGCCGTACCGGATCACTGGCATGGGGCGGCAACACCTCCGCACCGTGGTGGACGGACTGGACCGGATTACCCGTGCAGCTTCCGGTCGTTTGACGGCTGGAAAGGCGGGCACCGCATGAGGCTCGCCCAACTCCTGATTCGGCTCTATCCGCGCGAGTGGCGTCAGCGCTACGGCGTGGAGTTTGCGGGGTTGCTGGAGGAATCAGGCGTCGGCTGGTCGGAATTTCTGGACGTGGGGTGGAATGCCATGAAGGTGCGGATGCAGACGAAGACGGCGCGGATCCCGGTGTTGCTCGGGCTGGCGGGACTGGCCATCGGGTCGGTGGTGGCATACCGGATGCCGAATACCTATCAATCGACGGCGGTACTACTGATGCCGTCCGAAGCCGGTGACAAGGAAATCTCGAAACTGCAGGGCAGCGTCCTCAGTCGTCGGTCCCTGTCCGGCATCATCCAGGAGGTGGGGCTATACGAGTCCGAACGCCGTTCGCAACCGCTGGAAGACGTCATCGAACAGATGAAACACGATATCAGGATCGCCAATTCCGGTGTCACAAGCCACGGCCGCGGACTGTCGATTTCGTTCGCCAATTCCGATCCGGCACGTGCCCGGCGGACGGTGCAGCGGCTTCTGATGGCATTCATCGACACCAACTTTCAACAAAAGACAACCACGCTGTTGGTTGCCGACCCCCCGAACCTTCCGAGCCGGCCGTTGAGTCCGAATCGCTGGGTGGTTTGTATGGCTGGCCTCGGGCTGGGGCTGTTGGCGGGACTCGCGCTGTTGGGTGCGCGCCGCTGGCCGTTTGTCGCCGCCTCCGGATTGGTCGGCGCGACGGTCGCCTTTGCGATTTCCCTCGCAATCCCGGATCGGTACATCTCCAGCGTGGTGATCGTGACGGGCGATCCGGCCGCGAGCGCCGAGGTCGTGAAGTTCGTGCTGTCGAACCCGGATGCCCTGGCCCGCGTGCTCAAGGAGGCTGGGCCCGACAGTAAGAAGGGCGATCTTTCGGTGTCCAAGGCGGGCCCCGGAACGCTGGAGGTGCGCGTCATCGCCGAACGACCGGAACTGGCGCGCGCGGGTGCCGGCCGCCTTGCTGGAGAACTGCAGATGGAATCGACCCAGCGCCAGCTGATAGTGCACAAACTGGGCAACCCGGAGCCGTCGATGGAAGTGGTGGACCCCGCTCATTATCCCGAGAGTCCTACCTGGCCCAACCGTCCGGTCATCGGAATGCTCGGCCTCGTCTGCGGCCTGCTGCTGGCCGCGGGCGTTCGTGTAGTCCGCCGTCCCGCCCCGGCGATACCATAGAGGTCGTGGCCCGCCTGTTCGCCGACCAACCGCTAAACACTTTCCGGCTCCCGGCGTTCCGGGCCGAGCATTTCCCCTACTCCGGCCCCTACCCGTGGCTCGATCTGCCGGACGCGAACGAGCGCATCGACGCCAAGCTCCGCTCCGGTGCCCTGACGCCGGAGGAGGCGGGCCAGTGTCGGTTCTGGCGGGAAAACGGCTACATCGTGGTGTCCGGTCTGATTGACGACGCGACTTTGGACACCGTCTGGTCCTCGTACGATGCCGCCGTGAAGAAGGGCCGAATCCAGCTTCCCCCCGAACCGGCGGGAGACGGCGACCCTTGGCCGGGCCGCTTCCTGAACCCCCACAAGAAGGCCGCGCACTTCTGCCGAATCCTCAAACACGAAGGCATTGCCAAGTGGATCCGCATCTTGATGGAGCGCGAGCCCAAGCCGCTCCAGACCATTGCCTCGCACAAAGGCAGCCAGCAGGGCGTCCATTCAGACTCGATCCACATGACGACCTACCCGCTCGGGTACCTGACCGCCGCTTGGATCGCCTTCGAGGACATCCACCCCGATTGCGGGCCGCTCGTCTACTATCCAGGCAGCCACCACCTCCCCTATTACTTCAGCAACGACGTGGGGATCTCCCCCGAGGATTTCAAACGCGAGGGCTATGCGCCCTACCAATCGCGGTACGAGCCCTTTATCCGGAACCTGATCGAGAAGCACGCCCTGCAGCCCCGCCATTTCCATGCCCGGAAAGGGGACGTGCTGATCTGGCATGCGAACCTGTTGCACGGGGGCTCGGCCCGGCAGGACCTTTCACTGAGCCGGAAGGCGCTGGTCTGCCACTATTTCGTGAAGGGAGCGTTTGTGTACCACGATTTGGTGGCCGCGCGGTCCAAGCAACAGTATTCGGGGACTTGCCTGCTGGGGGCGGGCGGGGCGTAGGCCAAGGTTGGATGGACACATCGCGCATCCCGCAGTGCCTAGCAACCGTAACTACAAATAGCGTTACAATGGTTCTTGCAGTTTGAGTGGGATGACCGCAAGGCCGAGTCAAATCTTGCCAAGCATTGTGTGCCGTTCGATTACGCCGTCCGTGTGTTCTTGGATCTCGGTCGATTGGATCGTGCCGACGCCCGAAAAGACTACGGCGAGAGTCGTTGGGTGACGCTTGGAAGGGTTGACGGTAGGTTGCTTGCCGTTGCGTACACACAGCGCACCGGAACCATCCGAATCATTTCAGCGCGAAAGGCGAACGAGCGGGAACAGAGGGAATATCATGCAGGGTTACCGAATTGACCCAAACAGTCTTCGTCAGTTAACGTCCGACGAAGCCGCACGGCTGGACGCGGCTTTAATCGACTATTCCGATATTCCCGAACTCGGCGACGAGTTCTTCAAGGCGGCGTCCATGCCGTGGCCACAGGCGAAACGCCAACTAACCATCCGGCTCGACTCCGATGTCCTCGACTGGCTGAAAAGCGGTGGCAAGGGCTACCAGACGAGGATTAACCACATCCTCCGGGCTGCGATGGAGGGTCCTCCAACATCTGAATCGCGGTCGAGGGGCTGACCGAATCAGACGAACTACCGCTTTTGCGCGTACCCCGTCGGCAGCAGAAGTGAAATAGCGTCAGGCACCGACGTCACCGTCGCTGGCAGCGTCCCCATCAATTCCCCATCCGTCTGGACGTGGATTTCGCCGGCATCCGACGGCTTCAGCAACACCTTCGTCGCCCGCACAACGGTAACCCCGGGAGTCTGGTACAAACGGTCCACCAGCACCGCGCCGAAGTACTTCACGTAGTCGTACCAATTGCCGTTCTCGAACAGCACCACCTCGAAGTCGGCGTCGGTCAGACGGACCTTCCGCGCAATCTCGAAATCGCCGCCGTAATTGCGTACGCGCGTAATCAGGGCGAACGTCGCCTTGCGCGCCACGCCGTCAATTTCCACCGGAAACTGGGCCGTCGCCCTGCCCATGTTGGTGAAACCACCATGCCAGTAAGCCAGCTTGCCGAAGCGGGCCTTAAGTCCGAGGTCCAGGTTGTGCACGATCAGCGCGTCCAGCCCCACGCCTGTCATCAACAGGAAATGCCGCCGGACCGCGCCGGGCCGGTCGAGAGCGCCCACCGAAATCCGCGTCGGAACCGCTTCCAGCAACTGGCTTGCGGCGTGGTCGGGACGGTTCCGCAGCCCCAACTCGTTCGCCAGCACGTTCGCGGTGCCTGCCGGGAGCGTTCCGAAAGCCACGGGCGACCCCACCATCCCGTTTACCGCCTCGTTGATCGTGCCATCGCCGCCAGCCGCCAGAACCAGGTCGAAGCCGTCCGCCGCCGCCTTCGCAGCCAATTCGCCTGCCATGTTCGGTCCGGGCGTCGGGAACAGGGTGACGTCCCGGCCTGCATTGCGAAACACTTCGACGGCTGAATCCAAACGTGACCGTTTCGGGCCTCGAAGGCCACCGGCATAGGGATTGAAGATGAGGGCGACGCGATGGAGAGGGTGCGAGATAATTGGAGCCAGTCGAACAACATAAGTATAGCGAAATGTCTCCAGCTCCGACACCCGCCGAACGGGCCGACCGCCTCCGGGCTCTGATCCGCCACCACGAGCACCAGTACTACGTCCTCGACGCCCCCGAAATCACCGACGGCGAGTACGACGCCTTGGTCCGTGAACTGGAGGCAATCGAGCGCGAACACCCCGAACTTGATTCGCCAGATTCCCCCACCAAGCGCGTCGGGGGCAAGCCGCGCGAAGGCTTCCAGAAGCTCGCCCATAGCTCGGCGATGCTCAGCCTTGACAACGCCCTGGACGAATCGGAACTGCGAGCCTTCGACGGCCGGGTGCGCGAACTGCTCGGCGGTGCCGATTTCCGTTACGTGGCGGAATTGAAAATGGACGGACTCTCGATGGCCACCCGCTTCCAAGGCGGCAGCTTCCAACTCGCGGTCACGCGCGGCGACGGGTCCATCGGCGAGGACGTCACCGAAAACGCCCGCACCATCCGTTCCATGCCGCTGACTGTCCGCCACACGGACGCCTTCGAGGTGCGCGGCGAGGTCGTCATGAACCGGCGCGCCTTCGAACGTCTGAACACGGACCGCGAGGAGCAGGGCTTGGCCCGCTTCGCCAATCCGCGCAACGCGGCCGCGGGGTCGCTCAGGCTGTTGGAGACCGCAATTACCGCCTCCCGCCGCCTTGACTACTACGCCTACTTCCTGCTCAACGAGGCGGGCGCCTTTCTGCTCGACAGCCACTGGGAATCGCTCGAATGGCTCGCCCGCCAAGGTTTTAAGGTCAATCCGCTGCGTCGGATCTGCGCCAGCGTGGAGGAGGCGCTCGACTTCTGCCGCGAGTTCGACGCCCGCCGCGACAGCCTACCCTACGAGATCGACGGCGTCGTGATCAAGGTGGACTCCGTCGCGCAGCAAGTCGCCCTCGGCTACACCGCGCGTGCCCCGAGGTGGGCCATCGCATTCAAGTACGCAGCCCGCCAGGTGGAGACTGTGGTCGAGGACATCCTCGTGCAGGTGGGCCGGACCGGTGCCCTGACGCCTGTTGCCGTACTGGAACCGAAGGTGGTTTCGGGCGTGACGGTTTCGCGGGCCACCCTCCACAACGAGGACGAAATCGCGCGCCTTGGCCTGCAGATCGGCGACACCGTCGTGGTGGAGCGCAGCGGCGACGTCATCCCCAAGGTGGTGCGCGTCAAGGAGCTCGGCGGCACGCGCCGTGAATTCCACATGCCGACCGAGTGCCCCGTCTGCCACGGCCACATCGTCCGCGAGGAGGGCGAGGCCGCCAGCCGCTGCATCAATGTCAGCTGTCCGGCCCGGCTGAAGGAATCGATCCGCCACTTCGCCTCCCGCAACGTGCTCGCCATCGACGGCCTCGGCGACGTGCTGATCGAGCACCTCGTAGAGTCCGGTTTGGTGAAAAGCGTGGCGGACATCTACCGCCTCCAACAGGCCGACCTCGAATCGCTGGAGCGCATGGGGCCGAAATCCGCAGCCAACGTCTGCGCCAACATCGCGCGCTCCCGCCTGATGCCCATGCCGAGGGTCATCGGGGCGCTGGGAATCCGCTTTGTCGGTGAACGCACGGCCCAGCTCTTGGCCGAACACTTCGGGTCCCTGGACCTAATCGCCAACGCCACCCGCGACGAGTTGCAAGCCGCCCAGGAGGTGGGCCCCAAGGTCGCCGAGGCCATCTTCGACTTCTTCCACGAACCCCGCAACCTCGAATTGCTGGAACGCCTGCGTGCCGAGGGGCTGATGTTCCGCCACACCGTGGTGAAGCGCGAAGGCGGGCCTCTGGTCGGACTCACCTTCGTCCTCACCGGCACCCTGCCCAACCTGACGCGCGACGACGCCAAGAAGCGCATCGAGGAAGCCGGCGGCAAGGTTTCCGGCTCCGTCAGCAAGAAGACATCGTTCGTGGTCGCGGGTGAGGAGGCCGGATCCAAGCTGGACAAGGCCCGCGAATTGGGCATCCCGGTGATCGACGAGGACGGCCTGCTGGAAAAACTGGGGTAGCGCGTTCGCGTACTGATACCCGTTGGCACAGGATCGCGGCCCGGTGGTACCGGTACAAAGGTACTGGTTTGTCCGGGAGATACGCCCTATCGTGGACTCATGGGCAACCGCTTCCATGTCGCAGTATCGATTCTGATCGGGATGGGGATCTCGATCCCGGCCAGCGCCAGCAGCTTGGGTGTCTACCTGTCGGCCCCGTCGGCTGTCACGAGCTCGGTAACGTTCACCAACAGCTCGAGCCTGACCACGGAAACGTTCGACAACAAGAACAACACCTACAGCACCTACAGTTCCGCAATCGGCACCTACACGGGCACCATGAAGGTGCAGTCGGCGGACTCCTACGGCGGCGCGGGCGGCACCAGCTACATGACCTTCGGCGCGCAGAGCGGGACCTCGACGCCGGTGACGCTAACGCTCAAGACCCCCGAGACCTACTTCGGCTTCTACTGGTCGGCGGGCGATGCCAACAACGGGATCGCGCTCTATTCCGCAGGCACCCAACTGGCGCATTTCACCACGGCCGACATCAAGAACATGCTCGCCGGTCCCACGGTCACCGCGATCAACGGATCGACCTACCAGTCGAGCTCCTACAACTGCAACCCGAGCAACACAGCGCAGGATTGCTCCGAGCCCTTCGCCTTCGTCCACCTGATCGCCACGGGATTCACCTTCGACAAGATTGTGTTCGACAACAACACCACGACCGCAACGGGTTTCGAAAGCGACAACCACACCGTCGGCAGCGGCACCGTGGTGTTGCCGAACACCTTCGTGAGCGTGGAAACCTTGTCCGTCACTGCACAAGGGGCATCCACACCGGAACCAGGCAGCGTCGCGCTCATGTTCGTGGGCGTCGGAATGATCGCCTACCGTCGGCCGCTGCGCCGGTAAGGAAATCCAGCCAGCTATGTAATGGACGCTCCACGCGCGACATTACAAAGCTGAGTGCGACACATTTCCAAATCCAACCCTGTCAACCCAGAGGGACAACCACCATCGCAAGGGAAAAGGGGTGGAATCTCGCCAGAGCCACACGGTTCCGCCTACAATGGGTGCATGACCGGTCGGCCAGCCGCCCGCCTTCAAGGCGACGATCTCGTGCAAGCAATCCTCGGCAGCATGGAGGCGGGGCACAACCGCATCCGGGGCAAAACCATAGTTCCAGCCATCTACCGGATCTATCTGAATCCGGAAGACCATGCCGTGCTCCGCGACATCGCCCCGTTCGTCGTGGCCGAGATCCGCGCCGCGCTGGACGACAGCCTGGCCAACCTCAACGGTGCCAACCGGCTTCTAAGGGGTGTCATTAGCAAGATTGGCCTCGACCGCAACAAGAACGAGTTTGTGCGCATCCCGGGCGAGTGGACCGTGGAAATCCACCCGGACGCCGACGACACACTGCAGCCGGGCGAAATCGAAGTGGTTTCCGAACTCGGGTCGCCCGAAAAAGCCGATTACGGTGCCGGTTCCCAGACGCGCCGGATCCTGCCGAAATCCGCCGAAGCCGCGGTCGAAAGTCCGACCTTGGCTGCGGAATCCGCTCCTGTGCAGGAGGCGGAGGTGGAAAAACCCGACACCGATTCAACCCGGCGCACAACCCCGTCCGCCCCACCCATTTCGGAGGATACGGCCCCTACCACCGACCCCACCAGCCGTAAGGTGCTGGCAACCATCCGCTACACCGACAACGCCGGGCCCAACGTTCTCCAAGTCACCAAGGATCAAATCATGGTCGGCCGTGGCGGACGCTCCTATTGGGTGGACGTGCGCCTCGACGCGCCTACCGACGTGTCGCGCGAGCACTGCCGGATCCGCCATGAAGCCGGTCGATTCCTGTTGGAGGATCTGAGCCAGTACGGAACCAAAGTCAACGGCGTGCCCGTCGAAAAGGACAGGCCGGTCACACTGCCAGACCGGGCGACCATCCGCTTGGCGGAGGTGATCGACTTGGAATGGGAGACTGCGTGACGGATCTTCTGGCATGGCGCACTGAATTGTTGGTTGCAATGGCAGTCGTCGTAGCGCTGTTGGCCGTGGTGTCGGTATGGAAGGAGCGCCGGCGGTGACCGGAATCCCCCTGATCGCGGCCACCGGCACCGACATGGGCCGCCGCCGCACCAACAACGAGGACTTGGCGCATGTCGACGCCGCCCGCGGGCTGTTCATCGTGATCGACGGTGTCGGCGGCCACGCGGCTGGCGAAACGGCCGCCGCGACCGCCCTCGAAGTCCTCAAGGAACGCCTCGAGCGCGAGGTTGGCTCGCCGGAGCAGCGACTCCGCGAGGCGATTGCGCTCGCCAACAACGAAATCCACCGCCTGGCCGGTACAAACCCGGAATGGAACGGCATGGCCTGCGTCCTCACGATCGCCCTCGTGGAAGACGGCGTCGTGCATGTCGGCCACGTGGGCGATTCACGCCTGTACCTCCTCCGGCCGGGCTTCATCGAGAAAAAAACTTCCGACCATTCCCCAGTCGGCGAGCGCGAGGACCGTGGCGAACTCAGCGAAACCGATGCCATGCGGCACCCGCGCCGCAATGAGATCTTCCGCGACGTTGGCAGCGAGGACCGCACGCCCGACGACCCCAATTTCATCGAGATCACGAATTTCCCCATGCCCGCCGACGGGGCTCTGCTGCTGTGTTCCGACGGCCTGACCGACTTGGTGGAGAAGGCCACCATTGCGGCGGGCATGGAACTCTACGCGCCAGACTACGACGCCGCCATCCAAGCCTTGATCCGCGCAGCCAATGACGCGGGAGGCAAGGACAACATTACAATTGCCGTGGCCGCCGCTCCGGGCTATGGCAAGACGGAAGCGGTTCTCCCGGTTGCCCTGCCGACCAGTTTTGCCACCAAGGCCGGAGGCGGCTCCAAGTCCCGCACCAGATGGGGAGTGGTTGCCGCAGGTGTTGTTGCCGGGATGTTGTTGGGCGCTGCGGGCGTCGCCGGGTGGGTGTATGGCACGCGCCCTGTGCCAGTCGTCGGCCCCAGGACTTGGAAGGTTCCGGCAGACGGCGCAATTCAGCAGGTCCTGCGCGTGGCCAAGCCCAAGGACACTGTCTTGATTGCCGCCGGCACCTACGCCGGGCCCGTGATGTTGAGCCCCCGAGTGGCCGTCCGCGCTGACGGCACGGGAGAGGTTGTCCTCACATCGACCGAGCCTGGCCCGATCGTCGTGGCTGCGAATGTCGCCGGTGCGTTGCTGGAGGGCGTGACCGTGAGGGGAACACGCGGCGATTCAGACACCACTGGCATCGACATCGTGGGCTCCGACGTCGTCATCCGCGATGTACAGGTGGAAAGAGCCTACACCGGAATCCTCGTTCACGGCGACGCGGCGCCCCTCATCACCCTATCGCGCATTGTCGACAACCTTGCGACGGGTCTCGAGATCCGCGACACGGCCCACCCGTCGGTGGAAAAGAACGTCATTGCGCGCAACGGCAAGGCCAAGCCCGGCCCGGAAAAGCCGGGAATCGACATCCGGGACCTCGCCAAGCCCGTCCTGCATCTGAACGCCGTCTTCGACAACGGTGCCGAGCCGGTTTGGATCGAGGTGCTGCCCGAGTATCCCGAGAATCTCTTCGCCGGACCAGCGCCCCGGACCACGCACAAGCTGAAATCGCACAAGACCGCCGACAAGACTTCCTCGCCGAAGGGGGATCGTCAATAACCCATGGCTATGGATCCGCAAAGCTTCGGCAGATACCGGAACCTGCGTAAGCTGGCGGGCGGCGGCATGGCGCGCGTCTACCTCGGCGAAGACCTGCAGATGAGCCGCACCGTCTTCCTCAAGCTGATCGATGCGGCGACCGACGAAGAAGGCCGCGAAATCATCGACGCCGAACGGCGCGGCGCTGCGCTGCAAGACCAACTCGCCCACCGGGAGCCCGGCGGCCGCGTGGCCAAGATCTACGAGATCGGCGATCTCGACGGCTATTTCTTCATCGCCATGGAGTTTGTGGAAGGCGAAGACCTGTCCGAGATCATCCGCCGCGGTCCCATCGCCCCCGGCCGCGCGGTAACCATCGCCCTCAACGTTTTGGCCGTCCTCGGCCGTGCCCACGGCTTCCAAGCGTGGGTGCAGGACCGCGAGTACCGGGGCATCATCCACGGCGACATCAAGCCCCAAAACATCCGCATCACGCCCAACGGGGCGGTGAAGCTGCTGGATTTCGGCATCGCCAAGGCCATTACGGCCACGCGGGGCAAAACCCAGAACTATTTCGCCAGCGCCCGCTATTGTTCGCCGCAGCGCCTCGAATCGGGCGAGGTGGACGCGCCTGCAGATCTCTGGTCGGTCGCAACTGTGCTCTTCGAGATGCTCACGTCGCGGCCCTACTTCGACGCCACCGACCTCCCGAAGCTGGAAGCCGCCATCCGCAAATACGATTCGCTGAAACAGACGGTCATGCTGGTGCCGTCGGACCTGCGCGAAATTCTGCGGAAAGCCCTTGATCCCGATCCGCGCAAGCGTTTCCATACGGCGGCCGAGTTCCAAGCTGCTCTGGAGACCCGCAGTGTCGCCCAAGCAGAAGCCGCAGACCCCGACGCCACGCGCCGGACCACGAATCCGCCCCCGCCCTCGCCGATGGACCCGGACGCGACGCGGCGCTCCACCCAGGTGCCGCCGCGGACGCAGACTCCACCATCCGCGAAGCCCTCCACCCCTTCGCCCTTCAAGTTCCCGTGGAAAATCAGCCTGACCGGCTTGGATTCGATTCGGACAAAAGCCGCTGTCGCGCTGACCCTCTGCCTGGCTGTGTTCCTCTGGTTCACCTACGAGGTCCGCATGTGGCGCAAGGCCGATGCCCTGCGCTCCACCATAGAGTCCGGACAGATTTCGTTCGACGACGCCGAGCGCGCACGCTTGGCCATGGAGAAGCAGGCTTGGCTCCCCGCGCCGATATATCCCGCCCGTAACGCTCTGCGCGACCGCTACCGCACCGATGCCGAGCACGTGATCGACAACTACCGGAGCTTCAGCCCGGGTGCCGTCGTCACCAAGGCGGACTGGACGCGTGCTCGGAACTTTTTGGCCAAGGCAGTCCGCCTCGCTCCGGACGACAAGGTCGTCCGTGCCGACTTGCACGTTGTCGACGGCCATCTGAAGATCCGGGCCGCCGACCTGAAGGGCGCTCTGTCCGAGTTCGAGGACGCGAAGAAGCTCCAAAACTCATCGCCCGACCCGCATCTGGGCTTGGCGGCGGTCCACCTGATGACCGGCGAGCTCGACCGCGCCGAGGATGAGTTCCAGCAGGCCTCCAAGCTGGGCTTCCACCCGGGCCGCCTGCAGCAGCAGTCCTTGGCCTACGCCTACAAGTCGCGCGCCGATCGCGGCATCGCCCAAGCAAAACTGTTGCACGACATTGACAAGATGGTCGAGGCCTACAAACGCGCCGACGCGGATCTTGAACGGGCGCAGAACCTCTATGCAGCTATAAGTCCCTACGGCTTGGCGCAGGCCGACCGGATCGCAGCCCAGCGCCGGGAAATCCAGTTCAAGCTGTCGGAAGCCGGACTTGCCCAGCCGCAAGGGGGCACCCGGTGAGGAACCGCCATGGCCGTAAATAGATTCAGGGCTGGCGAATTGTCCGCTGCCCGCAACGTCCCGCAGCGCCCGAAATCGGGCCAGGTTTTCGGCTTCCTGTGGTTGATAGTGGCGGCTCTCCTCGTTTCGGGAGCCTGGTGGCTGACCTATACGGCGAAACAGCGCCGGGCGGAAACGCCGGTACCACTACTCAACTTGGTCGACCTTACCGGGTCCGAGCAGATCGAGCCAGCACTCACGGTGTTCACCAACTTGGAGGAGCGCGCCAGCGTCGCGCGCACGGTCTTCGCCGCGATCTCGGACCGTGGTGGCCGCATCTCCAACACCACCATCCTCTACCGACTCCAGAAGGACGGCACGCGGATCTTCACCTCCGGCCAGTTTTCACAATTCAAAACCAGAATCTCAGTGCGGAGTTGGGGGGATTTTCAAAAGGACTTCCGCTTGTGGGGTGGCGCGATCCTGGTTGCCTTCTTCCTCACCAGCCTCGTCTGGATGGCCCGGGGTTTCACGGGGCCGTGGATCTTCCTCCCCCTCCTACTCTTGGCGACAGGCATTGGACTCTGTTTGATGGTGGCCCTGCGCGATCCCCTGCGCGATACGCCGATCTTCGTTCCCTTTGCCCAGGGCGTCGTTGGTGGCTGCCTCATCATGCTTGCTGTGAGCTTCGTCGAATGGGAGACCCGGTGGGCCAACCTGAGTTTTGTCCACCTCCTGGGCGCGATCGTCCTCTCGGTGGCTTTGATTTTGTTCGGCAGTGGACCGGTCGGCAGCGACGCCAAGGTGAATCTCGGCCCCGCCCAGCCTGTGGAGGCGATCAAGATCCTCTTGGTATTCTTCCTCGCTGGGTTCTTCGGGAAGAAGTGGCCCCTGCTGCGCCAATTGAAGCAGAAAGGCGTCGCCGGTCTCGACATCCCCAAATGGGAACACGCCGTGCCGGTCGTTACCGGGGTGGCCGTTGCGGTCTTGTTCTTCTTCCTGCAAAAGGATCTTGGACCGGCGCTTGTCTTCGCCGCCGTCTTCCTCGCGCTCTACGCCTTGGCGCGGAACAAGGTCGGTCTGGCGATGGTCGGCGCGTCTGTCCTCATGAGCGCTTTCCTGGTCGGACACTTCCTCGGCGTCCCCCACACCGTCCACGAGCGCGTCGCCATGTTCCTCAATCCCTGGGACAACCCTGTTCACGGTGGCGACCAGGTGGTCCACTCGCTCTGGGCGCTGTCGTCCGGCGGACCTCTCGGTACCGGCCCGGGCCTCGGAGAAACCGACGTCATTCCCGCCGGCTACACCGACCTCATTGTCTCCGTGCTGGGCGAAGAATGGGGCTTCGCGGGCATCGTACTCTTCTTCGGAATCTTCGCGCTCCTGGTCTGGACCGGATTGCGGATCGCCAGGCGCGCCGCGTCGGACTACGCGATGTTCCTCTCGCTCGGCCTCACGCTCCTCCTCTCCGCCGAACTGCTGCTGATCTCGCTCGGAATCCTCGGCCTCTTCCCGCTCTCCGGCGTCGCGACGCCGTTCCTCAGCTATGGCCGCACCGCCATGCTGGCAAACTTCGCCATCGTCGGTATCCTGGTGTCGCTGGGGCGAAATTCCGCGCCGCTGGACCGCAACGCCCCCTTTCAGCGCGGCATCGCGTGGATTGGCGGCATCTTGGCGGTCGTCGCGCTCGCGGTTGTCGGCAAGGCCGCGTACGTCCAGGTGCTGCAGCCCGATGAATTCGCCGGCCGCGGCACCTTGGTCACTCAGGCCGATAAGGTCCGCCGCTATGCCTACAACCCGCGCCTCACGGCAACCATCCGCGAATTGAAGCGTGGCGGCGTCTATGACCGCGACGGCCTCCCGCTTGCCACCAGTCGCTGGGAGGAATTGGTGCAGTACCGCGCCCGCTACGCCGATTTGGGCATCGACATCGACAAGGCCTGCAATCCCGCCGATCCCCGGCACTACCCGCTTGGCGCGGCAACGTTCCATCTGCTGGGCGACGTCCGCACCCGCGCCAACTGGGGTGCGCCGAACAGTTCCCTCATCGAGCGAGACGAGGCCCGCCGCCTCCAGGGCTTTGACGACCACGCCACCATCGAAGAATTGAAGGATGCGGAGGGCAGGGAATTCCACGCCGTCCACTACGACTACCGTGAACTGCTGCCCCTGCTGCGACACCGCTGGGAGCCCGACGACCCCGCCGTGAAGCGGGTCCGCGACCGCGACCGCGACGTCCACATGTCTATCCACGCGGGACTCCAAATGAAGTCCTTGGAGATCCTGAAGGCCCGGCTGGAGCAGTTGAAGATCAAGAGCGGGGCCGCAGTCGTGATGGATCCCGCGAACGGCGACTTGCTGGCCTCGGTCAACTGGCCTTCGCCGGCCTTCGACGACCAGAAGCTGACTACAGGCGAATCCGCCGGGGCGCTGCTTGATCGCGCCCGCTATGGGCTGTATCCGCCTGGATCAACCTTCAAGGTGGTCACCGCGATCGCGGCCCTCCGCACCGATGTCGCCCTCGAACATCAGACCTACCAATGCATCCGCCTTCCCGACGGTCGGAATGGCAACTTCGTGGGAAATTCGAAACGGCCCATCCGTGATGACGTGGAGGATGTCACACCGCACGGCACTCTCGACATGCACCGCGCCATCATCGTCTCCTGTAACGCCTATTTCGCGCAACTGGGCACGAACAAGGTGGGTGCGGAACGTCTCCTCGATACCGCGAAGCTGTTTGGCATCGCGGTCGCCAACCCCGCGACGGTGAAAAACCTTGGTCCCCAGATGCCCCAGGCATCCTACGGGCAGGGTCAGGTGGTCGTGTCGCCCTTTCAGCTCGCACGAGTGGCCGCAACGGTCGCCGGGGGCGGTATGATGCCGTTCGGGCGCTGGACCACGGACGCCTCCAACACGCGCACCCAGGCCCCGATCCAAGTACTGCCCGCGGACCACGCGGGAATTCTCGGCGACGACATGCGCGGCGTGGTCACCCAGGGCACCGGGCGACGGCTTGCCGCCATCTCTCCGGCGATTGCTGGCAAGACAGGCACGGCGGAGCTGGCGAAGGCCCCGTCGCACGCTTGGTTCATCGGCTTCGCCCCGTATGGTGCGGCTGCGGGTCAGAAGCGGATCGCATTCTCCGTTCTGGCTGAGAATGGACAGTATGGCGGCACAGCGGCGGCACCGATTGCGGGCGACCTCGTGGTGGCTGCCCAGAAGTTAGGATTGATTCAGTAGGGTTGATTCAAATAAGATGAGCATCGTCGAAAAGCTGGAAAGAAAGATCGCCTCGCTGTTCCCCAAGTCCGGCGGCACGCGCGAGCCCCTCGAACTGCACCGGGAGGCCTTGGAGCGCCTGGCCGCCAAGTCGATCGCCGGCTTGCGGGGCGAGCGCGTCTTCCCTTTCGACCGGGTGGTTCTGGAATTCGGGGTCGACGACGCCGAGCGCCAGGCCGCCTTGAAAACGCTCTTTGAGCCGACGACGTTCGCCGCGCACATCCGGGCGGAGTTGGCGTCCTCTCGGATCACCCCGCCCGCCGAGTTGCGCGTCACCCTCGTCTTCAGTGCCGACGCGGAAGAGGAAATGCGGATAACCTGCGAAAAGACCGAGCCGCCCCCGCCCGAGCCCGAAGTGCAACGCGCCCCCGCGCCATTCACGCCGGCGCGGCTGGCGGTGTTGGCGGGCACTGCTTCGGAGGTCGAATTCGTCTGCGAGAAGACGTTTCTGAACGTGGGCCGCGAAGAGTCCGTGCTCGATTCCGAGGGCCGTCTGATCCGGCGCAACGACCTGTTTTTCATCGGAGACGACAGCGACACCAACGCCAGCGTCTCCCGCGAACACGCCCACCTCCGTTTCGACACGTCCACCGGTGAGTGGCGGATTTACGACGATGGCAGCCGCTACGGCACTGCCATCTTCCGCGCCGGACGCCGCATCGTTGTTCCTCCGCACTCGGCGCGAGGTGCGCTGCTCAAAGGGGGGGACGAGGTGTTCCTCGGCGAGGCCCGTATCGGATTCCAGCTGTAACCGGCTATTTACACGGCGCCAGACTTAATGTATTCTTTAACTAGTGTCCTTCTTCGAGGATTTCATTCGCGCCGCGTGGCCTGTCGCAGCGGCGTTGTTCGTAGCCTACCTTCTCTATTGCCTGCAACAGCTCTTGCTGAGGCGTCCGTGTTGGCGTTGCAATACTCCTCTTTTTCCTGGCCGCAAGCAAAAGCACATGTTGGGATTCTTGCCGTTGGTCCAATGCGAGCGCTGCGGTGCATGGCGCGGTGACATTCTCAAGCCCAGGCAGTAAACTGCACTCCCGTCGAATCGTTGTCGTAGGTGGCGGCTTGGCGGGCCACAGGATCGCTTTTGCCCTCCAGCACGAGGCGCACGTTACGCTGGTCGATCCCAAGGATTACTTCGAGATCCCCATGGCTGTTCCCCGGCTATTGGTGGAGCCTTCGCGGACGCCGGAAGCACTGCTCCCCTACGCCGAATTCCTCCCTGCCGTCGAACACGTCCGCGACCGGGTTGTTTCCGTCCAGCCGGGTCTTGTCCGGCTCTCGTCCGGTGTCGCCATCCCCTACGACAATCTGGTGCTGGCAACAGGTTGCGCCTACCCAACCGACGTCCTGAAGGCAGTCGAAGGCGGCCTCGACGCGCGCCGGGTGCACTTCGAGGATCTCGCGGCTAGGCTCCGCGCTGCCCGACGGATCCTGATTGTTGGCGGAGGCCCGGTCGGCGTGGAGATCGCGGGCGAGATCGCACAGGATCTCCCCGGCCGCGAGGTCCGCCTCATCCAGCGCGGAAAGTACCTGATCCCTTCCCTCGCACCCGGCCCATCGAAGTACGCCCGCGATCACCTTCGGAAGCACGGGGTCGAGGTGGTCTTTGGCCGCGATGTCGCGGATTCTGATATTGCCACCGCGGACCTGGTCCTCTGGTGCGCCGGGTATGGCCTCGACACTTCGTACCTCCGCGACTATCCCGGAAAGGTGTTGGACGAATTCGGACGCGTTCTGGTCGACCCATACCTGCGCATGACGGGCACGGAAAACGTCTTCGTCGCGGGCGATATCACCGCACTGCCCGAGCCCAAACTGGGCATCTGGGCCGGACGACACGCCGCGGTCATCATCGAAAACCTGCGCAATCCCCGAAAGCTGAAAGCCTACAAGCCCGCGACCGGTAACAAGACGATGCTGGTAACCCTGGGCCGTCGCCACGGCACAGGCCACGCCCCTTTTGGTGATTTCACGAACTCCTGGCTGGCGAGAAAATTCAAAGCCACCGACATGTTCATCGGCAAATACCGCAAGGCCGTCGGGCTCTGAATCCGTGGCTCGGTAACGTGTTGATTCCGCCGAGCCGCGCGCGCTAGCTCACGCGCCAGGCGGCATGGTGATCTTGCGGATGCTTTCGTTGATCGCGTCCTGGTCGAAAACCTTCTTCCAATCTTCACGGAAAATGCTGCGCTTGGCCTCGGCGATGGCCTTCATCGCCCCGTCCGAGAACGTCGCGCCCGGGAAGAGCTGGAACACGATCCCCAGTTCCACCTTCAAGTGGCCGAGCAGGAAGTCGCGCGCGGCCGCCTCGGGCACGCCCATGCCGACCGCGTGGTCCATCGCCTCCCGCACAATCGTCAGGCACGTCCCGAGCACGGTTTCAGACAGCACCGGCTCCAAGATCGCCATGTGCTCCGCCGTGCAACGGTGCGAATCGCCGACCGGCGCGTAGATCGCCCGTGCAATCGCCTCGCCCTTCGTATAGTCCTCCTCGGGCCCCTGCACCAGCGAGCAGACGATGTTTTGCCGAGCCTTGGTACCGCCGAAGAAATCAAGCTGCGCTTCGGGGTCAGTCTCGCCTCCGAAGACGGAAGGATGGCAGGGGTGCGTAACGAAATACGTTAAGTCGTCGCGCTGCGGGAGGTCGCCCGCCAAAGGGGCGGCGATGTCCAGCGCCATCAGCATCATGCCGGGACGGAAATGGTCGTTGAGGGCGGTCGCCACCTGCCGGATCCGGTTGTCGGGAAGCGCCAGGATCACCACGTCGGCCCCGTCGACCGCATCCTCCGGCGACACGGCGGTCACCCCGCGTTGTGCCAACGCTGCGCGGCCCCGATCCGCCACTTCCGCGTGGAGCACGGTGTAGTCCGTCTTGAGCAGGTTGTCCGTGATGCGGCAGCCCATCTTGCCGCCCGCGCCCAACAGGGCGATTCTCGTGGAGTTCATTCTTGTATTCCTTTTCGTACGTTCTCGAAGAAGTGCGCCGGTCCGACCTGCCCGCCCTTGAGGACCAGTTCGATCCCGTCCAGTGTCAGTTGGGACGAAGGCGGATCCTCGGAGTGCGCCCGGCACAGCGGTGCGCCTGGCGAAAGCAGTCCGGCGAAAGTCAGAGCCTGCACACCCAACTGGGCCACGGCATGGCTGGAAGTATCGCCGCCGGCGACCACCGCGCGCCGCACTCCCGACCGGCGGAGCACCTCTGCCAGCAAGCTTCCAAGATATCGCCCCAGCGCCTCTCCCTTCGGGTCCCCGCGCCTGTCGCCCGGTCCGAGCGCGGAATACAGCACCACCCCGGGCCCGTTTTCAATTTCGGACAGCGCTGTTTCAAGGTATTGGTGGATATCCGTGGCCTCCACGTCCACCCGGATTCCTGCGTACCCGTTCGCGAGAGCCCATTCGATCTGGGTGCCGGTCGCAGGCGAGCAGCTGCCGCTGACCACGATCAATTTCTCCGTTGGAGTTGCTTGAACGGGTTCGAAGTCCGACGCCACCAGCCCGGCATCCCGCCAGTGCATCATCAACGCATGCGTCAAGCCTGAACTGCCGACGCAGAATCCGACCGCGTTCTCCCACACCAGTCGCCCAACTTCGCGAATCGATTCCGGCCCCAGCCCGTCGAACAGCACGGCGTCGTTCGTCCCAGCCGCCTGAGCCAGAACGCCGTCGGCCACACCGGCTTCCAAGGCGCAAATGTCGACCAGTCCAATCCGCATTGCAGTCTGCCGCGCCAGGTGTAGCCGCAGGTCGGCCTCGTCCATGGGGGTCACCGGATGGCGACTCATGGCGGGGTGCCGGTCGATCCGGTGGATTGCCCCGCTTCCAGCCGCGAAGAGGTTCCCGAACAGAACGTAGCGCTTCAAGTGCGGTGCTGCGACCGCTAACGGCACCCACCGGTTGCCGAATACGCCCCGTCCGAGCTCCATCGCCCGACCAACGTTGCCGTACTGCGGGGAACTGTCGAACGTGGAGCAGACCTTGTACTGGCACAGCGGCGCGCCGTACCCCCGAAGGTTTTCGAAGACCTGCGGCAGGTGTGCGTCCATCCACTCCGGTCCCCGGCTGCGGCTTTCGCCCGCGATGCCGATGGCGCGGCAGTCCGGGAATTTAGCGAGCAGGCGCGCGTCGGGCGGGCCCAGAAACAGCACCGTTTCCACGCCCTGGGACGCCAAGGCCTCGAGCGCGTCGGTGGACCCGGTGAAATCGTCGCCGTAGAAGCAAAAAAGAGGCCCAATCATTGTTTCCCTGTTTGGGTTCCGAACGTCTCCATCGCTTCCCGCAGTTCCCGATTCTCCCTCGCCGCCACCTCAATCGGAATCCCCGCCAGGGCCGCGTCCCAAGCCTGATGGATCGCCCGCACTCCGGCACCGATCCCGCCCGGATGCCCCATGATCCCGCCGCCGCACGCGAAGATAAGGTCCGTCGACCCCAGCGCAGCCCACGTGCCCGCAGCCTGCTTCACCGACTGCCCCGACGAAAATACCGGCATGATCTCGCAGCCGCGTCCCGGCACGTCGAACATCGGCGTCAAGCACTCGCGCGCCGACGCGATGACGGACGCGTCGTCCTCGCAGAACTTGTTCGAAAGCCCGTTCACATGTAGGTGGTCCACGCCCGCCAACCGGTACAGCTTCTGGTAGGCGATGTAGCTCATCCCGATAGCGGGCGAACGCCCGTAGATCCCCCAACCGTTGCGGTGCCCGTGGATTGCGACCGCGGACCGCTTCCGCAGAGCCACCACCGCGGGCAGGCCGACCGAATTCAGGCTCACCATGGCGCAAGTTCCTTCAAGCTCCGCCACCGTCTCCAGCCGTTCCAGCATTTCGTCCATGTCGCCTGTGATGTTGCAGGCGTACATCACCATGCGGCCGGTGCGGTCGCGGTGTCGCCGCAGCACTTCCAGCACTGCGGCCGACCGTTCGGCGAAAGGGCAATGCGGACCGTCGGCTTGAAGTTCGTCGTCCTTGATGAAATCGATGCCGCCTTCGGCAAGCGCATCCACCATTTCGGCCGTTGCGGACGGGGACAACCCGACGCTCGGCTTGATGATCGTTCCCACCAGGGGACGCTGCGGAACACCGGTCAGCCGACGTGTCCCCGGCACGCCGAACTGCGGGCCGCGGTACTTCGTCAGGAACACGTCCGGCAGCGTGATGTCGAGTAGCTTCAGACCGGAGAACGGCTTCAGTTCGAAGAGATTCCCGGCAACTGTGGCAACCAAGTTCGGCAGCGACGGCCCCATGTTTTCGATGGGCCAAGACAGTGCGACTTCCGCCCGCCGCCACTTGCCGTCGAAGTCCCGTTTGGGCGTCCCGGCCCCTGGCAACGAGGGTGCGTTCACGGGCTCCAACTCGCGGATCGATTCCATCCGAGCGCCGTGGGCCTCCTTCAACTCCGCCGTCTCGCCCGCTACTTTGATGAAGGTACCGCTGGACTGCTCGCCCGCCATCACCTCCGCGGCGTACTCCAAGGGGTACGCGGTCTCGATCCAGTAGCGCGCATGGACGCGGGTCTTCGCGGAATCAGCCATCGGGGGCCATCATAGCAGCCACCGGGTGGCGTCCTGAACGCACTCGCACGGACTGGCAGAGCAGAGAATCTGACCCTCGGCGTCAGTTAGCCATACAGCAACGCGCGATTTCGCGGAACCGGCCATTGGAGTATCGAACGCAGCCGGGTGCCGAATCCGCTCCTCTCGAGGGATAGTCGGACTTGGACGGCCCTGTCGCATCTACAATGGCAGTATCCATGCTCCTGGAACGCATCACGCTCAAAAATCTGTTGTCCTTCCAGGACGCGACGTTGGAATTGCGTCCGCTCAATATCCTCATTGGCGAAAACACAGCCGGCAAGAGCAATCTGATCGAAGCGATATCGCTGCTGCAAGCCGCGCCCACGGACCTTCGATCCGCAATCCTCCGTGGCGGGGGTGTAAGGAATTGGGTCTCCTTGCGTGCTCCGTCTCCGGTAGCGGAAATTCGTTGCAGCGTGCGCTACGATTTGTCGGACGACCGCACAGCCGCCTATCAGCTTGAGATGTCGGAATCCGCCGGTTTCATTGTTTCCGAGGCGATCTTCAATTCAGCGGGCGACTTGGCACTATCCCGCGTCGGCAACGCCATGTTGGATCCGTCCGGCTCATTGCTCGCGATGCACAAGAGTTTCAACGATCCAACTCCCACGACGGCAATCGGCCAGAAGTTCCAGCGGATCCGAATCTACCGGGAGTTTCAAACGGGCCCGCGCTCCGGCAGTCGCCATGGTACCTCGACATCCGTCCCCGGCGACTTCCTCGCCGAGGGTGCCGACAACTTGGCGCTTGTACTGCACGGACTGGATTTTCACAACGTGATGCAGCGGGTAATGACCTATGTGAATCGGTTTTCGGACCGAATCCGAGGTGTAAAGGTTGGACTGGATCAGGGCGTCGCCCAAACACATCTGTCCGAATCGGGCCTCCTCAGGAACTTGCCAGCGGTTCGGATGTCCGACGGGACGTTGAAGTTCCTTTGCCTCATGTCAGTCTTGTTGCATCCCGACCCGCCCCCGTTGATTTGCATTGACGAGCCTGAGCAAGGTTTGCACCCTGACGCCGTCAGAATTGTCGCCGATGCCTTGCGGGAGGCGTCTGAAAGAAGCCAGATCATAGTAACCACACACTCCGAAGCCCTTGTCGATGCATTTTCCGACGCACCCGAGGCCGTGGTTGTTTGCGAACGCGATGCCGCGGGCGGAACCCAGTTCCGGCGCTTGTCGGCGGAAAAGTTGGAGTTGTGGCTTGAAAAGTACAGCTTGGGCCAGCTTTGGCGCAACGGGGAGATCGGTGGTACCCGGTGGTGAAGGTCCGGGTCTATTTCGAGGGCAGCAACCAGTTGCGCCAAGGCTTCAAGGCTTTCCTGATGAAGTGTGCGGGACAGACTGGGCGATCACACTTCGACTTGGAAGTGGTGGCTGCCCAGAATGAGCCGATTGAGGACTTCCAACTTGCTTTGCAGACGCATGCCGACTCTACGGTCCTCCTCTTGCTTGACTCGGAAGAGCCACTGGACGCCAAATGTGTCAACCTGAAGCGCATCAAGCGACTCCGAGGAATCAATAGGAACCACATCTTCTGGATGGTCCAACTAATGGAGGCTTGGTTCTTGGCCGATCACCATGCACTGCAAACGCACTTCAAACGGGACTTTCGGCACGACGTCCTCCCGCAGCACGTTGACGTCGAGACGATTCCCAAACAGCTTGTACTGAAAGGGCTGAAGGAGTTAGCACGCAAACGGAAGAAGGGTGCGTACCATAAGGTTCAGGACGGCAGTGCTCTCCTGAATCTGATCGATCCGGTTGCCGTTGCCAGTCGCGCGCCCGAATGCCGACGCCTTTGCCAAACACTCCAAGCGCTAGCGGCGGTAAATAAGCCAACGATCCCCGGGTTGTACCCACCCCACCGATAGAATAGTTCCCGATGCATCCCAACGGGGCGAAAGCCCGCTTGAAGGCTGGCGGCACCGTCGTCGGCCCCTACGTCCGCCACGCCGACCCCGGACTCGCCGAAATCCTCTGCTACCTCGGCTTCGACTATCTCCTTTTCGACGGCGAACACGCCCCCATCGGTCCGCGCGAATGCGAAAACCTCGCCCGCGTCTGCGAGTTGACCGGCGTCACCTCCATCGCCCGCGTGCCCTCCAACCAGCCATGGATGATCGGCACCACCCTCGACACCGGCATCCAGGGCATCCAGGTCCCCATGGTCAACTCCGCAGCCGAGGCCGAGGCCGCCATCCGCGCCGCCAAGTATTCGCCCGTCGGCAACCGCGGTCTCGCCGGTGCCCGCGCCGCCAATTTCGGCATGAAGCAGCCGTTCAGCTTCCCGGCCCACATCCAGCAATCCAACGACGAAACGCTCCTCATCCTGCAGGTCGAGACCCAGGCCGCCATCGACAACCTGCCCGAAATCGTTGCGGTTGAGGGAGCCGACGTCATCTTCATCGGCCCTACCGACCTCTCGCTCTCCCTCGGCCATCCCGGTGACTTCAAACATCCCGTCGTCCAAGCCGCCTTCGAAAAGATCAGCGGCATCGTCAACGACTCCGGCAAGGCCCTCGGAGTCCTCGCCAACACCGTGGAAGGTTCGATCGAGTGGCGCGCGCGCGGAGCCCGCTACATCCTCACGGTTTTCGAGGCGCTGATGGCCCCCGTGATCCGCAGCTACATCCATACGGTCCGGGGCGAGTGAGCGCCTCCGCCAAGAACATCGCCGAACGGACACGCCGCCGCGTTACCCTGCGCCTGATGCCGTTTCTGGTACTCGTCTATGTGATGGCTTTCCTCGACCGCGCCAACATCGGCGTGGCCAAGCTGCAAATGCAGGGCGCGCTGGGGCTCACAGACGAGATCATCGGCTTCGGCTCCGGCGTCTTCTTCGTGGGCTATTTCCTTCTGGAGGTGCCGGGCTCCCTGATCGTCGAACGCTGGAGCGCCCGCCGCTGGCTGGCCCGCATCATGGTCACGTGGGGCCTGATGGCGACCCTCTGTGGTTTTGCCGGAATGCTCCCGGTCCCGCTCAGCGTCAAAACCCAGTTCTACTGCCTGCGATTCCTGCTCGGCGCGGCCGAGGCCGGCTTCTTTCCGGGCGTAGTTGTCTACCTCGCCCATTGGTTCCGCGCCGAGGACCGCTCGCGCGCCAAAGCATGGTTCATGATTGCCCAACCCCTCGCGGTCGTCGTCGGCGTGCCCATTTCCCGTTGGATTCTGGAAACGGTGCACTGGGGCGGACTCGACGCCTGGCGCTGGGTCTTCATCCTGGAAGGACTGCCGCCGGTTCTGCTGGGCTTCATCACCCTCTGGTTCCTCACCGACCATCCCGTCGAAGCCCGCTGGCTGCCCGACGACGAAAAATCGTGGCTTATTGACGAACTGGCCCGCGAGGAGCGCAACCGCGTCTCCGCAGGCCGCACCAGCATCATCGCTGCGCTCCGGCAACCGCAGACCGCGCTCATGGCGCTCTCCTTCTTCTTGATCGTGACAGGCAACCAGGCCATCCTGTTCTTCCTGCCCTCCATCACGGAGGGGATGAAGAGCATTTCCATCACCGCGCGCACGGTTGTCTCGATCCTGCCTTACATCTGCAGCGTGGCCGGCATCCTCATCAACGGCTACTGGGCCCACCGGACAGGACGCCGCCGTCTCCACGCCGCCCTGCCGATGTTCCTCGCGGCGCTGAGCCTCGGTTCCGCGATTCTTGCCGGATCGAACCTCGCGCTCGAGATCGCCTGCCTGTGCCTGGTGGGCCTGACCTTCCAAGCCTACCTGCCGGTCTTCTGGAGCATGCCTTCCGAATTCCTCGGCAAGTCGGCGGCTGCGACGGCGGTCGGAATCGTCAATTCCTTCGGCAACCTCGGCGGCTTCGTTGGTCCGTACCTATTCGGCTACCTCCGCACCTCGACCGGTCGTTTCGAAACCGGCCTGTGGGTGCTGGTCGGCTTCATGCTGCTGGCGGGCGCCTCGACCTCGTGCATCGCTCCGCCCCGCGTGGCGTCGACACCCCGCAGTACGTAGGGGGCGACGCTACCGGGGGCGCTTGGCCGTCCGAGCACCAGGGCCGGGCTGGTGTTAAGATTTATGCACAAGCTGTGGCGCAATGGATATTGCAACCCAGACGTTCGCGATCAACTCGGATCCTCCAGGGCCAAAAAGCTCCGAAGTGCCGGGTCTATCCCATTGGGGCCCCTTCGAACTGCGCGAGAGGGTGGGTCAGGGCGCTTTCGGCGAAGTCTACCGGGCATGGGATCCGAAGCTGCAGCGGGAAGTCGCGCTGAAGCTCCTGCAGGAACGCCCAGGCAGGGCCACGAACAGCTATGATTCGGTACTGCGCGAGGCCCGCCTCACGGCCAAGGTCCGGCATCCCAATGTCGTCTCCGTGCACGGAGTCGAGGTTCACGAGGGCCGAGTCGGCTTTTGGACGGACTTCGTTCAGGGCAAGACACTTTCGACCGTCTTGGAGACCGACGGGGTTTTCGGGGCAAGGGAAGCAGCGCTGATCGGAATGGAACTGTGCCGCGCGGTCGGAGCGGTTCACGCGGCGGGTCTGCTGCATCGCGACATCAAGCCAGGCAACGTCATGCGCGAACATGGCGGTCGGATCCTGTTGATGGATTTTGGCCTCACCCAGGACTCCACTGAAGGGCATTTCGGCGGCACCCTGCCTTACATGGCACCGGAGCTGCTACGGGGGGATCAAGCTTCCGTGGCCAGCGATGTCTACGCTTTGGGTGCCCTGCTGTACGAATTGGTCTCGGGAAAACTCCCCGTGGAACCGGCACCGGGCCAACGCAATCTGATTGAGGCGTATGCCAATGGCAAGCGGCGCACACTGTTGGAGGACCGTCCGGACATTCCTCTGGAGTTCGAACAGGCCGTTTCCACCGCGCTCGAAGTGGAGCCGTCCAAGCGGTTTCAAAACGCCGGTCTCCTCTTACGCGCGTTGTCGGATGCGGCGGGAATGGCCACCTTCACGGCGGGCATGGTGCCACCTCCGGTTCGTCGGGCAAGATGGCGGTGGGGCGTGCCGGCGATCGTTGCCGCTGTCTTGGCGGCCTATTTCATTCCGGGTATTCGCGGCAGGTTCGGCCAACGTATCGACGGGACCACCGGGGTCCATGCGGACTACTTGAGCGGGCAAGATCTGCTGGACCACTTCTATCGGGTCGGAGCCGTCGAACAGGCAGTGTCGGTGCTGGAAAAGGACGTCCAGCAGGAGCCGAAATTCGCGCCCGCATGGGCTGGCCTCGGACGCGCCTACTGGCGACGTTACCAGAACACGAGAGATTCCAATGACCTTTCCATGGCCAAGGACGCGTCCTCGAAGGCGCTGGAACTGGAAGACAATCTGGTTGCGGCCCACATCACCCTCGGGCTGATCTACACCGAGGGCGGGCGCAACGATCTGGCGACCCACGAACTGGAGTTGGCCCGGAACCTGGATTCCACCAACGCCGAAGCCTGGGCAGCGCAAGGGGACCTCTATCGTAGGGAGCACCGCAACTCCGAGGCGGAGGAGGCCATGCAAAAGGCCGCCGACATGGAACCCGGCGACTGGCGCTGGCAAAACCAGCTCGGCCTGTTCTACATGTACTATTCCACTCCCGTGCGCCTCCCGCAGGCGGTGGAGAGGTTTCGGCAATCCATCGCCGCTTCGTCCGACAACCCCCGCCCCCTCAGCAATCTCGGGCTGGCGTTGATGGCGCAGGAAAACTTCCCGGAGGCGCGCGCAGCCTTCGAGAAGGCACTTCAACTGGCACCCCTCGCCAACGCGTTCTCGAACCTCGGGTTGGCGCTATTTTTCGAGGGTGATTACGAAAAGGCTGCGGAGATGCACCAGCGGTCGTTGGAACTGAATCCGACGAGCTACATTGCGGCCGGGAACCTGGCCGGGGCGTTGGAGTGGGCACCGGGTCGGAAGGAAGAGTCTCGCAACGCGTATTCAACTGCCATTGGTCTGGCTGAAAAGGCACTGCGGGAGAGGCCCAAGGACGCCGAGGTCCTTGCCAGTTTGGGAAACTACTACGCGGCTTTGAACGATACGGCGAAAAGCCTGCCGCTCCTGCGGCAAGCCGTCGCTCTGGACCCGAAGAGCCCCTCCGTCCTATTCCAGGCTCTTGAGGGCTATGAGATGCTGCACCGGCGCGACGAAGCGTTGCGGTATCTGCGGAGGACGATTGACGCGGGCTACCCGAAAGGGTATCTGAAACGCACACCGTCGTTAGCGGGCTTGCGGTCGGAACCCTCTTTTTCGTCTGCGATGAAATAACGCGACGCTGTTGATCACTTGAATGTAAACTTGAAGTCTGACAAGGAACACTATGGAAGATGAATCTCTGAATTACCCAACCAGCGAGAGCAACACGCCCGATGAAGTCGGACAAGCTTTCGAGGCCGATCCTGGTCCTGTACAGGGCGACCCAGCCGGGAACTAGCCAACTCAGCATTTCCGGTTCCCCGAATGAACGCTCCCTCGCGCTCGCAAATGTGACCGAGCCGCGACCGCAAGGGAGTGTTTTTTCGACCCATCACCGCAAGACCCCTACAAGCTGACGCTTTTCTGCGCCGAGGCGCAGCCAGCGCCTCTTCAAAGGTGGATCGTAGTGGTTGAACACGCTCCGAACTTCCGCCGACCAAGGCGGAAAATCCTTCTCCAATTCTTATCCATCCCACCCGCCTCAATTCTAACTCCGTCCTTGGTAAAGGTGTCGATTCGCGGCCTTGACTATTGTTGAAATGTGCAAGAATGGTCTCCGCACTATCGAGGTGGTGCTGTGATCGAGTAGTACTTAGTACCCAGGCTCAACGGTTCGCGGCCGCGAACAGGGCTCGAAAAGGCTGTTGACACCTGAAACGTCGCGTTGGTACCATGACTCAAACATGTCTAGGTCCATCCTCTTCCTCGTCTTCCTGAGCCTGCTGGCTGCCCCGGCATCCTATGCCGCCAACCTCCCGGCAGTAATCAATTTGTCACTTTCCGCCGACCTGCCTTCCAACGGACTGCAGGAACTCGCCATCACCAACGAAACCGGAAGCTCCAACGGTTGCTCCGCCATGTACGAGGTTTGCGACACCCTCGCGATCACCAATTGGACCCTCACCCTCACCTACACCAGCACCTTCTACAACAACCCGACGCCGGTGCTGGCATCGCCCTACGTCCTCCACTGGCAAAATTCCGGTGACAACATTCTTGCTACGGCGGCCAAGACTCTCGACTTCGACCTCTGCAACGGCGCCAGCGTCTCGAGTTGTACCACTCCGACCACCGTCATTACCCGGATCGATTTCACCGGCACCTTGGACCAGTCCAGCTTCGCCATCTTCGATCCCGCCGCCAACGGTGGCACGGGGGGACCGGGCCCGACGTTCTTTGCCAATCCCACGTTCTCCGTCACCTTGACTCCCACCGGCGACTATCCCGGCAATTACTTCGAGTCCACCGACGGCTACGTCGCCGACCAGGCCCAAAACGTCGTCGCCCCGGAGCCGGGCTCCACCCTGCTTCTTTTGATTGGCGGATTGTGTGGCGGCGCCGCAAGGATCGCCTCCCGGGCCGGGGCGCGAAAAATATTCTCGTAGCCGTGTCCGGTTTTCCCCGGACCTTCCGCTAACCATATTTGAGGGCAAACCGCTCGGTGTTGTCCGGGTGGTGTCGCTGCCGCAGCAGACGCCCGTCGGCGCGTCGGACGCTTCCGAGCCGCGACCGCAAGGGAGCGATCACCACCGTGGGCCGCTAAAGCAGCAAGCAACGAAGCAGCAATCAACCAAGCCGGAAAAGCCGGAAACAGAAAAGGACCAAGCCCAAACCGCATGCGCACCGCACAAACACTTGCCGCCCTTTTGCCCTTGGCCCTCGCCACCTCCCTGGCAGCCGCCGTCACCGTCTCCCTCCCCCTCAATCCCGCCTCGCCCTATGCCGGGCAGACGGTCCAGCTGAATACCACCGGCTTCGCGGGTGTGGCTTCCTCCGTCAACGTCACCATCACGCCGCCGTCCGGCAACGGCAGTCCGGTCACCTTCGCCGCTACCACCGTCACCCCCAATGTCGCTGCCACCGCCGCCACGGCCGCGCGCAAGGTCATCTTCACCCTTCCGTCCTCCCTCGCCACCGCCGCAGCGATCTCCAATACTTCCATCAGCATCTCGGGCTCGGTCGGTGGCGTGTCCTTCACCAGCAACACGGCGTCTCCCTTTACCATCTCGCCCGTGCCCCTGATCTCCAACGTCTCCCCCGGAGCGGCCCAGTCCGGCACCACCGCGACCGGCGTCGTCATAACCCTCAAGAACACGGTTTGGGCCGCGCCCGCCAACCTGGCGCAAATCTCCGTGGGTTTCACCGGCCCGTCGAACACCTTCTTCCTCGGCACCGTGACCGGGTTCGACGCCACGAAGCAGAAGATCACGGTCAATATCCCGGTCCCCGCCAACGCGACACCGGGCTCGTATACGGTATGCGCGATCCCCTCCGGCACGCTGACGTCCTCGTGCCCAGCCGGTTCGCCATTCCAAGTGGGCGGCTTTGCCGTCAGTTCAGCCCAAGCACTGTCCTTTTCATCCATCTCGCCCAACGTCGCAGCCCAATGCGGAGCAAACATACCCGTCGCGGTAGTGGGCACCAATACCCACTTCCTAAACGGCACCCCGGTAGCGAACTTCGGCGACGGCATCACCGTAAACTCGGTCACGCCTGCCACCCAGACCACAGCTACCGCCAACATTTCGGTGGATTGTCTCGCACCCGTCGGACCCCGAACGGTAACGTTCGTCACCGGCGGCGAGTTCGCCCAGGCCACCAGCGGCTTCACGGTAAGCTCCAGTTCCGCCCGCATCTCCCAGATTTCCCCGGCCACGGGCGTTCAGGGGCAGAACCTGTCCGTAACCCTCACCGGCTCCGGCACCAACTGGACCCAGAGCGGCACCAGTGTCAGCTTCGGCCCCGGCATCAATGTCGGCAACGTCACGGTTAACCCCGTCGCCCAAACTCTTATCGCCTCCATCTCCATCAGCCCCATCGCCGCCCTCGGCACCTACTCCGTCACCGCCACCACCAACGGCGAGATCGCCAGCATCGCCAACGCCTTCACCGTCACGGTCGCTTCCGCCCCCAAGCTGCTCTCCGTCACCCCGACCACCGGCACCCAGGGCGCGACCGGCCTTGCCCTCGCCGTCGTCGGCTCCAACACCGAATTCACCAAGAAACTTCTCTTCGACTTCGGGGCCAATATCTCCACTTCCGTCGCCGTCACCGATGACACCCATGCCACGGTTACCATCGGTATCGCGCCGGTCGCCTACACGGGCACCCGGTCGGTCATCCTTTCGACACTCGCCCTCGGCACCGACTTCGCCACCGACCTCCCCTTCAGCTTCTCCGTCCTCCCCGGTGCCGCCACCATCACCTCCGTCGCGCCCACCTCGCTGATTGCGGGCAAGAGCTACCAGTTGCAAGTACAGGGTTCCGGCACTCACTGGGTGCAAGGCCTGACGACAGCCTCGGTCGGAGGTGCCGTAGTCAATCGCGTCACCATCTCCCAGACCGACGCCACAAAGGCTTTCGTCGATATCACGGTCCCCGCCACCGCCCCGTTCGGTACTACAGGCTTCAGCATGACCACCGGCGGCGAAACGGCGACCTTGACCGCCAGCATCGGCGGATCGGGCACCCAGAGCGGACTCAGCATCAGCGGTTGCAACCCGACGCTCTCCCTCAACCCCGCCTCCGGCATGATCGGAACGTCGCCGGTGATCGGGTTCACGGTCGACTGCGTCGCGTTCACCGCGGGAACCTTCGCCACCATCGACGGCCAGGGCGTCACCCTCCCCACTTACAGCTTCCCCGTCGGCCAGTCCACCGGTGCCGCAACTTTCGTGATCACACCCACCGCGCCCACCGGCCTTCGCACTGTCACCCTGACCATCCCCGGCTCGCCGTCCACTGTGGTCACCGCCCGGTTCAACGTGACCAGCACTCCGGCGGTAATCACCAGCATTGCGCCGTTCCACCACGCGCCCGACGCGATCACCTTCCCGGTCACCATTACTGGTGCCTACACACACTTCGACTCCACCACTGCCGTGGGCATCGGTCCCACCACCAACGGCACCTTCGGCACGCCCTACAACGTCACGAACACGCAATTGACTGTCAACCTGACCATCCCCTTGACCGCCCCGGTCGGCTGGCATCCGGTGTTTGTCAACACGGGTTCCGAGCAATTGGTGACGAACTTCTACATCGATTCCAGCATCATCTCGCCAACCCTGACCTTGGTCTCGCCATCGTCCGCTTCTCAGGGCCAGGGCCCCATCACCGTTACCATCACCGGTGCCAACACCAATTTCACAGCCAACACCCTCCCGATCCTCGGCCAAGGCGTCACCGTCACCAACTGGGCAATGATCGACAACCTCCACGGCACCGCCACCATTTCCGTGGATCCCCGCACTCCTGTTGGTGGCCGTTCCGTTGAAATGATCACCAACCTCGGGAACGGTGCCATTGACGATGTCTCCCACCCCGGCCTGTTCGGCGTCACGACCGGTATCGCCGCCATTTCATCCGTAAACGGCACTTCCGGTAAACTCACCCTCAGCCAGGGGGACACGGGGGTTCCGTTCACCATCACCGGCACTTCCAATACCGTCAACGGAGTCACCGTTTACAGCACCCATTTCCTCGACGGGGCCACCACCGTGAATTTCGGCTCCGGGATCAGCGTCAGCGACCTCGCCGTGGTGGACGCCGGCCACCTCACCGGACACATCACCGCCAGCTATTCGGCTGCCACCGGCTACCGCGGCATCACCGTAACCACCCTCGGCGAAACCGCCCCCTCCGCGTCCGACGCCTTGCTGGTCAACATCACCCAGCCCTCCGGCATGACTCTGACCCCGACCACCGTCCAGCAGGGCACCCAGGTCTCCCTCCAGGTCCAAGGCATCGGCACCCACTGGGTCGACGGCGTGACCACCGCCACCTTCGGCAACAACAACGGACTCACGGTGAACTCCTTCGCGGTCAATGCCACCACCCAACAGGCCACTCTGAACCTGTCGGTGGCCAGTACCACCTACCTGACCCAGCCCTACACGACTCAGAATCCTTACACTCTGACGGTCACCACCCAGTCCGGCTCCAACATCGAGACCTTCTCGCTCCCCAACATCCTCACCGTTACCCCCGGTGCCGCCATCATCACCGGCGTGTCCCCCACGTCCGGCAACCAGGGCACCACGAAGAACGTGTCCATTACCGGCCAGAGCACCCACTTTCAGAACGGTGTTACCCAGGCGATCATGACCTCCGGTACCTGCCCGCCCAGCTGGTACAGCCTGGTGGACGTCAATGTGGCCAGCGTGGTCGTCTCCGATGCCCTCCACGCCACCCTATCCGTGGCCGTCAGCACCAATGCCCCCACCGGCCTCCGCACCCTTTGCGTCTTCACCCAGGGCGAAGTGGCCAGCTATTCGAACGCCTTCACCGTCCTCCCCGGCACTCCGACCCTCAACGGAGTCTCCCCGGTCAGCGGCACCCAAGGCTCCACCCAGACCCTCACCATCCTCGGCCAATTCACCCACTGGGGTTCCAGCACCACGGCCACTTTCGGGCAGGGAATCACCCAAATCGGCAACCTGAGCATTGCAACGGACGCCACAGGCAACCAGACCGCCACCGCGCAGGTCTCCATCAGCCCCCTCGCCTACACCGGCCCCCGTACGGTCACCCTCACCACGGGCACCGAAATAGTCTCCGGGAGTTTCTTTGCGGTTACCCCGAGCGACGCCATCATCAACACCCTCTCCAACACCACCGCCAACCAGGGCGCGCAGAACGTCCTGATCCAGATCAACGGCTTCCACACCCACTGGGCGCAGGGGCAAACACAGTTCCAGCTCACCGGTGACGGTATTACCGTCAATGGATTCCAAGTCGTGGACGCCACAACCGCCCTCGCCACGGTCTCGATTTCCCCCACCGCCACCCTCGGCACCCGTTCTGTCTACATGGCGACCGCTGGCGAAATCCTCACCAAGGCCAACAGCTTCCTCATCACCGGTGGCATCCCCGCCATCACCTGCGTGTCGCCCTACACCGTCACGCAGGGTCAGCAGGGCGTGAACATCGGCATCTGCGGTGCCTATACAACCTGGACCTCCGCAACCACCCACACCTCCATCGATTCCGACCTGGTTGTCACCCCTGCGACCGTCGTCAACAACAACACCAGCATCACCGCTGTGGTGAACGTGTCCGCCACGGCAGCACTTGGAATCCACACCCTCACCGTGCAAACCGGGTCTCAGGTCCTGACTGCCAACGTGAACGTCATCGCCTCCGGCAGCGGCGGAAGCGGCGGCGGCACCCCGCCCGTCCCCTACATCTCCTACATGAATCCGGGCCAGGCACTCGTCGGCCAGACCCTCGACGTCTACTTCTCCGGCAGCAACACCAAGTGGCAGCCCGGCAGTTCCACCATCAGCTTCGGCGCGGGTGTCACAGTGAATTCGTTCCAGGTGAGCGGCCTCACCAGCGCCGTCGCCAACATCACCATCGCTGGGGGGGCCGGAGTCGGCTCCCGCACGGTCACCATCGCCACAGGCAACACCGAGACCGAAACCAACTCCTTCTCGGTCACCGTCGGCACTCCCGTCATCTCCCTGATCGATCCCGGCAGCATCCTCCAAGGCCAGACCCGCGACTTCGACGTGGTCGGCCAGTTCATTTCCTTCTTCAGCGGCACCACGTTCAGCGCCTGCTCAGGAGTGACCGTCAACAGCGTCACCATTGATAACGGCACCGCCCGTGTGAACATGACCGCCTCGCCCACCGCCCCGGTGGGGAGTTGCACCCTGACTTCGACCTCGACCCGCGGGACAGCCTCCGGCCAGTTCTCCGTCGTTCCCGGCACAGCCATCATCACCGGACTCACACCCAACACGGCCCTCCAGGGTACTGCCCTGACTGGCGTCACCCTCACCGGCTACATGACCCACTGGGGCGCGACCACCTTCAACTTCGGCTCCGGCATCACCGTTTCGAACGTCCGCAACGTCACCGCGACGTCCGCCACAGTCGATCTCACCCTCGACCCCTACGCTTCCGTCGGCACCCACACAGTCACCGCCGCCACCGGAGGCGAAACCGCCACGCTGAACAGCGGCTTCGTCGTCCAGCCCGGCACGCCGATTCTGCTTTCCTCCACCCCGTCGAGCGTCCAACAGCAATCGAACTTCAGCATCGGCATCCTCGGCCAGTACACCACCTTCCAGAGTTCCGCCACCACCGTGAGCCTCGGAGCGGGAGCCCTGAACGTTGTGGCGACCCCGACTTCCGAAACCTCCCTCACCGTCACCGGAAGTATCGACCCCGTCACCTACACTGGCAGCCGTGACATCACCGTCACCATGGGATCGCGGGTGATGACGCTGTACAACGCCCTCACCATCACCACCGGTCCTGCCGCCGTCACCTCGCTGAACCCCGCGCAGGGGAATCTCGGACAGACCTTGAACGTTGCGGTCACCGGCACCAACACGCACTTCACGCGGTCCACTCCGGTGGCCAACTTCGGCTCGGGCGTCACAGTGAACTCGGTCACGGTCTCCAGTGATACCCTCGCCACCGTCAACGTCACCGTCTCCCCGCTGGCCACCACCGGCGTGAACAACGTGACCATGACAACCCTTGGCGAATCCGCCTTCGGCCAAAACATCTTTACCATCGTCGGCATCCCGACCCTCACCACCGCGAACCCGGTCTCGGCACACCAGAACGACTCCAATATTTCCGTCGCCCTCACCGGCACCTACACCCACTTCTCAAACGCCAGCGTCGTCTCATTCGGCGCAGGCATTACGGTCAACTCGTTCAGCGCTCCTACCCAAACCTCGATCACGGCCAACATCTCGGTTGACCCCGCCGCCGCCGTGGGAACCCGCAACATCACCGTCACCACAGGCTCGGAAGTCGTCACGCTGACCAACGGCTTCACTGTGACCGCCGGCGTACCTGTCATTACCCTGACCCCTAACTCCGGCCGACGCGGGACCAGCAACCTCGGCATCGCCGCCTCCGGCATGTACCTGAACATCGGCGCGGGAACTACCGCGGCATTCTCCGGTTCCGGCCTCTCAATCGCCTCGATCACGCCGACTGGCACCAACACCGCCAACGCCGTCCTCAATATCGCGGCCAACGCGCCGCTCGGAGCCCAGGCACTGGTCCTCACCACCAACGGCCAAGCAACCAGCTTCGCCAACGCCTTCACCGTCACCCCGGCCATCCTGAGCGTGATCAGTTCCGCCCCCAACGGTGTCTCGAACGTCGCCTATAGCCGGACCATCGTAAACGGCGGTCTCGCCCCCTTCACTTTCCAGATCACCGGCACTCTGCCCACCGGCCTTTCCACCAACACGAGCACCGGTGCAATCAGCTTCACCGCCGCCACTCCCGGCACCTTCACCTTCAACGTGCAGGTAACCGATTCGAGCAGCCAGACCGCCAGCGGATCCTTCACTGTCAACATCTATGACCCGCTGGTTATCAGCACCACCACGCTGCCCTCTGGATTCACGGGCAACGCCTACTCCCAAACCGTCTCGGCCTCGGGTGGCCTTGCTCCCCGAACGTTCTCGGTCTTCTCCGGCGCACTACCCGCCAATCTATCGATTGACCCCAATTCCGGTGTGATCTCCGGTACTCCCAGCGGCAACGGTACCTCGAACTTCACAGTGCGCGTTACCGACGGCACCAGCCAAACCGTCGACAAGCCCCTTTCCATCACCATCTACGGCCCGCCGGTCTTCAGCACCTCCACGCTTCCCGCCGCACGCCGCACCTTCGCCTACAACCAGACGGTCAATTTCTCCGGCGGCGTGCCCCCGCTCAACGCGACCATCTCCGCCGGTGCGCTTCCGGACGGCCTGAACATCAACCAGACCACCGGTGCCATCGTTGGCACCCCGACCGCCGCCGGTACCGCCAACTTCACCGTCCTGATCACCGACCATGACGGCCACACGGCTTCCCAGCCCCTCAGCCTCTTGGTGAACGACACGCTGTCCATCTCCACCGCCTCGCTGCCCAACGGCGTCGTCGGCGTTCCCTACTCGCAGAACATCCAGACCTCGAATGGCGTCGCGCCCCTCACCTACTCGGTGACAGTCGGCTCCGTACCGGACGGCCTCACGCTCCATCCCTCAACAGGCATCATCGACGGCAGCCCCACCACCGTGGGTTCCTCCAGCTTCACGGTCAAGGTGCAGGACAACTTGAACCAGCAGGCGTCGCTTGCCTACAGCATCTCCGTCACTGTATCTCCGACGATCACGTCGGTCCACCCGCGTGCCGTCCTCGCCGGGCAAAGCGCCCAAGTTACGGTCACTGGCACGAATCTTTCCGGTTCCACCCTGTCGCTCTCCGGTACCGGCGCTTCCAACGTGCCCATCACCGGAATCTCCATCAACGGGGCCGGGACCTCCGCCACCTTCACGCTGTCGCCCAACTCCTCGGCATTCGGTCGCTTCGTTGTCCTCGCGGTCAACGGACTCGGCAGTTCCTCTTCTGTCGCCAACTCGTTGCTCAACACCTTCTCCGTCCCGGGCACCAGCGCATCCGCCGACCCTGACAACGACGGTCTCACCAACGCCCAGGAAATCACGGCGGGCACCGACCCCCTGAACGCAGACACCGATGGCGACGAGTTCGGTGACGGTGACGAGGTGACGGCGGGCACCGACCCCCTCGACCCGCACAGCCTTCCGAATCTCAGCGCCAACTATCCCCACGGCTGGCTGACGGCCACTCCATTCTCGGTCTACAACGCGATTGCGCCCCTGTCGAACCTGGACGCCAATCTGCCCGCCGGAGCCAATGCTCGGACGAGCGCGTTGTTCTCGGTGTACAACAACATCACGCCGTTGCCCAACATGGACCCGAACCTGCCCGCGGGTTCCAATGCCCGGACCAGCGCGTTGTTCTCGGTCTACAACAACATTGCGCCGCTGTCGAACATGGACCCGAACCTGCCAGCCGGAGCCAATGCACGGACAAGCGCGCTGTTCTCCGTCTACAACAACATCACGCCACTGTCGAACATGGACCCGAACCTTCCCGCCGGGTCCAACGCCCGGACCAGCCCCCTGTTCTCCATCTTCAATTCGGTGGCTCCGTTGGCGAACATGAGCGGCAATCTGCCGGCCGGGTCCAACACTGCCTTGGCTGTGCCCTTCAGCGTGCAGAACGGTTTGACCGGCCACGCCGTCCAACTCCGCGCACAAATGGCCGACATCAACCGCAACGGACTTCCCGACGTGGTGGAGCACGCCCTGCGCGCCGCCGGACTCAACGCCGATCCCAACGGCGACGCCGACGGTGACGGCCTCACCAACCTGCAGGAGTACTGCCTAGGCACCGACCCCGCCAAGATCGATACCGATGGCGACGGCTATTCCGACGCCGAGGAGATCGCTGCGGGCACCGATCCGCTGAACCCGGCGAGCCATCCCGAGGGCGTTCGAACCGTCCCGGCGGACGCCAGCCCCGTCGCACCGCGCTTCTTTGTCCCCAACGAATGGGCAGCCTGCAAGGTTGCCCTCGCACAACTCAAGTCCCGTACGAATCCAACAAACCCGAGGTAACCGATGAAAACCAAAACGTCTCTCATACTCCAGATCGCTGCAGCTGCGCTGGCAGTGGCGATTCCATGCTCCGCGCAGCCAAGCTTCGTCTCCGGGTCCACAGGCTCGGACGGGGCCCTCGACTTCAGCAGCGTGCCCTCAGGCCAAACGGTGGTCTTCGACCCGACCACCTACAACCCGCCGCTCAACCCGAGCCACAACAACATCTTCAACTTCACCACGATCAACATCCCGAGCGGCGTGACCGTTCGGTTGTCGGGGCGGAAGTTGACGGGACCCGTCTATTGGCTGGCGACGGGCGCGGTGACGATTGCCGGAACGCTGGATTTGAAGGGTGAGGATGGGGCAATCGCGACAAACGTGGCTGCCAATCGAACAATCGCCTACCCCGGCGCCGGCGGCTACGCCGGTGGACTTGGCGGGCAGATTGGCGTGGCGACCGCGTCTGCTGGGCAAGGCCCGGCGGCAGGGATCGCCGGAACAACCGCCCAGAATCCGTATGGCGGTTCCGGGGGGTTTACGGGCAATAGCTTTTTGGTGCCGTTGATCGGGGGCTCGGGCGGGGGCGGGAGTATGAACTACTCCGGCAGCTACGGCATAAATTCGGGTTACTACGGGACCGGAGGCGGGGCCGGAGGTGGGGCGATTCTGGTTGCAAGCTCAACATCCATCTCGTGTACCGGCCTTATCAATGCGAAAGGTGGTGACGGCCCTTACGGCTACCCCTACTACTACCCGGCGGCGGGGGGCGGCGGTGGCGCGATTCACCTTGTTGCCCCGGCGATTTCCGGCACTTGTGGGCTTTATGTGAACGGTGGAGGTAGCACGAGTACCAATGGCGCTCAAGGCCGCATTCGCGTGGAATCAGGCAACTACACCGGTACCTTTGGCTTCGTCGGTCCCTACACCATCACTGCGACCCCGAACCTCTACCTCCCCACGACCTCGGGCGGTACCATCAAGGCCATCTCGGTGAACGGAGTCAGCCTCCCCGCCTCGCCGACCGGCAGCTTCGCAACTCCGGACGTCTCCATCAACACGTCCAACTCGGTGCCAATCGTGATCCAGGCCTCCAACATCCCGGTCGGAACCGCCGTCACGCTGCAAATCACCTCCGACCAAGGCTCGGACATGATCATCACCTGCCCGGCCCTCTCCGGCACCCTGGCCTCCTCCACCACAACAGCCACAGTAGCCTTCCCCGCCGGCTTCTCCCGAGGCATCATCACCGCCTCCTGGTAACCACCCCCACCCAAACGGCTGCCCTGCAAATGTAGGGCAGCCATTTCCGGGCTAAGTAGTGCGCAGCTCTCCGCCTCTGGTCACTGCTGAGACCTTTCAGGCCGCCATAACCGGACGACCACGCATCAACCGAACGAAAAGGACGTAGCCCAAACCGAATGCGCACCGCCTACACACTCGCCGCCCTTTTGCCTTTGGCGCTGGCCACATCACTGGCCGCAGCCGTAACGGTTTCGCTCCCGTTGAACCCGGCCTCGCCCTACGCCGGTCAGACCGTCCAGCTGAACACCACCGGTTTCGCCGGCATCGCCACAGGTGTCAATGTCACCATCACCCCGCCCTCCGGCAACGGTAGCCCGGTCACTTTCGCCGCAACCACCGTCACCCCCAACGTCGCCACCACCGCCGCGACCGCCGCGCGCAAGGTCATCTTCACCCTGCCGTCCTCCCTCGCCACTGCCGCCGCGATCCCCAACACTTCGATCAGCATCTCCGGCTCGGTCGGCGGCGTCGCCTTCACCAGCAACACGGCGTCTCCCTTCACCATCTCGCCCGCGCCGCTGATCTCCAACGTCTCGCCCGGAGCAGCCCAGTCCGGCACCACCGCGACCGGCGTCGTGATCAACCTCAAGAACACGGGTTGGGCCGCGCCTGCCAACCCGGCCCAGATCTCCGTGGGCTTCACCGGTCCCTCCAACACTTTCTTCCTCGGCACCGTGACTGCCTTCGACGCCGCGCGGCAGAAAATCACCGCTAATATCCCGGTCCCCGCCAACGCGACCCCCGGTTCCTATACGGTATGCGCGATCCCCTCCGGCACGCTCACATCCTCATGCCCCGCCGGTTCGCCTTTCCAAGTCGGCGGCTTTGCCGTCAGTTCCACCCAGGCGCTATCCTTCTCGTCCATTTCGCCCAACGTCGCCGCACAATGCGGAGCGAACATCCCCGTCGCGGTCGTCGGCACCAACACCCACTTCCTGAACGGCACCCCGGTGGCCAACTTCGGCGACGGAATCACGGTCAACTCGGTCACACCCGCCACCCAGACCACCGCCACCGCCAACATTTCGGTGGATTGCCTCGCGCCCGTCGGACCCCGCACCGTGACTTTCGTGACCGGCGGCGAGTTCGCGCAAGCCACCAACGGCTTCACCGTCAGTTCCAGCTCTGCCCGAATCTCCCAGATCTCCCCCGCCACCGGCGTCCAAGGCCAGAACTTGTCCGTAACCCTCACCGGTTCGGGCACCAATTGGACCCCGAGCGGCACCAGCGTATCCTTCGGCCCCGGCATCAATGTCGGCAACGTCACCGTCAACCAAGCCGCCCAGACCCTCGCCGCTTCCATCTCCATCAGCCCGACAGCGGCCCTCGGCACCTATTCCGTCACCGCCACCACCAACGGCGAGATCGCCAGCATCGCCAACGCCTTCACCGTCTCCGTCGCCTCCGCGCCGAAGATCCTCTCCGTCACACCGACCACGGGAGTCCAGGGCGCGACCGGCCTCGCGCTCACCGTCGTCGGAGCCAACACCGAATTCACCAAGAAACTGGTCTTCGACTTCGGCCCCAACATCTCCACCTCGGTCGCCGTTGCGGATGACACCCACGCCACCGTCACCATCGGCATCGCCCCGGTCGCCTACACCGGCACCCGGTCGGTGATCCTCTCGACCCTCGCGCTCGGCACCGATTTCGCCACCGACCTCCCGTTCAGCTTCTCCGTCCTACCCGGTGCCGCCACCATCACCTCCGTCGCGCCCACGTCGCTCATCGCGGGCAAGAGCTACCAGCTGCAAGTCCAGGGTTCCGGCACGCACTGGGTCCAGGGGCTCACCGCCGCATCGGTCGGAGGTGCCGTTGTCAACCGCGTCACCATATCCCCAACCGACGCCACCAAGGCCTTCGTCGACATCACCGTACCGGCCGCGTCTGGATTCGGCGCCACCTCCATCAGCATGACCACCGGCGGCGAAACCGCCAGCAAGACCGGTCTCACCATCGGCGGCTGCACCCCGACGCTTTCACTGAACCCCGCCTCCGGCATGGTCGCCACCTCGCCCACCATCGGTTTCACGGTAGACTGCGTCACCTTCACGCAGGGCACCTTCCCCACCATCGACGGCCAGGGCGTCAGCATCCCGACCTACAGCTTCCCCGTCGGCCAATCGACAGGCACGGCGAACTTCGTCATCACACCCACCGCGTCAACCGGCCTCCGCACCGTGACGCTGACCATTCCCGGCTCCCCCTCCACCGTGGTCACGGCCCGGTTCGTTGTCACTAGCACCCCGGCCGTCCTCACCGGCATCACGCCCTTCCACCACGCGCTCGACGCCGTGACTTTTCCGGTCACCATCACCGGGGCCAACACCTCCTTCAACGGCACCACCACCGTCGGCATGGGGACCGACGTCACCGTCGGGACGCCCTACAGCGTCACATCCACCCAGTTGACGGCCAACGTCACCATAGCCCTGACCGCGCAAGTCGGCTGGCGCACGGTCTTCGTGAACACCGGCACCGAGCAACTCCAGATCGGCTTCTACGTCGATTCGAGCAACATCTCGCCCGCCCTGACCTCCGTTGTGCCCTCCTCCGCCGCCCAGGGCCAGGGCCCGATCACCGTCACCATCACCGGCACCAACACCAACTTCACAGCCAACACCATCCCGATCCTCGGCCAGGGCGTCACCGTCACCAACTGGACCATGCTCGACTACCTCCACGGCACCGCGACCATTTCCGTCGATCCCCGCACGCCCGTCGGCGGACGCTCGGTCGAAATGATCACCAACCTGGGCAGCGGCGCCATTGACGATGTCTCCCACCCCGGCCTCTTCAGTGTCACGACCGGCATCGCGGCCATCTCGTCGGTGACCGCCCCGGGCGCGACCACCAGGCTCACCCTCAGCCAGGGCGACACGGGCGTGGCCTTCAGTATCGTTGGAACCAGCACCCATTTCCTCGACGGTGCCACCACGGTCAACTTTGGTTCCGGCATCAGTGTCAGCGACCTGACCGTAGTCGATGCCACGCATCTCACCGGCCACATCACCGCCAGTTATTCCGCTCCCACGGGTCTGCGCGGCATCACCGCCACCACCTTGGGAGAAATCGCGCCGTCGTTCTCGGATGCCGTGCTGGTGAACCTGACCCAGCCTTCCGGCATGACGCTGACCCCGACTTCGGTCCAGCAGGGCACCCAGGTGTCCCTCCAAGTCCAGGGCATCGGCACCCATTGGGTCAACGGGGTCACCACCGCTACCTTCGGCAACAACAACGGCCTCACCGTCAACTCCTTCGTTGTCAACGCCCAAACCCAGCAGGCTACTCTGACCTTGTCCGTGGACGGGACCACCTACCTCGCGCCGCCCGGGACCCCCTACACCCTAACCGTCACCACCCAGACGGGTGGCACCATCGAAACCTTCTCGCTGCCCAACGTCCTTTCGGTCACCCCCGGTGCCGCCATCATCACCTATGTTTCGCCCACCTCAGGCAACCAAGGCACGACGAAAAACGTGTCGATCACCGGCCAGAGCACCCACTTCCAGAACGGAGTCTCCCAGGCCGTGATGACGTCCGGCAGCTGCCCGGCCTACTGGGCAAACCTGGTGGACGTCAATGTGGCCAGCGTCGTGGTCACCGACGCACTGCACGCCACCCTCTCCGTAGCCGTCAGCACCAACGCCCCCACCGGCCTCCGCACCCTCTGCGTCTACACCCAGGGTGAAATCGCCACCTACGGCAACGCCTTCACCGTCCTCCCCGGCACCCCGACCTTCAACGGCGTCTCCCCCGTCAGCGGCACCCAGGGCGCAACCCAGACCCTAACAATCCTCGGCCAGTTCACCCACTGGGGTTCCGCCACCACCGCCACCTTCGGCCAAGGCATCACCCAAATCGGCAACCTGAGCGTCGCCACCGACGCCACCGGCAACCAGACCGCCACCGTGCAGGTCGCCATCGGCACCCTCGCCTACACCGGGCCCCGCACCGTCACCCTCACCACCGGCACCGAAATCGTGTCCGGCAACGCGTTCGCCGTCACCCCCAGTGATGCCATCATCAACACCCTTTCCACCACCACGGCCAACCAGGGTGCGCAGAACGTCCTGATCCAGATCAACGGCTTCCACACCCACTGGGCGCAGGGACAAACCCAGTTCCAGCTCACCGGCGACGGTATCACCGTGAACGGTTTCCAAGTGCAGGACGCCACCACAGCCCTCGCCACCGTTTCGATTTCACCCACCGCCAGCCTTGGCACCCGGTCCGTCTACATGGCGACCGCTGGAGAAATCCTCACCAAGTCCAACAGTTTCCTGATCACCGGCGGAATCCCCGCCATCACCTGCGTCTCGCCCTCCACCGTCACCCAAGGCCAGCAAGGAGTCAACATCGGAATCTGCGGTGCTTACACCACTTGGACCACAGGCACAACCAACGTCTCCATCGATTCCGACCTCACTCTCACCCCCGCCTCGGTGGTCAACAGCAACACCAGCATCACCGCCGTGGTCAACGTTGCCTCCAACGCCGCCCTCGGACTCCACACCTTGACGGTCCAGACCGGGTCGCAGGTCCTGACCGCCAACGTGAACGTGGTCTCGGTCGCCGCGCCGCCCGTCCCCTACATCTCCTACATGAATCCCGGCCAGGCGCTCGTCGGCCAGACCCTCGACGTCTACTTCTCCGGCAGCAACACCAAGTGGCAGCCCGGCAGCTCCACCATCAGCTTCGGCGCGGGCGTTACCGTGAATTCGTTCCAGGTGACCGGCCTTACCAGCGCTGTCGCCAACATCACCATCGCCGCCGGTGCCGGAGTCGGCTCCCGCACCGTCACCATCGCCACCGGCAACACCGAAACCGAAACCACCTCCTTCTCCGTCACCGTCGGAACGCCCGTTATCTCCCTGATCGACCCCGGCAGCATCCTCCAGGGCCAGACCCGCGACTTCGACGTCGTCGGCCAGTTCATCTCCTTCTTCAGCGGCACCACCTTCACAGCCTGCTCCGGCGTGACCATCAACTCTGTCACCATCGACAACGGCACCGCGCGGGTAAACATGACAGCCTCGCCCACCGCGCCCGTTGGAGCCTGCACGCTGACCTCAACCTCGACCCGCGGCACCGCCTCCGGCCAGTTCTCCGTCGTTCCTGGCACAGCCATCATCACCGGACTCGCGCCGAACACCGCCCTCCAAGGCAACACACTAACCGGCGTCGTTCTCACCGGCTACATGACCCACTGGGGTGCCACCACCTTCAACTTCGGCTCCGGTATCACCGTTTCGAACGTCCGCAACGTGACTGCAACCTCGGCCACTGTCGACTTGACCCTGGACCCCTTCGCTGCCGTTGGCACCCACACCGTCACCGCGACCACCGGCGGCGAAACCGCCACGCTGAACAACGGCTTCGTCGTCCAGCCCGGCACACCGATCCTGCTCTCCTCCACGCCTTCCAGCGTCCAGCAGCAATCGAACTTCAGTATCGGCATCCTCGGCCAGTTCACCACCTTCCAAAGTTCCGCCACCAGAGTGAACTTGGGCACCGGAGCGCTCAACGTGGTCGTCACCCCGACCTCGGAAACCTCCCTCACCGTCACCGGCAGCATCGACCCCGTCGCATTCACCGGTGCCCGCAACATCACCGTCACCATGGGATCGCGGGTGATGACGCTTTTCAGCGCGCTGACCATCACCGCCGGTCCGGCAGCCGTCACCTCGCTCAACCCGGCACAGGGCAATCTCGGCCAGACCTTGAACGTAGCGGTCACCGGCACCAACACCCACTTCACCCGGGCCACCCCGACGGCCAACTTCGGCTCCGGCGTCACGGTTAATTCCGTCAGCGTCACCGACGACACCCACGCGACGGTCAACGTCACCGTCTCGCCCCTCGCCACAACCGGAGTCAACAGCGTCAGCATGCTCACCCTCGGCGAATACGCGGTCGGACAGAACATCTTCACTGTGGTCGGCGTCCCGACCCTCACCACCGCCAACCCTGTCTCCGCCCACCAGAACGACTCCAATATCTCAGTCGCCCTCACCGGCACCTACACCCACTTCGGCTTCGTTAGTTCCGTCTCGTTCGGTTCCGGCGTGACTGTGAATTCGGTCAGCGCGACCGGTTTCACTTCGATCACCGCCAACATCTCGGTTGACCCCGCCGCCATCGTGGGAACCCGCAACATCACCGTCACCACCGGCTCTGAGGTCGTCACGCTGACCAACGGCTTCACTGTGACCGCCGGTGTTCCCGTCATCACACTCACCCCCAGCACAGGCCGACGCGGCACCAGCAACCTCAGCATCGCCGCCTCTGGTATGTACCTGAACATCGGCGCGGGAACCACGGCCGCATTCTCCGGCTCCGGAATCTCCATCGCCTCGATTACTCCGACCGGCACCAACACGGCCAACGCCGTCCTCAACATCTCGGCCAACGCGCCGCTAGGAGCGCAAGCCTTGGTCCTCACCACCAACGGCCAGCCGACCAGCTTCGCGAACGCCTTCACCGTCACCCCGGCCATCCTGAGCGTGATCAGTTCCGCCCCCAACGGCGTCTCCAACGTCGCCTATACCCGGACCATCGTCAACGGCGGCCTCGCACCCTTCACCTTCCAGATCACCGGCACCCTGCCCGCGGGACTGTCCACCAACACCACCACCGGTGCCATCAGCTTCACCGCCGCCACCCCCGGCACCTTCACATTCAACATTCAGGTGACCGATTCCAGCGCCCAAACCGCCAGCGGTTCCTTCACCGTCAACGTCTACGACCCGCTGGTGATCAGCACCACCACCCTACCCGCGGGACTCACCGGCACTGCATACTCCCAGACCGTCTCGGCCTCTGGCGGACTCGCCCCCAGAACCTTCTCGGTCTTCTCCGGCGCACTACCCGCCAATCTGTCGCTCGACCCGAACTCCGGCGTGATCTCCGGCACCCCCAGTGCCGCCGGAACGGCCAACTTTACCGTCCGCGTCACAGACGGCACCAGCCAGACCGTTGACAAGCCGCTCTCCATCGCCATCTACGGCCCGCCCGTCTTCAGCACCACCACCCTGGCCGCCGGACGGCGCACCTTCGCCTACAACCAGCCTGTAAATTTCTCCGGCGGCGTGCCCCCGCTCAACGCCACCATCTCAGTCGGTACACTCCCGGACGGACTGAACATCAATCCGACCACCGGTGCCATCGCCGGCACCCCCACCGCTGCCGGTACCGCCAACTTCACAGTTCTCATCACCGACCATGACGGCCACACCGCCTCCCAGGCCCTCAGCCTGCAGGTGATCGACACGCTGTCCATCTCGACAACCACGTTGCCCAACGGCATCGCCAACGTGCCTTACTCCCAGACCATCCAGACGGCCAACGGCGTGGCACCCGTCACGTTCGCCGTCACTGCCGGGACACTGCCCGGCAGCATCACCCTAAACCCGGCAACCGGTGTCCTCTCCGGCACACCCACCACCGTTGCCACCTCGAACTTCACCATCCAGGCGACGGACGGACTCAGCCAGACCGCCTCGGCAGCGCTTTCGATCACCGTGATCCCGCAACCCGTCATCACCAGCATTTCCCCGAACTCCGCCACCGCTGGCCAGACGCTGGACGTGGCCATCGTCGGACAGAACACCCACTTCACGGGCGGTACCACCACCGTCAGCTTCGGCGCAGGCATCACGGTGAACAGTCTGACGATCACGGGCACCACGGCTCTGAGCGCCAACATCACCATCGACGCCGCGTCTGCCCAAGGTACCCGCAACGTGGTCATCACCACCGGTACGGAGGTCGCAACTGCCGCCGCTGGCTTCACCGTTAACGCCGCTCCGCCTTCCATCACAGGAATCCAGCCCTCAAACGCAGCCGTCAACACCACTGCCAGCATCACGGTGACCGGCCAAAGCCTGCTGGGAGCCACCTTCGCGTTCCAGACGCAGGTGCCCAATTCCGGGATTACGGCCCCGTCGCCTATCACCGTGGTTTCGAACGACGGCACCACGGCCATCCTGACATTCCCGACCGGGTCGGCGCAGAGCCAGTTCGCCTTGGTAGCCACGACGTCCGTGGCTTCCAGTCCGGTCACTTCCGCCACCCAGTTCGTCGTGCGGACGGCTTCGGCGACGACCATATCGTCCCTTCCGTCCAGCGTGCTAAACATCTCCAACAACTGGAACACCAGTCAGACCCTGCCCGCCGGGTCCAACGTGATCAACTCGCTCTCGGCCAGTGTGTTGAACATCTCGAACAACTGGAACACCAGCCAGACGCTGCCCGCCGGGTCGAATGTGATCAATTCGCTCTCGGCCAGCGTGCTGAACATCTCTAACAACTGGGTCACCAGCCAGACGCTGCCCGCCGGGTCGAATGTGATCAACTCGCTCTCGGCCAGCGTACTGAACACCCTCTGGAACAACTCGTTCACATCGGGCATTCCCGCAGGCCAGTTCAATATCTCGGCCCTGACAGTGTCCGTATGTAACCTGGCCTCTGGATGCCCGGCTGGCACGCCGCACGCCATCAGCTTTTCGGGTCAGGGAGCCGCTGCCCAGTCCGTTTCGGCAGTCGCGGCCAAGACCTTCCGGACCTCGCCCCCGCGCCTGAACCCGGTTGAATCATCGAGCCCGGTCGTGGAAGGCCGCACCATCCTGTTGAACGCCCAGGGTGCCGAAAGCGCCACCTCCGTCGATTACGAAGTCAACGGAGTGGTGGTCGCCCAGACTACCAAGGCACCGCACCAAGTCCAGTTCACAGTGCCCTCGGGCGTCAAGGAACTTATCTTCCAGGCGATGGTGACTGACGCCGCGGGCACCAGCCTCTCCAGCATGGTCCGCGTCCCGGTCATCGCCGATATGGGCGAGCCGGTGGAACTGCCGACACTGAACCCCGCCGACACCGCGACCCTCGCGGCACACGGGTGGCGCACCGACTTCTATTCGTTCAACGAGCCCCTGACGGCCATGCCCGACCTCGCCGACCGCACCCCGGTGAAGACCACCTTCGCCACGGCGCTGAACCAGCCCAACCCGCGCGGCATCTTCGGCGACGACCCGCTCGGCTCCGGTTTGGCGCACGATTTCGTCGCACGCTACTCGGCGGAAGTCTGGATCCCCGCCGACGGCACCTACGGATTCTGGCTCACTGCCCGCAGCGCGGCCTCGCTGGAGATCGACGGCAAGTCGGTCGTCCCAGCGACCTTCACCGCCGGTCTGCCCAACACGGCCAGCGCCGAACTGGCGCTCACCGCCGGCTGGCACAAAATCAGTGCCACCTACGCCTTGGCCGTCGGCTCGGAAAGCGCCCTGCTCGAATGGCAGCAACCCGGAGGCGACCGTGAAGTGCTGGGCCCCGCCGCAGTCCGCACGGACCTGCCCGGCATCACCCCGGCAACCGTCCCGGCCCGCTTCGACTCCGTCTGGCTCCGCCTCCAGCGTGGCGCGGTCACCCGCGACCTCCCCCTCCGCATCCGGTAACCCCATGACCAGAATTCAAACGAACATCTCCGTTGTGGGGCAGGATGGCATCCTGCGCGGATGTCGCCGACATCCGCACGCGCCCTCCAGGCGCGCAAGCAACTCCCCCTGTAGGGCAGGCATTCTTGCCTGCGCCGGGCTTTCAGCCCGGCATAACCGAAACCCCGCAGTTCCAGCACAGATAGGGTCATTCACCCGTGTGGGGCGGGCAATATTGCCCGCGGCAGGCTTTCAGCCAGCCGTAACCGCACAGCCTGTCGCGCCTGCATATATTGCAACACCCGACTTCCAACCCAACCCAAGGAGAACCAAAATGCGCATCCTAAAAACAGCCACCATGGCGGCAGCAATCTTCTCGCTAGCCACGCTGCTGCCCGCCCAGACATTTTCCAGCGGCTCGACCGGAGCCGACGGGGCCTACAGCCCCACCGTCTCCGGGGACTTCGATCCCGCCGCCCTCGGCATCAACGCGGCGGGCGACAACGTCTTCAACTTCACCACCATCAACATCCCGGCGGGCGTGACCATCCGCCTCCGTGCGACGAAGGTCCGCAACGCACCGGTTGTATGGCTTGCCACGGGCAATGTGACCATCGTCGGAACACTCAATCTCACCGGTGACAATGGCTACGCCCTCGATGCCTCCAGCGCCCAACAAGTGATCGCCAACCGCCGTCCCGCCGAACCCGGCGCTGGCGGCTACTACGGTGGCATGGGGTCGCGAGGTGGCATCGGGCCAGAAACCGGTTCCGGTCCCGGAGGCGGCCCGGCCGGATTGAATTCGGCGACTGGAACCCAATGCTACGGCGGCTCCGGTGCCGGGTTCAGCGCGGGAGTGAGCGGCTATCCTTACCCGGTGAATGGAACGGGAACACCCTATGGCAGTCTCTACATGGTTCCCATGTACGGGGGATCCGGCGGCGGCGGCGGTTGGGGTAGCAATGCAGTGAATGCGACCGGTGGAGGCGGCGGTGCTGGTGGCGGTGCGCTCAGGATCGTGAGCACTTCACAAATTTCTGTCACCGGAATCATTGATGCGAGGGGCGGAAATTCCGGGGGTGTCAGCAACTCCAGCGGCACTTGCAACGGTGGCAACGGGGCTGGCGGTGCCGTCAACCTCATCGCGCCAACGATCGCGGGCAATGGCACGATCTACGTCTACAGCGGTTCGCCCACTCCTTATGGTGGGAATGCAAACGGCATCATCCGTTTCAACGTCACCAACTTCAGCAACCAAATGACGCTTCAAGGTGGCAGCTACACCAACGGCGTCTCGTCCGGTACCTTTTTCATCGGACCCCTCTACAACGTCCCGGCCAATGCCAGTCTTGCCTTGCCATTGCTGAAAATCACCCAGATCAATGGTGCCAACGTACCCTACCCACCCACGGGTTCCTACCTGAACCCGGACATCCAAATCAACGCCAACACCGCCGTCACGGTGAGCATAGCCGCGAACAACGTCCCGGTGGGCACCGTCCCGACCCTGCGCGTCACGGCGGAAACTGCTGCCGACCAGTCCATCACCTGCACCGCTTTGGCGGGCACGGCAGCCTCCTCCACCTCAACCTGCTCGGCGACCTTCCCCTTCTCCATCTCCGTCGCCGGCCTCCGCGCCACCTTCTAGCGCCACCAACCGACCGGCTGGCCCACCCACCAGGTAGGCCAGCCGGTCCCGGCTTCGACAATCGAACTTTTCGACCAAGACGCCTCGACCCTGGAAGCGCGTGCAGCAGGTGCCAACCTCCCACTACCGAGTTCACGGGATCTCGTTTGAGGTGGCAAAGGAAGTTTTCAGCGATCCAAACCACTTAGCGCAGGACAACTACTTTATCGAGGACCAAGGCGAACAGCGGTATGGATTATCGGCTTGACCGCACATGTCGTTTTGCTTCTCGTGGTGTTCGTGGACCGTAGCGAAGCGGATATGGACATCGTTCGGATTATTTCCGCTAGAAAGGCAGACGATTATGAGAGCCGAGCGTACGGCGACCAATTCCGTTGAGCGGCTGAGAATCAGCGAAGAAACCAAACAGGCCTATGCCAATCGCGACAAGAGCTTGGACTGCACGGATTCGGACTGTCCCACCATGCCGCCCGAGTTTTGGAACGGTGCCACAATCGGAAAATACTATCGTCCGGTCAAGACCCAAGTCTCGTTAAGGATAGACAACGAAATTTTGGATTGGCTGAAGTCGAGGGGCGACGGCCACCTGATCCGCATCAACGAAATCCTGCGGGAGCGGATGGCTGCCGAGCGGCGACCGGCCTAAACGGTTCGATCCGGATTCAGCGTCCTTGGCGAAGTACCGCTGCAACCAGAACGTCAGGCCACCCTGCGGTTAGCCTGCCCCTCCGTCAACAGCATTCGGCCCGCCGCGCCAGATCCTTATTGTGTCTTGAAGGAAGTCCCCCTTCGCTCCGCGAATCGCGAAGATGGATGCGCGCTTTTGGGTGCGGAGGTCGTGCAATGTCATCGAGTCCCTAGACAATATTCTATCGATGCAGTCCGCACCCTTCTGGGTCAATACGTCCATTGCCTGGATGCTTGGGCGGCCGCGTTAAGCCACAGCCACGAGCCGCAGAAGCGGACGGCTCGCCGGTCGGCGTTTGCGCTGACGATTCCCACGCCACGCTCACGTTGTTCTTTGTTTCGCCACCCGAAGGTGCACTCAGGATTCCTTTGGCTCGACGCGGTTCAATACGCAAGAATACGCATGTCGGGCTAGCACCAACCACGACAGTGCTTCCTCCAATGCTGGCTGCGCCTCGCCCGGATACCGAAACCTGGTTGCAAACTGCGTCAGGTGAATTGCTGGCATCAACTCGGCCCCCAAGTCGCGATCAACCGCGTTGCACAGTTCAACCAGTTTGCGGAGATCGTGGGTGAAGGGAAACTCGGCGTTGGCGTATACCAGAAAACCCTTGATGGCCTTTTCAACATTGCCGGGGATGGTAGAGGCACTGGCCAACCATCGGTGGATTGTCGGCGAGTACCAACTCGGCGGTCCTCAGGTCACTGGCGGCGATAACCAACCATTTCACGCGCTTCCTGGGATGGGAACAACGGTCGGGGCCGCATACTCAAGCCTCCCTTCCCGTAGCGCAATTGCCGGCAACGACATCTTCCAACTGCTGCGCTCGTCAAAGGTTTTCCGCTGGAACGGGACAACGTCCACCGCAAGCGGAATTCCCCAGAGGCGGGTGTGGACGCTCCCGTCGAACAACGGCTCTTGCGGCGCGCCGTCTCGCAGTACCACCAGAAAATCAAGGTTGCTCTCGGGACGGCCGTCGCCGCGTGCAGAGGATCCAACCCGTTCGAGGAGGCGAGATCACGCGCTCCGGGCGATTGTGTTCCACCAGTCGCCGAACCACTTCCCGGATCGTTTCCTCCCTGTTCACGGTTTCCATGACTTGCCAGCGGCTTCGCCTAACTCCATAATGCATATTTCTCGTCGGGCCGGTACTCCCGGTCACAAAATATTTTCCCAACGAAATCAATAACATCCATCGGCTCGAGTTCGTTTTCCCCCACCCGGCATGCCATACTCCACCTCGGAGGAAGCCCTATGCTCACGGAACGACAACTCGCCGCCAACCGCCAAAACGCCCAACGCTCCACCGGCCCCCGCACGCCCGAAGGCAAGGCGGCCTGCTCACAAAATGCACTGCCCACCGTTGGAACTGGCCCCGACTTATCCCCCCAATGCACAACGCAGAAAAGCGCCAATGGTCAACATGGTCGCCTTGCCGACGAAGTCCTCCTCGCCTGCGAGGACCGCAAACAATTCATCCGCTACTCCCGCCG
>CAIVPR010000099.1 GCA_903907865.1 uncultured Acidobacteriia bacterium
CGCGGGGTCGCTGGTGTTTCCGAACGGGTCGCGGATCATTGCGCTGCCGGGGAGGCCGGAGACGATACGGGGATTCGCGGCGTCGTTGATCCTGCTGGACGAGGCGGCGTACATGGACGACCGGATGTACGAGGCGCTGCGGCCGATGCTGGCGGCGACGAAGGGCGATGTCTGGATGATGTCGACGCCGAACGGCAAACAGGGATTTTTCTACCGGACTTGGGAGCACGGGGGCGACCGGTGGCACCGGGTAAGGGGTCCGGCGACCGAGAGCGCGCATTTGGACAAGGCATTTCTGGAGGAGGAGCGGGAGGAACTGGGGGCGGTCCGGTTTCCGCAGGAGTATCTGTGCGAGTTCACAGAGGCGGAGGGCGCGATGTTCGAGAAGGCGGTGATCGACCGGGCGATTGTGGCCAGGGCGAAGGGCCTCAAGCTGAAGGAGGGGGTGTGATGAGGGGAGGCTGCGGATGTTCTTCGTAGGGGTGGATTTGGGGAAGAAGCGGGACCACACCATTTTGTAACAGCACACGGCCAGCCGCGGCGAAGGTTTGTTGGTAGCACTTGTCAGCCACGCGCGCCGCGGCTCGTGTGCTGCCATTGCGGTGGTGGAGAAGCTGGAGGCGCACAAGCCATGGAACGCGGTCGAATTCCTGGGCTTGCAGGTTCGGTACCTGGAACGGGTGGCGCTCCGGACACCCTACCCGATGGTGGCGGAGCGGCTGCGGAGGTTGGTTCGGACGCCGCCGCTGCGGGGGAATTGCGTGCTGGTGGTGGACGCGACGGGGGTCGGGGTGCCGGTGATCGATTTGCTGCGGAGGTCGGAATTGGGGTGCGAGTTGGCCGCGGTGACGATTACGGGGTCGGGGAAGGCGGCGCAGTCGGGGAACGAGTGGACGGTGCCGAAGACGGACCTGTGGGCGGGGCTGACGGTGATGCTGGAGCGGGGGGAGTTGGAGATCGCGAAGGATATGGAAGGGGTGGGGGCGCTGGCGCGGGAGCTGGAGTCGCTGCAGATGGCGACCGGGTCGGCGCGGGCGGGCGAGCATGACGATTTGGCGATGGCGGTGGCGCTGGCGGTTTGGAGGGCGATGCGGTACGGGTTCGGGGTGCGGGGGTGGGGGCCGAAGGTGGACGATTATGATGCGGTTTTGAAGTACCATTGCCGGTTGTAGAGGAGAGGCAGGATTGGATGGGTCGGGATGGATCCGTTCAGAATGGCCTGGCTGGCGCATTGTCGATGGCGGGTGTCCAGAAAACTGTGCAAGCGTTCTCCGGGAGAAAATAGAGGAGAACGAGATGGGGACCGGGATGAGGGAGGCCGGCGTGCGGATCTAGTGGCGGGAACGAAAACGCTCAAGACCCACCAGCAGGATGGGGCACCCAACCCGCCGGACCGATGGCTCGCCCTTGCGCGCTCCGCGCCATTCTGGCAGGATAGTATTCGCGACGGGCGGCTCCGGCGGGATGGGCTTCAGCGATGTTTGTCCACAACCGGACAACCAAGAGCAACTCCACCCCGAAGGCGTTTACACAGTTTTCCTTACGCCACCAACCATTCAAATGATCTCGCCCCCCACCACCGGCGCCTACATATCCTGGCCTTTCTGCGCCCAAAAATGTACCTACTGCAATTTCGCCTCCGGGGTCCAGCCCAAAGGCCTTGAATCCGACTACGCGGCAGCCCTCGCGGTCGAAATTGCGGCCACCGACTGGCACCTGCTCCCGGACACCCTCTACATCGGAGGCGGTACCCCTTCCGCCATCCCCGCCGCCGAATTCGGCGACATCCTCCAAGGCATCCCCGGCCAACCTTGGACGGAAGCAACCCTCGAAGCCGCCCCCGGCTCCCTCACGCCTGAAAAAATCGCCGCATGGACCCGCGCCGGTATCAACCGCGTCAGCCTCGGTGTCCAGTCCTTCATCCGCTCCGAGCTGGCCCGGACCGGGCGCAAGCACGACGCCGAAACCGTTCGGCGCGACGTAGCCATGCTCCGCGAGGGCGGTATCGGCAACTTCAACCTCGACCTCATCTCCGGACTTCCCGGTCAAACCGCGGCCTCGTGGCGCGAATCCCTCGACGCCGTCGTCGCCCTCGAACCGCCCCACGTCTCTGTCTACATGTTGGAGGTGGACGACGACAGCCGCCTCGGCTCTGAAATCATCCTCGGCGGCAAGCGCTACGGAGCCTTCGACGTTCCTTCGGAAGACGCCGTGGCCGGGTTCTACGAAGCCGCCGTCGACCACTTCGCGGCCCATGGCATCCAGCGCTACGAAATTTCCAACTTCGCCCGGCCCGGGGCCGAGTCCCTGCACAACCTCAAATACTGGCGTCGCGAACCCTACATCGGACTCGGTTCCGACGCCCACTCCTTCGACGGCACAATCCGCTGGCAAAACCCGGAAATGGCCGTCGACTACGTGGCCCGCCACCTTGCGGGACTACCCCTCCGCGAGGACGAAACCGCTCCCGATCCGGCCGAAGAGAAGTTCTTCGTCGGGCTTCGGCTCGCGGAAGGTGTCCACACCGACCCCTCCGACTGGGACCGCTTCGGCCCCGTCTTCCATCGCTTCCTCGCGGCGGGAATGATGGAGCAGCAAGGCTCCTGGCTCCGCCTCACCCCGCGTGGCGTCATGGTTTCCAACGAGATCTTCCAGGAGTTCATATCCTAGGAACTGGAGCCCGCCATGATTGATCTGAGAAGCGATACGGTAACCCGCCCCACCCCGGCCATGCGCCAGGCTATGTTCGAGGCCGAGGTCGGCGACGACGTCTATCAAGAAGACCCCACCGTCAATCGTCTGGAACAGCGCGCCGCCGAGATCACCGGCAAGGAGGCGGCTATCTTCCTTCCGACGGGCACGATGGGCAACACCATCGGGATCAAGCTCCTCACTGAACACGGGCAGGAGGTGGTGGCCGATTCGCGTTCCCACCTCCTCGATTGGGAACTCTCGATGCTCGCCTGGTTCTCCGGGTGCCTGATCCGCGCCGTACCCACCGAAGACGGCATCCTCACTTGGGACGCGATCCAGTCGGTGGTGAAGCCCGTTGGCCCGCACTGGGCCCCGACCGGCGTCATCGAACTTGAAAACACCCACAACATGGCGGGAGGGCGGATCTATCCCCAAGCCGTGATCGACGAAATCTGCGAAGAGGCTCACGCCCGCGGCGTCGGCGTCCACATGGATGGAGCGAGGCTGTTCAACGCGGCCGAAGGGTCGGGGACCCCGGTTGCGCGCATCGTCCGAGACGTGGACACTGTTACATTCTGCCTGTCGAAGGCGCTGGGAGCACCGGTCGGATCGATGCTGGCCGGTCCCAAGCCCTTGATGGACAAGGCGAGGCTCTACCGCAAACGCCTCGGCGGCGGGATGCGCCAGGCGGGCATCCTGGCGGCGGCGGGGTTGATCGCACTCGAAAACGGTCCCGAATGGCTGGCGCGGGATCACTCCAACGCCCGTTACATCGAGGCGCGTTTGGCCGAGATTCCTGGCATCGTGCCATTCCAAGTGGAGACCAACATCGTAATCTTTGATGTTTCCGGGACCCGGCACACGCCAAAAGCGATCAGCGCGGCGTTGAAAGAGCGAGGGGTGCTCATGAATTTCGTCAATGACAAGTTGATGAGGGCCGTTACCCACCGCGATGTCAACACCAACGAATGTGGCGCAGCGATGGATGCGCTGGCCGAAATCTGCAATGGCTAGTAGTTGCGTCAGGATTATTGCCGCGAAGGCGCGGGCCAAAAGTAGCTGAGGACGATTGTCAATCCCAGCGTCAGGAAGAACATGGCCGATTGCGGGTGCTCCGGCCATATGAGTTGATTCAGGCCCAGTAGCCACGCTCCCGTTCCAACAGCGCTCGCAATTAGGGAAGCTTTCAGCGTCTTCATAGAATCACCAGCCGGGCGGGCATCGCCCTGTCCCCTATGGGTTACGCAAATGCAACTCCGGAGTTCCAATGAAACGACCTAATGAGCTGGAAACGGTCGTTGGCGGGTGAACGGCTGCGAATGGCTCGAACAAACACTCCCTTGCGGTCGTGGCTCGGCTTGGCTACTTGCGAGCCCTACCTGCGACAATCGCGGCTGCCAGCGCGAGCTTGTGGTCGGCTCCCCAGGGCGGGCCAACCGACCCCCTCAGCGATGCGAAGTGGGCACTGAAATCGTCCACGCCCAAAGCCTCTCCCGCTATGGCAAACACCGTCTTCGGGTCGATCCAGTGGACGACCCAGCCACGCGCCTCGGTCGCCCCGGCCAGCGCTTTTCGATACATCACCCAATCCGCCACGTTCCGCGAACGGTAGTCCCGAATCCGCTCGGCGACGGTTGGCGGCAACTCCGGGCAACGGCGAAGCGCAACGCCCGTTATCTGCCCGGTTACCGTCTTCGCAACGGCATCCAAAACCAGCCCCGCGTGCCTTTCCGCCGACACTCGCACCCGTTCCACCAGGGCCAGCGCCTCGTCGATTGGAAGTACCTGCCCTTCCACGTGGTGCGGTATCTTCGGCAAGTCTGCGTCCACCAAGTCAACCCGACGACGGTCCAAGAGCGTGCCGTCACCCGTGGAGGTTACCAGTACAGCCCAGCCGCCGTGATCCGATACCCCAATGACCCCGCGCCCGCCCGACACGCCTACCGCCCAAGCCCCTCGGCCCACTTCGACGTATCCCGAGCCTCATACCCGGCAAACCGGTCCAACAACACCTCCACCCGGTCCTCCACTAAAATCAAACCTCGATGCGCCGGCCGCAGCAGGCCGTCCTCAACCGCCCGGTCCGCCATCGCCAGCAAAGGATCGAAGTACCCCTCCACATTCACCAGCCCGACCGGCTTACGATGGATTCCCAACTGCGCCCATGTCAGGATCTCGAACAACTCGTCGAACGTGCCGAATCCCCCCGGCAACGCGATGAACGCGTCCGCAAGATCCGCCATCAGCGCCTTGCGTTCGTGCATCGACCCCACCACGCGCAAATCCTCCAGCCCAAGGTGCGCCACTTCGCGGTCCTTCAGGGCTTGCGGAATGACTCCGGTCACTTGGCCGCCCGCCGCAATGCAGGCGTCCGCCAAGATCCCCATCAACCCCACGTTTCCGCCCCCGTAGACCAGCCTGAGTCCCCGCGACCCCAACAGGCCTCCCGTTTCGGCGGCCACAGCCCGGTACGCCGGGCGCGATCCCATGCTCGACCCGCAAAATACAGCGACTGATCCCAGTACCGTCATCTGCGGCTAGTCCAGCAGGACCCCCGGATCGCTCGGCATCGCGGTCTGCGCAATCGCAGGCCCCTCGCCCGCCGCGCACGGTTCCAGTGCCGACAGGCTTTCGACGAGGATCTCCATCGCGGCACCGGGCGTGTCCGCGAACTTGAATAGCTTCAGGTCGTCCGCCGCTATGGTGCCGTGCTTGACCAAGGCGTCGAAATTCACCACTTCCTTCCAGAACTGGCTGCCATAGAGGATGATCGGCATCTTCTTGCGCAGCTTGCGGGTCTGCACCAAGGTCAGGATTTCGAAGAACTCGTCCATGGTGCCGAAGCCGCCCGGAAACACAACCAGCGCCTTGGCCAAGTACGCGAACCAGAACTTCCGCATGAAGAAATAGTGGAACTGGAAGTTCAGTTCGCTGCTCACGTACGGGTTCGGCATCTGCTCGAACGGTAGCCCGATGTTGAGTCCGATGGTCTTGCCGCCAACGTCCGCCGCGCCCCGGTTGGCCGCCTCCATGATTCCAGGCCCGCCGCCGCTACAAACCACAAACCGGCAGACGCCTTCTTCGAGCGCGCTCGACCACTGCGTCACCATTGCAGCCAGTTCGCGCGCGTCGCGGTAGTAGCGGGCCAAGGGACCATCTTCGCTGATTCGCGCCGACCCGAAAAACACCACCGTGTCGTGGATCTTTTCGCGTTTGAAATGCGCCAGCGGCTCCAAGTATTCCGACAGCAGCCGCAGTGGTCGTGCGTCGGCTGTCGCCAGGAACTCCTCGTTCCTGTAGGCGAGTTCCGGCCTCATAGAACCTTCTTTTTCAGCTCGCGAATCGACTTCACCATCTCCGGCAGCTTCTGGAACGCCGTCACCGAGCGCAGCCAGATCGACGCGTCGAACGCCGGCGAGCCCGATACCCGCGAGTTCGCATCCACGTCGCCCCCGATGCCGCTCTGCGCATACACAATCGCCCCCTCGTGGATCGTCAGGTGTCCCGACACGCCCACTTGGCCCGCAAGCAGCACGTTGCGCTCCAGAATCGAGCTGCCCGCCAGCCCGGTCTGCGCACAGATGATGTTGTCCTCGCCCACCACGCAGCCGTGGCCGATCTGCACCAGGCTATCGATCTTCGCCCCCCGCTGCACCCGCGTCTCGCCCACCGACGCCCGGTCCACCGACGTCAGCGTCTGGATCTCGACATCATCCTCGACCACCGCAATGCCCGACTGCACGATCTTGTAGTGCGTGCCGTCCCGCCGCTTGGCGAAGCCGAAGCCGTCTCCGCCGATCACCACCCCGTTCTGCAGCACCACGTTGTCGCCCAGGCGACAGAACTCCCGCACCACCGAGTGCGAATGCAGCAGCACGTTGTTGCCGATCACTACCCCGTCGTAGACCACCACGTGCGGGTGGATGACGGCATTCTTGCCGATCACCACGTTCTCGCCGATGGCGACAAACGCGCCGATCGAGGCACCGTCGCCGATCAGGGCCGTGGCGGCAATCGCCGCCGTCGGATGGATCCCGACCTTCGGCTTTGGCGGTTTGTAGAACAACTCCAGCGCCCGCGCGAAATCCAGATATGGATTTGGCGAGATCAAGGTCGCAATGTCGGGCACGGCCTGCGTGGCCAGCACCGCGCTCGCCTGCGTGTCTTTGAGTTTCGGGGCGTACTTGGGGTTGGCGAGGAAGGTGAGATGCCCTTCACCCGCCTTTTCCATCCCCACCACGCCCGTGATATTGATGGAGCCGTCCCCCACTACGCGGCAATCCAAGGCAGCTGCCAGTTCGATAAGCTTCATGCGTTCACTGACCAGATTACGCTATGGGCGGGCCGTGTCCGGTCCTACGACTTCCGCGATTTCCTGGTGCCATGTCTCCTTGGTCACCAGTCCGATGTGGATCTGCCGGATCACGCCCGTCCGGTCCACCAGCAACGAAGTCGGTAGAGACTCCACGCCCCCGTAGGCCTGTGTCACGACACTGTCGCCGAGAAACAGCGGGTAGTTGACCTTCCGTTGCGACGCCCAGTTCTCAATGGTTCCCCAGATGTTGTCGTCCGTCTGCTCGTCCATGGAGACGCCGAGCACCGTGAAACCCCGCTGGCGGAATTCCTGTTGGAACTCCACAAACCATGGAACCTCCTTGGCGCACGGAGCGCACCATGTGGCCCAGAAGTTCAGCAGTACTACCTTGCCCTTGAATTCCGAAAGCTTGTGCGGCTTCCCGTTGGCGTCGGGCAATCGGAAATCCGTCGCCTTCCGGCCCACCGCCGGTGCCTTCAGGTCCAGAATAGCCGTCGCCAATTCGTGCGTCAAATAGGGCCGCGACCACCACATCAGCACGCCGAACACAAGCACGGCCACCCCGGCACGAATCCGCCCGCTTCCAAGAACACCCATACCTAAATTCTCCGCTATCACGATGTTTGTCTTCGTCCCACCAACCATTTCCCGCCCGTCGGCCCGCCCCTGCTGCGGCATTTTGACGCGCAAGCCCGTTCCGCAGCCTGAAACCGGATAAATTGGTCACAGTGGATACAACGCTTCTCGCGCGAACTTCCATCCCCGACGCCGCACCCCGCATCGCACTGCCGTGGATCGTGCGCCTGCGTTACGGGCTGGCCGCCGGACAGTTCCTGACCACCCTCGTGGTCCGCCTCTTCCTGGGCGTGGACATTCCCATCGTTGCGATGGCGGTGGGCCCGCTCGTGGTCGCCGGCACCAACCTCTTCCTTGCCGCGCAGGCCGCCAAGGGCAGCGTCTCGACCTCGCGCCTCGTCGCGTGGGCCTTCGTCCTCGACACCGTCTGCCTCACCTACGTCCTCATGCTCAGCGGGGGCCCGGCAAATCCGTTCAGCCTCCTCTATCTGGTCCAGGTCACCCTCGCCGCCGTGATCTTGACCAAACGCTGGACCTGGGCGCTCGGCGGATTCTCGGCCTTCTGTTTCGGACTGCTTTTCTGGCAATACCGCCCCATCCCCGCCTTGGAAATGCACCACGCGCCGGGCACCATCAGCCTCCACTTGGCAGGCATGTGGGCGGGTTTCGCGGTCGCCGCCTTCCTCGTCGCCATGTTCTCGGGCAAGATTTCCGAACTTCTCCGCCAGCACGAGGATTCGCTGCTCAAGATGCAGGCCGAATTGTCCAAAAAAGATCGCCTCGCCTCCCTGGCCACACTCGCCGCCGGGGCCGCCCACGAACTCAGCACTCCGTTGGGCACAATCGCCATAGTCGCGCGCGAAATGGAGACCACAGCAGACGCGCTCGGCGACCCCTCGCTTGCCGACGACTGCCGCCTCATCCGCTCCGAGGTTGAACGCTGCCGCGATATCCTCTGGCGCATGAGCGTGCAAGGTGCCGAGCCCACCGGTGCCGCCCTCGAAACCGTGCCAATAGCCGAATTACTGGAAGGCGTCCTTGAACAGGTCCAGAATTCGGGCCGACTTCGGATCGAACTCGATGCCGACCCCCTTGCGTCCGTTCGAATTCCCCGACGGCCCTTCGAACAAGCGCTGATCGCCTTGGTGCGGAACGGACTGGACGCCGGAGGCACCGCCGACGTGGTTCTCTCGGGCCGCCGGATGGGCAATTTGGCGCGGTTCACCGTTGTCGACCGCGGCACCGGAATGCCGGAGGAAGTCCTCCGCCGCATCGGCGAGCCGTTTTTCACAACCAAGGAGCCGGGCAAGGGAATGGGACTCGGCACTTTCCTCACGCGCGCCCTCGCCGAACAACTGGGAGGCCGTTTGAGCTACGAATCCGTTCCCGGGGCCGGCACCTCCGCCATTCTGGAACTGCCGGTGGAGGGGAACCCCGCGTGATCGCTGCCCCAATCGATCAGGAAACGGATCGCGCCGTCCTCGTGGTGGACGACGACGACATCTTCCGCAACCGTCTATGCCGGGCCTTCACGGCACGGGGCTGGCTCGCCAGCGGGGCGCACGATGGTGGCACCGCTCTCGACTTGGCGGCGCGCAACGCGCCCGACTTGGCCATCGTGGACCTCCGTCTCCCGGGCATGGGCGGCCTGGAGATCGTCCGGGCCTTGAGGGATCTCGACGAGACCACCTGCATCATCATGCTGACCGGTTACGGAAGCATCGCCACGGCGCTTTCCGCCACCAGGCTGGGAGCCAACCACTTCCTCACCAAGCCAGCCGACGCCGACCAGATCCTCGGCGCATGGCAGCGGATCGCCAGCGGTAGCGACGGCATCCAGGCGCCGGACCTGGATCAACCCGTGCCAAGCCTCGCGCGCGTCGAATGGGAGCACATCCAGCGCGTGCTTTCCGATTGCGAGGGGAACGTCTCACTGGCCGCCAAACTCCTAGGCCTGCACCGGAGATCGCTACAGCGCAAGCTGATGAAGTATCCACCCCGGGTTTAGGCGTTTTTCGGCACCCTGCTGGTCTTGCCGAGCCGCTGCCTCACCTACGCTTGAGCGGAAACCGGCCTTTGGTCATGCGCCGATCACTCTCACCCGAGGGGCTCGAACAAACACTCCCTTGCGGTCGCGGCTCGGTAACAGGCTGATTCCGCCGAGCCGCGACCGCGAGGGAGCGTTGTTCGGGGAACCGAGAATGCGAAGGTCCGAAGGAAACACGGTTCGCGCCAAGGTCGCAAAGACAATGCACGCAAAGGCCGCAAAGTAAATTGGCGTGCTTTGCGTCCTCACTTGGCGTTCTTTGCGCGAACCGCCTCTTCTTCGTGCCGTGGGACCCCGCCCGCTTCCTGTCCACTTCCATCCATCCCAAACCGACCCGCCGGATACACCAACCATCCTCCATCCCCCGTCAGTTCCAGAATCTGCGAATGGAACTTCACCAGTTCCGGATGGTGTGTCACGCTCACAATCGTCGTCGACGTCGCCGCCAGCGCCCCGTACAGAGCCTCCTCATTCTCGCGGTCCAGCGCGCTGGTCGCTTCATCCAAGAGCACATACCGGGGATTCTTCAGCAGCACCCGCGCGAACGCCAGCCGTTGCCGTTCCCCGACCGACAACACCTTCTCGAAATCAATCGCCCCGTCGAAGCCGCCGCACCGGACCTCCAGATCCCCCAGGTTCACCCGCTCCAGAACCTCCCGCGACTCCTCGTCGCCCAGCACTCTCCCCAGATTCGGATAACTCAGCTGCTCCCGCAGCGTTCCCACAATCATGTACGTGTGCTGCGGCAGAAACAACAAGTCGCCCGCATCCGGCCGCCCGATTGTGCCCGTGCCGGAATTCCACAACCCCGCCATCATGCGCAGCAGGGAACTCTTCCCCAGTCCGCTGCCCCCCAGGATCATCAGATTCTCACCGCTCCCCACCGACGCCGTAAGCTCCCGAATCAAGGTCCGCTCATAGTTCGGCGTCTGCAATGTCACCTTGTCGAACTGCAATCGCTCGCTCCGCACCATCGCGATCCGGTCGCCGGCCGGTCCCGCGGCCACACCCAGCCGTTTCAAGTGGCTGTTCAGCGTCTTCACCCGCTGGATCCCCGCCGCGAATCCCGCCAGGCTCTCCATGTTGTCCACCAAGATAGTGAGCGACCCCATGATCGCCGCAAACGCCCCCGTCGCCTGCACGATCCGCCCCACTTCCAACTCTCCCGACAGCACCCTGGGCGCAATCACGATGCTAGGCAGCAGCGCCATCAGCAGCGAGTGCGTGTACTGGAAGAAATTCAGCCCGAATTGCCACCGCGTCCGCCGCATGTAGTTCTCGAACAGAATCCCGTACAGGCTCTGGACGCGTGCCAGTTCCTGTTTCTCCCCGTGATACAACGCGATGAATTCCGCGTTCTCGCGCACGCGGACCAGGCCGAAACGGAAGTTGGCCTCCTTCCGCCGCTGCTGGTAGTAGAGCGACACCATCTTGGCACCGAACACGCCGTACGTCAGCATCGTCACGGTCGTCGCATATAGTACCAGGAACAGCACCAGATACCCGGAGATGCCCCAAAGCACGTGGCCAAAAGCCACTATTTGGAAGACTGCGGTCGTCAGGACCAGCACGAAATTCACGGACTGCTGCGTTATCGAATTGATGTCTTCGGCGATGCGCTGGTCGGGATTGTCGATCGCAGCCTCGGCATGCAGTTGGTAAAAAGCGTGGTTCCGGAAGTACCGCTCCAGGACCCGCAGACTCAACGCCTTCCGCCAATGCATCCCCACCCGGTCGCGGACGAAATAATATGCGGAATATTCGGGCACCGCGATCAGCAACAACAAGAGATAGATGCGGACGGAATGCCAGAACCGACCCGCCTCCCTGGCCGCCAGCGCCGACGCGAATTCCCCGGCCTGCGCATTGAACCAGACATTCAACTGCGTGTCGGCCAGCAGCAGAAGGATCAACAGCCCCAGCAGCCACCAGGACTTCCGGCCCCCCTTGGAAACCCAGAACGGCTTGGCGATCAACAGCGCCTGCTTCAGCAGATGGAGGTTGAGCTTCATGCAGCTTCCGGAACCTGGCCCGATTCCCGCGCCAGCTCCGCAAACCAGCCGTGCCCTTCCAGCAGTTCCGCCGGACGCCCGTGTTCCGCCACCGCGCCGTCTTTCAGAACATAGACGTAATCCGCATTCTTCATCATTGTGTAGCGGTGCGCGATCACCAGCATCGTCGGCTTCGGCGAAAGGCTGTCCAGCGCACTGCGCACGTCCAACTCCGTGGCGTAGTCGAGGTTGGCGGTCGCCTCGTCCAGGATCAGCAGGCGCGGACGGTCCAGCAGCATGCGGGCGATTTGGAGTCGCTGCCGTTCACCCAGGGAAAGCCCAACGCCATGCTCCCCAACCGGAGTCTCCAGCCCATCTGGAAGCCGCTCCAGCATCCGGCCAAGACCCGCCGATAACGCCGCGCCGCGGATCTCGGCCATCGTCGCGAGCGGTCGCTTGTAGCGGATATTGTCGGCCAGGGTGCCCCGGAATACCGTTCCGTCGGAGGAAACCACCCCGATGGCCGCGCGCACCGCCGCGCATCCGGCCATGTCCAGAGGTTGCCCGTCCACCAGAATTTCGCCCGCGGTCGGTTCGAAGAGCTTCAGCAGGAGGTCCGCGGTGGTCGTCTTCCCGGCACCGGAAGGTCCCGCCAGCGCGGTGGTCTTTCCGGCTTCGAGGGTCAAGGTGATCCCGTGCAACACCTCCCGCTCCGGCGTGTATCCAAAGTGGACCCCGCGGAACTCGATCAAGCCCGGTCCCTCGGAAAGTGGAATTCCCACCGGTTCCAGCGGCCCGGCCTCCTGCAGTTTCACCGCCCGGCGCAGGGATGCCAGGTTTTCCTGAAGACTCACGGCCAGCCCGTTCAGCGAGTCGATGGGCGAGTAGAGCCGGTCCAGATAGGCCGCGAACATGACAACGTCGCCAGGCGTCAGTTGGTGCCGCAGCACCAGCCAACCTCCATACCCGAGGAGCAGCGACTTGCTCAGATTGCTGATGGCCACCTGGGAGAGGTAGTATTTCTGCGACGTCCGGAGTCGGCGCAGATACATTTGGTACGCCGCGAGCGACTGATCCCGCAGCTTTTCCTCTTCGCGGGCTTCCGCGCCCGAGAGCTTGACCGTCTTCACGGCGCCGATCGTGTCGGTGATGTGCGCCGAAATGTCCTCCCACATCTGGTAGTAGGGGTCGAGATTGGACTGCAACTTCAGCGCCGCCCGCCGGGCCAACCATATGTAGGGCGGCAGGAGGCAGACCGAGAGTAGCGCCATCTCCCAGTTCTGGGTGAGCATGATGGCGCAGATCGCAACCAGCCGGACGGCCTCCGGGGCGATTTGCTGGGAGACGGCGTGGACGACGGGCGAAACCTGGTCGCACTGGTCGATGCGCCGAGCCAGTCCCGCGCTGGCCTGGTGGTCAAAGAACCGGATGGGCAGGCGCAGCACGTGGCCGAACGTGCCCACAATGAGCTTCGACTCCATGTGGCTGGCCACCAGCGACCCGTAATAGGTGGCGCGTTGGTAGAAGTAGTACGAGAGGACGGCGATCACGAACAGCAGCACCACCGAGACCAGCAGGGTTTGCAGCGTTTGCATCGGCGTCTGGGACGCAACCGACGCCAGTTTCGACGCGACTTCGGGCACGCGGCCGACAAACATCCCGGCCACCGCGTTGATTGCGGCCCGGTAGACCAGAGGCTGTGTCAGGTCCAAGCCCGTGTAGAGGAAGGAGAAGAGGCTGACGAGGACGAATTGCCGCTTGTACTGCTTTGCGAGAAGGTACAGGGCGCGCAGGACCCGCCGGTCGAACGGGGACTCCGGGTGTTCCGCGCGTTCTTCGGGCTCTTCGGGCATACTGCCGTTCTAGGCAGCACGCGGAGGGCCAACGATCATGGGGCGGGCAATATTGGCGACAGCGGGGTGTCCCCAGCTTTACATCTTGCGGCGGTGTCTTCACTTCCGGACCAAGGGAAACCCATCCACGCAGACCTTCGGCTTCCCGTTCTGAGGCCCAAGGGTGGTCGCAGCGGGCCGGAGTCGCCCGATCTGCCTCCTCTGGGCCGCAGCAATTGTTTGCTCTCGCTACCGAGATCTGCGCACACGTGGAAAGACAGGCTCCTCTGGGAACGCGTTGGCGAAGAGTTCGAACCTTGGGAGGCCGCACCCTAGCCGACTTCCCACCCTCGAGGTGGCTCGTTCTTGGCAGTGCATCATCGCCCTTGCAAGAGTTGCGCTATACTAACTGCACAATGTGCACTCCAAAGTGGTTTCGACCACCTATTTTGGCATTGGCACTCTGCCCAGCCTTGGTTCGCGCGGAAGATTTTCGCCTAGTCCATCTTGGCGTTGAGAAGGTCATTCTGCAAACTGAGCTGAGATACGAAGGCAAGGGCGTACGTCTGATCGCGACGGCAACGAATGATTCCGGCTCCACCATTCAGCACGCTAGGATCTGCATTGTCGCCGATGCATGGCAGAAGGAATGCCTGTTTGACCTCTGGAACACATCTCCATGGCTGCCCGGAACCGAGACTACCTGGAACGTTGCGACGGCAAGGAAGATTGCCAGCTTGGTTCATACGGCGTCCCTGGTCGAATTCGACGCAGCAGCGCCAGCGAACTCAGCCACTCCTGCACCGCCACCTGTGATTGCGACCCCGCCCCCAACTACAATCAACCCACCTGCGCCGCCTGTGGTATCAGTTCCCGCCATCACGTACTCGACCAACCTGCCATCTCAGGGTGCCGCAAAGTTGATTCCAGACGGAACTGCGGTTCGAATGCGGCTGGCCCAGAATCTATCTTCTGCTAACGCGCAGGTTGGCCAATCTGTGAGTTTCGAGGTATTGGATGATGTGAGAGTTGGGAGCACGTTGGCTATCGCCGGAGGCGCAATGGCAATAGCCTCGGTGACCGAGTCCCAGGCCAAGAGAAGCATGGGGCGAGCGGGACATCTGGATGTGACGCTGGATTATGTCCGTTCCGTTTCGGGCGAAAAGATCAGGCTCCGTGGCATACAGAACTCAAAGGGTGGCGGCCACACGGCAGCAGTGACCGGCGCCATTGTCGCAACTGCTGTTGTGTTCTGGCCCGCAGCACCGCTGTTCCTGTTTGTTAAAGGCAAGGACATCACAATCCCCAAGGGCCACGAAGTCGTGGTTTTCGTCGACGGGGATCAGTCTCTTTCTGGACTCACTGAGCAGAGATCTTCTGGGCCCAAGCCCAGCGCCGTTGTCGAATCCACCGTCCAGGGTCAATCCAAGGACAAGCCACTAACGAATGAGGATGTCCTCACCCTGAAGTTGGCAGGATTTGGAGACGAGTTCATTGTTACAAAGATCAAGAACTCCAATGCCATGTTCAACGTCGAAACCGTGGAACTCGTAAAGTTGAAGCTTGCAGGCTTGTCGGAGGCGGTAATCGGCGCGATGGTTCAGGCAAACACCCAAAAGTGAGCTGTTTCGAGGCGACTTCATTACTCGGGATACCCGACCTACGCTAGAATCGTCGTATGACGGATGCGCAAATATTCACGATTGCGATGTCCGTGATCCTTCAGGTCGCCATGCTGATCTACTCCAACCGCGGCCTCGCCGATTCCAAGGAAACGCTACGTGCCGACCTGCGCTCGGGGTTCGCCCGCATGTCGAGCGAAATCCAATCCCTGCGCACCCACCTCAAGTAGCCCTAATTCCCACCCCGCAAATACCCAAACAACACCCCCCGCGCCCCCTCATCCAGCCATTCCGACAACGCCGGAGCACCCCCGTGCCCCTCTTCCACTACCTTCACCGACCCCTCCTTCAACTTCTCCGGAAACTCCGCAGCCGCGTGGCACCTTGCGCACCAAGCTTGGAAATACCCCTCCCCCGGACTCTTCGCCGAAGCCGCCGGACGCCCCTTCAGCGTCCGCAAATACGCCACCAAATCGTCCATCTCTGCCGGACGGAACGAATACCGGAACGACGGCATCCCGTTGAACCCCTCGGCCACGATCTCCCGGACATTCTCCTCGCTCACCCGGTTGCCGTTGCGCAGCGTCACCTTCCCGAACAGGCTGTCCAGCTTCGGCGCGCGCCCGTTCACGTGGCATCCAGAGCACGACCGGAACAACTCCCGGCCCCTCTCGACATCACCCTCCGTAGCCAACATCAGCACCAGCAACAGCGGCAACATCGCGGCCTACTGGGCGATCCGCGCGGTCTTAATATAGTCCAGATTCGGGAACTCCTTCTCCAAATACGCGTTCCCCTCGGTCTTCATCCTTATCTGGTCCGGCCGCTCGCCGTCGCCCGAATAGATCTGGTCGACCGTGTCCATGCCGCTCACCACCTTGCCCACAGGCGCGAAACCCATCGGGTCCAGCCGCGCGTTGTCCACATAGTTGATGAACATGTGCGTGGTCCGGCTGTTGGGCTGGCTCGACGCGGCGAACGTGATCGTGCCCCGCGCGTTGGTGGTCTTCACCTCGTCGTCCGGGATCGAGACGTCCCAGTCGGCCGCCACCTTCGGGTCTGCCGCCGCGCCCCACTGCACCATGAACCCAGGCACCACGCGGTAGAACCGGCTTCCGTCGAAGTACTTCGACTTCACCATGTTGTAGAGCCGGTCGGCCCCGTTCGGAGCCTGCTCGCGGTTGATCTCGACCACGAACAGTCCCCGCGAAGTGTCGAAATTGACCCGGTAGGTGGCTGGCGCGGTCTCATTGGCCGGAGCCTTGGCCTCCGGGGCCTGCGCGGTGGAATGGGAACAGGCGGACATCAGGCCCGCCAGCACGATTGCAAACTGGATTCTTTTCATATAAGGACACTCCCATTCTAAATCGCCCCCGCCGCCCGCCCGAACTGCGATATCATCTTCTTGATGAACCGCAGGAACTTCCTCTACAGCTCGGCCGCCGCAGCGCCCATTTCGATGCTCGCCCCGTTGGCCCTCGACTCCAGTGCCGTCGCCGCGCCTTTGGTTGCCGACGACCTCAAGCTCTCCGTCGCCACCTACTCCTTCCGCTCCTTCCAGCGCGACCTCTGCATCAAGCTCGTCAAGCAGCTGGGCATCGAGTACGTCGACGTCAAGGAATTCCACCTGCCCCAGACCGACTCCCCCGCAGCCATCGCCGCGGGCCGCAAGGCCTTCGACAAGGCCGGGCTGAAGGTCATCGGCGGCGGCAACGTCTCCCTCCAGGAACCCGACGAGGCCGGCCTCCGCAAGCACTTCGAATACGCCAAGGCCGCCGGCTTCCCCATGATGATCTGCGCGCCGAACCATGAAAACCTCGGCATCATCGAGAAGCTGGCCAAGGAATTCGACATCAAGATCGCCATCCACAACCACGGCCCGGAGGACAAGCACTTCCCGTCGCCCCAGAACGTGCTCGAAGCGGTCAAGAACATGGACCCGCGCATGGGCCTCTGCATGGACATCGGCCACGCCACCCGCGCTGGTGCCGACATCGTCAAGACCGTCACAGAGGCTGGTGCGCGCCTGTTTGAAATCCACGTCAAGGACTTGAAGGAACCCACGGGCAAGGCCCCCGGTATTGGCGCGTCGTTCGGCCAGGTTCCGGTCGGCGACGGCATCATCCCCGTCGCGGCGCTATTCAAGCAACTCAAGAAGCTCGGCTACCAGGGTGTCTGCTCGCTGGAATACGAGATCGACGCGGACGACCCGATGGTCGGCATGCAGAAGTCGTTCTCGTACATGCGCGGCGTCCTCGCCGGACTGCGCACCGCGTAAGCAGATGGCGGCGTACCAAATCGGGGCCGTACTGGCCCAGGAAGTCACGGTCGAGAGCGAATACGCGATCACCTTCCTGGGACCGGGCGCGGCCCGCGTCCTTTCCACCCCCCGCATGATCGGGTTTATGGAGCGCGCCAGCCGCGACCTCGTCTTTCCCATGCTCGACCCCGGCCACGACACCGTCGGCACCCACGTCAACGTCTACCACCGCAAGGCCGCTCCGATGGGCGCGAAGGTTGTCTTCCACGCCGAGCTGACCGCCGTGACCGGTCGGCGAGCGCACTTCAAAGTCCGGGCGCTGATGGGCGAAGTGGTGGTCGGCGAGGGCACCCACGAACGAGGCATCATCGATGTCGCCAAATTCGGCGAACGCCTGCCGCCCGTATAGGCTGCCCCGGTTGCCCTCCTTTCCAAGAGCCGGCGGGTGCTATTGTATGGGCAGTATCCGTGGGACCCGGTTCTTCCGGCTCAGCCACACCGACCCTTGGGGGGCAAATTGTCCAGTAACTGGATTCTTCCAATTCTCGACAACGTCACCGTAAGCTTTACCACGCTCACGACCACGCTTGTCGTTACCGTTTGGCTGCTGGTGGCGATCCGGATCAACCGGTCCGTCCCCGGCTTGCCCACATTTGCGTGGGGGCTTGCGGCGTCCTGGCTGGGTAGTTTCTTGAGCGTCGCCCGGATCGTTTTCCCCTCTCCCTTCATCGTCCTTGCCGCCAATGTCCTGTTTGTCGGAGGCCTCATCTGGAGTGCAAACGGCGTTCGCGCTTTTCGCGGACGGAACCAATTGGCCCGGAGGGTTGTCTGGCTGGTCTTGTCGATACTGGCGGTGCCATATCTTTACTACTTGTTCGTGCAGCCTCTCTACTACGTGAGGGTGGCCATTGTTTCCCCGTTGATTGCTTTCATGAGTATCGATGAAGCCATGTCCATGGTGTGGAAGGTCCCACGCCGGGACCGGTTGGTGTACTGGCAGGCGGCAGCTAGTTTTGGGTTCACGGCCGCCGTGTTGGTCCTTCGGTCCTGTGCGGCGCTCCTGGGCGGTTACGGCCCGGAGGCGTTCCTGCCGGGCGCGACGGAGAACGTGATCACAATCCTGTCGGCGTCCGCATGGATCGGACAAGCTCTCGGCATGCTGTTGGTTTCGTACACCCAAATGGCAAGAGCCGCCGAAACCGCCTCGCTTTACGATCCCCTCACCGGACTGCCGAATCGCCGCCTACTGCTGGACCGCTTGAGCGAAGGCGAACACGACGCACTGAAGTACGGGCACCACCTAGGGATCGTGTACTTGGACTTGGACGGATTCAAGGCGGTGAATGACACATTCGGCCACGGCACTGGAGACGATTTGCTGCGCTCGTTGTCCGCGTCGCTGCGGCGCGACTTGGATCCGTCCCATTTTCTCGCGCGGGCAGGGGGCGACGAGTTCGTGGTATTGGTGACCAATCCCGTCGATCTGGACCGGATTGTGGCCCAACTGGAAGCCACGGTGGCGGGCGAACGCACTCCGCAAGGGGTGTCACTAAGCGTCAGTTGCGGGAAGGCGATTTTCCCCGGCTCCAGCGACACAGCTCGGGAGGCGATGCACGCGGCCGACGCGGACATGTATGCGCGTAAGCGAGACCGATGCACGGCCTTGCATTCTTCGGCCTCCTGAATATGCCCCGCCGATCCATACTTCGAATATTGGTAAAATTCGCGAAAAACCTGTCGTCAGTTTCACGCTCTCCGGGCTCGTAACTGGGTCGGTGATATTGTTACGGCAGGGACCGGGGAGGCTGCGTTTGCGCCATGCAGCCGCTTTGACTCCCGGAGGCAACATGGCAGGCAACTGGGTGTTCCCGCAGCTCGACAACGTCACTTTGAACGTGGCTTCATTCATGAGCACGTTTGTCGTGACCATGTGGCTGCTGGTGGCGATCCGGATCAATCGCGCCGTTCGAGGCCTTCCCTATTTTGCGCTAGGCTTGCTGGCGGTATTGATCGGCAGCTTTTTCAGCATCTTGCGCGTTGTTTGGGACTCTCCAATGCCCGTCTTTGTCGGCAATGCCCTGATTGTTGGCGGCGTCATCGGCTGCTCCAACGGTGTCCGCCTTTTTCGCGGCCGGAAAGTCCTGCCACGGAGAGCCCTTTGCCTGGTTCTGACAGTCCTCGCGGTTCCGTACCTTTACTATTTGTTTGTGGATCCCGTCTACTCCGTGAGAGTCGCGATCATCTCCCCGCTGATCGCTACCCTGACTTTTGACGCGGCCATTTCCATGGCGTGGAAGGTCCCGCGCGGGGACAGGGTGGTCTACTGGTTGGCCGCAGCCAGTTTTGGATTCAACGGCGCGGTTCTCACGCTGCGATCCGTATCCGCACTGCTGGGCGGCTACGGCAGGGTGGCGTTCCTGACGGGATTTGTCGAAAACGCCATCGCTGTCTTGGCCGCGGCCACTTGGACCGGACAGGCACTGGGCATGCTCCTGGTTTCCAACGCCCAGATCGCCGCAGCCGCTGAAAGAGCGTCGTTCTATGATCCCTTGACTGGACTGCCGAACCGCCGCCTTCTACTGAACCATCTGGCGGACGCGGAACGCCGGGCAAGGACGTCCGGACAGCGCCTCGGGATCGTCTATTTGGACTTGGACGGTTTCAAGCTGGTCAACGACAGGCTCGGCCACGAAGCGGGCGACAACTTGTTGCGCTCATTGGCGGCAGCAATGCGGCGGGACTTAGATCCAGCCCATTTCCTGGCGCGCATTGGCGGTGACGAGTTCGTCGTGCTGGTTCCGCATCCCGAGGACTTGGACTCGGTTGTTGAGCAACTGGTGGCTACCGTCGCGCGCGAGCACCTTCCGCAGCAATTGCCCCTTGGGGTCAGTTGCGGAAAGGCTGTGTTTTCCGGCTCCAGCGGAACGGCAAGGGAAGCGATGCGGGCGGCCGACGCGGACATGTATGCCAGCAAACACGCCCGCCGGACAGCCTCTCCCGCGAAATAAGCGCGGGTGGCCACGGGTGCCAATATAAAGAAACCCTTGGCAGCGCGCGCCGTCGGTGGTATTGTTAGGTCAGCATAGTACTAGTAGGTCGGTACTAGTAGTTTGAACCCGCGATCACCATGCCGGTCAACTGGATGTTCCCGCATCTCGACAACGTCACGGTGGACGTGACCGCCTTGGTCATCACGTTCATTGCGACGATCTGGCTGCTGGTTGCGGCCCGGATCAACCAGACTGTCCGCGGATTCCGCAGTGTTGCGCTTGGCTTGGCGGCAACTTGGCTCGGAAGCGTCCTTGCGGTTCTCCGGGTTGCGTTCGATTTCCCCGTGATCAGCTTGGCAAGCAACATCCTGGTACTGGGTGGTGTTGTTTGCAGCACCAACGGCATCCGAATCTTCCGGCAACGGACGCCGTTGCCGTTTCCCGCCATGTTCTTCACCTTGGCGCTGATCGCCATTTCGTACCTCTACTATATGCTTGTTAACCCGACGCCCGGCATGCGGACGGCCGTCACCGCTCCTTTCCTCGCGTTCTTGGCAGTGGACGCGGCGATCTCCATGGCGTGGCGCGTGCCCCGCCGTGACCGCCTTGTGTATTGGCAGGCTGCAGCCGGTCTCGGATTCACTGCCTTGGTCTTGGCCGTGAGGGCCTTCGGGGCTGTGGCGGTGGTATTTGGGAATCACGTATTTCGGCCAAGCCTGATGTCAAACATGATGGCTATCGCGTCGGCATCGGCTTGGGTGGGGCAGGCGATGGGGATGGTACTCGCTTCCAACGCCGAGGCCAAGCGAGCCGTGGAACGGGCATCCCTTTACGATCCCCTCACCGGGCTGCCAAATCGACGCCTGCTGATGGACCACCTCACGGATGCCGAGCACCAAGCGCGCGAGCGAGGCCTCCGCTTGGGAATCATCTACTTGGACTTGGACGGATTCAAGTCGGTCAACGACTCGCTTGGGCACGACGCTGGCGATGAATTGCTCCGGTCGTTGGCCGAGTCGATGCGGCAAAACTTGGACTCTTCCTGTTTTCTCTCCCGAGTCGGGGGGGACGAGTTCGTGGTGCTGGTCCCGAATCCGGCGTCGCACGCGGATCTGGATCGAATCGCCGCCCAATTGACAGCTTCCGTTGCAAGGGAACGGCTGCCCCACGGTCCGGCGCTCGGCGTCAGCTGTGGGAAGGCCGTCTTTCCCGTCGACGGCGAGACAGCGCGGGATGCGATGCGGGCCGCCGACGCGGCCATGTACGTAAGCAAGAGAGCACGCCGCAGTGTCTATGCCGTTTCCGCCTGAATCTCCTTCTTCAGTGCCCGTGCGGTTTCCGGGTGCCGGTCGACGGAGTCAAAGCCCACCAGCAGCAGATTGCGCACAATCGAGGCCAGTGGCTCCGGAGTACCCTCGATTTGGCCGCTGATCGTCTCCGGTTCCGGTGCGCGGTTGTACCAGGCCCAACTCTGCCGTCCCGAATAGCCATAGTTGCGCACCGTCTGCTCGAAAAGCGCTGTCCCCACCGCAACGGCCTCGGTGTCGCGCATTCCGCTTCGGCGCAGCAGGTCCACGGCTTGATCGAGGAGAGGCGTCAGAGCCGCGGTCCCCAACAGAAGCGCCGCCTCGAAGTGCTTCTGCGCGCCGTCCGGGATCTCGATGGGCTTCATGCCCAGGTCCCGAACCAGCCGCTGCGCCACAACCAACGCTTGGCCCGTCCCGTCCACCCGCAACCGACCGGGGACACCGCAATTGCGCACCCACCCGACAGAAGCGCCGCGCATGGTGAACCACTCGGCAACCGACTCAGGCGGATCGCAGTCAAGGATCAGCACGCACTTGCCAGCCCATGAGATTTCGACCGAGCTCAACGACTCGATGAGCGCGTCCACCTGCTCCGGCGGGGAGTGGAACAGCACCAGCCGCACCGGATCGAGGGCCGCCGAGGACTTGGCCGCCGTCCCCGAACGCAACGTGTTCGCAATCCTGCTCGCCACCCGGTAGGAGACGCCGACGACCGGACCGAGACCTCCCATCCTGGCCGCCAACCGCCCCGCGAGGCTGGCGGACACTGCTCCCGCCCCTATCAATCCGTACTCAGCTTGCGATGCCAATAGCTGCAACTCCCTCCATACGGAGCTGCTTTATTTTATCTCGAAACTGCGCGGCTTTCTCAAATTCGAACTTCCGGGCTGCCGCACGCATCTGCTCCTCGAGTTCGGCGATGTATTTCGCCCTCTGCTCCTCGGACATTTCCAGTTCCGGCGGGCCTGCCTCGAGGTCCACAGTGACGTAATCACCCTCGGCAATGCGCACCAGCATCATGTCAATCGGCTTGATAATGGATTGCGGAATTATGCCGTGTTCCTTGTTGTAGGCCAGTTGCGTCACGCGGCGGCGGTTGGTCTCGTCGATCGCCCGCTTCATGCTGTCCGTCATGACGTCGGCATAGAGGATCGCCCGGCCCTCCAAGTGGCGGGCGGCGCGGCCGATGGTCTGGATCAGGGCCCCGGTGGAACGCAGGAAGCCCTCCTTGTCGGCGTCGAGGATCGCCACCAGCGAGACCTCGGGCAGGTCGAGACCCTCGCGCAGGAGGTTGATTCCGATCAAAACGTCGTGCTCACCCTTGCGCAAATCGCGCAGAATCTTGATCCGGTCGAGCGTACTGACCTCCGAATGGAGGTAGTTGCATTTCACGCCCACCTCGGCGTAATACTCGGACAGGTCCTCGGCCATGCGCTTGGTCAACGTGGTGACCAAAACGCGCTGGTTGGCGGCGACGCGCAAGCGGATTTCGTGCAGCAGATCGTCCACTTGTCCGCGCACGGGGCGGATTTCAATGGGCGGATCGACGAGGCCGGTCGGGCGGATGATCTGCTCCACCACCACGCCCTGGGCCTGGGTCAATTCGTACGGTCCGGGCGTTGCCGAGACATAGACCACTTGGTTGACCCGGTGTTCGAACTCCTCGAACGTGAGGGGACGGTTGTCCATGGCGCTCGGCAGGCGGAATCCGTGGCGTACCAGGACCTCCTTGCGCGAGCGGTCTCCGTGGTACATGGCGTGGAGCTGGGGGATTGTTTGGTGGCTTTCGTCGATGAAGATGAGGGAATCGGCGGGCAAATAGTCGAGCAGGGTGGGCGGGGCCTCGCCCGGCAGACGGCCCGAAAAATGGCGCGAGTAGTTCTCGATGCCGTGGCAGTAGCCGATCTCCTTGACCATTTCAAGGTCGAACATGGTGCGTTGGTGCAGGCGCTGGGCCTCCAGGATCTTGCCCTGCGCCTCCAATTGGGGCCGCCACGCCTCCAGCTCTGCCTTGATCGATTCGACGGCGGCCTCCTTGGTCAGCCGCGACATTACGTAGTGGGTTTTCGGGTAAATCGGCAGCTTGTCGTAGGTCATCAGGACGGTGCCGAGGAGCGGGTCGATCTTGGAGAGCGACTCGATTTCGTCGCCCCACATTTCGATCCGGTAGGCCGTTTCCTCGTACGTCGGGAAGATCTCGATGACGTCGCCGCGCACCCGGAACGCGCCGCGGCGGAAATCGGTCTCTGTACGGTCGTACAGCAGGTCCACCAAACCGGAGGTAATGTCTTTCCTTGTAATGGTTTGGCCCTTGTGGAGGCGCATCACCATGCCGTAGTAGGACTCGGGCGAACCGATGCCGTAGATGCAGCTGACGCTGGCCACGATGATGGTGTCGGTACGCTCGAAAAGCGACCTCGTGGCCGAGAGGCGCATGCGGTCGAGTTCGTCGTTGACGGTGGATTCCTTTTCGATGTAGACGTCGCTCGACGCGATGTACGCCTCGGGCTGGTAGTAGTCGTAATAGCTGACGAAATACTCGACGGCGTTGTTGGGAAAGAAGGACTTGAACTCCTGGTACAACTGGGCCGCGAGGGTCTTGTTGTGGGCCAGAATGAGAGCTGGCCGACCGAGGCGCTCGATCATTTTGGCCATCGTGAAAGTCTTGCCGGAGCCCGTGACGCCGAGCAGGACCTGGTGCTTTTCGCCTTCCTCGATCCCGCGCGAAAGTTCCGCGATGGCGTTCTTCTGGTCCCCCTGGGGGGTATAGCTGACGGCCACGTTGAAGGACATCGATACAACAAGTATAAGCGTTTCAATGGCATCGGAGGATCGGTTCCATTACCCGGCAGCCTACCCCCGTCCATTACCGGGGCTATTTCAACCTGACGGAAATGTGCGTAGGCTTGGATTGTGAGCAAAACGACGAAGAGCAATCGGAGGAGCGCTTGTTGTAAGAGCGCTGCATCGGGAATCGCCGCGGTTAGGGTCGGAGGCACGGCCGCGGCGATCCTGATTTTTGCCAGTCTGGCGCAGGCGTCCAACATTTCGGTGTTGGGCGCCGCGACCGGGTACAACGCGTTTGTGTTTTCCACTTTTTCGGAGTACGGAACGGATTCGGAGGGGAAGATCGCGGTCGGTGGCAACTTTGCCCCAAGCAGCGGCGGCTTCACGGTGGCCAGCAAGCACTCCGGCGACGGGGCCGGGGTTTATGATCTGGTTGTCGGCGGCAACTACACCAACACCTATGTTTCGGTGGGCGGCGGCGACATCCTCGTCGGCGGGAATATGAATTGGAACACGCCGTCGCTGCCGAACAACGCCTACGTCAACGGCAATGTGACGAACGCCGGGTATGGCTCGGTGGGCGGGAGCATTTACTATGCGGGGACGTATTCATCGGTCGGCACGCTGAACGCGACCAAGGTCAAAACGCCGACGACGGCACCCATTGATTTTCTGAGCGCGCAGACCAGTTTGCAGTCGCTGTCTTCGACGTTGGCCTCGCAGACGGCGAATGGCGCAGTCAGCATGGCCTACAACACTTACACGATGACGGGGACGGACAAGTCGCTGAACGTGTTCAATTTGACCGGCAGCAGCTTTTCCGGTTCGACCATCAACATCACGGCACCGGCGGGTTCGACGGTCGTGGTGAACGTCGCAGGGTCGGCGGATTCGTTCAACGGAGGGTCGATCAACTACACGGGCGTGACTCAGAACAACGTGATTTTCAACTTCAACGCGGCGCAGACTTTGGCGCTGGCGTCGATAGCGTTCAACGGGACGATCCTGGCGCCGTATGCGACGGTCACCGGGACGTGGGGGCAGTTGAACGGGCAGATCATCGCGAATAGCCTCGGCGGCACGATGGAATTGCACGATGTGTTGTTCGCGGGCACGCTGCCGACGGGCGGTGGCGGCACGCTCGCGGTTAGTTCGCAGGGCCCCGTGGCACCGGAGCCGTCCACTTGGATGTTGCTGGCGATGGCGGGGTTGTTGTGGTTGGTGAAGATGCGGCGGGACGCGATGCCGGTTGTGGCGCGGGTGCGGGCGCGGGTTTCCGGGGGGAAGTAGCGGGTGCCCATAACCACCTGTAGTTGGTTTATCATGGGTATGTCGGGAATTCGCCCAAGGTTCCCGGAAGGACGGCATGACCAACCAGCAGATCTACCTCATCGTGGGGGCCCCGATGCTCTTCAACGCCCTGCTCGCGGGCCTCATCATGGCATACGTCAACGCCAAGCATGATGCCACAAACGCCAAGTTTGACGCCAAGTTCGAAGGGCTGAACGCCAAGTTCGACGCGATCAACCGCCGTTTCGACGACATGCGAGACCTTTGGCGCGCAGAACTCCACCGCGTCGAGGAAGTTCTCGATGCTCGCCTCAAGCATGTGGAAGAATACACCAAGCACTGAACCTCAAAACGGCAGTTGACCGTGCGAGGGCGCAGTTTCGGTTCCCTGAATAAACGCTCCCTCGCGGTCGCGGCTCGGCTGATGCTTGTTCGAGCCCTGAAGCGCTGCCAACTGCCGTTTCACTGTCCGAGACCCCGAGCCGCCGTCGTTTTCCCCACGAACAGCAACACGTCGAAGGTCCCCTTCGGCTTGATGGCCGTGATGTAGCTCGCAGCTGTCTCGTTTGAGAAAACAGCACCGATGCTGCGGGTCTTCAGCTCGTCCGACCACCATACCGGGGCACTGCGAATGTCCAGGGCGAAGAGCGGAATCCCGGTTTCGGCGAGCGTCGCGTCGAGCGTGGCCTCGGGTGCGGGCGGCACCGTAAACTCCCGGAGGCTCTTCCCGGTTTCGATCGCACGGAAACTACCCTCGCTGAACGAGAAACCGAACGTAATCAGCTTGTCCCCGAAGGCCTCTTGTAAGTTCGCCCCCATCGGCTCCATCCGGTAGAAAGTTTGCCTGCCCACATGGCCGTTGTGGGCCCAGACAACGATCTTCGAGCCCGGGTTGTTGTCGGCAATCCACTGGATGTTGGCGGCCATGCTCTGGTCCCGCTGGACCTCGTTGGACCGCATCAGCATGCACTGCTGGACTACGCGCGCGTTCTGGATCGCCCAGTCGATGTCCTTGGGCGAGGCCCCCTTGTTCAGGTAGGTTTCGCGGAAGGTTCCGAGATAATCCACCACGTGGCCCCAAACTTCGGCAGAGGCGTGGGGATCCGCCGTATCCTCAGCGGACGTGGCAGCTCTGCGTTCCAGCCGGAGGCTCTGCGCCCCGCCGTGGAAGACTTCCTTGTCCAACACATGCGCGTACCCGGCTACGGCGGAGCCAAACCCCTTTGTGGTCGATGACTCGAAGGCGAAATCGAACGACGGATTCACGTAGGACTTGCCGTCCACCTGCACCTCCAAGTCGTCGAACCAAGCTTTGCCACCGCCTGCCAAGAGCACTCCGAAGTTGATGTTGTCGGCATCCGCGTCGACGGAAACTTCGATCTCGAAGCGCTTCCAGTCCTTGGTGCCGCTGGGTGCCTTGCCATCCAAGTTCTTAAACGCGATGGGCTGGCCTTGCCTGTCGACACGCCACCACAACCCGGCATAGCCAGTTGACGGTACGTCTTCCGTCTTGATCCAACCGCTGAAGCGCACCTTGTGTCCGGCGGCATCCTGGACCGGGAACCTGCCCGTGGCGCTGGTAAACTTCGACGCCTGTGCGGGTGTCTTCGTCAGCTTGATGGCATCCAGAAGCTTCCTCCCGTAGCCGGGGTCGTTCTTCGACACGAACGACCACACGGTTTCCGCAGCCACCGCCGGCGTCTGCATGTCGAAACCGGTGAACTGCACGGGGCCCTTGCCCGATTCGTTGAACTTGCGCATCCACTGGACCATGTCGAGCACCTCCTCGGTGTTCCATGTCCAGAAATACATGCCCTTGATCAAGGCCGCGGGATCGCCGGTACCGTTCAGGACGTAGTCGTTCAGCCGGTAGGCCTCCGGCATGTTGGCCTCGATGGAGAAGATGTTGAACCCCATCTCGGTGGCGAGGAACTCCAGCATGCGGTGCTTGAGTTGGAAAAACTCGCGCGTTCCGTGCGTAGCCTCGCCCAGTTGGACGATGCGCGCGTCCCCCACCACCTTCTTCAGCGCCTGCATGTCGTCGAAGCCGTGACCAGCTTCGACCGTCTTCAGCGGAATCGCATGATCCTTGGCCCACTCCGCGGGGGACTGGGCGAGGGCGGCGCTGGCAAGCGCATTTGTCAGAAGAACGACGGCGAGGAACGCGCGCATGGCGGTCTAGTTGGTGCGGCCCTTCAGGCGGCGAATCCAGACGCTGCGGTAGCGCACCGAGGTGTTGTGGTTCTGCAGTTCGAGCGGGAGGTCGCCATGGGCCTTGTAGGTACCCACGGACGCGTGCGGGGTGGTTCCGAGGATCTGCTCGTGGTTCTGCACGAGGATGCCGTTGTGGACGACCGTCACGTAGGCAGGCTTCACCAGCTTTTCGCCTTCGAACTTGGGCGCTTCGAAGAAAATGTCGTAGGCCTGCCACTCACCTGGCTTGCAGGAGGCGTTCACCAGCGGCGGGTATTGGCCGTAGATCGCGGCGGCTTGGCCGTCGGCATATGTGAGGTTCTCGTAGGAATCGAGGACCTGGACCTCGTACTGGCCCATGATCATGATGCCGCTATTTCCGCGGTTCTGGCTGGTGCCCTGGATTACGGACGGGGACGCCCACTCGACGTGCAACTGCATGTCGCCGAAGGATTCCTTGGTGGTCACGCCGCCCATGCGCGGAACAACTTCCATGTAGCCGTTCTCGACCTTCCACGATATGGGGCCTGGCTTGCCCTTCTGGACGGTGACGAGCTTGGAGGCGTCTTTGCCGTCGAAGATCACGTCGGCGTCGACCGGGGGTTTGGCGGACGGGCCGTTGCAGGTGCCGGGCGTCACCATTTCGGGACGCGGACGGCTGGAATCGTGGACGCGCCACTTGGAACCGGGGTAGGACGGCGTGTTGTCGTAGCCGAGGTCGTGGTTCGCGGGCTGCTGCGCGGCGCACACGGCGGCGGAGGCAATTAGGAGGTTGAGTAGGGAAAGGGGGTGTCGCATTTTCGTCACCCCCTATCGTATCTGAAATTTCGGCCCGCTACGCGAGCAGGTCGGAATATTCCGGACGCTTGGAGATGAACCCCGTCACGTAGGAGCAGGTCGGGTGCACCTTGAGGCCGGTTTCTCGCGCCCAGCCCAGCGCCGCGGTTGCCAGTTTGCCCGCCAAGCCTTGGCCCTGATACTCCGCCGGAACCTCGGTGTGGAAGATATTCATCACGCCGCCTGCCAGCCGGTAATCCAAGTGGGCGGGATTCGACTCGTCACCGGCCTCGAAACGGCCAGACTCGGCATTGTGCCGGATCAAGCAGCCATCTCCGCGCGCGCCTTGGCGATGACCTCGAGATACTCCTGGGCGCGGACAGTCATTTGGTCGTAGTCGCCCGACTTGATCAGCTTGGGATCCACCAGTTCGCCGCCGACGGCCACGGCGCAGGCACCGGCCTTGAGGAAGTCGCCCGCAGTCTCCTTGTTGACGCCGCCAGTCGGAATCATTTCGACTTGCGGCAGCGGTCCCTTGAGGGCCTTGATGTACTTCGGGCCGCCCACGGCGTTGGCCGGGAAAACCTTCACGACGTCGGCACCGGCTTCCCACGCGGTCAGGACCTCGGTCGGAGTCAACGCGCCGGCGCAGATCACCTTGGAGTAGCGCTTGGCGATCTCAATGGTGGCGTGCTTCAGGGTCGGGGTGACGAAGAACTGCGCCCCGGCCAGCATGCAGGCGCGGGCGGTTTCGGGATCGAGCACGGTTCCGGCACCGAGCATCAGCTTGTCGCCGAACCTGTCGGCCAGCTTCTCAAGCGCTTTGAGCGCGCCGGGTACGGTCATGGTGATCTCGGCCGCCCGGACCCCGCCGTTGTAAATCGCCTCCACGGAAAGAAGCGCCGATTCCGCGCTTGAGGTTCTCACCACGGGCACCAAGCCGATGCCCGTGATGCACGACATGATTTGTTGTGCAGTCACATTTACACCTTATCAAGCCGACCACAATCAGGGCCGACCGCGTTCCACAAAGTCGGCGACCGTCTTGCTCGCTTCGAAGAACCAGAGCTTGCGCCCCTCGCGGCTGGTCCACCAGTAACCGGCGTTCCAATACTCGTCCCAGACTCCGGCGGCACGGACGTCGAGATCGGGCAGCCTGCGCCGGAAAGTCCTGAGGGCACGGCCTGTGTGCCAGCTGTGGGTCACCACGAGCAACCGCTTAACGCCCATCGTGCGGAAGAACGCAGCCTCGCTACGGGCCTCGTCGGCGGTGCTGAGGTTGGGGGCTTCGAACGGGATGAACCACTCCCGTGGATAACCGTGCGAGACGGCATATTCAATCGAGATCTCGCTTTCGCGGCGCCCGAAATAGAGTGCCGCGCCGCTGATGAAGGCCTTGGGGGCAATTCCCTGGCGAACCAGTTCGGCAGCTTTGAGAATCCTGGAACCGGTCCTGTCGCCACTCAAGACGAGGATCAAATCCGCTTTTTGGGGTGGCTCGGATCCGTCCAGCATCGCGCCCATCCGCCAAAATATCGCGGTTCGGAAAATGAAGGCGGCAAGCGAGAGGAGCAGGACAACCGCCAGGATTCCAAGCAGCCTCCTGTTTCGAACAGGACCCACGCTCAGCTTTCGTCACCCGGAGTTCTAGGCCCGGAACCGCGCGGACCCGGATTGGGCGTGTCGATATGGCCCACCGTTTTCAAGAGGAAATAAAGGCGCTCGACTTCCTCCTCGTCCTCGGGACGCAGAACGCGGAACCTAGGTGGGGTGAGCGACTTCGAGTCGCCCGGTGCGAGCATTTCACCCCAATACTGGCGGTACGGGATGCCGTCGATCAGCGCACTGCTCGACATCTGGCGGATGGTGCGCAAGAGGTGTTTGCAGCAATCGACCTCGCCCGGATAGACGATCAGCAGAGTCTCGTCGTCGAAGAAGGTCAGGCGGACAGCCAGGGGCGAGATCCAGCCGGTCTTGTCGACACGGCGGATGTCCTGCCAAGGTACGATGCGCTTGGCGATTTCGAGGTGCGAGTCGAAGACCTTGATCGTCGGACGGAATGCCAAGACCAGCATGGCGGACGCCGTCAGCAGGAAGAGGATGGAAGGGATGGCAGCTTGCGGCCACGACAAGGCAAGGAATCCCGAGAACCCGGCAAGCGCCATGGCCACGACACCGAACGAAATATAATGACGCGCTGGAACGTACCGGCTCATTTATCGCGGTTCCCGACTACCTATAAGCCTACTCCCGTGTGGGCGTGCGGTCAACAGGGATCGTGTTGAAGGGTGATTATCAGCCAAATTGTGGCTGCCTCCGTGCCCAGAGGGTACTCGATCGGCGGCATTCCACCCGCGTCCCAAAGACGCTATTCTGAAGAGGGGAGGCGATGACCATCACTATCGACATCAGACCGGAGGTTCAGGCCGAACTGGCCCGACACGCCGCCGCATTTGGGCGCGATCTCGAATCACACGCCGGAAGGGTGCTGGAGGAGGCGAGCAGGGTTCGGATGGAGCGGTTATCCGCGGACGAGCAGTCCCGTGTGGCAATGGCTGGGAATCTCATGGAATTGTTTGCGCCCGTTCGCGGGCTGCTGACCGACGAGGAGGTTGACACTCTTTTCAGCCGCAATCGCTCTGCCGGTCGTACCGTAGACCTCGCATGAGCCGTTTCCTTCTCGACACCAACGTCCCGTCGGAGAGTTGGCGTGCGCGACCCGAGCCAAGTGTGGATGCTTGGCTGAGACGTCAGGTAAAAGAGGCCCAGTTTGTGAGTGTGGTGACTGTTGGAGAGTTGCGCAAAGGCGCGCTTCTGCTGCCTCCAAGCGCCAGGCGTACTCAGATTGAGCACTCGATTCAGGTATTGATTCCAGCTTGGTTCGGCAAGAGAGTGCTTCCGGTCACCCAAGCAATTGCTGAGCGCTGGGGCGCACTGGACGCACGGCCTCAGTTGATGGGACGGCCACTCGGCGTTCCTGACGGCCTGATCGCCGCGACGGCCCTGGAACATGGGCTGACGCTGGTGACTCGGAATGTCAAAGACTTCGTGGGCCTCGGGCTGGACGTCGTCAATCCTTGGGAGGCCGAAGGGTGAGCCGCGACCCCGCGCGGCCCACCTCCGCCCATTACCGGTTCAACGTATACGCGTAAACCGTGTCCTGCGCCGCAACCATCACGAACTGGAACCCGTCCAGCAGGAACGTCTGGGCCCCGTTGGTCGGCAACACCGGCATCCATGTGTGCCAGAGGATTTTCCCGGTCACGGCGTCGAACGCGCAGAAGTTCGTCGACCCGTCGTGGCCGAAGAGCAGGCCGCCCGCCGTGGTCAGCAGACCCTGGGGACCGCCGCCCTCGTGCATCCATTTGGTTTCGCCGGTCTTGTAATCGATCGCCCGGATGCCGTTTTTCCCGCCCGAGTTTCCGCCACCGCCGCCACTGAAGCCGTAGCCTTCCGGGCGGTCGCTCGTGTCAACCAGATACGTCATGCCGAGGCTCTCGGTGGTGCCGACGTAGAACAGACCAGTCTGCGGGTCGAAGCTGGGCGGAGGCCAGTTGGTTGCGCCGGAGCTTGGGAGCGCCAGGACGCCGTCCACGCTGGCTTCCTTCTTCGGATTGTTGATCGGCTGCCCCTTGGCGTTGATGCCCATCGACCAGCTGAGGTACTTCGGGTCGATCAGCGGCTTGGTGAGCAGGTGTTCGCCCGTCGCCCGGTCCAGCACGAAGAAGTAGCCGTTGCGCGCCGCCTGGGCGAGGAGCTTGCGTGGCTTGCCCTGCCACGCGGCGTCGAACAGCACTGGAACCTCGGTGCTGTCCCAGTCGTGGGCGTCGTGCGGGGACGTCTGGTAGTACCACGCCATCTTGCCCGTATCGGCATTCAACGCCACGATGGAGCAGGTGTACAGATTGTCGCCCTTGCGGCTCTGCGTGGCACCCACAGGGTTGGGATTGCCCGTGGTGACATAGATCAGGTTGAGGTCGGGATCGTAGGTGAGGGGCTGCCAGGGGCCGCCGCCGCCGTGCTTGCGCGAGTAGTCGTCGGGCCAGGAATCATAGCCGGGGTCGCCGGGGTTCTGGGGGGTGGTGTACCACTTCCACTGGACGTCGCCTGTCTCCGGATCGCGCGCCTCCAGGAAGCCCTGGATGTCGAGCGCGTCGCCGCCAATTCCGACGTAGACGTGGTTGCCCACAACCAGCGGCGCGGTGCTGCCGTAGTAGTCCATCTCGACCGGCGCGATCTCCTTGTACCACCGCTCCTTGCCGGTCTTGGCGTCGAGCGACACGAGGTACGCGTCCGGCGTCACGAAATAGAGCCAGCTGCCGTACATGCCCATGCCTTTGTTGCCGTTGAAGTGGTGGCCACCGCGGGTCTTGAAGAAGTAGCTCCAGATCTGCTCGCCGGTCCGGGCGTTGATGGCCCAAGCCCGGTCCATGGCCGAAATGTACATGATGCCGTCGACCATGAGCGGTGAACCCGCGATGCGGTAGCTGTCGCTGGGACCGCCCCAGTAGGTGGGGTCGCCGGGCTTCCAAGGGCCGCCGACATTCCTGGCGGTCTCCGCGGTCGCCAGAGCCTTGAACTGCCAAGCCAGCGTAAGCGTGCCCACGTTGGACTTGTTGACCTGCTTGAGCTCGCTGTAGCGCTTGCCCGAATAGTCACCGTGATAGGTGGGCCAGGCGTCAACCGCGTTGGGCTTCTTCAGGACCTTGGGGTCGAGGAATTGGGCGCTAACGGATACCGTGCCCAGAGCAAAGGGAAGGAGCGCCAGAACGGCGATGGAAAGGGATCGTGGTGTCATGGTTGGTCTCCTACTTGTCATTCAGATAGGCGGCGAGGTTGTGGATGTCGTCGTCCGTATACTTCACCATCAGGTCGATATGGGCTTGGAGCCGGTTGACCTGGGTGACCTTGGGCCACTCGCCGTCGCGCAGCCAAGTCTTGTTGTCGCCGTTGGGCAAGCGGATCTCGACCACGAAGTCGTTGATAAGGGCGGGAGTTCCGGTGAATTTTTCGCCGGACTTGAGGGTAACCGTGGCAGTCACCAGGCCTCCGCCGCCAGGAGGAGGTCCGCCGCCCATGGGGCCACCACCTGCGGGAGGACCACCGGCAGGAGGACCGCCGCCACGTCCGCCTCCACCGCCGCGTCCGCCGCCGCGCCCGAATGCCCGGCCGCCAGCGAGAATCACGCCCTGCAGCGTCGGCGCGTCGTGGTTGTTCTTTTCGCCGATGCCCTTGAGGTCGCCAGTGACGGAATGGCAAGTGTTGCACTTGCCCACGCTGCCGTTGAAGAACGCTTCGCCCTTCTTGGGATCGCCCGAGAAGACATTGAACCTTACGTACGCGCCGCGGTCGGCTGCGACGGTGACTTGGTAGTGCAGCCACATGGAGAGGTCGACGCCCTCACCCTTGGCAAGGTCGAACTTCGGCATGCCCTTTTCGGGGCGGCCAAACTTGAGGAATTCGGGTAGCTCGCGTCCACCGTGGTCGAGGAGGACCCTTTCGGAGCGGATCAGATCGGCACCGGGCTTGCCGCCGCCGGCACGACCGTTTGCGCCGTGGCAGGATGCGCACTTGGCCTCGAAGACCTTGGCGCCGCGTTCGACCGTCGCAGTATCAAACGCACGGGAGGTGGTGATGTCGATCGGTCCGGCGGCACCTGCCGGGCCTCCGCCTCGACCGCCCCGCTGCGCGAACGCCGCCGGGCCAATGGTCGAGAGAATGGCGATCACAAGTGTATGGTGAATCCGAAGTCTCATGGTTCCTTTCCTGCAAGGACGATGCGGCAGACAACGACTCGGCCCGCGCGCACGATGTCCATCCTATAACAACCGTGCTTGCGGCGGCCGGCTGCGGCGTTCCGGACATGATAGGCTAAGCGCGGAAGATAGACATCAATGAAATTGGCAGGCATCACAACACGTACGGCGGTAGCGCTGGGGCTATTCGCGATGATCTCGGGGGTCCTGAACGGACAGGCGCCGGCAGGAGGAGGAGGCCGCGGCGGCGGTCGGGGCGGCGGAATGTTCGGGCCTTTGTTCGGCCTGTTCGATGCCGACAAGGACGGCTCGATGACTGCGGTCGAGATGAAGGCGACTTTGGACCGCTGGTATTCCGAGTGGGACACCGCGAAATCGGGCGCACTGAAGCAGGAAGACGTGCTGCGTGGCCTGAACGCGGTCCTGGCCGTTGCAATGCCACAGGCCCAGGGCAACGGTATGAACACCTTCAACCCGACCGGCAATTTCACGACGCTGGCCGCGACCCAATCGGAAGTGGACGCCATGGTTGCGGCCCTGCCGACGACGCCAGGAGCGAAACCGGCCCGTCCGCGCAAGGTTCTGGTGATGGCGCACACGGGTGCCGGAGGGTTCGTGCACGCCTCGATCCCGCTCGCCGCGAAGATGGTAGAAGTGCTGGGGAACCAGGGCAATTTGTGGTCGACGACGGTCAGCTACGATCCCAAGGACATCACGACCGAGAACCTGAAGCAGTACGACATGATCTTCCTCGACAGCACGACGGCGTGCTTCCTTGACGACAAGGATCCGGCCGTCAGTGCGGCGCGGAGGGCGGCGTTCCTCGATTTCGTCCGGGGCGGGAAAGGCATTGCCGGGGTCCATGCGGCCACCGATTCGTACCACTCCGACTGCGTGGGTGCCTATACGGCGGCGCAGCGCGGGGGCGGCGGCATGGCGTCGACCATTGCAACCGCCATGGCGAACGGCATGATGGCACAAGGCGACGGCGACAATGACCACACGCTGAGCCGTGCGGAATTCGCGGTTGTGGCTGCGGCGTGGTTCGACAAGCTGGACACGGCCAAGACCGGCAAGGTGGCGCTTGCGGACTTCAACGCCGGGTTCCCGGGCATGATTTCGATGCCGCAAGGTCGCGGGGCTGGCGGTCGCGGTGCCGCTGGTGGACGGGGCGGCGGAGAGCCGGCGGCAGTATTGCAATGGCCGGAATTCAACACGCTGATTGGCGGCTACTTCAAGTTCCACTGGTCGGACCCCCAGTTGATCTCGGTCAAGATCGACGACGCCAAGAGCCCGCTCACCACGATGTTCCACGGCCAAGGGTTTGATATCCGCGACGAGACGTACACGTTTGCGCAGGAATCGTTCTCGCGGAAGAACGTGCACGTACTGACGAGCATCGACTACGGCAAGATGAGCGCGGAGGACAAGGCGAAGGAATCGAATCCGAGGACGGACGGCGATTATGCGTTGAGCTACATCCGGCGCGAAGGCAAGGGCCGTGTCTTCTATGAAGGCCACGGCCATAGCGCTCGGGTCTACGCGATGACGCCGATGTTGGAGCACTTCCGGGCGGGGATCCAGTATGCGCTGGGCGATTTGAAGGCGGACGACAGCCCTTCGCAGAAGTAGGGTGCGGGGAGTTTCGAGAGGACTATGGGCCGCGTTCGCGCGGCCCGTTCTGTTTTTGGCCTGGCTCAATAAACCGGTGTGACCCGCATGCCCTTGGTCAACGTGACATCGGCATTCGGCTGCGCCACCACGTCGCCGTCGGCCAACCCGTTTGTGACCTCGACGTGCAGCGCATCGGAAGCGCCTGTTTGAATCGCCCGCCAGACCACAGTATTGGTCATCGGGTCCAGCAGCCAGACCCCGGTACCGCCCTCGCGCCGGACTCCCGATTTCGGAATTGTCAACGCCTTCTCCACCACCTGCGTCAGGATGAACGCGTTCACGTTCGTTCCCGGCGTCAGCGTGCGGCTGGCATTCTCAATCGAGCACAGCACTTCGCCGACCTGCCGTGAACCCTGGGCCACCACCGACGAAGGCAGCTTACCCACGGTCCCGGTCCATTCCTTGCCCGCCAAGGCGTCCCACGTGATCTTCACCGACTGGCCGAGCTTCAGCCGACCCAGTTCCGGCTCGTCGACAAACACCTTCACCGTAACCGGATCCATGCGACCCACCGACCCGACAGCGTCGCCGGGATTCAGGTACGCACCGGCACGCACCGGAAGCTCGTAGAGCGTCCCGGCAATAGGAGATCGCACCATGTTCTGGCCACTGCGGGCGTGCAGAAGGGCTACGGCGGCCTCCGACTCCCGCAACCGGGCGCGCGCGGCGTCCACGTCGCCCTTGGCAACAAGCGACGGGCGCTTTTGGTCGAGGGCGCGGATCTGCGTGTCCAAGTCCGTGATCACTTGACCGGCCTGGTCCGCCTCGAACTTGGTCGCCGCGTTCGCCTTCACCAAGCGGTCGAGGGACTCCTTATTCTTCCGAGCCGCGTCGCGCTGTTCCCGCAGTCTGGCAACCGCCCCGTCGATCTCGGCGAAGTCCACGGGTTTCCCGCCACCTTCGAGGGTGCCCAATTCAGCCCGGAACTGGGCGACGCGGGCTTCGGCGGCTAGGAGATCCTCGGCTTGGCCAGGCTGGTTGATCTCGGCCAACACTTGCCCCTTCGCGACGGTATCGCCGAGCTTGGCACCCAAGCGCGTCACAATGCCGGAGGCTTCCGCGTGCACCTCCACGAATTCGCTCGGCTCCACCTTGCCATTGGTGGACAGGGTGTTGGCCATTCGACCGCGTTCCACCTTGTAGAACGAAACCGTCGGCGGCGCGCCCGACTTCTTGTAAAAATAGGCGGCCGCGACGATGCCCCCTAGAACCAAGAGCGTAATGAGGAGCTTCTTCAAGATTCGCTTTCTCCGCAGTAATCGAACAGCAGTTGCCACTCGACCAACTGCACCCGCATGGCGAGGTGTTCGGCTTCGCTGCCCGGCTTTTTCCGGGCGCGTTCACACAATTCGATGAACTGGAACGGGTTCCACGACGTGCCGGTGTCGAAGCCGAGAAGCTTGGCCGCGTCGTGCAGGGCCGGGAATACCGGGTGGTCTCCAACCCGGCGGAACCAGTAAGAGGCGTTCCCTTCGTCCGGCTCCTGCCGATGCATGATGCCGTGCCAGAAACTCCCTTCCGGCGTCTCCAGGTCCTGGGCGATGCTGTGGGCCTCGTCGAGGGCCGAAAAATAGAGGTAAAGTCCAGCCATCGCGCCTTCGGGGATGCGCGCTTTCGGAAACAAGCTACGGGCCTTGGACCGCTTCAACTCCGCGACCGCGTGGGGGGAGCACGGACCCGCCGGGGCGAGAGGCATCGACCGGTTTCCGGCGGTACCGCCCGCGAGGGCCAGCAGCCGCGCAACTTCACCACCGTACTTGGTCGGGGAGAACGCCATACGCCTTTATTATCTCCTCCAGCAACGGCACACGCCTAGCTGCGAAAAAGGAACGCCGGACCAAGGGGCATGGAGGGCCGCAACTCGTGTGCCGGGCTGACCTGGCGAATCGGGTTCGCCCCGCTTAGCGCTCTTGATATGATGGGCATCGAAGTCCCACACCCCCTGAAACAAGCCATGGCAATACACATTCGTCGAATCGGCTTGGCCCCGGTCGCGCTCCTTGCGCTCACCAGCCTTCCCGTCGCAGCCCAATTACCCTCCACGCCTGGAACGAAGGCGACCATTGTCGGTTCTCCGGCGGCACTCGCAGGGTCCAAACAGGATCCGGAGTCCGTTGAACGCGGCGGCACGCTGTTCGCCGCCAAGTGCGGCGGCTGCCATGGTGCCACCGCAAAGGGCACCAACCGGGCCCCGGACCTCGTCCGCTCGCTCCTGATGCTGGACGACGAGAAGGGCTTGCTGGTTGGCCCGGTGATCCGCAACGGACGGCCCGACAAGGGCATGCCGAATCTTAAGCTCACCGAGCCCCAGATTGCCGACGTCGTGGCTTGGCTCCACGTCCAGACCTATTCCGCCGACCACCGGAACACCTACCTGTTCCTCGACGCCCTGACCGGCGACGCCAAGGCCGGCGAGACGTACTTCAACGGCGCGGGCGGCTGCAACAAGTGCCACAACCCGAATGAAGACCTGAAGGGAATCGGCGCGAAGTACGACGCACACGACCTGCAGGGCCGCTGGCTGCAACCGCGCCGTGGTGGCGCGGGCGGTGGCGGACGCGGCGGTCGCGGTGGTGGACGTGGTGGTGCAACGGTAGCGGCGGCACCCTCGCGCTCCACGCTGACCGTAACGGTCACCATGAAGGACGGCAAGAAGCTCGAAGGCACGCTGGACCGGATCGACGACTTCAACGTCGCCCTTCGCGACGCCTCGGGCGAGTTCCACTCGATCAACCGGGATGGCGACACGCCGAAGGTCGAGGTACACGACCCGCTCCGCGTCCACGTCGACCTGCTGAAGAAATACACCGACAAAGACATCCACAACGTGACCGCGTTCCTCGCGTCGCTCAAATAGGGCCCAGACAATATGAAGACCAGAATTCTCGCAATTTCCCTTTCCCTGGCCACCCTCGTTTGCGGCCAGACCCTTGATCCCGCCAAATTGAAGCAGCAGCCCACAGACACGTGGCCGACTTACAATGGCGACTATTCCGGGCGCCGCTTCAGTCCCTTGACTCAGATCAACGCGACGAACATCCATACGTTGTCCCTGGCGTGGGCCACCCGCTACGGCGTGGGCTCGACAGGCGTCACCATCAAGGCAACGCCGCTACTGGTGAACGGCATCCTGTACTTCACCGCGCCGAACCACGTTTGGGCTTCGGACGCGCGCACCGGCCGGGAACTTTGGCACTACCAATACCGCTCAAATACAGGCAGCACCATCGGCAACCGCGGCGTCGGCATGTACGGCAACTGGCTGTTCTTCGAAGCCCCGGACAGCCACCTCGTCAGCCTCGACGCGCGCACCGGCAAGGAACGCTGGAGCGTCGAAATCGCAGACCCGAAGCTGGACTACACCTCGACCGTCGCGCCGGTGATCGTGGGCAACCACGTGATCCTCGGCATCGGCGGCGACCACATGGACAACCCGGGCTTCGTGCAATCGCGCGACCCCGAGACGGGCGCGCTGCAGTGGAAGTACTACACGACGCCGCGCAAGGGCGAGCCGGGCATCGAAACTTGGCCCGACGAGTACGCCTCGGCGCACGGCACCGGCCAAGCGTGGATTCCGGGCAGCTACGACCCGGAGTTGAACCTGTACTACATCGGCACCGGCAATCCGAATCCCGTGATGGCGGAAAAGAGCCGCATGGGTGACAACCTCTACACCTGCTCGATCATCGCGTTGAACCCCGACACAGGCAAGATGGTGTGGTACTACCAAGTTTCGCCGCACGACACCCACGACTGGGACGCTTCCGTGCCGATCATCCTGTTTGACGCCGAATTCCAAGGCAAGAAGCGCAAATTGGTGGCCCAGGCGAGCCGCAACGGCTACTACTTCCTGCTGGACCGCGCTACGGGCGAACATCTGGTGACGGCACCGTTCATCGACACCGTGAACTGGGCCAAGAGCATCAACGCCAAGGGCCAGCCGGTCTATGATCCGGCCAAGGTTCCGGCTCCGGACGGCGTGCTGGTCTCGCCGGCGTCCGGCGGTGCCACCAACTGGCCCGCACAGACATTTGATCCCGAGACGGGCCTCCTGTACGTCGGCACCAGCCGTTCGTACAGCATGTTCTACCTGACCGACACGGACGACCATCCCGAGGGCTGGGCAGGTCTGGACAGCGTGGCGGGCAATGACGGCGCGGCACTGCTGGCACTCGACTACAAGACCGGCAAGACGGTCTGGCGGCACGACTGGCCCGCGGGCGGCGGACCCTCGCACATGCTCAGCACGGCGGGCAAGCTGCTGTTCACCAGCAACAGCAACAACTTCATCGCGTTCAATCCGGCCAACGGGAAGATCCTGTGGCATGCCGGGTTGACTGGTCCGATGACTGCGGGCCCGATCAGCTACATGCTGGACGGCAAGCAGTATCTGGTGCTGGCGTCGGCAGACATGCTGTACGCGTTCACGGTGAACCAACCCGTAAAATAGGCCCTTGGTCTCTTCGAAAGCAAGAAACGGCAGGTTGCGATGGACGTAGTGCTTTTTCTAGGTCCGTTGCTCCTGCCGTTTTTGTTTTTCCTGCTGGTGACGGGGCTGATTCTGATTCTCGTGTTCGGTGCCAGCATTGCCGCAGTCTTCGCGGCGGGTTATGCGGTGGTGCGGCTGGCTTGGCGGAGGGTGCTGGGCCGCTGAACGCGGATAGACCCGCTCACACCTTGCAGATCTCGAACGCCTCCTCCAAGCCCTTGATCGGCGGCGTGTTGACCGGGATGAATTCGTGCGAGAGGAATCCCTGGTACCCGGTGTCGGCAATCGCCTTCGCCACCGCGCGCCAGTTCACCTCCTGCGACCCGTCGATCTCGTTCCGGCCCGGGTTGCCGCCGGTGTGGAAGTGCCCGATGAAGTCGATGTAGGCTCGGATGTTGCGGATGAGGTCGCCCTCCATGATCTGCATGTGGTAGATGTCGAACAGGAGCTTCACATAGGGCGAGTTGACGCGCTTCATGAGCTCAACGCCCCAGGCTGAATGGTCGGCCATGTAGTCTTTGTGGTTGACCTTGCTGTTGAGCAACTCCAGATTCACCACCACCTTCTTCTCCTCGGCATAGGCCTTGATCTTGTTGAGGCCGACCAAGCAGTTCTCCAGCCCTTCGCCGTCCGCCATGCCCTTGCGGTTGCCCGAGAACGTGATCACGTTCGGAGCCTTGGCCTCGGCGGCGAGGGTGATGTCGCGCTTGAGGCTCTCCAAAACCTTGTCGTGGTTCTCGATGCGGTTGAGGCCGATCGGGATGGTGTTCGGGGCAGTGCCGGACGTCATGGACGGCACAAGGCCATACTTCTTTACGGTGGCGTACTGGTCGGGCGTGACAAGGTCGATCCCCTTGAGCCCGATGCGCACCGCTTCCTTGCACAGGCCGTCCAAGTCGAACCACTTCTGGTAGGTCCAGAGGGATACCCCCTGCTTGAGGCGTCCGCCTCCAGCCTGGGGTGCGGCCAACGCGGGCAGCAGCGGGGCGGCCACGGCCCCGGTGATCGATTGAATGGCGGTTCTACGGGTCATTTGAATGCATCGTATCAGATCTTGACCCGCTGTGGCCTCGAGCTTCCACGGCCACGTTGCCGGCCGCACGGTCCGCCTGTGAGGAAGCTGTAAAAGAGTTGTAAAAACACCCCCGCAACCTTTCGCCGGGGACCCAAGTCGCGATACGTTCGTTTGTAATGGGTCTAGCCACGATAGCGGTCTTGGAGCACGAAGCGGATTACGTCATGGCATTCGGGGATGTCGCGGTCAATTTCGACCGCAACACGGTCTCAAGGTCTGGAAGGACCGTACCTGTCAGCCAAGCTGAATACGAATTGCTGGTCCACTTCCTCCTGAATCCCGAGCGGGACCTGTCTCGAGACGCCTTGCTGGATGCCGTTTGGGCCTGCGTGCCGGAGCCCAGCACACGCACTGTCGACGCGCACATACTGCGGCTGCGCCAGAAATTCGAGCCCGATCCGAATGCGCCGCGGCACTTTCTTACGGTCCATAAAATCGGCTACCGGTTCAGGCCGTGATTTCACAGGGCTTTTACAATTTCAGCATCCGTTTGGGTGCTCAAACTCGTATGATCAGCGCATGGGAATTCGCGGTGGGTGCAATGAACAATCGGTGGGCGACAGGAAGACGCTGACCGAAGTGGCGGACGAGGACTTAATGTTCCTAATGGCGTCTACATCGGAACGGGATGAGTCGGAGAACCTGTTCAGCGAAGTCTATTCCCGCTACCACAACCGGGTAGTGGGATGGTGTTCACGCGTGGTCCACGACCGGGAGTCGGCGATGGATCTCGCGCAGGAGATCTTTCTGAAGGCATGGCGGCACCGCGGTTCCTTTCGGGGCGATTCGAGGCTTTCCACATGGCTCTACGCGATCACGCGCAACCACTGTCTGACCATGGTGCGAATGCAGGATCGCAGGATGGTGCCCATCGATCCGGCGCTACGCGAGACAGTACCGGAATCCAGGGAACGCAACGCTCTGGAAGCCGTCGAGCAGCAGGAACTTTCGTCGCGCATGCTGCGCTTGATGTCCAAGACGCTGGAGCCGATGGAAGTTCGGGTGATGGCCCTGCACTATGGCCACGAAGTCCCGTTGGCGGTGATCACGCGGGAGCTGCGATTGACGAATCCCAGCGGTGCCAAGGCCTACATCGTGAACGCCCGCAGGAAACTGCAGGGCGCAGCCAAGCGCCGGGGTTGGGAACTCCTGCTGGCTCCGGCCCGGCGGATTCCGGACTGCAGTTGGATGTGCCAGGAAGCGGCTTAGCCCGAACATTTGTACGTCATGCCTAAAGTTCCCCGGGGGTTCCGTCGATAGATGGATAGTCGATAGATGGTAAGTAACCGATGTGCAGACAGGGAGTTCAGCAAAATACGCGCGTTGGCGCCGCAGGAAAGCAGCTGGCGGTCCGGCGGCTCTCGCGCCTTGGATTCGCCCTGATTTGCGTTGTTGCACGAGCCCAGGAGTCCGGCGGCAACCTCGGTTCCGTCACTGGCAAGGTGGTTGTCACCCGACAGCTAACCCGGTCGGGTCCAGTTCCAACCATTCCTGTCTATCAGCGGGGCGTCGCTGTGGCGCTGCGGTCTGCAACACCCCCGGGCTTGCCGCCGGATTCCCGCCAGAAGGGCGACTGGATGAGCGAGGAACTGTCGCGAGTAGTCGTATGGCTTGAAGGCTCGGCGGCCGAGAACCTCCCGGTTGAAGACCAATCCGGCATACGTCACCCAGTTCCCAGTATTGAGCAAGTCGGACGGCGGTTCTGGCCGGAAGTGGTGGCGATCGCCGCAGGAGGCGAGGTGTCGTTCCCCAACCTGGATCCGATCTTCCATAATGTATTTTCCCTGTCAAAACCCAAGAGCTTCGATTTGGGCAACTATCCAAAGGGCGACACGCGCAAAGTGACGTTCCCGAAACCGGGGATTGTCTACGTAAACTGCCATCTCCACCCGAACATGGCCGCCGTCATTGTGGTCGCACCGAGCGACCGCTACACCAAAACCGATGCCGCGGGTAATTTCTCGTTCCAGCACCTGCCATCGGGCGACTACGTTGTTGTCGCGTGGCACAAGTCTGTGGGAATCATTCGCAAGAAAGTGCGGGTGGAAGGTGCGGGGGGCGCTGGCGTCGAGTTCTCGCTGCCCGGGGACGCCATGCTGGCCGAGGTTTCCGGCCAGCGCAAGAAGGGGAACCGTTAGCATGCGTTTTCGAACACGGGCCCTATTGCTTTCCTTTGTTCCCCTCGCGGGACTCCTCGCCGTCAGTTTCTGGACAATGTCGCGGTTGGTCGATTCCACGGTAAAAGATGGACTGCGGGCCGGGTTGCGGGACAGCCACACGCTGGCGGCTCGGGTCCGTGCGGACGGGAACGCCAGAAACAAGCGACTGCTCCGGGTCGCGGGAGAGAATCCGTCATTGAAGGCGGGGATGCAGTTGCTGGTGTACGAACACGACAGCGGAATCGCACGCGCCACGGTGGAGGACCAATTGGCTGAACTGGGTGGCCACATGGAGTCCGACTTGCTGCTGGCATGGTCGCGCGACGGTGCCTTGCTAGCTGGCGTGTTCCGCAGCAAGTCGAGGTTGGAACCGATCAGCCCGGCCTGGGTTGCCTCGTCGAAGATAGTGTCGGCTTCCATGGATTCCGGGGACCGCGACGGTCTGTTCCTGATTGAGGGACGTCCCATGCTGGTAACCTCCGTACCCGTGAACCTCGCAGGAGAGAACCTCGGCGTCCTCAGCATCGGCGAGGACTTTTCATTGGACCGGTTTCCGGTGCCGGTGGTACTCCTGCTTGGGGGGCGTGTCATAAGAACCAATGTTCCCGAGCTCAATACGTGGGATGCTAGTGCGAATGCCAATCAGTTGGAAGGGAAACTTTCAAGCTGCTCGGGGAGATCCGAGTGCGAGTTCGTACTCGGCGGTCGCACCTATCTTTCCCTATCGATGCCCCTGTCGATGGGAGGCGAGCCGCTGGGGGACCAGTTCGAATTGCGGAGTTTTCAGGACGAGGATGCCGCGGTTGCCCCGCTGCAGGCGGTCTTGAGGAACATTTTCCTGGTGGTGTGCACGGGTGCGGCATTGGTGGCACTGCTGATCGCGTTCGTGGCGTCGCACTCAATCGGAAAGCCGATCGGCAGAGTGGCGGCCCAACTTCGGCTAGCCGAGAGTACAGGGGTCTTGCCCGAATTCAGCGGCAGTTCTTCGGGAGTGCACGAAATCCGGGATCTCATGGAGAGTTTCACGCGTGCCGCTGTGTCGATCCGGGAAGCACGGGACGACCTGCAAATGGCATACGTCGAATTCATCGGGTCGCTGGCCAGTGCCTTGGATGCGAGGGATACCTACACGGCGGGGCACAGCCATCGCGTGGGCGATCTATCCGCTGCCATCGCGTTCGCTGCCGGCCTCGATAGCCAGGAGGCCGAGCGCGTGCGGATCGGCGCCCTGCTGCACGACATTGGCAAGATCGGCGTACCCGACCGCATCCTGCAGAAGCCTAGCAAGTTGACTTCCGAGGAGTTCGACTTTGTTCGATTGCATCCGGTCATCGGGCGCCGGATCCTGGAGGGCGTGCAAGGCTTTGCCGCATATCTCGCCGCAGTGGAGTTGCACCATGAGAACTGGGACGGAAGCGGCTATCCGCACGGGCAACACGGGGAGGAAACTCCCATTGAGGCCCGAATCATCCACGTTGCCGACGCGTTCGACGCGATGACCTCCGACCGGCCCTATCGAAAAGGGATGGCGGCGTCACAAGCCGCCAGGATCATTGAAGCCAACGCCGGAATGCAATTCGATCCCGTGCTGTCAGGAATCCTTGTCGCTCTGACTCTGGATGCCACAAAATCTCAGATGGAGGTGGACGAGTGTGCGGTTGCCATGGTTGCCTAAGGTAGTTCCCATGCTGGACAGACGTTCCGTGTGCCGGATACTGATTTTGGTTCTATCAGCAGCACACACTCTCATCGCGCAGGATGCCGACGCCGGGTTCGACATACGAGCGACACTCAGTGGCTCCGGTGGGTACTCCAGCGCCCTTGCAGGTGCGCCCCGTGGCGGATCGGGCGGCAACGCCGCGTTCAGGGGAGTGGTTTACCCGACTTTGAAGCTGGGCCCGCACTGGTCCGTCGCGGCAGCGTACCAAGCAATCTCCCGTCCGTACTACTACGAATCCTTCGGGACCCTCGGCTATGGGATCAAAGGCGACCTCTTGAACGCCGCACTCACGTATTCCCGTGTTGCGGAAAGCGGCTCCCTGATGTTCCGGGCGGGGCAACTGTCGACGGCATTCGGCTCATTTCCCCTTCGCTACGACAGCGCCGACAATGCGCTGGTGGGACTTCCCATCCAGTATGGCTACTACTACCCCCTCGTCTCGAACCTCGGCTTGGTGGGGGCGCAAATGGATGTCACTCGGGGCAAGTGGGACGCACGCGTGCAACTGGCCAATTCGAATCCATCCAACCCAAGGAAGCTTTGGGACAAGGACCAATATGGAAACTGGGTTGCCGGCGGAGGCTACACCGTCAGACAAGGGTTAAGGCTTGGCTTCTCCGCATCGCGCGGTCCGTATCTGGATCGACAGAGCCCGTTCTTCTTTCCGGGCGAGGCCAATCCGAACCGGCTGCCAGCCCATGCCGTGGGGATGGACGCGCAGTGGGCAGCGGGGCACTGGAATGTCCTTGGGGAATGGCAGCGCTTCCATCTTCCGTACAAGGCAATCCCGGACTACGATGTCCACACTGGATACGCCGAGGTTAGGAGGGTACTCGCGCCCCGTTGGTATGTTGCGGGCCGGGCAGGATACAGCAATGCCAGTTTCGGGGGCCTACGGCAATCGTACGAGGTCGCAGTCGGTTTCCGGGCATCCACCAAGCAACTGATCAAGATTGGATACCAGACGGACACATTTGCGACCGGTGCCAGCAAACATCAAAACACGGTGGTGATCGAGTCGGTCACCACCGTGCATCCACTTTCAGTTGGTTGGAAATAGTCTTACCGCTTGGTGCGGGTGTGCGGCTCGGCTCCCGAGGCTTTAATGAGTTTCGTCATCAATTCAACGGCCTTGTCGATCGGCAACACGTCCGCAATCATGATCGGCGTCCTGCCGTTGGTATCGACGGGATCCACCTCCGCGCCCTTGTCGGCTAGGAACTGTACGACGCGGCAAATCTCGGGCTGGGTCGAAACCTGCATCGACCCGGTTACGGCTGCATGCATCACCGCTTGTTTGGTGTCGTTTACAGCTTTGATGGAGTCCTGGTCCAGCGACCACGCGTATTCCACCGTCTCTACGTGTCCGCTGTTGGCGGCCGCCATCAGCAGCGTAGCTCCGTCCTGGGCACGCAATTTCGGATCTGCCCCGGCAGCCACCAACGCCTTCATCACGTCGGGATGATTCGCGCGCGCAGCCAGCATCAGAGGTGTTTGTTCGCCAGAGGGACCGCGGAAAAAACCGCCTCCGCCTCCGCCACGTCCACCAGCGGCCTGGGTCTGATTTGTCTTGGCGTTGACGTTGGCACCCTTGGCTACGAGTTTCGACACCAATTCAACATCACCAGCCTGCGCCGCAATGTGCAGCGCCGTGTTGCCCGTCCGGTCCTTGACGGAAACGTCGGCACCGTTGGCGATCAACACGTCCGCTACCTTGGCCTTGCCCGCCGTCACCGCGATCACCAACGGAGTCACGCCCGGAGGAACGGTGTGGTTGACGTCGGCCTTGGCAGCCAATAGGGCGGTTGCCGATCGGACATCACCGGTTTCAGCTGCGAACACGAGCGGTGTAAACCCGGACTTGGAGGCCGTGTTGGGGTTGGCACCAGCCTTGATGAGTTCCTGGACCGCGTCGGGATGGTTGTTGGCCGACGCCCACATGAGGGCATTCTGGCCCTTGCGCGATTCGACCGCATCGACCTTGGCTCCGTGGGCGATCAAAGCTTTCACGATCTTCACGTTGCCGGTACCGGACGCGATCATGAGGGCCGTCTCGCCGTTCCAGCGCGCGGCGTTCACGTCGGCACCGAATTCCACGAGTTGGTCGGCCACTGCGGCGTCCCCGTTGGCACAGGCCAACGTGAGCGGCGTCTCGCCATATTCGTCGGCGGCGTTCACTTTCGCGCCAGCCTTCAAGAGCGCCGACACCACTTGGACGTCACCTTCATAGGCGGCCCACGCCAATGGCGTGGAACCGTCCGGGAGCGCCGCGTTGACGTCGGCATGCTTGCCGATCAGGTCCAGCGCGATCCTGCGGTTCTGGTCCTTGATGGCGTCGATGAGACGGTATTCGCTGCCGAACACGGCAGGGAGGGCCAGCCCGGCCCCCAGGCACAAACGTGCGACTGCTTTCATATTTCCTACCCGTCTTTTCTGCGTGGCCTAGACTTCGCTCAACTGGTCGACCTTGCCGGTGCTGTCGCCCAGTGTGTCGGCGGGAACGCCCGCCCTGTCCAGCATGGTCACCAGCAGGTTGGTCATCGGAGTCTCCGGCTTGTACTGGATGTGCCGACCGCCCTTGATCTTCGCGCCTTGGCCGCCGATCAGAACCAGCGGGAGGTCGTGGTGGTCGTGCACGTTGCCGTCGCGGATGCTGGAACCGTAGACGATCATTGTGTGGTCGAGCAGCGTGCCATCGCCATCCTGGGTTTCATGCAGGCGCTTGGTCAAGTAGGCGAGGCTGCGTACGTGGTGCTCGTTGATCTTCTGGGTCTTGGCGATCTTGTCGGGATCGTTCTGGTGGTGGGTGACGGAGTGGTGGCCGTCCGAGATGCCGATTTCGCGGTAGCTGCGGTTCGAGCCTTCGCGCGCCATCATGAACGTGACCACGCGGGTCATGTCTGTCTGGTAGGCGATGACCATGAGGTCCGCCATCAACTTGGCGTGCTCCTCGAAGGTCTCGGGAATCCCGCCCGGACGCTCCATGACGGGCAGCTTCATGGTGGCACTCTGCTGTTCGGCCTTTTGGATACGGCGTTCGATGTCGCGGATGGATTCGAGGTATTCGTCCAGCTTGCCCTTGTCGCGGTTGCCAAGGCTCGGCGACAGACGCGCCACGTCGGCGGTGACGAAGTCAAGGATGCTGCGATCCTGTGCCATGCGCTGCAGGCGGGCCTTGGGGTCGGTCGTTTCGCCGTCGCCGAACATGCGTTCGAAGATGGCGCGCGGGCTGATTTCGACCGGATTGGGCGTCGTCGGACCACGCCACGAAAGCGTGTTGGTGTAGGCGCAACTATAACCGGAGTCGCAGCCGCCAGCGAGGTAGTTTTCTTCGAGGCCGATTTCAAGGGAGCCGAACTGGGTGTCCTTGGCCAGCGCACGCGCCGCGATCTGGTCGGCGGAGATGCCGGCGTGGATATCGGAGCCTTCGGTCTTCTTGGGGTGGACGCCTGTCAGCCAAGTGGCACCGGCACGCGCGTGGTCGCCAGCGCCGTCACCGAGCGCGCGACCGTTGATCTGGGCCAAGTTACTAAGCACGACGAGCTTGTCGCGGAACGGCTCCAGCGGCTTCATCGTGGGCATGAACTCGAAATTGGCACCCACAGTCTTCGGCAGCCAGTCCTTGGGAATAATCCCGTTCGGCACGTAGCAGAAACCGAGACGCATGACGGGCTTGGCCGGGGACAGGGCCGCCGCGGTCAGCGCAGGGGACATCGAGTCGAGCAACGGCAGGGCCAGAGCGGCACCGATACCGCGCAGGAACGAGCGGCGCTCCAAAGATTTCTTGGTGATGATCATAGTTCTCGGTTTCTCCTCAATTGGAATTGGGGGCTCCTGACGATAGCGTCGATCAGGGCCGGAATGGTCAAGTCGTGTTTTTCAGCGTCGCGGATCACGGCGCGGAGTGCCGGGCGGTCGTAAGGCTCGAGGCCCCGGCCCAGCGCGTAGGTCATCAGCTTCTCGGCCAACGTTGTTACAAACTCGTCTTTGTGGGCGGTCAACAGCGCATTGCGCAGGCCGCCGGCACCGTCGAACTTCGAGCCGTCCGGTAGGATGCCTGAAGGGTCGATGGTCGAGCCGTTGTCCTTGTCCCGCCACGTACCGATGCCGTCGAAGTTTTCGAGCGCGAACCCGATCGGGTCCATCTTCGAGTGGCAGGAGGAGCAGACAGGATTGGCCCTGTGCTGTTCCATCGCCTGGCGCATCGACAGCTTGCCGTCCTTGCCGTGCGCTTCGAGCGGCGGAACATTGGGTGGCGGCGCGGGTGGCGGCGTGCCCAGGAGGTTCTCCAAAACCCACTTGCCACGCTGCACCACGGAGGTGCGGTTGGGATACGACGTGACTGTCAGGATGCTGCCCTGGCCGAGCAGCCCTCCGCGCTTGTCGTCGGTCAATTCGACGCGCCGGAACTGGGGTCCATAGACTCCCTTGATGCCGTAGAACGTCGCGAGGCGCTGGTTGAGGTAGGTGTAGCGGGCGTCGAGGAACTCCGTCACCGTGCGGTTTTCCCGCAGGATAGCGTTGAAGAAGTGCTCGGTTTCCTGTTGGAAGGCCCTCTTCAGGGATGGATCGAACTCGGGGAACACGTCGGGGTCGGGCTTCACCTGATCCAAGTTGCGCAGGAAGAGCCACTGGCCGGCGAAGTTGCTCACGAAGGCCTTCGACTTCGGGTCGTCGATCATGCGCGCCAACTGCGCTTCAACAACCTTGGGGTCGGACAGCTTGTTCTGTGCAGCTAGGTCGAGCAGTTGGTCGTCCGGGATGCTGCTCCAGAGGAAGAACGAAAGGCGGGATGCCATTTCGTAGTCGCTGATGTGGTGGGAGCTTCCGGCGGCCGCGCCGGGTTTGTCGCGCTCGATGCGGAACAGGAAATCCGGGGACACCAGCATGGCGCGGATGGCCATCTCGACCCCCCGGTCGAAGTCCTTCTCCTTGTGGCCCGCGGCGTAGAAGTCCATCAGGGGCTTCAGGTCCGCGTCTGTGAAGGGGCGACGGTAGGCGCGGCGTCCGAGCGTGCTCAGGATCTTTTTGGCACAGGGCGCTTCCTCGGCGGCGGCTTTCGGGGCACACACGAAAAGCTTGGCACGGCTGGGGGACGTGCCCGGCCCTTGGATCTCATAGGGACCGGCAATGGTTAGATCGTTGAAATTGGCCCCGTTGGGACCCTCGGGAACGTCGAAAAGCTTCAGGCGCGCGCCGTCCATGCGGAGGTCCAGATGGGCCATGGGAGGCATGGGGCCCGCTCCACCACCGCGACCAAAACCGCCTCCGCCGCCGCCGCGGCCGCCACCGATTTGGGGAACCACCTCCGCCACTGCCGACGATTTCATGAAAGTTGCGACCACGTGGTGCACACCCGACGGGATGCGCATCTTATATTCGAGGACTTGTCCAACCGGCGCGGCGGTCTCGCCGAACCCGGCAGCCGGAGCGGGCATGCGGATTTTGAAAGTGTAAGAGGCCTCAACCGGGAACGTGTAGTCAACCGAAACACCGCCAGCGGAGTCGAACGGCGCGCCTTCGTCAAGACGTTCCGAGCGCGCGAGCCGGGCTCCTGCGTTGGCTCGGCCACCTTTGGCTGGCGCGAACACATCGACCACGGGCTTGACTTCGGTATCCGCCACGGCAAGGCGCGCAACCATGCGGCCCGTCGTCATGTAGCGTTCGATCAGGACGGGCGACAGGGACAGAACGTCACCGATGTTGTCGAAGCCGTAGCCGGTGTCGTCAAGGGGAAGCGAATTGCCCGATTTGATGTCGAGGGCAAAAAGGTCGCGGATGGCGTTGGAGTACTCGTTGCGGTTCAGGCGGTGGATCGTGGGATGCCCCGGATTCGGGTTGGAGCCCGCTGCCCTGTCCAACTCCGTCTCGAGATAGGAAGTGAAGGCTTTTTCAGCCGAGGCGTCGGGATGCGGCATACCCCACGGGGGCATCTGCTTGGCGTTCACCTTGCGCAGCACCTTTTCCCAAGTGGCTGCGTCGGCGGAGACCTTGGTCAAGTCCAACCCTTCCAATGCTAGATTGCCGGATCGGAGCTTGGTGCTGTGGCAGCCCACGCAGTATTGGCGGACCAATGCGTTCTGTGCGGCTCCAGAATTCTGGGTCTGCCCGAACAGGGCTGGTATGGCGGCCAGCGACAGGGCGGCGGCTAGGAGAGGTTTCATGCGGCGACAGGGGAGCGGCAACGTTGTGGGTCCTTTTTTACAAGTCCTACTCATCTAGCATAGTCCTGCAACCACGGGGAGCCAACAAGAATTTTCGTAAACGTTTTTGATGTCTTGTTTTCAACGGCTTGTGGCTCTTTCACGTGGTGCGACGCGGCAGGCCGCGGCTGCAACCCGACCTTGGTTAGGGTGTCGGAATCTGGCCTTCGGTGCCCGGTTGACAGACAGTTGATAGGATGGCCGTTTGGCACAACTGGATGGACAAATCGCAATCGTGACCGGCGCCAGCCGGGGGATCGGCCGAGCCATCGCGGAGACGTTCGTACGCGAGGGTGCGCGGGTCGTCATTTGCGGACGGAAGCAAGAGGTGCTCGACCAGGTCGCTCGGGAAATCGGCCCTTTGGTCACGCCCGTCGCCTGCCATGTGGGACGTGCCGACGATATCCGCAACCTCGTCGACACCACGGTTGCCGAGTTCGGCAGGGTCGACATTCTGGTCAACAACGCCGGCACCAACGTGGCCCAGGGTCCGTGCTTGGAGATGGACGAGGGGCAGTTCGACAAGATGGTCGACGTCAACTTGAAGAGCGCATTCCGGCTGATGAACGCGGTCGCGCCTGGGATGTGTGAGCGCGGGTCGGGGTCGATCATCAACATCGCCTCAATTTCCGGCATCCGCCCGCAGCACCACGGCATGCTCTACAGCATGACCAAAGCCGCGCTCATCATGATGACGCAGTCGTACGCAGTGGAGCTGGGGCCGATGGGGGTGCGTGTGAACGCCATCGCGCCGGGGCTGATCCAGACGAAGCTCAGCGAATACTACTGGAAGGATGATGCGCGCCGCGATTCGCAGGTCAACCGCCAGCCGGTACGGCACCTCGGGCAGCCTTCCGAAATTGCCGAGGCAGCGTTGCTGCTGGCGGGCGGGGGCGGCTCCTACATGACCGGACAGACACTGGTGATCGACGGCGGCTTCCTGCTGTCATCCATATAAGGAACTGACTATGAAACTTCTTGGCCTGTTGGTATTTTCGACCTCGCTGTTCGCCCAGACCCACTGGGTTGGGACCTGGGGCGCGGCCCCGTCGCCGCAACTCGAGCCCGACGTAATGCAGAAACAATTCAAAGCCACCTTCAACAACCAGACGGTGCGCGAAATCGTCCACACCACCATCGGGGGCGACAGCGTGCGCGTGCGGTTGTCGAACGCTTTTGGGCCGGTTCCGGTGCAGATCGGCGCGGCGCACATCGCCGTCCGGGCGAACGGCGCGGCGATCGCGGCGGGTACGGACAGGGCCCTGACCTTCTCGGGGCGGCCATCGGTCGAGATTCCGGCGGGCGCGGTGGTCTTGAGCGATCCGGTCAGCTTGAAGGTGCCCCAGGCGGGTGACCTCGCGGTCAGCCTCTACCTGCCTGGCAACCTGCCGGGTGCAGGTGTGCACTACTCGTCGCAGCAGACCTCGTACATCGCCGAGGGCAACGCGACCGCGGCGGCAACGCTGCAAAACCCCGTGCCGTTCACGTCGTGGGTCTTCCTGACGGGCGTGGATGTGCTGGCCCCGGCGAACGTGGGGTCGGTGGTTGCCTTCGGGGATTCGATCACCGACGGCGCGCGCTCTTCGAACGACACCAACCACCGCTGGCCTGACACGTTGGCGTCCCGGCTGCTGGCGCGCAAGGGCGCGACACCGTTGGCAGTGGTGAACATGGGGATCGGCGGCAACCGGATCCTGCACGAAGGGGCCGCGTCGAAGCGCCAGCAATTCGGCATCAACGCGCTGGCCCGGTTCGACTCCGACGTACTCGCCCAGCCCGGCGTCAAGTATCTGGTGATCCTCGAGGGAATCAATGACATCGGCCATGCGGGATCGTCTGCCCCGGCGTCCGAAACCGTGACCGCCGAGGATATCGAGGCCGGACTCCGGCAGATGATCGAACGGGCGCACGAGCGGGGGATCAAGGTGGTTGGGGCGACCCTAACGCCGTTCGAGGGACCGGCGAACAAGACCCGCGGCTATTGGACCCCGGAGAAGGCCAAGGTCCGGGAGGCTGTCAACGAGTGGATCCGGACGTCGAAGGCTTTCGACGCGTTCATCGACTTCGACAAGGTTGTGCGGGACCCGGCGAATCCGACGCAGGTCCTGCCCGCATTCGACAGCGGCGACCAGTTGCATCCCAGCGACAAGGGCTACGACGCGATGGGCGCGGCGATTGATTTGGCGATCTTCAAGTAGGCGTTAACACTGGAAACGGCAGTTTGCGCTCCCCGAACAAACACTCCCTTGCGGTCGCGGCTCGGCGGAATCGGCCCGTTACCGGGCCACGACCGCAATGAACAGTTTTACTTCGTGGGGTTGGCCTTCAGCCCCGCCATGCCCCAGTCGTCAATCGACGTTTCCTTCCCGTCCACCGAGCGAATCCGGAACGTGGCCTTCCCGTCCACCACCTCGATCCAGCCATACCCGAAGAACCACCCGTCTTCATATTTCGCGCTGGCCCGCAGGTGTCCTCCCGAACTGGGCATCGACACATAGTCAACGCCATCCAACTGCCCATGCAGCATCGCGTGCACATGTCCGGCGATCACATAGCGGACGTCGTACTTCTTCGCCAACTGCTGCAGCCGCGCTTCGCGGTCGCCCAGCATCACGCCGAACAACCAGAAAGGCCGGTGCGAAACGATGATCTTGACAGACGCGTCGGCGTGGGCCTTCAGGTCGGCTTCGAGGAATTCGTACTCGGAGGGAGCGAGATCGTCGGTGCGCGAATTGTCCAGAACGGTGACGTGGACCGGGCCGGAACCGAAACTATAGTGCGGGGCTCGTCCGGTGAACTTTCGGAACAGCACCTCGGACGGGGCTGACCAGATATCGTGGTTGCCCGGCGCGGGATAGAACGGGACCGACTTCCATGGCGTCATGATCTTGGCCCATTCTTCCCATTCGGCCTCCGCCGTGGCGTCCTTGCCGCCTTCCACCAGGTCGCCGACGCCGAGCACGAACGCGGGCTTGCGATCCGAAATCGCGGACCAGACTTGTTCGTACACGCCGGGCTGGGTGGAACCGGTGCGGTCGCCCAGCACTGCGAAACGGAATGGATCCGCCGCGAACACGGACACCGCACCGAGAAGAAGAACAATCAGTTTGCGCATGGACTCCTATTTGCGGGGCAGCGCGAACGCCACCACATTTCCGCCCGCGGCCACCGCGACATACTGCCTCCCCGCGATGGTGTACGTAATGGGGGACGCCTTCCACTGCGCGCCGGTGTTGAAATGCCACAGGGTTTTTCCCGACGCCGCGTCCACCGCGGCGAACGACCCTCCGGTTTCGCCGTAAAACACCAAGCCGCCTTCGGTCGAAAGCACCCCGGAGTAGTTGGATTCCGGCGGCCCAACCTGCGGGACCTCCCAAACGATCTTCCCGGTTTCGAAGTCGACCGCCCTCAGGTATTTTTCCGCTGGGTCCTTCGGGTCGCGGTAGGGCTCGAAACCGCCGCTCTTCGTCTGCTGGTAGATGTTGCAGTCCTCCACCGCCATGACGTAGAACAGGCGCGTGGAGGGGTGGAAGGCCGTCGAATACCAGTTCGTGGCACCTCGTACCGCCGGACAGGTCTTGGTACCCCGTTTCCCCGGCTGGTTGCCTTCCAGAAGCACGGGACGCCCGTCGGTGCCGATTCCGCTCGCCCAGGTCAGCTTCTTGACGAAGGGCTTACCCAGCAGGAATTCGCCCGTCACGCGGTCGAGCACGTAGAAAAACCCGTTGCGGTTGGCCTGCATGAGCAGCTTCCGGTCGCGGCCTTGGAACTTGGCGTCGGCGAGGACGAAGGGCTCGTTGGCGTCCCAATCGTGGAGGTCGTGGGGCGTGAACTGGTAGTGCCAACGCAGTTCGCCGGTCTTGGCATCGAGTGCTACCACGCAATCGGTGTACAGATTGTCACCACCCCGCTCGTCGCCGTCGGTGTCGGGATAGGGGTTGCCGGTGGGCCAGTAGAGGAGACCTGTCGCCGCGTCGTACGAGCCCGTGGTCCACGTGGCACCGCCGCCGGTTTCGATAGCGTCGGCATTCCCTGCCCTGGTCCAAGTTTCGGACTTCGGCTCGCCGCGCTTGGGAACGGTCCAGAAACGCCACACCCGTTCGCCCGTGGTCGCCCGGTAGGCGGAGACGTAGCCACGAAGAGGGGCGTCGCCACCCGCCACACCGGTGATCACCAGGTCGCCCGCGACCAACGGCGCGCCGGTAGAGCCGAACGCACCCTTGCCTTCGCGGACATCCACGTCCCACATGAGGGCCCCGGTGACGCGGTTGAGGCAGATCAGGTGGGCATCGTCGGTGGCGAAGAAGATGCGGTCGCCCAGCAACGCCGATCCGCGGTTGGCACCTTTCGCTGCGTCGCCGGCGATCTCCGAGCCCGAGTTGCGGCGGCGCTGGTAGCACCAGATCTGCCGTCCGGTGCCGCCATCCAAGGCGCAGACACGGTTGGGCGCGGTCAGGTAGAGGACGCCGTCGGCGACCAGCGGGGTCGTTTCCAAGACCTGGTATTCATTGGCCCAGGACCAGTCGAGCCTCAAGCCGGCCACATTTCCCGCGTTGATCTGCTTCAGCGGGCTGTGCCGGTTGCCGCCAACCACGCCGTTATAGGTTGGCCATTCCCCTTCGCCAGGCTTGAGGATCGCCTCGACAGCGTTCTGCGGAACCGGCCGCGTGGCGCCCGGAATTGCGCCGACCTTGACGCCGTCGAGCTTGGCCAGGTAGGCGATCAAGTCGCGCCGTTCGGCGGCCGAGGCCGAGAGCGCGGGCATGTAGGCGGTGTTTTCGCGCTCTACACGGTCATATTCGGTGTCCGTAAGAAGATGGAAACGCCCGTCGAAGGTTTGCAGTTGGAGGTCGTGCGCGCCCTGGGAACGCGCGAAACCACGCAGTTGCTGGCCGTTGCGCAGGCGCACATGGACCACCCTCCACGCCTCGTCGGGGCAGAACGCATAGCCGGGACAGGTCGCCGTGGAGTGAACGCCGATCCGGGCCGTAGGGTTGTCCAGTGTCTCGGCGATCTCGCGGAGGGTAAGCTCCTTGCCGATATTGGAGAGATCGGGCCCGTTGGTGGTCCCGATTCCCCGGACCATGTGGCAGGTGGCGCACTGCCCGTTGCCGAAGAAGAAGGCCGCGCCGGAGGTCGCGTCGCCTTCGGGCTGGACGTCGAAGGCGGACGCGTTGAAGGACCGGATGTACTTCGCCAAGGGCCGCAGTTGTGCCTCCGGCAGGGGGAAGGCGGGCATGCCGCCCGTGGTGCCGGTGCGGATGAGATCGTGAATCTGCTCTTCGGAGCGGCGGCGCAGGGAGCGGTTGTTCACCAGGGCCGGGCCGCGGTCGGTGCCGGCCGCGGTTTCGCCATGACAGCCACCGCACATTTGGACGAACTGTTTTTCGGGCGTTTGGGCCCCCACGTGCCACACGACGAGGAGGAAGATCGCAAGCGCGCGGCAAGGCGCGGAGGACGGCATATGGGGGCAGTATACCGCCGATGCCGTTACTCCGCCGGATGCGGCTCGACGGGGAGTTTCTCTTCCATTGCTGCCGCGTACGGCGGCACCGGCGCTACTGATAAATTACGAGAGTAAGGACTGGATGAAAATCGGGAAATCCCGTATCGGGAATCTGGATGTAATCACTCTGAACGGGCGATTGGACGCGGCCAACGAACACGCTTTCGAGGAGGAAGGCATCCGCTTGGTGCTTGCCGGCGCGCGGTGCATCGCAGTCGACATGGCGGGATTGACCTACATCAGCAGTGCCGGGATCGGCGGACTCTTACGGCTGCGGGGAGCCCTCGGGGAGACTGGCGGCGAACTATTCCTGTGCGGAGCGAAAGGCGTGGTGAAATCCGTCCTTGAGATAACGCGGGTAGCCGACATGATCAAGATGCATGCCAACTTGGCGGACGCGGCGGTAACTGTGCTCCCGGGCACCTCCTAAAATGGGCGATTCCGAATCCATCTGGGCGATCGCGGCCGGTGTGCTGCCGGTCCTCGCGTTCCTTGGCGCTTTGGCAACCTTGGACACGTTCAAACTGGTGCGGCTGGGCCGCATCGCCACGGCGTTGGCGTGTGGCGGAGCCGCCGCCCTCATCGCGTTTGCCCTGAACTCCCTGTTCTTCGACCTGCTGGGCTCCGAGTCCGACACCTATGCCAAGTTCGGTGCCCCGTGGGTGGAGGAGTTGCTGAAGGCCGCCTGGGTGGTCTACCTGGTTCGAAGCGAGAAGGTCGGATTCATGGTGGATTCGGCCATTTGCGGCTTCGCCACCGGGGCGGGATTCGCGCTGGTAGAGAACATCTCCTATTGGGAACAATGGGGTGACGACGGCTTGACGCTCTGGCTGCTGCGCGGCTTCGGCACCGCAGTGATGCACGGAGGCGCAACGGCGATTGTCGGCATTGTGGCCGTGGAACTGCAGCGCCGGGGAGCTACCCGAGCCTTCATTCCGGGCCTGCTGCTGGCGGTGGCAATCCATACCGGCTGGGACGTGGCGGTGCTGTCGCCCCTGCAAGCCAGCATGGTGGTGGTGCTGGGCCTGCCTCCGCTCTTCATCCTCCTTTTCGCACGCAGCGAGGACTCCTTGCGCGACTGGATCGGCAGCAAGCTGGCCAAGGACATGGACTTGATGGACATGATCGAGACGGGGCAGTTCCTAGAAACCCCCTCGGGGTTGTATCTGAAGTCCTTGCAGGCCTTCCATCCCACCGTGCTGGGCGACATGTTGTGCATCCTGCAGCTGACGTCGGAGTTGAGCGCGGCCTCCAAGGGCAACATGATCCGGCGCATGGCGGGGCTACCGGTCGAGGACGACCCCGAATTACACGACAAGCTCAAGGAACTGGAATTCCTGGAGCGCAGCGTCGGGCTTGCCGGCCGCAGCGCATTGGCACCGTTGCTGTCGCTGTCGTCCCGGGATCGCTGGGAATTGAAAAATCTGACCGAAACCAAGCGGGATCGGGAACTGGCGAAGGGTCGGTAGCTACTGCTGGGGCGGAGCTTGGCCGAGTTCGATGCGGACGCCCCAAGGATCGGTCAGAAAAGCGGTCGGAGCCGACGCCTCGACTTGGACTCCCTCGCCCGAGAGGGTTTTCAAGAAGACCGGCAGGTCGCGGGCATCAAATGAGAGGTGGTCGATGGCCCGGCCCTTGCTCGGAGCCACGGAATCCGCTGCAGTGAAGACCACGACGGCGTTGCCCACCCGGCTGGAGGTGACCTTTTCATCGCCACCGGGCCTTGCCCCTAAATGCGCGGCATACCAGGCTTGGGAATCGGGCACCTTGGGTGTCATCACATGGATGTGGTCGAACTGGAGAGACATGTACATGTCGTTGTCCTCGCCAACTTCGACCCGGACGCCGTCGGGCCCGTCGATCAAAATGGTGTCGCCTTCCTTGTTGGACTGCACTTTGAACGACGTCTTCTCCAGCTTGGTGGTGAGCGGCAACAGGTTCGGGACTTTGACGCCGACATGGTCGATGGCGGAGCCCGCACTCGGGCCGGACGGCGCGCCCTTGGTGAACAGGATCATCGCCCCGGGCATGATCACGCCGTTGACGCCGTCGCGAGTGTAGGTCTGGGCCCCAACCAAGTCCTTCCAGAACTTGATGGCAGCGTCGGGATCCGCGGCATTCAGATGGATATGGGCGAGCGTCACAGGGCCGCGCGGGCCTGGTTGCGCGGCCAAGGGAAGAGCTGCAATCAGGCAGGCGGCGAATACTCGGAACATGGACATGGCTGCAAGATATGGTATCAAGTCGGACGGTTGATACCGTTAGGCGGTGCGTTTGGCGGTGAACTTCTGCCCCTTTTTGGCACCCTGCCGCATGCGGATTCCCGTCAGGCCGTCGTTCTTGAGCGTGACGTCCCACTGGTATGTGGTGGCGCTCTTCTTCGTGTGGACGCGGGTGGTAAAGGTGGCGTGGTCCCCGTCCACTTTGCCGTTTTCCACCAGTTGCGGGTGCGTCTTCTTGCCTGCGGCGATGTCAACGGAGCCGGAGAGCTTCGCTCCCTCGGCCTTCAAGTTCATGGTAAAAGCGAGCGGCTTCTGGTCGGGCTTCTTCTTGGGCGGGGCGGTCTGGGCCGACCAGGTCCCGTCCAATCCGGCGGCTTGGAGCGTGACGGCGAGAACGATCAGGGCAAGCAGTTTCATCAAAACATGCAACCCGGTTCCGGCTTAAAAGTTTCGCTGTGCGACTACGGGCGACTGGAGGGGTGTGACTGCTACGCTGATTTGCATGGCAATCGCAGCCGGAATCGACTTGGGTGGAACAGCGGTCAACTATACCTTTCTGGACGGGGAGACATTCCTCATCGACGGGCTGTGCGAACACCCGGCGCTTTCGCGGCAAGGTCCGGACATCTGTCTGACCCAGATCGCAGACGGCTTGGAGATCGCGGCGGCCCGCGCGGGCATCGCGATTGAGGACATTGCGGTGGTGGGACTGGACACTCCGGGTCCGGCGAGCGCGACCGGGGTCTTCAGCGCCAAGGGGTCGACCAATTTCGTGCACGCCGGGTGGTCGGGCTTCGACATCCGGGCTGCGCTGGAAGCCAAGTTGGGCAAGCCCGTGTCGTATTTGAACGACGGCAACGCGGGGGCACTCTGGGGACATTACGTCCTTTTCGGGGCCCGAAGCCAAGCGACGTCGGTCTCGGCCATCATCGGAACGGGTTTGGGCGGCGGCGTGATCGTGGAGGGCAACCTCGTGATCCGGGGCCGCAAGGGATTCGGCGGGGAACTCGGCCATGTGCTGATCCCGTACCAGTCGATTGCGGGGACCGACGGCATCCGCCCCGAGTGCAATTGCGGACGCACTGGCGATCTGGAATCGATGTGCTCTCTGACCGCCATCGAAAAGACGCTGCTGCCATATTTCCTGGCGAAGAATCCAGATCATGAGTTGGCGAAACTGGGGGATCTGCGGAAAGCCGCCAAGCTGGTCAGGGGCCTAGCCGAGAAGGGAGACCAACTCTGCCTCGACGTCTTCCGGGCCCAGGCGCACGCGCTCGGGCTCTTCTTCGACGAGATGATCAACACGTTCGACCCCGACGCGCTGCTGGTCGGCGGCGGCGCCATCGAGACGGGGGCGGACTTCCAGGCGTGGTTCGTGGACGAAATCCGCGCCGGAATGCCGCCCCAACGCGCCGAGCAGGCTGATATCCCGATCCACATCATGCCCAATGGCGATACGGCCGGGGCGCGCGGGGCGGCGATCGAGGCGATGAAATTGATCGGGAGCTAAAGGCAGAAACGTTTCGCTACCATGGGACCAATAGGTTCCATCATGCGAAATCCGAGAATCGTCGTCCCTTCCGCGCTCCTTCTTTTGTCCATGGCCGCTACTGCCGAAGAGGGCATGTGGACCTTCCACCACCCGCCCACCAAGCAGCTCGCGGCCAAGTACGGCTTCAAGATCCCGGGCGACGCATGGCTCAACCATCTGCGCCTCTCCAGCGTACGGTTGAACGATGGCGGTTCGGGGTCGTTCGTCAGCCCCCATGGCCTGCTTCTGACCAACCACCACGTGGCGCTGGGCCAGCTCCAGAAGAACTCGACCGGCGAGCACGACTACGTCAAGAACGGCTTCTACGCCGCCTCCCAGGCCGACGAGATAAAGTCGCCGGACCTTGAGGTGAACGTCCTGATGTCCATGGAGGACGTCACAGGGAAGATCAAGGAAGCGCTCAAAGCAGCCAAAACTCCAGCCGAGCAGTTCGCGAAACGCCGGGCGACGATTGCAGCCATCGAGAAGGAATGCGAGGCCGCCACCAAGCTCCGCTGCGACATGGTGCCGCTGTACAACGGCGGCGAATACTGGCTCTACCGCTACAAGAAGTACACCGACGTGCGGATCGTGTTCGCCCCGGAACAGCAGATCGCGTTCTTCGGCGGCGACGCCGACAACTTCACCTACCCCCGCTACGACCTCGACATGGCGCTGTTCCGCGTCTATGAAAACGGCAAGCCCATCGCGAACACCGACTACCTCAAGTGGAACGCGGCGGGGCCGAAGGACGGCGAACTGATCTTTGTCTCGGGACATCCGGGTTCCACCCAACGCTTGGACACCTACGCGCAACTCCAGTTCGAACGGGACATGGTGGAGCCCAACTACATCAAGATGCTGACCAAGCGCATCCAAATTTTGCAGGATTACGGGGCGCGCGGGCCGGAGCAGAAGCGCCAGTCGCTGGAAGAGGTGTTCGGCCTCCAGAACAGCCTGAAGGCGATGGACGGCCGGTACAAGGGGCTGATGGACCCTTCGGTCCTGAATTCCAAGAAGAAGGACGAGGACGAGTTCCGCAGCAAAATCGGAGCCAATCCCGCCTGGAAGGCCGAGTACGGCAGCGTATGGGACGACATCGCGGCGGCTGTGGAGAAATCGCGGACACGCGGCAAGCAGCGCTTCTTCCGCAGCACGAACTCCGAGCTCAACGCACTGGCTGCGGACATCGTGACGTACGTGGCCGAGGTGAAACGCCCCGATGGCGAACGGCTGCCGGGATACCACGACGCGCAGCTCGAATCGTTGCGCTACACGATGTTTTCTCCCGCCCCCCTGTACCTCGAGATGGAGATCGCCCGCATGGCCGGCACCGTGCAGCAGGACCTGGAGGAATTGGGGCCGGATGACCCGTTCCTGAAGATCGTGCTCGACGGCCGGAGCCCCAAGGACGCCGCCGAACATTGGCTGCGGACTACGAAGATGGCCGATCCGGCCTTCCGGAATGCTCTGGTGGAAGGCGGAGAGGCCGCGGTCGCCGCGTCGGACGACCCGCTGATCGTGCTGCAACGGCGGTTGGATCCGATCCGGAGGGAGTCGATCAAGTGGAACGAGGTGAATGTGGAGACTGCGTTGAAGAAGGCTGGCGAGGTGCTGGGCAAGGCCCGTTTCGCGGCCTACGGGAACGAAACCTACCCCGACGCCACGTTCACGCTACGGCTCTCGTACGGCAAGGTCACCGGATACGAGTCGGCGGGGGTCAAGATTCCGTCGATGACGAAGATGGCCGGCCTGTACGAACGGTCCGCCAAGTTCGGCAACAAGGGCGACTATGAACTGCCGAAGCGGTATGTGGAGGGCAAGTCGAAGTTGAACCTCTCGACGCCCTTCAATTTCGTCTCCACGGCGGACATCATCGGGGGCAATTCGGGCTCGCCGGTGGTGAACCGGAAGTCGGAGCTGGTCGGGCTGATTTTCGATGGCAACATCGAGTCGCTGGTGGGCGATTTCGTGTATGACGGCACGTCGAACCGGGCGGTCGCGGTGGCGACCAACGCGATGACCGAGGCGTTGCGCAAGTTGTACGGGGCCGGACGGCTGCTCGACGAGATGGCGGGCAAGTGATTCTCGCAGTGGTGCGGGATCTGATGTTCTCGGTGCAGATCGGGGACATGGCGAAGCGGTTGGGGGTCGCGGTTGTATATGCGGGCAGCCGGGATGTGGCGCTGGCGAAGCTGCGGGAGCACCCGAAGGTGGTGGTTCTGGACTTGAATCTGGAATCGGCGGACCCGGTGGGGATCTTGACGGCCATTGCGGCCGACACGGAGTTGAAGGGTGTGGCGACCATCGGTTTCGTCCCGCATGTGCGGGTGGACTTGAAGGCGAGGGCGTTGGAAGCCGGATGTGGGGTGGTGCTGGCACGGTCGGTATTCGCGGAAAAGCTGCCGGGACTGCTGGAGTCAAGCGTGAACAACACCGGGTCCGCCGCTGGGTCCGGCGTGTTGGACGCCACGATCCCATAAACTGGAACGGAGCATGAACCGCCGACAATTCCTCGCCAGCGCCGCCGGAACCGGCTTGGCCGCACGTGGCCTCAGCGCCGCCGACTCGACCACTCGTCCTCCCAACTTCGTCGTTATTCTCCTGGACGACTCGGGCTGGGCCGATTTCAAGCCGTTCGGGCATCCGCCCTATTCCACGCCCAACGTAGAACGCCTGGCTGCCGAAGGATGCCGGTTCAACAACTTTTACGTACCGCAGGCGATCTGTTCCGCGTCGCGGTCGGCGCTGCTGAGCGGCTGCTATCCGGGGCGGACCAAGGTCTTCGGCGCGCATGGGCCGGGCGCGCGCGGGCTCGATCCAAGCTTCGCCACCATGGGCCAGGTGCTGCAGGCCAAGGGCTACAAGACCGCCGTGTTCGGCAAATGGCATATCGGCGACCAGCCGGACACACGTCCACCCGCGCGCGGCTTCGACGAATCCTGCGGGCTCATGTATTCCAACGACATGTGGGAGTTCCACCCGGAGGCTCCGCAGAACTACCCCACGCCGCTGCATTTCTGGGAAAACGGCAAGGTGAAGGTCGAGCGGATGACGCCGCAGCTCCAGCCCATGCTCACCACTTGGTACACCGAGCACGCCGTCGACTTCATCAACCGCAACAAGGCGAATCCGTTCCTGTTGTATGTCCCGCACTCGATGCCGCACGTGCCGCTCTTCCGCAGCGAGAAGTTCGCCGGGAAGTCGGGCACCGGGGTGTACGGAGACGTGATGATGGAAGTCGACTGGTCCATCGGCGAGATCTTGAAGGCGCTGAGGGACAACGGCCTCGACGACAACACGCTGGTGGTTTTCACGTCGGACAACGGGCCGTGGACCTCGTACGGCAACCATGCGGGCACGACGCCGTTCCGCGAGGCCAAAGGGACCGGTTTCGACGGGGGCACCCGCAGCGCCTGCATCATGCGTTATCCGGGTAAAATCCAACCCGGCGCGGCGTCGACCAAGGCGCTGTGCACCATCGATCTGCTGCCAACATTCGCACGGCTGGCTGGCGCGTCCCTACCGAAGAATCCGATTGACGGCTTGGATGTCTGGGATCTGATCGTTGACAAGCCGGGCGCGGTGAATCCGCACGATTTTTACGCTTTCAGCACCGGGCCCAACTTCGAGGGGGTGCTATCGGCGGACGGTCACTGGAAGCTGCACGTGCCGCACACTTACCGCACGCTGGTCGAAACAGGGAACAACGGGAAACCTGGCAAGTTCCGGGAAGCGAAGATCGAGCTTTCGCTATTCGACATGGAGAAGGACCCGTTCGAGACGATCAACGTGGTGGAAAAGTATCCGGAGGTGGCGTCGCGCTTGAAGATGTACTCCGAACAACACCGGAAACAGTTCTTTGAGCAGCAGTGATCCGGGTCTGGAGCCCCCGCGTAATCAGAGGCGCGAATCCAACCATTGCCGGAACACGTCTGGCGGCATGGGGCGACCGAAGAGGTAGCCCTGCGCCCGTTCGCAACCGAGCTCGCGCAACATCTCCAACTGGCGGGGCGTCTCAACGCCTTCGGCAATCATGGGCAAATTGACGTTGCGAGCCATGTCGACCAAGCCCTGGAACAGGGCCAGGCTCGCGGCCCAGTTCGAATCCTTTGGCATGAACGATATGTCCAGCTTCATGGCCGAGATGGGTAGACGGCGCAGTTGCTCCATGGACGAATAGCCTGTGCCGAAATCGTCCAGCCACAGCCCCACGCCTTTGATCCGCAGCCGGATCATGGTGTCGAGGGTGCGGGGCATGTCGTGGATCATGGAGCTCTCGGTCAACTCGATGTTGATCAGCTCGTTCTGGACGCCCGCGCTGTCCAGCATTCCGGCAAGGCGGTCGGGCAGCTCGAGCTCCGTGAAGTCGTGGGCCGAGAAGTTTACCGACAGGGGAACGACCCGTTTTGGGTCGGAGGCCTGCAGGTAGCCGACCGCCGAGGACAACACGGCCCAATTCACCTCGGAGATCAACCCGTACCGCTCCGCAAGCGGAATGAACCGGCCCGGGACCAGGAGACCCCGCTTAGGGTGCCTCCAGCGGGCCAAGCATTCGGCGGCCACAACTTGGCCCGTTGCCACGCTGACGATCGGTTGAAAGGCTGCCTCAATCTCGAGACGTTCGATCGCCGACTCCAGTTCGCTGACATCAATATAGTCGGATGCCGACGAAGGCGATGGCGGGGGCCTGGACAACTCGCCTTTGACGGTGAGGAGCGATTCAAACAGGTCCTCGTAGGCGAAGGGCTTGCGCATGGCGCCCATGTAGCGCAACCCATGGGCCACGGCCAATTCGGCAGCCGTGTCGAGCATCCTCTGCCCCAAACCGCTGACGAGGAAAACAGCCGTGCCTCTTCGGGACAAAGCCAAGTCGCGGATCAGCTCCACTCCGTCCTTGCCGGGCATGTGCAAATCAAGGACGATCAGATCGAGGTGGCCGCCCAACGTTGTGAAATCCACGCTGTCGGTCGCGGACGAGGAAAAGCCGACGTCGGCGGCGGTCATGCAGATCAACTCAGCTACGGCTGGGTCGTCGTCTACAACCAAGAGGCAGGGAGCACCGTGGTTCATCACTAGCGATCTCTCCCACCTTGCTTCAAGTTCTCCCACCCTATTTCAGGCTTTCGCCCAACAACCGACAGACACTCGACAACAACGCCTTTGGCTCGTAGGGCTTCGACAAGAACTCCGCCCCGGAAGTCTCCAAATCGCCCGGATGGATCGATCCATCCGCATAGCCTGAGACAAAAAGCGCCTTCAAACCGGGCCTCGACTGCTGCAGAGAGTGTATCAGTTCGGGACCCGTCATGCCCGGCATCATGACATCGCTCACAACCAAATCAATCCGACTTCTGTAACTCGCGGAGATGGCAAGAGCTGCGGGCCCGTCCGCGGCCGGCAGGACGCGGTGGCCGGCACCCTTCAAGATCTCGGATGCAAACCGGCGGACGTCATCCTGATCCTCCACAAGCAGGAGGGTGCCACGGCAGTTGGCGTCGCGGACAGGCAAGATTTGCGCCGTCCCGGGGGCGGGCGTTATATTTTCCACGAGGGGCAGGAACACATGAAATGCGGTGCCCCGCCCCAGTTCGGATTCGACTTCAATGAAACCGCGGCAAGACTCGACAATGGCGCGAACAGTAGCGAGGCCCAGACCGGTGCCAATACCCTTCGTTTTGGTGGTGAAGAACGGCTCAAAGAGGCGCAGTTGGACTTCCGGTGTGATACCGGTGCCAGTATCGGAGACCGAAAGCCGCACGAAGGCCCCGGTGCGGTCCACGCCGCCTTTGTCGCCCTTCAGATTCACAAGGAGGGTGGAAATCGATACCGTTCCCTCACGATGGATCGCATCGCGGGCATTGATGGCAAGGTTCATCACGACCTGTTCGAGCCGGGTGGCGTCCGCCAGTACGAAGGTTGCTTCGGGGTCCAGATCGATGTCGAGCGCAAGGTTTCCCCCCATCAAACGGGTCAGCATTCCGTGGACTTCGGAGATCACTTTGTTGATACTCACGACCTCGTTCCGCTCGATGCCCTTGCGGCTGAAGCTGAGGAGCTGGCGCGTCAGGGCGGCGGATCGCTGTCCGGCGTCATGGATGGCCTCCAAGTGTTTGGAATAGGGGCTGTCTCCTGGCAGTTGCCCGAGTATCAGGGACGAGTAGCCGTTGATTACGGTCAGGAAATTGTTGAAGTCATGGGCCACGGCAGCTGCCAGACGTCCAACGGACTCCATCTTCTGGGCCTGCTGGAGCTCTTCCTCCAACAGTTTCCGTTTGCTGATGTCGATACGAGTGCCCACGATGCGCGTCGGCAAACCGGCGTTATCACGGGACGCAACCTTGGCAAAGCCTTCGATCCAGATATAGTGGCCCTGCTGGTGCCGGGCCCGGAACTCTACCGAGGACGTGGTCATTTCCCCACTGGCGACCAGAGAAAGACGCCGGGAAAGTTCCGCGGCATCGTCGGGATGGTTGCGTTCCTTTAGGACTTCCAAATTCAAGGCGAAGGCCCCGGGTTCGTACCCCAACATGGTGAAAAACCTGGGGCTGGCGTACCACTGGTCCGGCCCTATCAGCCAGTCCCAGTAACCTTCATTCGAGGCGTCCAACGCAAGCTCGAGCCGCTCGGAGGTGCTCAGCAACTGCTTCTGCGCGGCCTCGCGCTCATCCTGCAGGTCGAACCGGTCCAAGGCCAGGGAAAGCCCTTTTCCCACCTCGTCCGCCAGTGCTATTTCATCGGGGGTAAAGAAACCGGGCTGCGAGGAATACAGCCCGAACACGTAGACGGTCTCTCCCCGGCGTTGAAGTGGAAGGCAGATGGATGATCGGAGACCGTGTCGGGATGCGGCCGCGCGAAAAACGGCCATGGTCTCGTCGACAGAAAAATCGGCGGAAGCAACGGCCCGGCCCTCACGAATGCAAGTGCCGGTTGGCCCCAAACTTGTGGGTCCGCCGTCTGCCGTGATCCTGATCTCATGCAAGTACGAGGCTTCCGGACCGGCGATCGCGACCGGCACAACCTCCTTTGTTTGAGGATCAACCTTGCCGACCCAGGCGATGCGGAAGCCACCGGATTCGACGGAGATCGTACACACGTCCCGAACGAGATCCTCCTCCGAGGCGGCCCGGAAACAGGCCGCGTTGCACCGGCCCAGCACGGCGTAAAGGTGGTTGAGCTGAGCAATTTGCCGCTCTGTTTCCTTTCGCTCGGAGATGTCGCGGACAATTGCCTGGCACATGGTCTGGCCGTCGACCTGCACCAAGCAGGAACTGATCTCCGTGGGAAACGTGCGACCGTCTTTCCGCAGATTGACGGTCTCGAACAGCACGCTCCCCTCGGTGTAGATCCGTGCCATCAACTCAAAGTAAAGGGAGTCGCTACCTTCGGGCTTCAAAGCGGGTAGCGATAGGTTGAGCAATTCCTGCCGGGAATACCCAAACATGGACGAGGCCCGCTCGTTGGCCTCCACGATCCTACCGTCGCGCGTGGATAGGAGAATCGCGTCGTTGGCATAACGGACGATGACCTTATACCGTTCGAGTAGTTCCTTTTGCGCCTGCTCGGCCAGGTACTTTTGGCGGTACATGGCCACATGGTGGCGTCGGAGCAAGAGCAGGCCCAGAGAGACAGTCATTCCAGCCAGCAAAAGGCAGACAATTCCCATCCGAATAGCGTCCCGAACCTGGGGCTCAAAAGCCTCGGCCCTGTCGATCTTCGCGACCACAAACCAGTCGGTACCGGCAATAGGGCGGGCGACGGCTAGCACGGCAACGCCCCGGTAGTCGGTCCCGTCCACTTCGGCAACACTGCCACTAGCCTTTGCGACGTGCAGGCCGGAAACAACCGGTCGTCGCTGCAGAAGCTGGACGCCACCCGCCATCCGGCTGGGGTTGAGAAACAGGACCGATTCGCCATCGCGACGCGCCAGACGCAATTCCCCGGATCGGCCCTCACCGGGCCAGTCCTGCAATGCGGGGTACAGTTCGTGGGTGGGGTCGATGCCGAGGACCAAGATGCCGATCGGCACCCCGGATTCGTTCACCACTTCGGCGCTGACACTGAGTCGTGCGCTCCCTCCGGAAGGTGCGGGGCTGAAATCGCTAAAGAAGACGTGGTCGGACCGACGGAGTGTTGCGGTCGTCAGGTCGCTGTAATATGCCGGATCTCCCTGCAGAGGGCCGGATGAGAGCTTGACGACACCTGTCAAGCCGGTTAAAACGACGTTCTCATAGTTGTACTGCACGCGGACGGTGTCGAGCAGATCGCTGACTTGCCGCAATTGTATTGGAGAGGCACCGCCCGTCAGAGCCCGCGCAACCGCGGGCATGAGCTTCGTGGCAGCGGCCAAACTGCGGACATCGCCGACGCGTCCGAGTCTCCATGCAATGAGACGGGCGGACTTGTTTTCCGCCGCCGTTGACAAGCGGAGGTGGATTTCGGAATCATAAGCCGCGTGTTCGTCCCGGACGTAGATGATTCCGCAGAGGCAGATAACAGCCGTCAGGCCCACGACGGCCATCACAGCCAAGCGGGAAACGTTGGCATCCGTCTCGGAGTTCGGCTCAGGGCTCGGCATCTTCCTAGACCTCGTGGTTCTTCCCGGCCCGCTTACTGCCAGAAAACTAAGTCTACTCCGCACCGTAAGACGACGCGGCCGCGTTTTTTTCTTATCCGGGTACAACCACCTCAGAATGCGCGGCACCTCCAGCCTGACTGAACCCAAGAAACGGCAGTTGGCCCTGCGACGGTGCATTTTCGGTTCCCCGAACAAACGCTCCCTCGCGGTCGCGGCTTGAAACGAATAGCGACCAATTCAACCGGTCGAAGACCTGGGCTGAATTAGATCCAGTGCCGCCTCAAGAGCCAGACCTTGATCGTCTGGGTCACAACCATATAACTCAGAAGCGTCCCCATCAGGATCGGCCAGTAGAGCGAAGGCAGGGCCGTAAGTCCCAACGCCGGTGCCAAGGGTGACGACGGCAGCCAGGCCCCGAACGCCATAATCGAGAGCGATGTCGCAATCAACGGCAGACTGGCGCGGCTCTGGAGGAACGGGATTTTGTCCGTCCGGATCACGTGGATGATCAGGGTCTGGGTCATCAACGATTCCACGAACCAGCCGGTCTGGAATACGGAAGCCCGCGACGGATCCCAGCAGTTGAAGACCCAGAGCATCACAAAGAACGTCGTGTAGTCGAAGATCGAGCTGATCGGGCCGATGAAGAGGATGAACCGTTTGATCTCCGCTATGTTCCATGGCCGCGGTTTGGCGACCTGCTCCTCATCGACGTCGTCGACCGGAATCGGCAACTGCGAGAAATCGTAGAGCAGGTTGTTGGTCAGTACCTGGATCGGTGCCATGGGAATGAACGGCAGGAAGGCGCTGGCTCCCAGCACGCTGAACATGTTGCCGAAGTTGGAGCTTGCCCCCATGCGGATGTACTTGAGGATGTTGGCGAAGACCTTACGGCCTTCGGTGACGCCGCCATCCAAGACCATCAGGTCCTTCTCCAGCAGGATCAGGTCGGCGGATTCCTTGGCGATATCGGTCGCGGTGTCCACCGAAATGCCGATATCGGCGGCGCGCAGGGCCGGGGCGTCGTTGATACCGTCGCCCATGAACCCGACGACGTGGCCCGCGGCGCGGAGGAGCTGGATCACGCGCTGCTTGTGGGCGGGCGTGAGGCGGGCGAACAGGACGGCCTTTGACGCGGCGGCCGACAGGTCCGCGTCCGACATCTTCTCGACATCGGGCCCCAGCAGCATCGGGTCCGGGGACATGCCGACGTCGCGGCAGACCTTGCGACTGACCAGGTCGTTGTCGCCAGTGAGGATCTTCACGGAAACGCCGTGGCGGTTCAGCGCTTGGATCGCATGCGCGGCGGTCTCCTTCGGGGGATCGAGGAACGCGACATAGCCCTTCAGGACCAGGTCGCGTTCGTCGTCCTTGGTGCACAAGCGCTTGCCCACCAGTTCCTTCCCGGCGACCGCAAGGACCCGGAACCCGTCGTTGCTCAGGTTGGCGTACTGCTCCTTGAGGCCGACCATAAGCGCGGGGTCCATCGGGGACAGCTTGCCGTCCAGCTCGAACTGGGAACAGTGGCGGAAGATCTCCTCGGGCGCGCCCTTGGTGAGAAGGACCACGCGGCCTCCGGGCTCCTCCACCAGCACAGACATCATGCGCCGGGTGAAGTCGAAGGGGATCTCGTCCAGCTTCTTGTGTTGGGCGACAAGGGCATGGGCGTGGAAGTCGACGCATTCGAGGATGGCGCGATCGAGCAGATTCTTCAAGCCGGTCTGGAAGTTGCTAATTAGATAGCCATGCAGCAGCACGACGTCGCTTTCGTGGCCAGCCACGTCGCAGTGTCGCTGCAAAACGACACGGTCCTCGGTGAGCGTGCCCGTCTTGTCGGTGCACAGGACGTCCATGCCGCCGAAGTTCTGGATTGCGTTGAGGCGCTTCACGATCACCTTCTTGCGGCTCATGGCGAGTGCCCCTTTGGAGAGGCAAACCGAGACGATCATCGGCAGCATCTCGGGCGTCAGGCCGACCGCCACCGCCATCGCGAAGAAGAAGGCATCCTTCCAATTGCCCTTGGTGGCGCCGTTGATGAGAAAAACGAGCGGCACCATGATGGCCATGAAGCGGATCATCAGCCATGTGAAGCGGTTCAGGCCCTCGTCGAAGCTGGTGGGCTGCTCGGTGGCGGTCACGGAGTCGGCCATGCCGCCGAGGTAGGTTTCGGCACCGGTAACCACCACGACGCTGGTGGCCGAACCGCTCTCGACGCTGGTGCCCATGAAACAGATGTTGGCAAGGTCGGTGGGGAGGGTGGCGCTGGCCGGGAGCGGATCGTGCGACTTGTCGACGGGCAGTGATTCGCCGGTCAGACTGCCCTGGCTGACAAAGAGGTCCTTGGACGCGAGCACCCGGACGTCACCCGGGATCATGTCGCCCGCGCCCAGGTGGACGATGTCGCCGGGCACGAGGGCGGCCAGAGGCAACTCGCACATCTTGCCGTCGCGCATGACCGTGGCCGTGACGTGGATCATGGCCTTGAGTTTGGCCGAGGCGGCGTCGGCGCGGGCCTCCTGGAAGAACCGGAGGCTGACACTGAGGGCGACCATGGCCAGCATCACGGTGCCCGCGCGGGCGTCGCCGGTTGCAAATGAGATCGCGGAAAGCGCGGAAAGCAGAATGACGAGCGGGTTGCGGAGGATCTTTAGGAGTCGGACAAACCACCCCTCCGGGAGTTCGCGGGCGATTTCATTCGGGCCGACCGTCTTGGCCCGGACTTCCGCCTCGGCCTGGGTCAGGCCGTCTGGTGTGGTTCCGAGGCGCTGCAGCAGGAGGACGCCGTCGGTCCGGGCGGCATCCAGGATCGCTGGCGAAACTCGGATGCCGTGCGGGGAACCCGGTTCGTTGGATGCCATGACTCCAGTGTGGCACGGGAAAAACTAAAGCATTCACTTAATTTTCTCCCGGAGAGGAGGGATTTACATCGCATGTCGGGACAGTCGGTCAATGACCTCACGTTGGTCGTCCTAGAAATGGCAGTTGGGGCAAGTGTTCGGCTCCCGAACAAACGCTCCCTCGCGGTCGCGGCGCGGCTGGAACCAGCCAAGCTCGGCGACCGCCCGAACGGGACCGTGTTTGACAATGGTATGGAGCCCTTCGACGGCGCGGAAACCCAACCGAGGGCCGCGCCGTTCAAAGAACAGGCCACGAAAGTGGCGAGGAGAAGAGATTGCGCCCACGCTTTACCGTTTCTGCCATGATCGCCATCGGGTTCGCCATGGCGGCCCCGGCATTTCCCCAGTCCGCACGCTACGCGCTGATTCTGAAGGACGCCCCGCTGGCGCAGACTTTCGCCACCCGTGAGGAAATGATGAGCGCCGCCGCGACGCCGGTACAGCTCAAGATTGGGGCTGCGCAGCAGATCTTGCGGCGCGAACTGGAGACCCGCAAGTTCACGGTGACCGGATCGTCGGCGATGTTGCTGAATGCGGTTTTTGTCGCAGCCCCTCCCGATCGGGTGGACGAACTCAAGGCGCTGCCCGGCGTACTCGGCGTGGTGCGCATGAAGCGTTACAAGCCCAGCCTCGCAAAAGCCGTACAACTCATGGGCGCGTCGGCTGCTTGGAGCCAAGTGGGCGGCGCAGCCAACGGCGGAAAGGGGATCAAGATCGGCATCATCGATTCCGGCATCGACCAGAACCATCCTTCCTTGCAGGACCCCTCGCTCGGGCCGGTAACACTTCCAAGTGGAACACGGCACGTGGCCAGCGACCCCGCATTCACAAATTCGAAGGTCATCGTGGCGCGCAGTTATGTCCGCCAATTGGCACTCGGTACCGGTGCGATTGACCCGACGACCTCGAGCCCCGACGATTATTCAGGCCGCGACCATGTCGGCCATGGGACAGCCGTCGCCACCGCCGCGGCTGGCAACCCCAGTTCGGACACGGTGCCCATAACCGGCATGGCACCCAAGGCGTACGTGGGCAGCTACAAGATCTTCGGCTCGCCCGAGGTGAACAACGGTGCCAGCGAAGACGTGATCATTGCGGCGCTCGAAGACGCCATCGCCGACGGCATGGATGTGATCTCCTTCTCGGTCGGCAGCCCGGCGTTTTCGGGTCCGCTGGACACCGGAGCAGCGTGCGGCAATCCCACCGGAGTGGTGTGCGATCTTTCGGCCTCGGCGTTCGAGGCAGCAGCCCTGAAAGGCGCGCTCATCGTCGTCGCCGCCGGAAACTACGGCACCCAGGGCTGGGTGAATTACCCGACTTTCGGGACGGTCACGTCCCCCGCCACCGCGCCGTCTATCCTTGCGGTAGGGGCGATCGCCAATACCCACGGCTTCCAGATTGGTGTGCGCCTGAACGGCCCGAGCGTTCCGGCCAACCTAACGAACATCGCCGGACAATTCACGGACAGCTATTACCCCTACTACGGGGCCTTGTCCGCGCCGCTGGTTGACGTGGCAACCCTTGGCAACGACGGGTATTTGTGCACAGCTGTTCCGAACGGCTCGTTGCACGGCGCGTTCGCCTTGGTCCAACGCGGGCCGCAGGGCACCGGGGCCTGCACCTTTGAGACGAAGATGAGCAATGCCACCAATGCGGGCGCGCTTGGTGTTGTTTATTACGACTACCCCGGTAGTCCCGACTATCCGTTCTCCCCGAGTGGGCTGACGGCATTTTCGCAGCAAGCGGTCTTCATCTCGAACGGGGACGGGGTGAATTTGAAGACATTCCTCGCATCGAATCCCGGGTATACGGTTGCGATTGACCCCGCAGCGTCTGAAGTGGCTGTGACCGCGGCGCCGGAATTGTCCTCTTACTCCTCGATGGGCCCGTCCCTCGGTCTGAACGCGATCAAGCCGGACGTCCTCGCAATCGGCGGAGGCAGCCAGAACGGCGATCTAATTTTCATGGGAGCGCAGAGCTACGATCCCCTCGGGGACGTCTATAGCTCTACCGGCTACATCGCGGCGGCAGGCACCAGTTTCGCAACGCCGCTGACAGCCGGTGCCGCGGCTCTGGTGAAGCAGGCGCACCCAACCTATACTGCGGCGCAAATCCGGTCCGCATTGACGAACACGGCCGCGCAGGATGTGACGATTGACGATTCGGGCAATCCTGTGAGCATCCTGCAAACGGGCGCGGGAAGGGTGGCCGCGGACTTGGCGATCAAGACCAATGTGACGGTTGCGCCGATCTCGCTGTCATTCGGTGCCTTGGCCGCTGGAGCGGTCACCAAGTCGATTCCCATCACCCTGACGAACACGGGCACGTCATCCCTGAATCTGACACTGGCAGTTATCACGACAAGTGGGTCTTCGGCGGCGACGCTGGCAGTGGACAAGCCGACGGTGGCGTTGGCCGCAGGGACCTCGACGACCGTCACGGCCAGTCTTTCCGGCACGGCACCCGTCGCCGGTTTGTACTATGGAGCCGTGACAGTAACAGGCGGTTCCGTGCCGTTGCGGATTCCGTGGATGTACCTGGTGGGCAATCCGAACAACATCGGGGACGGTTCGGGGAATCTTGTAGCCGTGTCGGGCGATCAGAACGACGCCGTGGTTGGCAAGGTACTCCCGGACGGCATGGTTTCGTTCCAAATCACGGATGCCAACGGCGTGCCTATTTCCGGTGCCACGGTGACCTTTACTGTCAACGCCGGCAGCGTGCCCGTCACGCTGAGCCAGGTGTCCAAGACAACAGACCAGTACGGCTTTGCGTCCGCGGTGGTTACGCTGGGATCACAGGCTGGCACATATTCGATCGAGGGCTGCATCAACAGGTGCAGCACGCGGAACCTGTTCGAATACACGTTCAGCGGCAATGTCCGGCTACCCCCAACAATCACGCCGGGTGGCGTGGTGAGCTCCGCTCCGGCGCTTAGTACAACATCGCCAATTGTTCCAGGGTCCTATGTTTCAATCTACGGAACCGGTTTGAGCGACCTACTCGATTCGACCACGTCGGCCCGTCTGCCGTTGGCGATAGACTACGTGACGGTAAGTTTCGATGTTCCTTCGGCTGGGATCAGCGCGCCGGGACATATCGTCTTCGTCAGCAGCGGCCAGATCAACGTGCAAGTGCCGTGGGAACTGCAGGGCCAGACGTCGGTGCAAGTGAAGGTGACGTTGGATGGAGATCCGGGCCCGGTGGTCACCGTTCCTGTAGCCGACTACGCGCCGGGCTTGTTCGAGTACGGTACCGGCAACGCTGCCGCCGTCGATACAAGCAAGACGTCGAATTACATCATCACGGCGACGAATCCGGTAAAGCGCGGCACGGTGATAGAACTGTTCGGCAACGGCTTGGGACCGACGAACAACCAACCGGCCTCGGGCGAGGTGGCTGGGGTATCGCCATTGGCAACCACCAAGAGCCCGGTTACGGTGACGGTCGGGGGACAACCCGCAACCGTAGGGTTCTCCGGTTTGACCCCGGGGTTGCCGGGGTTGTACCAGCTGAATGTCACCGTACCAACAAACATCCCCGCCGGGACGCAACCTGTCGTGGTCACGGTCGGCGGGGTGTCGTCGAAGCCAACTTCGATTACGGTGAACTAACGGGAACTACTTCCCGACAACGATGATCGAGAACGAGCCGGGGAGCATCGGGCCCCGGCCCGGCCCGCGGCCTCGTCCACCACCGGCGGGCGCACCAGCCGGAGGAGTCGCGGGAGCGGCAGCGGGTGGCGGCGGCGGACCGTATTCCGCCGCGATCAAGTAGACCAAGCCGGTCTTGGCATCCAAGGTCATGGTCTTTGCGCCAGGCAGCGTCTTAACGGTCTGCTCCACCTCAAAGCTCGTGGGAGAGTTCTCCTTGATCACGGTCAAGCTGCCTTCGCCTTGTCCTTGGGAGGTAAAGAGCTCCATGGTGGCCGGATTGAAAGCGGAACCGTCAACGCCCGCGCCGATGGGTAGGGTGGTGATGATCTTTCCGTCCTTGGCGCTCATCACGACCACGACCGCAGGCTGGCGGCAGGCTACGAACAGGATGTCGTTCTTGGCGTCGATCGAAAGACCTGCGCAGGTGCCGCCCTTGCCGTCCAAGCCGAAGTGGTTCAAGACCTTCATGGTCTTGGCGTCGACAACCGCCACATTGTCCTTGTCCTCAATGGCGACATAGATCTTGCCCTTGCCATCGGTAGCGGCCTGTTCCGGCGCGCCTTCGAGGTCGATGGTGCCCAGGATCGCACCGTCGGCACCGTTGATCACGGTCGTGGTCGGGGCGCGGTGGCTGAAAATGTAGACGTGGTTGTTGAAGGAGTCGGCGAGTATGCCGTCCGGTCCGCCTTCGACGTCAATCGTCTTGATCGGGGCTAGCGTTTTGGCGTCCCACATCGCGGCGGGCTTGCTGGTGGCGAAACCGTGGTTGGACTTGGAGTCCACGGCTGCGCCGCGGGCGTTGGTGTTGGCAATCTCGCCAGACTTTTCCAGCGTGTCCAAGTTGTACACGTCTATCCGCGGGGCGGGGCCGGTACGGGGAACATAGAGCTTGTGGTTGGGCGGATCGGCTTGCACATAGTCAAAACCGCCGTCTCCCCCGACTTTGACCGTTTTCAAAACCTTGTAAGGTCCTTGGGCAAAGGCGGAAGTGGCGGCGGCGACAAACAGGGCGAATGTCGGAGCGAGGGCGGAGTATCTCATGGCTTGAGTATAAGCCGCCCGCGCACCCTGACAGGGGAAATTTACATGATTTCAGAATCGTCGCGGACCGGCATCTTGCCTGTTACCCCATCCTTACGGTTGAGGTCGTCAGCCAGGATGACCGCTTCGGCGAGATCCCGCATGGAGCGGCGAAGTCGGCGGCTTTCATTGCGCAAGCGCAGGTAGGCCTCCTCCTCGGTGAGATTGTGCTTGAACTGCAGGATGCCCTTGGCGCGCTCGACCAGCTTCCGCGCTTCCAGCGTCCGCTTCATTTCGAGCGTTTCCGACATCAGCCGCGCGTTCTGAATCGCGATGGCGGCCTGTCCGGCAACCACCTTGACGAAGCCCACTTCCTCGTCGCCAAAGGAACGCGGTTCCTTGGTGTAGATGTTGATGGATCCGATGACCTTGCCCTGCGAGAGCAGGGGCGCGGCCAAGGCCGAGGCAAGTCCCGACTTGCGGGCCAATTCCGGATAGCGGTAGGTCTTCTCCTCGTGGATGTTCGGGATGATGACCGGTTGGCACTCGCGGATGACGTGTTCGATCAAAGAGCCTTCCATGCGGATCGGCATGCGGTGCATGTAGTCGGGCGACGAGCAACGCGCCGCGCTCACCGTGAGTTCGCGCTTTTCCTCGTCCACCAGCAGGATGGAGCAGACGGCCGAATCCAAGGTTTCCGCAACCATCTCGGAGATGGCCTGCAGAATGCGTTCGAGGTAGCCTTCGGCGGAAATGGTCTGGGCGACGGCGGCCAATGTCTCCAGCCGACGTACCGCGCTCTGCGACTGCTCGACCAGCTTGGACCGACCGATGACGCCGCCCATCTGCTCGCCGATGAAGGTGAGCAGGGCCACCTCGTCGGACGAATGCGGGTGCGGATCGCGGTGGTGCACGTTGATGACCCCGATCAGTTCGCCGGAATCGACCAGCGGCACCGACAGGAACGCCTCGTAGCTGTCTTCCTGCAGGGAACTGAAGCGCTTGAAACGCGAATCCTGGGAGGCATTCTTGGCAAGAGCCACGACAGAGTTGTGTACGGCGACCCAACCCGTGATGCCTTCGCCCATCTTGAGGCGGACCGTTCCGATTTCGGAGTCGTGCGGCAACTGCGATGCCCGCAAAACGATCTCGTTGGTGCCGTGGTCGATGAGATAAACCAGGCAAGCATCGGAGTGCGTAACATTGATGGTCAGGCCTACCAAATCCCGCAGGATCGATTCGAGGTCCTGGTCTGAGCTAACGATGCTGCTAATCCGGTGCAGCAGTGCGACTTGGCTGCCAGCGTGTTCGGCCATGATGGTTGTCATTTTCCTTTGTGCTTCCCGTCTTAACTTTAAGTTTAGGAGCCTGGGAGGGGGATGGTCCAATTCATTTTTTGGATCGACGGGATGGGGCTCGTGCCGGGCCCGCAATGTTTCTTTGCATCCCGGGCTGGGATTTTGCATCCGTTTCGCCCCCACCGGCGCGGACTCCTTCGGGGAGTACCGGAACTTCTCGCCCCCCCAACAACTACTGTCGCACATCCAACACCATAAATACATTGACCTGAAACATTAAACTGCTACGTTAGGTGAAACCTACCATGAAATTACTACGCATTGCGATACCTTTGGCCACACTGCTGGCCACCTCGTCAGCGTGGGCGCAGGAGGGCCGGTTCACGGGGACCATTTCCGACCCCTCCGGAGCCGTCGTGCCCAACGCGTCTGTGAAAGTGACAGATCAAAAAACCGGTCGTATCCGCGAAGCCAAGACCAGCGAATCCGGAGTCTACTTCGTGCCGGGACTCGCCCCCTCCCCGCAATACACCATACTGGCCTCCGGGTCCGGCTTCACCAACGCCGAATTCAAGGACGTTTCCCTCGGCGCAGGGCAGGAGCGCACCATCGACATCACCCTGCAGGCAGCTGGAATGACCAGCTCGGTCACCGTGTCCGCGGGCGAGTTGGCGGTTGTGGAAACCGCATCCGCCTCGGTCGGCGCGAACGTCAACGCCCGTGAAGTGGCGCAGATGCCGATCAACGGCCGCCAGCTATCGCAGCTGTACCTATTGGCACCCGGCGCACAGACGGCCGGCAGCGGATCCTACGACAACATCCGCTTCTCGGGCCGCGCCAACCAGCAGAACGCGGTGCGCTTCGACGGTGTCGAGGCTTCATCGATCATCGACTCCTCGCCGGGCAACCTCAACGGACAGATCTCGTCGTCCTTCCGCCTGCAGGCCAGCCTCGAAACCGTACAGGAATTCCGGGTGGAATCCAGCAACTATCCGGCAGAATACGGCACGGGAACCGGCGGCCAGATCAGCATCGTGACCAAGTCCGGTGGCAACCAGTACCACGGCAGCCTGTTCGAATACCTCCGCAACAGCGACCTCGACGCCCGCAACTATTTCGACGGCCTGAACAAGAGCCCGCTCAAGTTGAACCAGTTCGGCCTCTCGGTCGGTGGCCCGATCATCAAGGACAAGCTGTTCGTGTTCGGCCACTACGAAGGCCTGCGCCAGCGCGCCGGTTTCCCGCTTGTCGGCCAGGTGCCCTCCACCGCCGTGCGCAACCTGCCCACCTGCGGCGGCACCACGGTTGGACGCTGCGTGCAGGCGGCCATCAAGCCGCTGTTCGGCGCGTTCCCGACCGGGAACCGGGGCGCTACCGCCAACCCCGACTTCGACCTCGCCCAGCTCGACGCGCGTTCCGTTGTCAACGAAGACTCGGGCAGCCTCCGCATCGACTACCAAGCCGATGACAAAAACACCATCTATGTCCGCTGGTTCCGCGACGCGGGCGTGTCCACATCGCCGTTCGACGTCTCCGGCAGCGCCTTCCAGCAGAAGGCACTTTCACAGAACGGCGTCCTGAGCTGGCAGCGCACTATCGGCGCGAGCATCATCAACCAAGCCAAGTTCGGCTACAACGGACCCAAGAGCCGCACCAACGGCATTGCGCCGACGGTGAACGGCGTCGACCTGAGCGGCGTGACCTTGAACATAACCGGTGCCACCGTGCTTGTCGGCATCGGTGGCCAAGGCGCGAGCGCAGGCGTCTCGATTCCGTCCGGCCAAGTGCGCGCGAACAGCGCGACCAACGGCCGCGGCCAACCTTACACGAACTACTCGCTCAGCTACGTGGACACCCTCAACTGGGTCAAGGGCAACCACAACTTCAAGTTTGGCGGCGAATTCCGGCAAGTCCGGCTCTATACCGACCGCCTCGGCGGCACCACTTACGCCTTCAGCAACCTCGACGCGTTTCTGAACAACACGCCGACCATCAGCGTCAACGGCGACGTCAGCGCCCCGAGCCCGTTCAACAACGGTGCCACCGGCAACCGCGAGGGCAAGACCGAAATGTTCAGCGTCTACGGCCAGGACGAGTACCACATCAGCCCCAGCCTGACCCTCAGCTACGGTCTCCGCTACGAGTACTACACGCCCATGCGTGAAGCCCGCAACCTCGTGGTCCTGTACAACGTTGTGACTGGCGGCCTCGACGCTCCTACAAGCCGTCCGTTCTACAAGTCGTCCAAGCTGGCTATCGGGCCGCGCCTCGGCATCAGCTATGCACCCAAGGCGCTCGGCGGCAAGACCGTTCTTCGCATCGGCAGCGGCTACTACTACGGCCCGGGCCAGGGCGAAGACCTGATCCAGCCCATCGAGAGCGACCGCGTCTCGGCCACGGCGACCGGCGTCTATCCCTTCGATTCGCTCGCTTACATCAAGAACTACAACATCAACACCGCCACCGGCATCGGCGTCCGGGCCTATGCCCCCGGCTACACGGTGCCCGAGAAGATCCTCTCCTACACCTTCTCGGTGCAGCAGACACTGCCGTTCAACACCATCCTCCAGATGGCGTATGTGGGCAGCCAGGGACGCAACCTCTTCCTCCGCAGCATCGCCAACAAGATCGTTGGCGTGACCATGAACGCCACCACCGGCGCGGGCACGGCCGTCCGCGAGTTCGGCACCCGCTTCGGCGAAATCGACTACAAGACCACCGGCGGTACCGACCACTACGACTCGCTCCAGACCACCCTCAACCGCCGCTTCAGCAAAGGTCTGACTTTGGGCATGCAGTGGACCTACGGGCACTCGATCGGCGACACCGGCGGCTCCAACGAAGCGAATACGGCCACCAATCCGTACAACTTCCGCGCCGACCGCGGCAACAACGCTTTCGACGTGCGCCACAGCGCGAACATCTCGACCCTTTACGAACTGCCCTTCGGCCGCGGCAAGAGCTTTGGCAAGAACATCAGCAAGGCGGCCGACACGATTCTGGGCGGCTGGCAGCTGGGCGGCATCGTGAATGCCCGCACCGGCCTTCCGCTCGACATCCGCATCACCCGCCCGGATCTCGTCTACCGCGACACCCGCAACAACACGATCGTAAATTCCGCGATCGTCGTCAACGGTACCCCGGTTACGGTTCCGGTGATCAACGTTCTTGGCGGCGGAAACTCCCGCGACGTCCGCTTCCCGGATGTTGTTGCCGGCGTCAACCCGTTCCTCACCAACGCCAGCGACAAGCGCTTCATCGTAAACCCGGCGGCATTCACAACCCCGGCGCCCGGCACCTTCGGCAACCTCGGACGCGGTGCCCTGCACGGCCCCGGTCTGAGCCAGCTCGACCTTACGCTGCACAAGCGCTTCGACATCACCGAGAAGGTGAACACGGAGTTCCGCTTCGAGGCGTACAACCTGTTCAACAAGGCGAACTTCGCGAATCCGGTCGTCCGTCTGAACAACGTTCTCGGCACTTCAGGGAACACGCTGCAACCCGGCCAGCCGTACACCACGGCGACGGGTGGCACATTCGGTTCCGTCACCTCGACGGTGGAATCGGCTGTCGGCCTCGGCGCACAGCGTCAGATCCAGATGTCACTTCGCGTGAACTTCTAATCTGGTCCGTAAGGATCGTTGAAACGGGCGGGCACCTTCGGGTGTCCGCCCTTTTTGTTGGTACACCGACTGGGACAGTTTGAGGGTGGCATTCCGCTAGGGCCATGGCGCTGTCCGGCGGGCGTACCGGCGCTCGGCGGGGACCATACTGGAGGGGCCATACTGAAAACTGATGCGCCGCGCCATCACTTTGCTCGTAGCAACCCTCTCCGCTTTGAACGCTCCGGCCGAGGGTAAAACCTTCGCGCTGCTGGTAGGCGTCTCCCAATACGCCAAGCTCCCCAACGACCTCTGGCTCCAGTACCCCGACGCCGACGTCCGTGCCTTCGCCGCATTCCTCGCCAGCCCGCGCGGCGGCAACGTGGCACCCGACGCCGTCGTTTCTTTGGTGAACGAGCGCGCCACCACCTCCGCAGTGCGGTCGGCGTTTGACATGCTCCTCAAGGACCGGGCCGGTCGCGAAGACACGGTCTACATCCTGGTGGCGGCGCACGGGACGGTAGACGGGAGCGGTGCCTACATCCTGACGTATGACAGCGACCCCGCGAATCTGGCTGCAACCGCGCTCCCGATGGGAGAACTGCGGGCGCTGGTGGAACGCGAGGTCGGACGGGCGGGTCGGGTGATCCTGTTCGCGGACGTTTGCCGGGCAGCCGCCATCGCGGGGCAGAAAACTACGGCATTGGGCGGCCTGGTGGAGAAGATTGGCGAGATTCCGGGCGAGATGCTGGGCCTGATGGCGGCGCGACCGAAGGAATTGTCGTCCGAGGGTCCGGAATTCGGCGGCGGACATGGCGCGTTCACCTATTCGGTGCTGGAGGGGCTGCAGGGGGCCGCCGATTCCGATCACGACGGCTTCGTGACAGCCGGGGAACTGATCGACTTCGTGACCACCGGAGTGCCCAAGCTCACGGGCGGCCGGCAGCACCCGAGGGACTTCGGGAACATGGACAACGCTGCGCGACTGGCGGGCGTGGCGCGGTAAAAAGGGCCGTGGTATAAAGAAACAAGAGCGTTTCCCTCCCCAAGGCCACCCTAGCTCAGTTGGTAGAGCGGCTGATTCGTAATCAGCAGGTCGCCGGTTCGATCCCGGCGGGTGGCTCCAGGCTTTTATTTCCCAACCCTATACGCCTTCATCAAGGCCACTACGTAAGGCTCGTATTCGAAATCCGACGCCTTGTGGCCCGGCATGAAGTACCACACGGTCCCGCGCTCCGTCTTCCGCGTCCAAGCGGCGATCGCCTGATCGAAATGCTCCCCTGTCTTAGGATCGGTGAACCGCAGTCCGTACAGCACCGTCCGGTCGGCGTCATCCACGTGGTTGAGGTAGATTTCGGTCTCATGCATGGTGATGGGCGCTCCACCGGTGGCGGCTGTCGGCACAATATCCCAAGTCATGTCGTCGATGTATTTGTAGGCGGGCGGCAGAGTGACGCCTAGAAACGGCAGCCACGACTTGTTCTTGCGCTTGCCCGAGCTGATCGTGTGGTGCAGCAGGACCAGGTTGCCCCCGTTCTTCGCGTAGTCGATGAAGGCGTTTTCCGCTGGTTCGTGCAGGTCGCCGTGGATGTAGACCGTGACGTTGCGGTACGTGCCGAGACTGGACGGTAGCTGGTCCTGGTTGACGATCTCGCTGGTCTGGTGGAGGCGGGTTTCGATCTGACGGGCGAGGTTCCGCATGGCTGGGAACTCGTCGCAAACGATCAGGTTGTCGGCGGGCGGGGCTGCGGCTGCACACACGGCACCAGCCAGGGCGAGAAAGACGGAGACGATTCGACAGGTCACATCTTGGATTATGTCAGGCCCGGGATGTCACGGCTTGGCCGGGGCCTCGGGTAGTTCGTCCTCGAACTTGATTGAGGTATCCGCGTCGTACTTCCGATAGTTTTCGAAGCGCATCTCAGCCTTGGTCAGCGTGCGGTCGAAGCCGGAGATGTTTTCGACTGTGGTGGGCAGGAAAAACTCCCGGTCGGAAATAGTGACGGGGCCGTAGCGGATGGCGGTGTGGATGAGGAAGCCGGAGCGGTCCGGCTCTGAATCGCTGGCGATGCGAAGGATCTGCCCGGTGGCGCAGTCGGCGGAGACGTAGCCGCCGTAGGACAGCATGATCCGCCGGAATTCGGTGCGCAGGCCCATGGAGGAGTTTTCCCTGTCGACATGGAAGTTGAAGACGCAGACGTTGCGCTCGGAGGTGGGCGTCATGTGGTCCCACTGGAAGTCGGCGCGCGACCGGGCCTCGAACACGGCGCGCATCATGGAACCGAATTCGCCGCTGGTGCGGGTATAGCCCGATTTGACCTTCTTCTCCGGGTTCTTGGAGTCGCCGTTGACCTTGAGGAGTCGGTAGTGTTCGCGGTGCCCGACGAAATTGAGTTCGATCTCCTGGGTCTCCAGCGTCTTCCATTTCGGCTGGACATTGGGCCTGTTCTCCGCCTTCGCGCCGCTTCGGGTCATGATCTGGGTGCAGGTGAAGTCTTGGAGCTGCTGGGTGTAGGTATCTGCGTAGTGCTGGATCTTGGCGAGGAGCGCGCGCTGTTCGGGACGCGGTGGTTGCTGGGCGGGGGCGGGCGCCGCAGCCAGAAGGATTACGAAGATGCACCGCACGCTCATTTGGGGTCGACCTCGTCGAACTTCAACGTGGTGGAAGCGTCGTACTTGCGATAGTTGCTGAATTTGATCTCGGCCTTGGTGATGGTGCTGCCATGCCTCGAGGTGTTTTCGGCGCGTGTCGGAAGGAAGAACTCTCGGTCTCCAATCTTCGTCGGACCGTAGTAGACGTCGGCGCTCAGGCCTTCCTCGCCGGCGGTATCGCGCGAGACCGCGTTGATTCGGGTGATCTTGCCTGTCTCGCAGTTGGCGTACACCGTGCCGCCAAAGGCGAGCGGGATGCGCTTCTTGCCATTTGTCATGGCCATGGTGGAGTTTGCGACCAGGATTTCATAGTTGAAGGCGCAAACGTTGCCGTCCCGGCTCCTCCACTCGAACTTGGCCCTGGATTCGGGGCGGAACACGGACCTCATCAGCGACCCAAACTCTCCGCTGGTCCGGGTGTAGTTCTTGGAAACCCTCGTCTCCGGGTGGTCGGCGCTCCCGTTGACCTTCAGGAGCCGGTAGTGCTCCTTGTGGCCGACGAAGTTCAATTCGTTCTCTTGCGTATCGACCGGCTTCCATTTACCTGGACTCGACGTTTTGGCCGCGGTGCGGACCGTGGTCTGCCTACAGGTGAAATCCTGGAGTTGCTCTGTGTAGGAGATCGCAGTTCGCCCGATTCGCTCCAGAATCGCCGGAGCGGACTGGTCGGACGGCGGGGCGTGCTGCGATAGGGCGAGCAGCGGAAGCAGACCGGCAAGAAGGCGCATGTTGTTATTTGCCGATGGGAATGGTTAGAGTTCCGACGCGCCCGGTACCGTGGTCACGGATCGCGATTGTGAGCTTGTCCGCATCTTTGGCAAGCGGCATCGTCTGGGTGAACTTGGGAAACATTCCGGGCTTGAGGTCCGACAGCTTGGCCTCCTCCTTCTGCTGTCCAACGATCTGCCCCGTCACGCTGGTTTGGACGAACATTTCCTCGAAGTTGGCGTAGGTGCCATCCAGCAACATCGTGAGGCTCAGGTTTTTCCCCTGCCGCTCCACCTTGGCGTCGATTCCGATGGCGGTTGCGTTCACCGGATCCAGCAGTTCAGCCGCAAGGTCCTCGTCCTTCTTCGGCATCAGTTCCTTCACGGCCGTGTAGCCCTTGCGGTAGTGGAGTTCCAGTTCGGGCCGATCGGCAACCGAGAGCTTGAGGTTGTGGAACTGCCCGTCGAGATCCTTGTCGGTTAGGTAGAAGCCGAGGGAGTAGGAAGTGCTGGAGTCCTCCAAGGCCTCAACGACCGCAGTGCCTATGTCGTTCCGGTTGTAATAAGCGCGACCACCGGTCGCCGCGGCAAACTCCTGCATGAGCATGATGTTGTCAATGGCGTCGGAGGCCGGGATGAGGCCACGCGCGTCGACGGGATAGATCGCGACATTGGCGTCGTTGACGCGGTTGAGCGAGCCTCGCATGATGGAGCGCAGATCCTGGTCGTGGGCGAAACCGCCTGTGATCCAGATGATGCTCTTGCGACCCGTCGCCCCGGCCATGTGTTCGGCGACGATGTTCAGCGATTCCATGGCTGCGGTCACACGGCGACGGAGTTGGTATTCGGAGAGCGCGGGCGGAGTGCCGGACACGTCGCCGCCCATTTTCTGGTGCTGGGCACCGAACGGGTTCTTGACCTGGGTGGGCAGGTACATCGGGATGCCGGGCCGGTAGCGCTTGATCGCGGCGCGGAGAAGGTCTCGGTCGGCGGTGTAGGTCTGGAGCACCGAAAGTTCGTTCTTGAGCGAGTACACGGCGACGGATTCGCCTCCCACCATGCGGTCCACAGCAGCCATGGCCTGCTGGCGGGAGTGGCTCTGGTCCTCAAAATCAGTGTTGAGTCCGTCGATGAGGATGGCTGTGATGCGTCCGGGGCCGTTGCCCAGCGAGAAACGGTTGGTGTAGACGCCGGGGCCGATGTCGGGTTGGGGACGCGGCGGCGGAGATTTGGCGTCGTCGGGCGAAAAGAATTGGACCTCGCGGCGCTTGCCGTTGTCGCTGACCCGGAAATCCTCGCGCTTGAGGTTGCCAATGTGCGCGCCTTCCTTGTTGCGGACGGAGACGCTGATCTGGACCGCGCGGGTTTCGGTGCGGATGGTGGGCGCCTCCTGGGCGAAGGACGATGCCACCAACGTCACAGTCAAAACCGTGATTCTAGTCATTGCCTGTCTCCTTGCCTCATCAACGCCGACAGCACTTCGTATTGGTCGCTGGCGATCAGATCGACGCCCGCCTGGATCTCGGCGTTCCACCTGATTTCCGCAGCCGCCCGCGACGGGAAGTTGTACGTCTGGAACCAGCCCTGGTTTTCCGCCTCGGTGAAACCGTCAACGGTGTAGAAGCGCATCCAGTAACCCAAGCGGTGGGCGTTTTCGACGATGGATTTCAGCTTCGCCGCCTTCGCCGGGGTCCACTCAGTCGCCTTGGGCTGGCCCTCGGGCTCGACCTCGCGCCAGGAATAGTTCAGCCAGCGGCGGTAGTTGCTGGCGGGGGCGGTCAGATCCTTGGTATAGGCCGACCCGAAGACCCGCAGCTTGCCATCCACGGGGACTTCCCCGTAGAAAACGGCCTCCTGTTCGTCAGCATCCTCAGTCAGAACGAGGATCGGCCTCATCGAGATGGGGGATAGCTTGGCAGGATCCGCATATTTGACACCGGTCGCCAACCACGGCTCGTACTGCTCCAAGACCTTCCACACTGCATGGAGGGTGTCTGGCTTCAGATCCTTGAAATCGAAATGCAGGACTATAAGCGGCCACTGGTCGCGCCGGTTGTCCTTCAACGCCTGCTCGATGATGGGCCGGACGCGCTCGAAGAAGTGCTGCTTCAGTGTCGGCTCGGTGCCTGTGGTCTTGTCGGTGTGGGTAACAACGGCCTCGCCGTTGAAGAAACCGATGTCTTGCTCGATCGCAACCGGAAATCCGGTCCCGAGCGCGCGGTCGATCCGGTTGGCATACTTGCCCTCGTAGGGGTAGCAGTTGTGGGCGTCGAAAAGAGGGGCTTTGAAGGGTGCCGGGGACTGCGCGGTTAAGACCGCGCAGCCCAGCGCCAATGCAACTAAGAGTTTCACGCTTTAGGCGCGACGGTTGCCTTCGTCGCGCCCGTGGAAATGCCGCCGTCGACCAACAACGTCTGGCCCGTGACATACTCGCTCGCCTCGGAGGCTAGGAACACTACAGCCCCGTCGAGGTCGTTCGGCTTGCCCGGACGGCGCATCGGGATCCGGTCGATGATGTACTCGAGCCACTCCTTGTTCTCATACAGGACCGCGTTCTGCTTGGTCTTGAACCAACCCGGCGCGAGGCAGTTCACGGTGATGCCGTTCTTGCCCCAGTCGTCGGCTAGGCTCATGGTCATCTGGCGGACGCCGCCACGGCTCGCCGTATACGGGGTCAAACCCGCATAGCCGAACACGCTCGTGACGGAACCGATGTTGATGATCCGCCCGTACTGCTGCGGAATCATGGTCTCCCTCGCAACTGCCTGGGCAACGAAAAACTCGCCGCGCAGATTGGTGTCGAGGACGAGGTTCCATTCGTCCCAGGTCAAATCGACCGCCGGCTTGCGGACGTTCAGGCCCGCGTTGTTCACTAGGATGTCGATCTTGCCGTAGTGGCCGACTGCCGACTTCACGGCAGCCTGAATGCTGTCGTAGTTGCGGACATCTAGCTCCACGGGGAACGCCTTGCGGCCCAGCGCTTCCACCTCGGCTTGAAAATCGGCCAGATCAGCCAGCTTGCGGCTGGTGATGACCAGATCGGCACCCGCCTTGGCCAAGGCCCGACCCATGTATTGGCCCAGGCCGCGGCTGGTGCCAGTGACCATGGCAACGCGCCCGGTCAGGTCGAAGAAGTTATGCACTGCGCTCACGGGACTAGCACCACCTTCATCACATTGGCCTCATGGTTGTAGAGGCGATTGAACCAAGCCGCGCCTTCCGACAGGGGCGCAACTGCCGAAATCAGCGGGGCGACCTTGATGATCCCGCGGTTCATCATGTCGATGCACTGCGGATACTCACCGTTGGACGCGCAGGAGCCTTGGAGCCGGATTTGCCGCGTCACCACGTACTGCAGGGGAATTTCGATGTTCGGCTGCAGGTTGCCGACCAGAGTCACCGTGCCGCCCTTGCGCACCGAGTGGATGGCGCTCACCACGGGGACCGTGTAGCCGACGCACTCGAACGCAACATCCGCACCGCGCCCGTTGGTCATTTCCTTCACGGTCTCGGGCACGTTGGCGCGCTTGGGGTTGATCGTATCGGTGGCACCGAGCGAAACGGCGGCCTCGAGCTTGTTGTCCTCCATGTCGACCACGATGATCCGGGTGCAACCGGCAGCCTTCGCGGCCTGCAAGGTGACCAAGCCGATCATGCCCGCGCCCACGACCAACGCCGTGTCGCCAAGCTTCACCGGGGTGATGGAGACGGCGTGCACGCCGATGGAAACAGCCTCGATCAGCGCGGCCTGCTCGAACGGAAAGGTGTCCGGCAGCCGGTACATGATGCGACGGGGCACCGCGACGTACTCGGCGAAGGCCCCGTGCCGCTTGAATTCCTTGGGGGCGACGCCGACCACCTGGCGGTTGTCGCACAGGTTCACGTCGCCGGCGACGCAGAACTGGCACTTGCCGCAGTAGACCGTCGAGTCGAAGGTCACGCGGTCGCCCGGCTGGAGGTCGGTGACGTTGGCCCCGAGTTGCGAGACCTCGCCAGAGGCCTCGTGGCCCATGATCAGTGGTGGGTGGCGGCGACCGGACGACCCGTCGAAGCCGTGGACGTCGCTGCCGCAGATGCCGCAGGCGCGCACACGGACCAAAACGTCGTCGGGACCGATCTCCGGCATGGGGAAATCGACCAGTTCGAGCTTCTTGTATTCCGTCAGTAGGAGCGCATTCATAATACGTCTGTAATTCTATCGGATGGGATGCGTCAAAACTTTAGGGTGCAAATCGAGGCATGGTGATTCCGCCCGCATACGTCGGTCCAGGAGCGGGTTTCGCGTTCCTCGGATCGTTCCTAGCTCTGATCGTTTCGATCCTCGGCGGCCTGCTGACCGCGCTGCTGTGGCCGCTACGCGCGCTGCGGAATGCGCTGAAACGGCCGCGCGGGGCGGTCAAGAAGCTGATCTTCCTCGGCTTCGACGGCCTCGACCCCGGCGTCGCCGAGCGCATGATGGCCGAGGGGAAGCTGCCGAACTTTGAGCGCCTGCGCAAGATGGGCGGCTATTCGCGCCTGCGCACCACGTTCCCCGCGCTTTCGCCCGTTGCGTGGTCCACCTTTGCGACGGGCGTCAACCCGGGCCGCCACAACATCTTCGACTTCCTCAACCGCGACCTCCGCACCTACCTGCCCGAACTTTCGTCGGCCAAGGTGACCAAGACCTCGGTCGAGATGCGGCGCAAAAGCGAGACCTTCTGGAAGATCCTCGGGCGGCACGGAATTTCGAGCACCATCCTGCGGGTTCCGATCACGTTCCCGCCCGAGGAGTTTAACGGGAGGCTGCTCTCGGCCATGTGCACGCCGGATCTGCGCGGCACCCAGGGCACGCACTCGAAGTTCATGCAAGCGGAAGGCCTGCTGGAGGGACCGCCGGGCGAGAGCCTGCCGTTCCGCTCGCACAGCGGCGTGCTGGAAATTCAGGACCAGCGGATTTCCTGGCGGCAGGGCGAATACACGCCGTGGATCCAACTGAAGTTCCGGTCGGCACGCGGCATCGTGCGGTTCCTGCCGATGGCGGACGGCTCGCTCTACGCCACGCCGGTCCAGATCGACCCCGAGAGCCCGGCGCTGCCGATCAGCCATCCGCGCTACTACGCGATGTACCTGGCCAAGCTGTTGGGCACGTTCTCCACGCTCGGCATGGCCGAGGATACCCACGCGCTCAATGAGGGCGCGATCGACCAAGCGGCGTTCCTGCGACAGGCCGCAGACATCCAGAAGGAGCGCGAGGCGATGTATTTCTCGGCGCTGGACCGGCTTCGGCATGGCGTGCTCGCGTGCGTCTTCGACACAACAGACCGCGTCCAACACATGTGTTTCGGGCAGACCGACGTCATCGAACGGCTGTACCAAGACATGGACGGCATCGTCGCGCGCACACTGGAGGCCGTGGACAAGGACACGGCGATCTACGTCCTGTCCGACCACGGCTTCTGCGGTTTTCGGCGCGGGGTGAACCTCAACACGTGGCTGGAGCGCGAAGGGTATTTGGCGCTTTCAGGCGAATCCGGCGACTACTTCGCGGGAGTGGACTGGTCGCGGACCAAGGCGTACACCTTCGGACTGGGAGGGTTATACCTCAATCTGAAGGGCCGGGAGGCGCAGGGGATTGTCGATCCCGCCGACGCGGCCAAACTGCGGACGGAACTTTGCGCGAGGCTTTCGGGGTTCAAGGACGGTGCCGACACCGCCATTAACGATGTATGGCAATCCCGCAACCTCTACAAAGGTCCGTATCTCGAAGCCGCGCCGGACCTGATCGTGGGCTACGCGGAAGGCTACCGGACATCCTGGGCCGCCGCCGTGGGACGCGTGTCGGCGGATGTCTTCGAAGAAAATACAAAGCCATGGTGCGGCGACCACTGCGTCGATCCGCGACTGGTACCGGGGGTCCTGTTCTCGAACAGGCCGATAACTGCGACCGACCCCGGCATCGAGGACATGGCACCGACGGCATTGAAACTGTTCGGAGTCGCGCCACCAAGCTGGATGGAAGGGGCTCCGCTCGATTGAGACGTCTCGCCCTCTTGCCGCTACTGGCCCTAACCGCCTGCCACCACCCCGCCCCGCCCCGCGTGATCGTCATCGGCGTGGACGGCATGGACCCCGGCTTCGTCGAACGCCACTGGTCCGACCTCCCCAACCTCGACCGACTCCGCCACCAAGGAAGCTTCTCCCGCCTCGCCACCACCACGCCGCCGCAGAGCCCGGTGGCGTGGTCCACCTTCATCACCGGCCTCGACCCCGCCGACCACGGCATCCTCGACTTCGTCCACCGCGACCCCGCCACCCGCCAGCCCTACCTCTCTGCCACCCGCACCGTCGAGCCAAAGTTCCAACTCCGCCTGGGCCCCTACCTCCTGCCGCTCTCCAGCCCCCGGGTCGAATCGCTACGCAAGGGCCGTCCGTTTTGGCAGACCCTCGACGAACGCGGAATCCCGGCCACCGTGATCCGGATGCCGACCAACTACCCGCCCCTGCCCGTCGGGCGCGCCATCTCCGGCATGGGAACGCCGGACCTGCGTGGCACCCAGGGCACCTTCACCTATTTCACCGATGACCCTGGCGAAACCGAGCGCACCGTGCCCGGCGGCACGATCCGCCGCCTAACGGTTTCTAACGGCCACATTGACTTGCAACTCGACGGTCCCGCCAACCCCCTGCGCACCGATGGAGCCACAACGTCGGCAACCATTGCGGTCGACATCGACGCCGAGCGCGGCGGAGCGCTGCTTGAAACCGGCGGACGGAAGTCCATCCTGATGCAGGGCGAGTGGTCGGACTGGGTCCCGGTCGAATTCCCTCTGATCCCTCACGTCACATCGACGCGCGGCATGGTGCGGATCTACGCGAAACTGCTGCGCGGCGGACTACGGCTGTACATGTCGCCAGTCAACATCGACCCGCTGGACCCGGCGCTCCCCGTCGCTTACCCACCATCGTTCGCCAAGGAATTCGGGCGCTTCTTCACCCTCGGAATCCCGGAAGACACCGCCGCTTTGCGACAGGGCGTTTTCGACCTCCCCGAATTCCTCACGCAAGTCCGGCTGGTTTTGGAAGGCGAGCGGCGGATGCTCCGGCAGGCCCTCGACACGTACCAGGGCGGCTTCCTGTTCTTCTACTTCTCGGCGGTGGACCAGCATTCCCACATCCTTTGGGGACGCCACGACGCCGAGTTACTGGAGGTCTACCGGGCCGTCGACGCCTCCATCGGGGAAGTGATGCGGCGCGAGCCGGCCGCAAAGCTGATGGTCATGTCCGACCACGGATTCACCGGATTCGACCGCGCCGTGAATCTCAACGCCGCGCTGGAAGGCACCGGAGCCACGGCGATGGGCTTGAACGGGGTCTACCTCGACGGGGCGGACGAGTCCCAAGTCCGCCGCCGATTACTGGAACTGCGCGACCCGGTGAACGGCGCGGTAGTCGTCGCGAAGGTCTCGAAGGGTGCCAAGCCCGGCCCGGACCTGGTGGTGGGCTACGCCGCGGGATACCGGGCATCTTGGCGGACCGGAGTCGGTGAAACGGCCCAGGTCGTGTTCGAGGACAATACGGATGCATGGGAGGCCGACCACTGCGTGGATGCGGCGGAGGTGCCCGGCGTGTTGTTCGCGAACTGGGTGATCGCACCGGGGCAGTCGCTCCGCACCCTGCCGGACGCAATTGTGCGGATGTTTCGATAGCGGATGACATATGATCTAGGATGTCCAGTCCACTCAGCAAGGTGAACCTATGAAACGTCCATCCACTTCAGCAGCCCTGTTCCTTTCCGCCTCAATCTTGGCCACAGCTCTATCTGCCCAGACTCCCCCTCCCCAGACCGTAAACTCCGGCCAGCTCCCCGCAGCCGGACAGCAGCCCGGTCCCGGTCGCCAAGGCCAACCCGGCGGACCTGGCGGACGCGGCGGTCGCGGCGGCGCGCCCCAACCGATGCCTCCCGGTCCAGCGCCCAACTCCCAATACCGGCTCGGCCCCGATTCGCTGCCCCAGGACGGCGTTCCGAAGGGTGAAATCCGCGGACCATTCACACTGCCCAGCAAGGTCTACCCCGGCACCCAGCACACCTATTGGGTCTACGTTCCCGCCCAGTACGACCCCAAAGTTCCCGCAGCCCTGATGGTTTACCAGGACGGGCAGGCATTCAAGGACGAAAACGGCGACCTACGCGCCCAAAACGTGATGGACAACCTGATCTACCGGCGCGAAATCCCCATCATGCTCGGAGTCTTCATCAATCCCGGCCGCACACCCGAACAGCCCGAGCCGACCCCCGCCGAATGGGGCGACCGCACCACCAACCGTCCCACCGAATACAACACGCCCGACGACAAATACGCCCGCGTGGTCACCGAGGAGCTCATGCCAGCCCTCAACAAGGACTACAACATCTCCAAGGATCCCGAAATGCGCGGCATCGGCGGCTCCAGCTCCGGTGCCATCGCGGCCTTCGCCGTGGCATGGGAGCGCCCCAACGAGTTCCGCAAGGTGCTCAGCAACGTCGGCAGCTTCGTCGATCTCCGCGGCGGCTACGTCTACCCCGACCGCGTCCTCGCGACCGATAAGAAGCCCCTGCGCGTTTTCCTCTGCGACGGACGCAACGACAACCGCGCACTCCGCGCCGACGGCACCTACGAGGAGAAGCGCGACTGGTTCTTCCAGAATGTCCGCCTGATGAAGGCGCTCACCCAGAAGGGCTACGACGTCAACTACGCCTTCGGCATCAACCTGCACGGCCAGAAGTTCGGCGGCGCGATCATGCCGGAAATGATGCGCTGGCTGTGGCGGGACCATCAGATCAACACCGATCCGAAGGACTTGGCCGCGCGCGGCTTCGTCATGCCGGCGGAAAAAAGGTAAGACGCTCTTACCTCGAACAACGGTCCGTTGCGCAACGTTATACTCCAAGTAACGTTTCGCAACGGACCAGAATCATGCGCCTCCTCGCCATTCCCCTATTCACCTCGATGCTGGCCGCCGCGCCCGCTTCCACCGCAACGCCGACCTTCTACAAGGACGTCCTACCCATCCTGCAGAACCGCTGCCAGGAGTGCCACCGCTCCGGCGAGGCCGCTCCGATGGCGTTCGGGAGCTATGCCGAGGTCCGGCCATGGGCCAAGGCGATCCAGCAGGCAGTACTGAAGCACCAGATGCCGCCATGGTACGCCGATCCCCACTTCGGCAAGTTCGCCAACGACCGTTCGATGCCGGAGTCGGAAATCAAGACGCTCTCCGACTGGGCGACATCCGGCGCGCCGCAGGGCAACGCCAAGGACGCCCCGAAACCCGCCACATTTCCCACCGGCTGGACTATGGGCAAGCCCGACGCGATCTTCGACATCGGCATGGACTACAAGATTCCGGCGAGCGGCAAGATCGACTATACCTACTTCATCGTTCCGACCAATTTCACCGAGGACAAGTGGGTGAAGGATTTGGAAGTGCGGCCCGGAGACCGCGCCGTGGTGCACCACCTCGTACTGTACGCGCGACCCAAGACCTCAAAGTTCCTCTCGTTCGCCAAGCCGGGCATGCCTTTCGTGGCACCCGAGGAGCAGGCCCCGGACCCGAGCAAGCGCCCACCCCAGAACGACCGCGCGTCGTTCTACGGCATCAACGCCAATGGGTATGAAATGGTCGGCGTCTATGTGCCCGGCGGACTGGCGTACAAGACGCTGGACGGCCAGGCCCGCCTGATTCCCGCTGGAGCGGATCTGGTTTTCCAAGTCCACTACACCACGAACGGCAAGGAGACGACGGACCGCAGCAAGGTTGGAATCATCTTCGCCAAGGAGCCGCCGAAGGAGCGCGTCGTGAACACATTCCTCGTGAACGCGTCGCTGCGGATCCCTCCGGGCGCACCGGACCACAAGGTCTTCGGACGGATCACGTTGGCCCAGGACACCAAGATCCAATCGTTCTTCCCGCACATGCACGTTCGCGGCAAGGCGTACGAGTATGTTGCGACCTATCCGACAGGCGAGAAGCAGACGCTGTTGAAGGTTCCGGCCTACGACTTCAACTGGCAGTTGACTTATTACCTCGACAAGCCTGTGGTGCTGCCGAAGGGCACAGTTTTGGAGGGCATCGCGACCTACGACAACTCGCCGAACAACAAGTCCAACCCCGACCCTTCGAAGGAAGTCTTCTGGGGCGAGCAGACTTGGGAGGAGATGTTTGCCGGGTTCCTCGACATCGCGATTCCAGCGGATATGAACCCGACCGAGATCGTCAGACCGAAAAAGCCCGCCACCGGGGCGTTGGAATAGCCACCAGATGCGCGTGACCCCGTAGTTTTCGAATACGGGGTCACGCAAGACATCGGTCAATCCAGAACGACCACCTCATAGTCCCTCAAACGCGGCACCGTGAATTCACTGCGCCCGTCCAGGGCCCGGATCGGCACATTGCCAACATTCCGCAAAGCCCGGCCCGTTCGATACCGCCCCTTCAGCGACACCTTGATTCCCGCCATCGGGATCGGCGCAAAATAGCCCGTTTGGGAATGGCCCGATAGATTGACCAAGTGCACTTGGGTGTGTCCGTCCTGCAGTAGAACCGTCACTTCCACCAGCGGGTGCGCGTCGGTCTTCAACTGACGCTCCGGCATCAGGCGGTCCACCACGTCGCGGAACAACGCCGCGTGTGCGGGCAGGCTGTGCCGGTAATAGAGCCCGCCCAGATTCCAGGGAATCCAAGCCACACTTCCCTTCCCCTCGGGCTGAACGAAAATGGCCGGGATGTCCGTGTCCCGCATGTCGATATGGATGAATTCCGGCGGTCCGATCATCGACGGCGGAACCAGCGTCAGTGGCGGCTGGCCGTTCGCCTTGAGCTCCGTGAAAGGCCCGTCGAGCATCAGCAGGTCTGTGGCCTTGAGCGATGGAAACGCGGCGTGGTCTCGGACCCGCACATATCCCTTCACGTCCTTTTCCGTCCGCACGACTTGGGCGACATCGAAGTCCGGCTTCAACGCCGATGCGATCAGAACCTTCCCCCCGCGGCGGGCATATTCCTTGAGCCCCGCAGGAGCCCAGTCCGTCGCCACCACAAGGTCAAACTCCCGCCGCCCCATCCAATCCATGTTGTCCGAAACGGCGAACGGAATATGCTCCTCGCTGAGTAACCGGAACATCCCGCGATACGGCTCGGTCGCATACGTCCTGCCTGTATTGGCCGGCGCACCCAGCAACAGCACGCGCGCCGCCGACTGCGAACCTCCAAAATACTGTTCATTTTCCGCCGCCCATCGGAAAATCGGCTTCATGGTCTCCAAGGCCTGTCGATCCTGGAGGTCCAACGTCCCGTTGACCTCAAACGTCAGGGCACCTCCGTGCGCCAGATTCTGCCATGCCCGAAGCGCGATTTCATGCCCCGGCACCGTCGCGAATCGCCACCAGTAGTCGACAAACTGCATGTTCAGATTCACCGACGCCTTGCCTGGCTGGCTGTTACGCGCCCGGTCGACGTTGTCGCTCGCCGAATACGGCCACAGCGGCAACGGGCGCGCCACCGCCGTGTTGGACTCCGACATGATCCCGTCGGTCGATTCCTGAATGTAGTTGAAGTATCCGGCCTCGGGACGCTTGGACCGGATCAACGCACCGATTGCCGCCGCCACCTCGCGGGAGGAGTCGAACATGAACTTGCGGTAGTCCTCGTCGGGGTCAACCGGAATATCCCGGTTGTAGCGCGCCCGGTACTTGGCGCGGCAAACATCGCAATGGCATAGCCCCACCGGCTTGCCCCCGTAATCGCGCGACTGGTTGCCGAACATGTTGAAGAAGAGGCCGTCAACCGGGTGCGTCTCCAACGCCTCGGACAGGATGCGCATCACCTGCTCCCGGTAGTAGCCACCGTTGATGCAGGTGGAATACAAGCCGTTGTAGATGACCGGCTGGCCGTCCGCCTGACGGAAGAACCACTCGGGATGGGCGTCGAACGCGGCCTGTCGGGTCTTGGAGAAATCGAAACGGCCCACAACTCGGATGTGTTTCGAGTGCGCCGCAGTGATCACGTCGCCAAACATGTCGTGGTCGGATGGCAACTGCGGACTCGGGTAGTGGAACGGCACCTTCGTCGGGTAGTAGGCCGAAATCCCGCCCATGCCCATCAGGACCACGTTGGCGCGCATGTCGGCCAGTTGTTCGACCAGTCGGCGGGCGTCGAGCGTGGCATCCGTTTCGCGAAGGTTGGTCTGGACCCAGCGCATCGGCTCGCGGGTCCACCAGCCCGGATCGGCCTGCAGCCCAACAATCCCAACCAACGCTAGAAGAATCGCTCGAATCCGCATGTCGTGCCCCAGCATATCGCGGGAGCCGACGCGGGCCCGTTACTTGCCGGTGCCCAGCAACTGCATGTCGTGCATGGTCTTGATCACCGCCGGAACCAGCGTGATCACGAAGAGTACAGGCAGAATGAACAGTACGATAGGGAACAGCATCTTGATGCCCGCCTTGCCGACCGCCTCCTCCGCCCGCAGCTTCCGCTTGTCCCGCAAGTCCTTGGCGAACGCGTTGAGCGCAGTCGAGAGCGGCGTACCGAAACGCTCGCTCTGGATGATCATGGCCGAGAGCGACTTGATGTCCTCCAGACCCGTCCGGCGTTCCATGCCCTTGAACGCCTTGGCGCGCTCCTGGCCGGCGCGGACCTGCATCGTGACCGTGGAAAACTCGCTCGCCAAATCTGGATAGATGAATTCCATCTCGGCGGAAACGCGCGTCATCGCCTGGTCGAGCGCCAAGCCTGTGCCCAGGACGATGCCGAGCATGTCGATGGTATCCGGCAGCCCTTCCTGCATGCGCTTGCGGCGGTTGGTGGCCATCTTGCCGAGGACGAACTGCGGTCCGATGAACCCGATGATTCCGGCGGCCACGAAGCCCCCGAACGCGTTCGAGAAATCGTTGTTGCGCTGGCTCCACGCCATGCCCAGCATGCAAAAGAGGAAGAATCCGACCGCGATTGTGACGTACCGTCCCAACGCCTCCTCGCCGCGGTAACCGGCGTAGCGGAGGCGCTTTTCGCTCCCCTTGACCCAGTCGTCGCCGCCTGGCACGGAGGAAACGAAATTCAAGACCTGGCCCGTGAACCCGCGTGCCTTGCGCTTGGCAGAGCCGCCGCCAATCATGGAACTCCCGTTGACCACTCCGCCACTGCGCAGCGCCTCCAAGCGGTCGCCAATGGCGTCCTCCTGTGGTTGCAGCAACTGCAGTCCCGCCCAAACGATCACGATGATGGTGGCAAACGCCGCAATGAAAACGAGTATCGCGCTGAGCATGTTTGGCTCCTAAACCTTCACGTTCGCAATCTGGCGGATGACAATAATCCCGATGATTTCCGAGATGATGCCGTAGGTGAGGAACTTCGTGCCGAGGGGGTCGGTCCACAGCAGCCTCACATATTCCGGCTTGAGGAACCAGAAGCCCAGACCCACCACACCCGGCAGCGCGCACAGCAGGCCCGCCGAAAAGCGCTGCGACGCGGTGTGCGCCTTTAGCTTGCCCGCCATGCCGATGCGCTCGCGGATCAGGATGGAGAGGTCGGCCAGTACTTCGACCATGTTGGCACCGGTTTGGCGCTGCAGGATCAGGCCGGTGATGAAGAACTTGAGATCGATGACGGGCATCCGTTCGCCCAGCTTGTGGAGCGCCGCGTCGATCGACGAACCGAGCGCCAACTCCTCGGTCACCTTGCGGAACTCCATCCGCATCGGATCCGAGGTCTCCTCGGCGATGGTTTCGAGGCCGGAGTGGATGTTGTGGCCCGCGCGCATGGTGCGGGTGAAGAGGTCGATGGCGTCGGGGAGTTGCTCCTCGAACTTGGCGATGCGGCTCGAACGCTTATTCATCACGTAGGCGATGGGGATGGAGCCGATCAGCAGCGCAAATGCAATCTGCAACATCGGAATGGGCACGAAAATGGTCGAGACCAGGTAGATGCCAACTGTGATCGCCAAGCTGACGCCCACCACGTCCGCGGCGCGGTAAGGCAGATTGCCCTGCTTGATGTATTCCTGCAGTTTACGGACAAAGCCGAGCCACGTGAAGAAATCGCCGAGGAAGGCAAACGAGCCACGCTTCTCGCGTTGGAGGAGGTCGGTGGCGCCGCGTTCGCGGGTAGCGCGGGTGTTGGTGCGGACCCCGCGCAGCCGTTCGTCCAGCATGCGCGCGGCCTGCTGCTGCGGCACCACCCAGACGTAGTAGGCGACGCCGAACAGGACGGCGGAGAAGAACAGGAAGAACAGGATGAAGGGGATTGCGAATGCCATGGATTAAACCTCGTACAACCTTCGGAACCAAGTTACAAATGGGGTGGCGGCGGGAAGGAAGGGGTCCAGAGCCTTACGGTTCAATGACCAGCCAGCCGACGGGCTCGGGAGATCCTGCCACGCCAGCCAAGTGTGCATCTCGGCCTTGGCGGTGTGGGCTTCCTTATAGGTCGCGCCAACTTGACGAGCAGTCCGTGTGGATTGTTGAGCATGGTCCCACACCGGTTTGGCCCCACCGGGGATTAGGGTGCTAAGGAAATCCTCCAAGTAACCGGGAGATTCATTATTGGGCATCATCCAGATCCCGAGGCGCATCGGGGAACCGAGGGTTTTGACCGAAACCGTGCTGACGAATCCCTCCGCCGGAAGGAATGCCGGCAGCTCCGGACATTCGGAACTCAGTGCATCCCGCAACTCTCCGTAGCGGTCTGAGGGTGTGCCGTCTGCATCCAGCAGGATACCCAGACGCTTGATATCAGGGTTCGTCAGTCGCGTCTCTAGAATGTCGGATTTCAACAGGTTGTTGACACCGTTGAGAGAGTCTATCCAGACGGGCACCCTATGTTCCGGCCATCCGATGTGGTGGGCCATCAACTCGACTACCGCAAATTTGTCGTCAGGCCCTTCCACCAACAGATGGTTCGGGTTCTTCGGAGACGCCATCAGCGGACTTCGACCCCCTGTTCGGCCACGATTCTGATCTTTGGCTGGTTGTAGGCAATCGACTTAGCCCGTTGGCGCTCGATCCTGTGCAGCGTCACCTGTTCGGATTGCGGAGCCTGATCGTTCTCTTCCGGGCAGATGGCGGCCAAGCTTTGGACGCAATCAAAACTGTGCGTGGTGGCGAAAACTTGGACGTCCAGCTCCTTGGCCGTCTTGAAAATCAGCGACCACAGGGGATCGAGGACGGTCCGGTGGAGACCGTTGTCGACTTCGTCGACAAGCAACGTCCCCCCCCTGCACTGGGTCAGAGCGATCAGCAGGCAAAGCGCCCGCCAAATACCGTCGCCGAAGCTGCCTACGGGAACCGGACTGGCATCCCCGCGACGCTTCACAATAAAGCCCCCCCGGTCACCGACCGGAACGTGTGCCGCAATCCGTTCAATCTCGGGATCGAGGAGACGCAGCGACTCGAGCACCAAGTCCTCATCGGGTGTCAGCACAACCTTGTTCCACAGTTCGACTAAGTCTTCGGACTTCAGGGAGTCCGCTGGCAGAAACTGGATGTTCCTGGGCGGCTTGCTCAACAACCCAGCGAAGGGGGCGATCGTCTCGGACGAGAGGCTGCCGCTGGGTTCCAGTTGCAACACCACTGGTTGCTTTGGGAAGCGTTCCATTCGAAGGCTGCTAGCCGCTACCGACAGGACAACGGTTTGTTCCTCCGATCCAAGTGAGACGACAATTCCTTCACTTATCTCATGCCCAAAGAATAGATGCCGCACGTCAAACGAGTCGCGCACCTTGCCTTCATCGCGCATGGACAGCAAATCCCAAAGCATCTTGGGATGCCCCTGGGCCGCCAACAGATACACCGCCTCCAGAACCGACGTCTTCCCGCCATTATTCGGACCCACCAACAAGTTCACGCGCCCCAGCCCCTCCATCCGGAAGTCCTGGAATCCGCGATACCCCTCGATATGGATCGACGAAATCATCTGTGCCTGCTCGGTCTGCCTACTCGGTCTACCTACTTATCAGCCACTTCCACAACCTCGTTGAAGATCGTCTTCGACAAATGAATCCCATACCCCCGCAGTTTATCCAAACACTGCGGCTGGTTGCCCATCCCTCGGAACTTGCCCACCACCTTGCCGCGCGGGCTGATGCCGACCCGCTCAAACTCGAAGATATCCTGCATCTCGACTTGGTCGTTGTGCACGCCGGTCACTTCCGCGATGCCCGTGATCTTGCGCGTACCGTCGCTCATACGCCCGCACTGTACCACCAAATGGATTGCCGACGCCAGTTGCTGCCGGATCACGCGGTCCGGCACATTCTGGCTCGCCATCATCACCATCGTCTCAAGCCGCGAGAACGCGTCGCGCACCGTGTTGGCGTGCAACGTCGTCATCGACCCGTCGTGGCCCGTGTTCATCGCCTGCAGCATGTCCAGCGCTTCCGGTCCCCGCGATTCACCGACGATGATCCGGTCGGGACGCATACGCAGGGTATTGATCACCAAGTCGCGCGCCGTCACCGCGCCCGAGCCTTCGATGTTCGCCGGTCGCGTTTCGAGCCGCACCACGTGTGGCTGCTGCATCTGCAATTCGGCGGTGTCCTCGATGGTTACCACACGCTCGTTCTCCGGGATGAACCGCGAAAGCGTATTCAAAATCGTCGTCTTGCCGGAACCCGACCCGCCCGAGATCACGATGTTCAACCGCGCCTCGACGCACCCACTCAGGAAGTCCAAGATCCCGTGCGAGAACGTCTGGTTCTTCAGCAGTTCCTCGGTGGTCAGCAGCTTCTTGCCGTACCGACGGATTGACATCACCGGCCCGATCAACGACAACGGTGGAATCACGGCGCAAACACGCGAGCCGTCATCCAAGCGGGCGTCCACGATCGGCGACGAATCGTCGATGCGCCGACCAACGTTGGACACGATGCGGTCGATGATCATCCGCAAATGCGCCTGGTCCTTGAACCGGACGTTGGTCTCCACGAGTCGGCCGTGGCGCTCGACATACACGTTGTCGTAGCCGTTCACCATGATGTCGGAAATCGACGAATCCTTCAGCAACGGCTCCAAGGGGCCCAGTCCGAAGACTTCGTCCTGGATCTCCTCGGCGACGCGGTCGCGTTCGGCGAGGGTCATCGGCAGACCCTCGTCCGCCACCAGCCGTTCCACCAACTGGGCGATTTGGGCGCGCACGCCCTCCTTGCTCAGAGTCCTCAACTGCTCCGGCGTGAGCGTGTTGAGGAGCTTTAGGTGTACCTGGCTCTTGATCTCAAACCATCGGTCGGCCCCGGAACCGGGCCGTCCCATCGGACGTGTGCTCAAGCTGCCTTCCCTTCAACCGCTGATAACGGCTTGGTGGCCTTGTCGACCATCGCGCGGATGGCCTTGTCGATCTCCGGAGCCGCCTGCCGGTTGGCCACCAGCGGTCGCGCCTGGTTCAGCGCCGAGAGGAACTCGGGGCTCTCGGGCACCCCATAGAAAATCGGCTGATTCAACGTCTGCTTGATCTGGTCCAAGCTGGCGTAGTTGGGCCCCGCCTTCTTCTGGTAGCGGTTCACCACAACCTTGATCTGATCTTGCGAGAACCCGGTCCGCATCAACATCGCCAAGTAGCGCTGCGCATTGCGGATCGACGCATATTCCTGCGTGACCACCAAGAACATCATCGCGGATACCTGGCAGGCACCCGCAACGACTTCGTCGTTCAGGTTCTTGCCGCCGTCCACGATCGTGGCGTCGTACTTTTCGATCAGGAAGGTGGAAAAGTCGCGGAACATCGGCTCGGTGAAATACCCGCGGTGTTCCAGCGAATCCGACGGGCCGATCATATGGAGGCCGAGTTGGTCGCGCACGGCCAAGCTTTCAAACAGCGCTTGGTCAAGCCGCGCCAAGTTGTCGGCGACATCCGAAAGGCTCGACTGCGGGTTGGCGCCGAACTGCACCGCCATGTCGTTACCCGTCCAATCGAGGTCGACGGTGACCACCGACTGCTTCCTCTGTGCCAAGACCGCTGCGAAGTTGGAGGCCAGTGTGGTCGTCCCGACGCCGCCCTTGGTGCCGAGGAAGGTGTAGACCTTGCCGAGCTTGCTCTCGGTCGTGACAATCCGCTTCGGAGCCCGCTCGAAACGCGCCATAGCATCGCGGAAATCGGTCCGACGCAGCGGCTGGAGTACGAAATCGTTGGCACCCATCCGCATCGCCTGGATCACGGTCTCACCGTCGGCGTGGTAGTGCGACACGATCACGTAAAGGTCGGGCACGGCCTGCTTGAGGCGCTCCAAGGACTTGAGTCCCGCCTCGGTGTCGCCCGCCAGATCGACGATCACCGCCGAGTTCGGGTGGCGCTCAATGTCCTGCATGACGCGGACATAGAGATTGCCGGACACCTCCTGGTATTCCGACCCGACCTTGGAGTTCGGAACGTTGAGCAGGTTGTCCCGGACCATCTCCCGGAAATGTTCGTCGCTCGAGGCGACCATCAGGACGAAGGGCGTAGACATGGACTAGTAGACCTTTCCAAAACTCATTGGAATCAAACTCATGGATTGCATGTCCCCTGTTCGGGGTCGCAGCCGTTGCCCTGCGTCGACACCGAGGTCGAAAACGACGGCATCGGAATGGTCGGCAGCTTCAGATACGTGACGAAACGGCGAAACTCGTAGTTTGTCACGCTCACCGTGACAGTGTCGGGGACACAAGTCGTCGAGCAGTCCCCCTGGCACTCGAACGCACCCAGCGCACCTGTTGACGGGTCGCGGCTGAAGTAGTCGATGTTGATCGTCGCACTACCGCCGGACTGGAACTGGGCCTTGTCGATATTGACGGGAATGTGCGACTGCATGTAGTCGCGGACATTCGTGCTGCTGGCTTCCCAGCAGTGGGTCGCCGCGTATTGCGCGCCCAAGCGGGTGAATTCCGTCATGCTGTGCCACACCCAATACATCTCGGACACATAGACGATGCCGAAAGTGAGCGGCAGGATCACGCCGGCGTACATGAAGGCGAATTCGAGAATGGCCTGTCCGGACCGCCGGTTCCGTTTACGTTCCGCCATAAGGCACCTTCACCTGTGGTTTCAATGGAATCGCGAGGAGCGGCAGGAACGGAATCCGGGGCGTGATCATGTAGCCGTTCGGAATCGAGACGAGAATAAACCCCGGTGCCTTGCCTCCTGCCGCCAAGTCGCAACCTGTTACCGAGCAGTCGCACGGGCCGATGGCACCCGTTACGGAATCGACGACCTGCGGGCTGACCGTGATCATGTCCGGCGTCAGGCCGGTAATCAGGGTTGGCTGAGTGTTGTCGGTGGTGCCGGTCAAGCCGAAACTGATCGCCTGTTGGACATTTGCATCCGTGGGATCACAGAAATTCGTCCCCTGCTGGGCGCTCAGGTACGACCCAACCGAGTAGATGGCCTTACGCAGATTGTAGTAGGTGTACGTGATCTTGGCAATCTGGCCCATGCCGACCAGCAGGAGCACGATCACTGGGATCAGCATCGCCGATTCCAACAACACATTCCCGCGCCGGCGTCCTAAGATCCTCATTGGTGCAGGACCACCTTTCCCGGACCGCTGGAAATGGAACAGGAGGGTGCCGAGATGCTGCCCTGCTTCACCGGCTTCACAACTCCGATGTACATGGCGGTGAAGCGTCCTCCGGCGTCGGTCGGATCGTTGGCGACCGGGGTCACGTTGGGCGTGGGCTCCAGCAGGAATTGGCGGAAACCGAGGACGGTCATCGACCCATCCGTAGCCAGCGCAGCCACAATCGGAACGGTCATGACACGGGTATTATTCCCGGCGTAGGAAGTGTAGTCGGTGATGGCCGGGGTCAAATCGGTATCGCCCGTGTAGGCCGAGGCGACGGTTCCAACATCGGTGATGTTCTGGCACGCGGTGATCTGCGTCGGATCGGCCATGCGCGAACTCAGACCACACACAGCATCCGTAACCCGGGTGTCCACCGCAGCACCCGTGGCGCGACATGCAGCTACGGCAATCACGCTGGAGTTTGCGGACCAAACGGCCTCGGTGCCGCCAATCGTCGAACAAGCGAAACCGGGAGTGGATGCCGAGGGAATCAGACCCTGCGCCCCCACGCGGAACAGCTGCTGGTCCTCTGCGAAGGTACTGCCGGTGTCGTAGCGGTCCAGAAGCAAATACTTCAACGCGGGTGCGGTGGAGCCTGCCAGCAGCGTGACGTTGTTCGTGCAGTCGAAGGCAAAGGTATAGATCTGGCCGTTGACGAGGCCGAAATCGTTGGGATCGGAAGTATCCACGGCCGCGATGGCAAACGGCTCAATACCGCAAGCGGTGCAGACCGGGGCACTCACCCCCGCAATCGCAGCCGCCGCGATTGAGGCTTTCCGGCTCTGGCCCAACGAAAGCAGCCCCCAAAACGTCAGCGGAGCATCCGCGTTGAGGTTCACCAGAACGTGGCGTGCCGTGGTGCCGTCGGCAGTCGAGCCCCCGGTTGTCCCAAACGCGGCCATGGCGTCGGCCAAGGCAGCAAAGAAGCTAGGCGACTGGACGGTACTGGTGAGCAAGGCGCTGCCCTGTCCCACGACCAATGACCCGAAATTGAACTTGTTCCCGTCCTGCAACGAATTGTCCAAAGTCACCTGGCCCGCCGCCGTGGCCGTATCGAGCGCGCCGGAAGTGCCGTTCAACTGTGCGGCTGCGGAAAGCGCGATGGCGCTCGCCGCTTGGTTGAGCTCGGCGCGGACCAAATACATCCGGCCAAGGTCCACCGCGAACCCCATGAACCCCAGCACCACCGGCACCATGATCACGAGGAACTGGAGGGACATCGTCCCCGAACGACCGCTACTGTTTCGGTTGCTGTTCACCACGAGGCCCCACGAACTGCGCCCCTTTTTTCTTGTCCTTCTTCGCCTTCACTTGGGCGTTGTTGGGCAGGAAGGTCATCGGGAAATCGGGCAATGCGCCCTTTTCGCCGACCGGGATCGGCTTCACGAAGTGCGGAGTGATCAACACCAGAAGCTCGGAATTCGACTTCTTGGTGGACCGGCTCTTGAACAGTTGGCCCAGGATCGGGATGTCGCCGAGGATCGGGAACTTCATGACCTCTTCGGTAACACGGTTGTCGATGAGGCCCGCAATGGCGAAGCTCTCACCGTCCTTGAGAATCACCTCAGTCTCGGCCCGGCGCTGCGAGATAGCCGGTATCAGGAAGCCCTGAAGGGTCACGGCATTGGCGAAGTCGAGGGAGCTGACTTCCGGCGAGACCTGCAAATTGATCAGGCCGTTGGGAGTGATCGTCGGGGTGAAGTCCAATTTGACGCCGAACGGCTTGAACTGCACCGTGATGACGGGAGCGACGGAACCGCCGGTCGAGGTCGTCGTCAGCACTGGGAACGGGAACGAGCCGCCTGCAAGGAAACTTGCGGTTTTGCCTTCCACCGTCATCAGATTCGGTTCCGCGAGAACTTGGAGGACATCGCGCTGCTGCATCGCCTCGATGGTCGCGCCGATGTTGAGGTCGGGGCGGTAGACGAAGAGGTTCAGGAGATCGGCGAAATTGACCGTCTGCTGGCCGGTCGGCTGCAACTGGCTGAAGCGGGGCGACTGGAACTGGCCGGTGCTCAATTCGCCAATCGCCACGCCGTTCCGGCTGAAGAGGTTGAAGCCGAGTTGTTCGAGCGCCGTGCGGTCGATGCTGGCAAATTTGACCTGGAGGACGATTTGCCGTGGCTCCGGGGCTGGTGGCGCGGTGACCTCGTTCAAGACGGTCTTGGCGCGGGTGGCCGCCAAAGCTCCGGCGAGCTTGATCTGCTTCTGGTCGGCGGCGGTGCCCTTCAGGACGATGGTTTCGCCCTTGCCCGTGATTTCGATATTGCTGCCCGGAAGTTGAGCCTTGAAAGAGGCCTTGAAGGCCTCGTATTCGCTGTTGTCCAGCGTGACATCCACATCGTACCGGATCGGAGTAGTACCTTCCCAAATGACGACCGTGGTCTTGCCCGGCTCCTTGCCGTTCACCATCACATCGCGAGGGGAAACGACAACCACGTCCGCAATCTTCGGTTCCGAGGCGGCAACCTGCTTGACGTCCGTCGAAAACTGCAACAGTTCGCCGCGACCGGCAGTGAGCACCAAGGTCCGGCGCACGGGCGGAGTTTGGGCGCATAGCACCACCGTGGCTGCGGTTGCGAGGATGGCGGAAAACCCGAATTTAGTCATGGAAAACTTCCTGGACATGCTTGTCCCCGCGGAAAACGTCTACGACGGCGCGCGGCGGGGGCGGCGGCGCGGGCTTTTCTTTCACAACCGGAACTGGCGGCACTGGCGGGTCCTTCGGTTTGACGCCAGCCAGAGCGTCCCAAGCCTTGGGATCGGTGAGATTGGGCGAACTGCGCAACTTCTCGGTCACCGCAAGTTTCGCCCGCATTGCAGGATCCAAGGTGTCGGTGGCGATGGGCTTGCCGTCCAAATCCGTCCCGGAGTCGAGCGGATTGCGCAACGAGAGGCTAATCCGACCTTGGTTCTTGGCCAGCTCCAACTTCTGGGCGTCTGAGGGGGTGACCAGCAGGGTGGCAACCGGAATCTTCTGGGCCTTGGGGTCCACCGGCGCACCGGGAACCACGTTGTGGCCGATGGCCAGCACCTTGACGTTCTGGAGGATGGTCGAAGTGATCGCCTCCGCCATCGAGCCGGGGCGGGTAAAGAGGACATCGACGTGGCCGCCCGGCTGAATCAGTCCGGCGACCCCGCTGACGTCGGTGATCGTCACCGCGACGGCGCGATAGCCCGGGGCGATGGTGGAAGGCAGCCCTTCGGGGCCCGATTGGGCCGCCAGTGCATTCTTGACCAGGGGCGTATTGGCAGCCAACGGGAACAGGGCGACGTGGTCGACCGCGTCCTTGTCCGCGAGTACCGCGCCCGACGGAATGTCGCGCGCCAGAACCTGGACCTTCTTCAGGTCCGACTTGTGCACGGCCTGGCCGATGGCGATGTCGTGGGTCAGGGCGAACACCGGCGTGCGGGGTTCCTGTTTCGGGGTGATTGCGGTCTTGTAGACGAACCCCGCCAGCAACATCGCGGAAAGCAATGCGGCGGCGAACAGGATGATGATGCGTTGACGATCCATCAGGCTCGACGTCCTTCCTTGGTATTAGATTTTTCCGGTGCGGCCCCTACCGGCGAGGCAAGCAGCACGGCGACGCCGTCGCGGTAAGTCTCGGTCCAGCCGCGCGCCTTGAGCGCTGGAACCAGTGAATAGTCGAGCGGCAGCAGGGCATGGGTGAAATTCCACTTGTCGAACAAGTCGGTCCAGCCGGGCCGGACCTGCACCATGCGGGAGTACGATTGCAGAAACGCGGCTCCATAGAAGTCGCTGCGCCCGTCGAAGAAGACTTTGCGGGCACCCTGGAAACGGTAGATCAGGTAGCCGCCGAACTTGTCGGAGGAGAAGATCCGGGCATCCGGCGGAAGTTTGGCGATTGTGGAGGAGGCCGCGACAGGAAACTGGTCGGCCGGGAAGCCGGGGTGCAAGGCGGGAAGCAGTGTGAAAATCGCCACAGCCACCAGCGGCAGCAGAACGAGACCCGAGAGCCTGGAATCCTGTTTCCGCAGACCCTCCCCATAGGCGAGGAAGCCGTCAAGCCACCGGCGAAAATTCAAAGCCAGTCCGGTTGCCGAGGCTAGTCCCGCGGTAATGGAGCCGTTCGCGAGGGGCAGCAGAATCAGGGCCGCCACGGGCAGCATCCGGGCCGACCGCAACGCGCCCGCCGTGACCACAACCGCGAGTAGGAAGCGTTCGATCCGTTGGTCGAGCAACGCCGCCAAGCCACCGGCGAAACCGATGAGGAGCGCCAGCATGATCTGCGCGGAACCCTCGGCGTGGAAATTGAAGCTCTGGAATTCGCCGATGCGGTCCAGCAGTTGGGCATCGACCATGTAGGCGAAGACATGCCTGTGGAGGTTCCAGCCCTGGGGATTTGCCAAGGTCCCGAGCGCCGCCGCCATCAAGATCATCAGCGCATTGCGCCACGACCGCGAAAAGTTCCCGAAAACCTGCCCATTGGCCCACGCACCCAGCGCATAGACCGCTGCGACCAAGGGTCCGAGGAAGAAACTGCCGTGGACGTTGGCCCAGAAGGCGGAGAGCGCGACGACGCCGACGAAGTGCGTCCAGTGCAGACGGGCCGGCATCCGCTCAAAAAACCAAACAAACCCAAGCAGGAACAGCCAGCCGAAAACGTGGGGTCGGGCGAGCCAATGGAGGTTGGTGGTCGACAACATCGGGGCCGCGAAGAGGCAGGCCAGGAGGAAATTGCCGCCAGCCGCCCAGTTCAGCCGGAACCATAGCCAGACGGACGTTGCGATGGCCAAGCAGTAGAGAGCCGCCACGCCGCCAAGCCCCGACATCCGGTGCACGGCCGCCACGGCGACATCGGCACCCCATTCCCAAGCCACCCACGCAGCCCCCGGTTTTGAGAACGAAAATGGATCCCCGTGGGGCAGCGAGCGGGTCGCGATCATCTGCTCCCCGGCGCGAATGTGCCACCCGGCGTCGGCATCCCGAAACAAAGCTTTGGGGGCACCGAAGAACGCAATCAGATACAAGACCGCCACCAGCGCGCCCGAAAGCGCAAGGTCCGGGGCGAGACTCGCCAAGGCCAGCGATCCCGTCGAGCGGGTAGAGGTATACCCGGCGAGCCCGGACGCTAGTCCGGGCCGGGCGATGGTGTCGAGGGTGTGCAAACCGTCCCGCTGGCCTTTTGCTGAACTACTGCTGGGTCGCGCCGATGCTCGAAAGGTCGGCCGTGATGCTGGAGTACAGGCTGGCGATTCCCTGCGAGAGGGTGTTGACGGTGGTGATCAGCGCAAGGCCCACCGCCGCGACGATCAACGCGTACTCGACCAAGTCCTGGCCCTGTTCATCCCGGACGAACCGGTTGGTTGCCGCCGCGAGGCGCAAGAACGTTTGTTTCATAGTAGGCATGTCTCCTTTTAGTTCGATCCCTGACGCTGGCTCGATCCCTGGTCGCGGGGGGCGATGGCGCTACCCGCTCCGTTGGCTGCTTCAACGCCAGTATTTGTAAATCCGTTGGCGGTAGGGCGGACGCCTCTCAGGTGCCGCCAAGTCCGGGCGACCCACGATCCGCCCCGCTTTCCCGACCTGCCCGCAACGGCCCCGTCCGGGGCATCCTTGCGGGGTAAGAGTTTGATATCCGCAGGCTTGCCGTCGAGTTTCGAAACCAGTTCCAGATTGCTCAAGGCTGCGGGGTGTTGACGATTATAACGCAGGGCCTCGTCGAGTTCATGGCGGGCCTCGGCATACTTTCCAGCCTCGATGAACGCCGCGGCGAGGTTGTTGTGCGCAGTGGCGGGGTCGCTGACCGACTGGAGGTTGGCGACGGCTTCCGATGGATTCGACGTCAGGACGGAACCCAGATTGTTGCGGGCCACGACGGACTGCGGATTCAGTTGGACCGCCGACCGGAACTCCGCCTCCGCCTCTTTGCGCTTGCCCTGACGCAGCAGGCAGTAGCCAAGATTGTTGTGCAGGTCATCGCGGTCGGGAGCGATGGCCAGTGCCTTGCGATACGCAGCCTCGCCGCCCTTCCAGTCGCCGGAATCATCGCGGACCAGGCCGAGCCACGCCCAGCCTGTGGCACCGAGTTCCCGTGTCTTGCCGAATTCACCGAGGGATTTGGCCGCCTCGCCGGAACGTTCCGCGCGCCAGAGGAGCTTCGCGAGCTCGACGTGCGCTTCCTCGGATTCGGGGACGCGCTCGATCGCCAGTCGGCCGTGTTCAATCGCGACCTCATGGAAGCCAAGTGCCTCGTAGCGGTGGGCGAGGGCGAAACGTGCCTGAAGGTCGCCGGGATTGGCGTCCAGTTTGGCGCGAAGTTGGCGCAGGTCATAATCGCCGTCGCCGGCATCCACTGCGTTCACGGCCTCGCGCTGGACGATCCGGTGCGGGGTCGGTTGAACCGACCGCGATACCAGCGAGGAGTGCCGCGAACACGAGCACAGGACCAAGCTGGCCGCGAAAACCTGGATTGCGCCTTTTGTCATGCCGTTTCGAGTTCCTGTTCGCTTGCCTTTCGGATTTCCAACTGGTCGCCCTTCCGGGTTCCCGACTCGTTCACCGTGCCGACGGACAATTCAATTACGGAATGCGCCGAAAGGCATCCCGAGAGCCGCCAGGGTGGAACAGAGCTGAGAGCCTTACAGACGCGCCGCTTGCGGTCCACGTATACAAGATCTATCGGAAACCGCATAAAGAATGTATGAATAGCCTCGCAGGGCACGATCCACAATCCGTGGCCCCGCTCCAAGGAACGGTGGTTCAGCAGGCCTGTGCGACGGGCCGCTCCCGTGTTCGCCAATTCAATGGCGTGACCGAGGGTGGTGCCGCGGGTCGCGTTTCGCACTTGGTAGGACAAGCTCTCTTTTATAACACGCGGGCTACCGGGAAGTCGCGGAAAAGGCGATTGCGCGGTGGGGTACAATGCAGGTGTGGAGTATCCCACGCAATGAACGATTCGCAGATCGTCGCCATATCGATCACGGTCCTGGCCATCCTGGCAGGCATCTTGGTCAACAACGGTCGCCTGACCGACTTCAAGGAACTCTTCCGCGCGGAGATCGGTGCCACGGAGGCGCGGATGGAGGTTCGGTTCACCGTCATCGAAACCAAGATGGAAACCCGGTTTGCCTCCATGGAAAACCACATGGAAGCCCGCTTCGCCGCCATGGACGCCAAGATCGACGCCAAGCTGGCCGCTATGGACGCCAAGATGGAGACCCGGTTCGAGTCGATGGACCGCAAACTGGACGCCATCCTCCAACTCGTGGCCGGACACGAGACCCGGATCCAGAAACTCGAACACCCCGTCGAGACCTGACGGGTTCCACTCGGTTGAAACCCAACGCGGGTTATAATTGTCAATCGCTTTGAGCCGCCGAATGACATCCAACCGTTCACTATCCGTTTTTGCAGTGGCTGCGCTCTGTTCGGCCTCGTCAGTGTTCGCCCAGACAACCGGTGCAACCTTCGGGACTGTGATTTCGTTGGGTGCCACACCGTCAGACATGGTGCTGGACGAATCGCGGGGCAAAATATATCTGGTCAACACCGCAGCCAGCCGCGTCGACATCCTCAGCACATCCGGCAACGCGGTGGTCGGCAACTTCGCCGTCGGCACGTCACCGCTGTCGGCGGCGATGTCGATGGACAACGCGTACCTGTACGTCACCAACGGTGGCAGCCTCAGCCTCAGCGTGATCGACCTGACGCAGGGCAAGGTGGTGAAGACAGTGACACTGCCGGCAGCGCCGCAGGGGGTCGAAGTGGGAGCGGACGGCCTCGCCTTGGTGAGCACGCTCGGCACTACCGGTGGGGCAAACACCCTGATGGCTTTCGACTTCACCCAGCCGGACGGAAGCCCGAACCAGTTGATCGCCATTGCCACGCCGCCGTCACCGACCACGCCATCCCCCCTCCCTGGACAGACCTTGACCCGTCCCGATGTCGCCTTCACCGGTCGCTTGGTCCGAACACCCGACGGCTCGTACATTATCGGCATCAACACCCCGACTGCGGCCCCGACCACCACCTACATGTTCGTATACGAGGTGGCCTCCCACACGATCCTGCGCAGCCGCAACGTGACAGGCCAATCGACCGTACTCGCAATGTCGCCCGACGGCTCGCGTTTCATGGCGGGCTACACCCTGTATGACGTTTCGACACTCTCGATCCTCGGCCAGATGAACGTTGCGAACGCTCCGTTCCCGGTTGGCACTACGTCCACCACCACTTTCAGCTCGCGTCAGAACCTGGGCGGCAGCGTGTTTTCCCGCGACGGCAAGACGATCTACGGTGCGTTCAACGTTGCCCCCTTCACCACCCCGCAACCGCCTTCGAATTCATCGACCCTGCTGCTGAGCGATTCACTGAACCTCGGCATCCAACTGGGGATCAAGATGCCGGAAAGCATCGTGTCGAAGATGGTCATGTCTTCGGATGGCTCGAACGCCTGGAGCTTGTCGCTTTCGGGCTTGGTCTACCTGCCACTCTCAACGCTCTACAAGTACCCGATCCTGATGCCGTCCGCGACGCAGGTGTTCCTCTCGCAGAACCCCTGCAATCCGGGGCTGGCGCAGGGCACGGTGACGATGAACAACCTCGGTGCCGGCAAGCTGACGTTCGCCATCACGACGATATCGTCGGCGCTGGTGACATCGGTGACGACCGGGGTGGCACCTTCCACCGTGACATTCACTATGGAGCCGGGCCGCTTGAACGTGGTCCGGCAGCCGGGCACCAATTTGACGACTGGCGGCGCGACGCTGCAGGGTCAGTCCCTCGACGTTTCCATGGCGTCCCCGGAAGCGATCAACATCCCGCCCGTGGTCCGGGTCTACATGAACTACCGGCAGTCCGACATGCGCGGTCTGATTTTCCCGATCCCGGTCACGGCCAATAATTCGCCCAACGCCAATATCATCAACGCGACCACCGGCCTGATCGCCGGGGACCAGGGCTTGCAGGATATCGTTCTCGACCAAAACCGCAACCGGGTCTACATCACCAACGCGGGCTACAACCGGATCGAAGTCTTCGATACCGTCAACCAGGTCTTCCTGCCGCCAATTGCGGTCGGCCAGTTGCCGCACCAGATGGCCCTCAGTACGGACGGCAACACGCTGTACGTGGCCAACACCGGCGGCGAGTTGATCGACATGGTGGATTTGACCATCAATCGCGACGTGGGGCACATCAGCTTCCCGCCGATTCCGCGACAGGCTGCGGGCCAGACCGCGGCGCTACTTTATCCGCAGGCGATGGCGGTCGGCAACGCCGGTCTTGAATTCGTGCTCTCGAACGGAACCCAGTGGAAGGTAGTCTCGGGCACGGCGATTCCGCGCCCGGCCGACACCGCCACCCGCAACGCGGCGAATACAAACAACACTCTGACCACTCCCGTAACAATGCTGGCCTCGCCCGACTACACGAGGATCGTCACCCTTGGCGGCAACGGCACCGGCTATCTTTACGACGCCGCGTCGGACACGTATCTTTCGCAGGCTTCATTGTTCCCGGCCCCGATCCAGAGCTTTTTCGGACCCTTGGCTGCGGGTCCCGCCCAGAGCTGGTACGGGTTTGGCGGCCTTTACACCAACGCGTCGTTGTCGATACTCGGTGGGGCAGCCACGCCATCGGCCTCCACCGGCGCGCAGCGGAATGTGGTCGCCTTGGCCCCCTATGACAGCACCAGCTTCGTGCGCCTCACAACTCCGGTTCGTGCGAACATCACCGCCACGGCGACGACCGACTCGCGGCCCACACTGGAACTGGTGAACATCGGCATCAACACGACCCGCCTCTTGGCCGTCGCGCCCGAGAATCTGCGGTTCACGCTCTTCGGCACCACCCGCTTCAACGTCCAGCCGCGGTCGATGGTGATTGACAGCAACAACGTCGCCTACATCATCAGCATTTCGGGCCTGAGCGTGGTGCCACTAACCCCGAACGGAGTGCAGACGCCGGCCATCGCCAGCGGCGCGCGCGCGATCGTGAACACGGCGGATGGTTCCACGAACCTGAAGATCGGCGGGGTGATCAACATCAACGGGACCAATTTGGCGACCAGTTCGACGGCCCAGACCCTGCCGCCACCCACCGTGCTGGGCGGAAGCTGCGTTACCTTCAACGATGTGGCGCTGCCGCTGCTTTCCGCTTCCGGTGGAACGATCCAAGCGCAAATCCCGCCGACAGTGACGCCCGGTACGAACGTGGTCCAGGTGCGGTCGTTGGCTACCGGCCAGCAAAGCACGTCGGTGGTAGTGACCGTGCAGGCACCGTCGGGAAGCGGCGGGTCGAACAACAGCACATCGCCGTCGCTGGGACAGGGACGGAACAGCCTTCCCGTGGCCCCGAAATAGGCGAATTGCTACAATGGTGTTGTCACCAGCGAGCGGGAGTAACTCAATGGTAGAGTCACAGCCTTCCAAGCTGTTGGTTGCGAGTTCGATCCTCGTCTCCCGCTCCAAAATCCTCGCCCGCCCCCCGGTAACGACGGTCCCCCGGCATTGAATCAACGCTTCGGTTGCGACTCGCCTTTGCCAAGCCCCAAAATTTCCGCCGCCTCCACCTCCCGGTTAAGATAACAGGAACTGATGCCACGCACCCGTACCGGATGGGACGCGTACCTCTACGCGCTCACCATCTTCGTTTCCGCATTCCTGCTTTTCCAAGTCCAGCCGATCATCGCCAAGATGATCCTCCCATGGTTTGGAGGAACGTCCGCGGTGTGGAGCACTTGCATGCTCTTCTTCCAGTTGACGTTGCTCATGGGGTACCTGTATGCGCACCTCCTCCACCGGATGCCGAGCACCCGACAAGCCGTCGTCCATTCGGCACTGCTGGTGGCAAGCTTGATCGTGCTTCCGATCCTGCCCAACCCCGCGTGGAAGCCTGCCGAGGGCAGCAACCCGTCACTTCTGATCCTGGGCCTGCTGGCGGTCACGATTGGACTGCCCTACATGATCCTGTCCGCCACGAGCCCCCTGCTGCAATCGTGGTACGCGGCGCGGTCTGGAGCGGTACCCTACCGGTTGTTCGCGCTGTCAAACCTCGCCTCGATGATGGCGCTGCTGACGTATCCGGTTTTGATCGAGCCCAATCTGTCTGTGCGGACGCAGAGCTATGTCTGGTCCACCCTGTATGTCTGCTTCGCGGTCGCATGCGTTGCAACGGCGTGGATGGCCGCGCGCACCCAGGTGTCGCCGACGTCGGAAGGGGGGGAACCCGAGGGTGCGGCCCCGACGGTCGGACTACGACTGCTTTGGATCGGGTTGGCCGCCTGTGCGTCGACTCTTTTGCTTGCCGTTACGACGTTTCTCACCCAAGACATCGCGCCGATCCCATTCCTCTGGGTCCTGCCGTTGGCCGCATATCTGCTGAGCTTCATCGTCTGCTTCGAATCGCCCGGGCTCTACCATCGGGCGGTCTTCCTGCCGCTGCTGGTCCTATCCCTGTTTGGCCTCGCATACCTGCTAGCCCGCGACGCCGACTTCGGGATGAAGACGGAGATCGGTCTCGTGGCCGCAGCCTTCTTTGTCTGTTGTATGGTCTGCCATGGGGAGTTGGCCCGATTGAAGCCCCATCCGAGCCGGTTGACCGGTTTCTACGTCATGGTGTCGGTCGGCGGTGCGGTGGGCGGACTGTTCGCCGGACTGCTCGCGCCGCACGTCTTCAACTCCAACTACGAATACCCTGTGGCGCTGGTGGCTTGTGCGGCCCTGGCCGCCTGGGTTGTGGTCCGAGCCAGCCGCAACAGGATTCTGCAAGCTACGCTGGCCGCCGCCGTGCTCGCCTATGCCTACAAGCTCGGCACGGTAACGCGCGCCCAAGTGACGGGTTACCGGGCGGTGGCGCGCAACTTCTACGGGGAACTGCGGGTGGAAGACGTCCCGGCCCGTGACGAAGAACACGCGTATCGGACCCTGCTGCATGGAACTACCGACCACGGCGTGCAAATGCTGGCCGCGAAATACCGGCGCACGCCGGTGGCGTATTTCTGCCCGGCGAGCGGGATCGGACGCGCGATGGCTGCAAGGCCCGCCGGAGCGCGTTGGCGCGTCGCGATACTCGGGCTCGGCGCGGGGGCGCTTGCACCCTACGGCCAAGCCGGAGACGTGATTCGGATTTACGAGATCAACCCGGTCGTGCTAGACCTCGCCAACAGCGATTTCACCTATCTGAAGGACACGCCGGCCAAGGTCGAGGTGTCGCTGGGGGACGGTCGACTGAGTTTGGAGCGCGAAACGGGCGGGCCGTTCGACATGCTGGTCGTCGACGCCTTCTCCGGAGATTCGGTACCCGTCCATCTGCTCACCAAGGAAGCCTTCGCGCTGTATTTCCAGCATCTGAAGCCCGGCGGGATGTTGGTGGCGAACATATCGAACGCGTACCTGAACTTGGAGCCGGTGATGGCGCAGGCCGCCAGCTACTTCGCCAAGCGCGGACTGATCTTCGACGTTTCGGTCAACAGCAAGGAGGTCCTTTGCTATTCCTCGACGTGGGCGGTGCTGGTCGACCCCGCCGGGGAGTTGCCGGAATCGCTGAGGACCGGCCGTCTAGCCAAGTCCCCGCCGGGCTTCCGCATGTGGACTGACGATTTCTCGAACATGTTCAGCGTCCTGTGGTGATCGGCGGCTTGAGAACTGCAGGACTTCTTGTACAATCGAGGCCTATGAAGCCTCGACGCAGCTCACTGCCGCGACTGGCGCTAGTAATTTTGGCCGTCCTGCTGGCCGCAATGCAGGCCCTTGGCGCGGATCTGCACGTCCTCGTTTCCGGCGCGTTCACGGAGGCCTTTGACCGCTTGGCACCCCAATACGAAAAAGCAACCGGCCAGAGGATCGTCATAGGACACGGCGCCTCCATGGGAGGAGCGGCGGATTCGATTCCGAGCAGGCTCGACCGCAAAGAAACCGTCGATATCGTGATCCTTGCTGCGCCCGCGCTGGAGGATCTCATCCGCAAGGGGCAGGTGGTGGCCGATAGCCGTATGGACCTCGTTCGCTCCAGCATCGGCATGGCGGTGCGTGCTGGAGCACCGAAACCCGATATCAGCACTGTCGACGCTCTCAAGAAGACGCTGCTCGCCGCAAAATCGATCGCCTATTCGGAGAGCGCCAGCGGTGCCTATTTGGCAAATGAGCTCTTCCCGAGACTTGGACTCGCCGAGGCGCTGAAGGGCAAGGCAAGGCGGATTGTGGGCGAGAGGACCGGAACAGTTGTCGCGCGCGGCGAAGCTGAACTGGGCTTCCAGCAGGTGAGCGAGTTGCTGCCGATTCCGGGAATTGACTACGTGGGAAAGATCCCGGACGAGGTGCAACAGGTGACCGTATTTTCGGCGGGAATCGTGGACGGGTCGAAGGAGACCGTGGCCGCGTGGGCGCTCCTCAAGTTTCTGATATCGCCGGAAGCGCGGCCCTTCATTGCGAAGACCGGTCTGGACCCGGTTGCGCGTTAACTAGGCTCTATCGGCCCTGCGAAAGACGAAGCGCATTGCAGAATGGGTCGCCGAGAAGCTGGCAACCTTGTTGTCGACAAGTCCCGCAGCCAAGCCGAACTGCATCACGTGGGCCTGTGTGACGTGCTTGACCCCCTTGGGATAGACGACCCACAGCCCGCCAGCCGGTTTCAGGCACGCCTTCCCTTCTGTGATCCGCGCCAAGCCAGCCTGATCCTCGACACCGACGAGGACAACATCGCAATCGCATTCCAGACGGTCGGCAAAGCGGTTTTCCGTTCGGTCGGCGACTTGGTCGAGGAACAAGGGGTCGTCGATGCCGGTCCAGCAAACGCGGGCACCGGGCTTGACGCCGAGCTTGTCAATCAGGAGGCGGTGGGAGTAGTCTTTGTCGGGCATGGTTCAAACCCTTCGCAGCGTCGGACGGGCAGGTGCGGATACTTCGGATACTCCGGCTCTCGCAAGCCGCGTTCGCACAAGACGAAGACGGAGCCACGGTCGTTGTGGAGCTCACGCCGGTGCAGGCAAGTTTTGCACAGTCCTTGCGTCAACGGACCAGCTTGACCCGTTTGAAGAAGTACGCCGGGTAGGTCTGGGTGACGACCGGCTTGGGCCCGTGCATCTGCCCGTTGTCGTGCTCCTCATTGCGGTAGATGTACGGCATGGTGGAGACCAGTTCCCAGCCTTGGTCCGAAAGCATGTCGACCATGCCCTTGTCCACCTGCTGGTAGACTCCCGGCTGGGTCTCCCTCGGGTACAGGGCTGTGACTTCGAATTGGGTGCGTGACACGGGTTGCGGGGCTCGGATCGCCTGTCCCCAGACTAGGACCACTGCCAGCAAGAGTCCGCAAAGCGCCAACAGGCTGAAACGTCGCATGTGAATTCGGCTCCTCCATCGGTGACGATCCGGGGTCGTGCCGCGTGCAAGACCGACCATGATATAGCTAGCCGTAGACAAACATGTTCCGATTCGCGTTTCTCGCCTTCCCCGCCCTTCTGGCAGCCCAACAGACTCCCGGCCCGTTCACCGCCGCGCAAGCACAATCCGGTCGCGCAATCTACTTCGGCAACTGCGCGTCCTGCCACCTCCCCGACCTCTCGGGGCGGAATGAGGCCCCCCAGCTCTCCGGCAACAACTTCCTCTCGGCTTGGGGCGACCGTTCCCCCGCCGCGCTTGCCGACCTGATCCAGAAGACCATGCCCCCGGCCAACGCGGGCGGCATCACGTCCGAGGCGTCGCTTGCCATCGCGGCGTTCCTGCTCGAGGCCAACGGGGCGCAAGCCGGTCAGAACGCCTTAACCGCCGCTGCCGCCGCGCCGATCCGGTCCATGGCGAACGGCCAGATGCCCGCCGCCCTGCGCGAGGCCCTGCTCGACCCCCGCACCGACCAGGCCGCCGTCACACAGATGGCCGTCCGGGCGACTGGGCTGACCGTCACCGGGACCGTCAAGAACTTCCACCCGCTTACCGCCGCCGAACTCCGCAATCCACTACCGGGCGATTGGCCCATGATCCGTCGGAACTATGAGGCTTGGAGCTACAGCCCGCTCGACGAGATCACCACAGCCAACGTCAAGGGACTGCGCTTGGCATGGGTATGGTCGATGAACGACGGTGGGGCCAACCAGCCCACGCCGCTGGTGCACGACGGCGTCATCTACTTGGCTAACCCGTCGAACACGATCCAGGCGCTCGACGCCAAGACCGGCGAGTTGATCTGGGAGAACCGGATCGGGCCGGAGTCCTTGCGCGCGTACGGGGCCACCCGCACAATCGCGATGTATGGCGACAAGATCTTCCACACCTCCACGGACGGTAAACTGCATGCACTGGATGCCAAGACCGGACGCATCGTATGGACTTCGGCCCTGGGCGAGGGCCGAGGCTACTCCAATACCGCCGGACCGATGGTGGCCAACGGCAAGGTGATCACCGGCCTGACCGGCTGCGGGTCGTTCAAGAAGGAGAAGTGCTTCATCAGCGCGTGGGACACCGAAACCGGCAAGCAGGTCTGGAAGTTCGAGACCATCGCCCGCGACGGCCAGCCCGGCGGCGAGAGCTGGGGAGCCATTCCGGAGCTGTTCCGGGCGGGCGGCGACACGTGGATCACCGGCAGCTTCGACCCCAATCTGAATACCCTGTACTGGGGCGTCTCGCAGGCCAAGCCGTGGATGCGGGTCAGCCGGGGGGCCAAGCCGGGCGACCGCGGGCTGTACACCAATTCCACCTTGGCGCTCGACGCCGACACGGGGAAGCTGAAGTGGTACTTCCAGCACGCGCCGGGCGAGTCGCTCGATCTGGACGAGGTCTTCGAGCGTGTTTTGATCGATGTGGACGGTCGTCCGTTGGTCTTCACGATCGGCAAGCCGGGCATCCTGTGGAAGCTGGACCGCAAGACGGGCCAATACCTCGGCCACAAGGAGACCGTATTCCAGAACGTGTTCTCGTCGATCGACCCCAAGACCGGTGAGCCCACATACCGGGCCGACATCCTGGAACAAAAGATCGGCCAGTGGATTCAGGCCTGCCCCAGCACCGAGGGCGGCCACAACTGGCAGCCGATGAGCTACCACCCGGGCACGCAGCAGTTGGTGATCCCGCTGAGCCAGAGCTGTATGGAGATGGTGGGGCGGGCGGTGGAGTTCAAGGAGGGGTCGGGCGGCGGCGCGGGCAGCCGGCACTTCCTGGAGATGCCGGGCAAGAACGGGAAGATCGGCAAGCTGGCTGCGTACGACGTGCGGACGATGAAGGAGATGTGGTCGGTGGAGCAGCGGGCCCCGTTCCTGACCGGCGTGCTATCGACGGCGGGCGGGCTGGCGTTCGTGGGCGATCTGGACCGCTATTTCAAGGCCTTCGACGTGAAGACGGGCAAGCAGGTGTGGAGCACGCGGCTGGGGACGTCGGTGCAGGGGCATCCGGTGTCGTTTTCGGTTGGGGGAAAGCAGTATATCGCGGTGACGACCGGGTTGGGCGGGGGAAGTCCGAGGGATGTGCCGAAGGTGATTGCGCCGGAGATACATCATCCGGGTAACGGGAACGCGTTGTATGTGTTTGAGTTGGGGGAGAATTAGGGGTTTAGCGATACCCCGAGTGGCGCAAAGACGATGACCTTCAGAACGCGTCCCGACAGCTAAGCAGCATTTGCCGCGTGGGAGTCCGTACAAGTCAGTTCCGGTCGCACAAGGGTGGAGTGGACCCTTTGGCGGCGACAGCGAATTAACCCACAGCGTCCATTCAATGAAAATAGCTGGCCAGCGATGCGTTTTGATGCCACGATGGCCCTATCCGGCGAAACGGAGGCGGGCTCTGCTGGAGAGCAACCCGCCGAGGGATAGCCGGTGCGACTCATCGCGGACGATGGCGGGGGTGCCCCGGCACCCCCGGCATGCCGCCCGGCATCGGACCGGTAGATCGTCCATGCCTGAAGAAACTCATGCCGCATTCTTTCCCTCCGTCGCGGGCTCCAAGTTCCGCTCGAACTCCTCCGGCGACCGGTATCCGAGCGCCGAATGGAGCCGCCTTGCGTTGTACACCGACTCCAGGAACCTGCCGATCCGCGTCCTCGGATCCGCAACGTCGCGGTATTCGCTCCTGTTCGCCTCCTCGGCCTTCAGAGTCTTCATGAACGATTCGCAGGCCGCGTTGTCCCACGGGTTGCCCTTCCGGCTCATATTCACCGTGATCCCGTTGCGCTCCAGCAGGCATGTGTATGCCCGCGCGGCGTACTGCACCCCGCGGTCTGAATGGGGCACCAGCCCGGGCTGCGGCCCGCGGCGCGCCAAGGCCATTTCCAACGCGCCCACCGTCAGGGGCCCGGCAAGCGTCCGGTCCAGGTTCCAGCCCACGAGGCGGCGCGAATGCGCATCCAGCACCACGGCCAAGTATACAAACTCATCCTCCAGCCGGATGCAGGTAATGTCGGCGACCCACAACTGGTTGATTCCATTCACCTGCAGGGTCGGAGGCAGGTTCGGGTACACCGGCAGCGGATGCGCCGAGTCGGTGGTGGGGACGAATTTCCGTCTTGCCACGCACAGCAGGTTGTCCTCCCGCATCAGCCGCCGCAGCGCGCAGATCCATGTCGTCCGCTGCCGGCTGCCGGTCCCCACATAGCCACCGGTAGTAGCCAGCGCGGCACAGGCCGCCCAGTTCGCACATCCGGGCCACCGTGAGGCGTGTTCCGTTGCTCACTTCCTTTTCGACCTGCTGGAAGAAGGCGCGCCGCTGTCCAGGGCCCGCAGCAGGCGCTGCTCCTCGACATACTGCAAGGCCCGCTTTAAAAATCGATCTCCCGCGCCTGTTGGCCGACCTTCCGTTCCAGTTCCGCCTCACGGTCCTCCCCGGCCCGCTTCCGGCCCCCGCCCGTGAAGGCGCTGGAGCCGTGCTCCTCCAGCTCCCTCCGCCACCGGTACAGGTCGCTGGTGTCGATCTCCAACGACCTCGCCACCTCCGCCGCGCTCTTGCCCGCCGCCATCTGGCGGATCGCCGTCTCCTTCAACTCCTTGCTGAACTTCCTTCTTGTGCCCATTTTTCGGTCCTTCCCCTTTCGATGATTTTTAGGGGTTAACCGCTTGTCTCACTTTGGGGGTCCACTCCATGTCTCACTTTTGGGGGTCCACTCCATGTCTCACTTTTGGGGGTCCACTCCACATCGCGTACTTCACAAAGGAACGGGCTAAATCTGCTGAACGAGGTGCGCCACAAACGGGTCTCCGTCTCGGATAAGATCATCGAATACTTTCGTAGGAACGTTGGCGAGAAGATCACCGGCGAGGAGTTGAAATACCTTGCCGCCGACAAGAAGGAATGGGCCCGTCGGGTTCGGGAACTTAGGGACAGAGCACCGTTGGCTGATCACCACGCGCAATAGTGGCCGTGACCACCTCGATATTGGCGTCTACGTTCTGGAAGAAGATCGGCAGACCTATGAGCATGATCGGACGATTTCTGATGCGGTCCGGATCGTGCTCCAGCGGGATGGATTCCGAGGGTGTCCAGAAAACGGTGTAAGCGTTCTCCGGGAGAAAATAGAGGAGAACGAGATGAGGAAGCAGAAGAAGGACACAAGGGAAAACGACGAGGCGTTGGACCGTCTGATGGGGAACGCCAGGACGTACGAGGAGGTGCAGGGGGTGATCGCCCAGCTGACCAAGGCCGTGGTGGAGCGCGCGCTTCGCGGGGACGGCGCGCCTGGGGTACTCGAGGCACGATCCGTCGGGGGGCCAACAGCGGCAACAGCCGGAACGGCACCACGAAAAAGACGCTGAAGGGGCCGCTGGGCGAGATGGAGATCGAGACGCCCCGGGACCGCAACGGCGACTTCGAGCCGCAGCTGGTGAGGAAGGGCCAACGGCGCTGGCCGGAACTGGACGGCCAGATGCTTTCCCTCTATGCGGGGCTTGACCACGCGCGAGATCCAGGGACACTTGGAGGAGATTTACCACACCGAAGTCAGCCCGGCTCTGATCAGCGAGGTGACCGACGAGGTCACCGACCTGGTGCGCGCGTGGCAGAACCGGCCTTTGGAACCGTTCTACGGGGTGGTGTTCCTGGACGCGCTGTACGTCAAGATGCGGCACGAGGGCCGGGTGGAGAACCGGGCGGTGTACGTGGCTCTGGGCATCGACCTGGATGGGCGCAAGGATGTGCTGGGCCTGTGGACCTCGGCCAACGAGGGGGCCAAGTTCTGGCTGGGGGTGTTGACGGAACTGCGCAACCGGGGCGTCAGGGACATCTACCTGGCCTGCGTCGACGGCCTGAAAGGCTTTCCGCAAGCAATAGAGACAGTGTTTCCGAAGA
>CAIVPR010000100.1 GCA_903907865.1 uncultured Acidobacteriia bacterium
CGCGGGGTCGCTGGTGTTTCCGAACGGGTCGCGGATCATTGCGCTGCCGGGGAGGCCGGAGACGATACGGGGATTCGCGGCGTCGTTGATCCTGCTGGACGAGGCGGCGTACATGGACGACCGGATGTACGAGGCGCTGCGACCGATGCTGGCGGCGACGAAGGGCGATGTCTGGATGATGTCGACGCCGAACGGGAAGCAGGGGTTCTTCTATAGGACCTGGGAGCACGGGGGCGACCGGTGGCATCGGGTAAGGGGTCCGGCTACGGAGAGCGCGCATTTGGACAAGGCGTTTCTGGAGGAGGAACGGGAGGAATTGGGGGCGGTGCGGTTTCCGCAGGAGTATCTGTGCGAGTTCACGGAGGCGGAGGGCGCGATGTTCGAGAAGGCGGTGATCGACCGGGCGATTGTGGCGAGGGCAACGGGGCTCAAGCTGAAGGAGGGGGTGTGATGAGGGGAGGCGGCGGATGTTCTTTGTAGGGGTGGATTTGGGGAAGAAGCGCGACCACACGGCGATCGCAGTGGTGGAGAAGCTGGAGGCGCACAAGCCATGGAACGCGGTGGAGTTCCTGGGCTTGCAGGTGCGGTACCTAGAGCGGGTGGCGCTGCGGACGCCGTACCCCATGGTGGCGGAGCGGCTGCGGAGGTTGGTTCGGACGCCGCCGCTGCAGGGGAATTGCGTGCTGGTGGTGGACGCGACGGGGGTCGGGGTACCGGTGATCGATTTGCTGCGGAGGTCGGAATTGGGGTGCGAGCTGGCCGCGGTGACGATTACGGGGTCGGGGAAGGCGGCGCAGTCGGGAAACGATTGGACGGTGCCGAAGACGGACCTGTGGGCGGGGCTGACGGTGATGCTGGAACGGGGGGAGTTGGAGATCGCGAAGGATATGGAGGGGGTGGGGGCGCTGGCCCGGGAGCTGGAGTCGCTGCAGATGGCGACCGGGTCGGCGCGGGCGGGCGAGCATGACGATTTGGCGATGGCGGTGGCGCTGGCGGTTTGGAGGGCGATGCGGTATGGGTTCGGGGTGCGGGGGTGGGGGCCGCAGGTGGATGATTATGATGCGGTATTGAAGTACCATTGCCGGTTGTGAGGGGGGGAGGCAGGACAGCGTCGGCGCGGTTCGGAAAACGCCTGGCTGGCGCTTTGGGGATGGCGGTTATGGCGACCTGAAAGGTCGCAGCAGCCAAATACGCGCCTTTTGGGCGCGTGGCGGTGTCGGCGACCCCGCCGCAGGTTACCAACCTGCCCCACAAACGGAAGGCTGCGAAGAAGTTTGGGGGCTCGTTGGACAACGGGGTAGTTTGCGCAGACGGAAGAGCCGACTCTCCAGAAACAGCGCACGTCCAGCCGAGCCGCAGCGGATTCTCTGTTCCCGAACAAACGCTCCCTCGCGGTCGCGGCTCGGCAGAATCGTTTGTACACCCTCCCGGATGATCGATCGGCGACATGTTACCGCAGCAGGGGCCGACTTACTTGGGTACAACCGGTGTCGGGACCGCGCCCCGGCCCCGACGCACAGGGCTGATGGAATCCCACTTCGGGTCCCCTTGGTACCGATATCCCTTCGGCAGTGTCTTCCAATCCTCGCGCGATATGGCGTTCAGGTCGTAGACGACTTTGCCAGCCCGCAGGGTGAGTTCGCAGACCAGCCGCTTGTCGCCCTTCATCCGAGCGCCGTACATGTCGGCGTATCCGAACGACCCGTTTTCCACTCGCAACACCGCCACGTCCGCCGGAGCCCCCACCGACAGGTTTCCCAGTTCCGTGCGCTGAATCTCGCGCGCTGGATTCCAAGTCGCCTGGCGGATCACGTCGTCCACTTTCGCCCCGGCCGCCATCAACGCGCTCATGATGTTCAGCATGTCCTTCATGGCCGCGTTCATGCTGGACGTATGGAGGTCGGTCGAAATCGAATCCGGGGCGAAACCTTCCTTGTAGGCCTCCGCCGCCACGGGCCAAGAAAAACTGCCGCCGCCGAAACCGACGTCGAAGATGACGCCGCGTTTCCGCCCGGCTGCCAGGGCGGCATTGAGTTTGCCATCGTCGCCCAGTTCGTGCCGCAAGCCGGAAAACGCATGGGTGTAGATGTCGCCCGACCGCAACTTGCTCCCCAGCAGTTCGGCCAAAGTGCGCTCGGGCTTGTCCGAGCCGAAATCCACCATCACGGGGATCTTGGCAGTCCGGCCCGCCTCGACGGCCCGCTCGACCGGTGCCCACTCGGGCCCCGTGTAATGCGCGGTCTTCACTCCAACCACGGTGTCCTTGTACTTCAGCGCCATCTCGGCGGTCGGCTTGGCCTCCATGTCCTCCAGGTTGTTCTCGAACCGGCCGCCGCGCATCCCGTTCCCGACAATATTCAGGAATGCGAGCACGCGCGTCTTCGACCGGTCGATGATCCTGTCCTTGAAGTCTTCGAAATTGCGCCAACCCGAGCAGCCGGCGTCGGCGACCGTTGTCACGCCGGAGCGGAAGGTGAAACCGTCGGGCGCGACGCTGAGGTCGCCCGCGTAGGAATTTTTCTCGCCGGTGCCGGTGTAGACGTGGACGTGGATGTCGATCAATCCAGGCGTGACGTACAGTCCGGATGCGTCGATGGTTTTCAGCGCCTTCGCGGGGTCGATCCTGGCGTCAACCGCAGCGATCTTGCCGTCGAGGATCGCCACATCGCGCACGGCGCTGACGTTGTTCTTGGCGTCGACGACGTGGCCGCCCTTGAGGAGGAGATCGTATTGCGCCTGTCCGAAGACGGACGCGGCAGTCAAGAGGAAGAGGGAGCAGACTCGCATCGCTCCCACTATATCCAACTTGCGGCTACTTCTTGTGATACCCGGCGGCCTGCTTGACCTCATCGATTTGCAGAACATGCCGCTCGTTGTGCCCGGCGACCATCAAGAAGCCCTGAACGCCGTCCATCTCGAAGCCCGGAAACGGGGTTGAGAAGTGGTCGCGCAGAGCGTCGTTGGTCGTGCGGACGTAATCCAGGGTCTTGTCACGCTTGGACTTGAAGGCAGCAATCGCGTCCGCCGGGGTGTTGTAGATCCCCTTGGGCACAATCTCGCCGGGAGCGCTCACCTTGTTGGTGCGGTCCCTGAGGCCGACGAGGAATTTCTCGTCCATCTGCTGGACGATCTTGGCCCGGCCTGTCGCCTTCGCCTCGTCCGCTGGCGATGCCATCATCTGCTTGGTCACCATGCCGCCGATGAAGTCCTCGGCAGCGATGATGTGCTCGGCCACCTCGGCGATCGACCAGCGGTCCGGCCCGGCCTTAAACCGCCACTGCTCCGGCGTGAGATTTGCCACGGCGTCGAGGAACTGCTTCCGGGAGGCGTACAATTCACTGAGCGCGCGGTCGCGGTCGGACTGGTTCAACGGGCCCGCGAACGCGTTCGCCGCGAGGAATCCGCCAACCATGGCAAGGGTGAGAACCTTTTTTGTCATGCCCTACAATCTTACCGAACTTAAGGGCGGAGATTGTACTTCTGAGCAAGAGGTCCGGTCTCGGAAAGCAGCGCGCCCGCCCGTACCAGTTCGGCGATCTGACGCACGTGGCCGAGGTCATGGCACGCCCAGTCGTGCAGCAGGTTGTCCAAGGTGAACGGGCCGATTTCCGGATGGACGGCAACGCGGTTTAGGACCTCTTCAGGCAGGTCGCGGAGCAACTCGATGGTGTCTTCGCGCTGCTCTTCCCAGTGCGCGAAGGATTCTTCCGGGTCGCGGCCGGAGTAGGTACCCGCGGCGTCATAGGCCTTTTCGTCGTACGGCTCGACCTCCGGCTCGTTTTCATCCAGGATCAAGTCGAGGCGTGCGCGGAAAACGTGTCCCTCGACGTGCGATAGATGCTCCAGCACCTCGGCGATCGACCAGCGGTCGGGAGCCGGTTTTTCGACGGCGATCTCTTCGGGCACGTCCTCCATCAGGAGGCGGAGGATCTCGGGAGTGGCGGCTAGACGGTCGATGACGGACATGTCTCGATACTAGCGCGCCGACACTGTTTCGATTGTGATGCGGCGTGTATCGTCCGCCGCGGCGGTGACGCGGATCTCGATGCGGTCCTTGGGCAGCAGCGACGGGAAGCGCTCGGCCCATTCGAGGATCACGAGCGCGCCGGATGCGAAGAGCTCGTCGAGACCGAGGGTTTCAACCTCCTTGGGCTCGTCGAGGCGGTAAAGGTCGACGTGGAAAACCTTCGGGGCGTACTGGTGGATCAGGGTGAAGGTGGGGCTGGTGACGTCCGAGGCGGGGGCGACTCCCAGTCCCTCGACGATTCCCTTGGTCAGAGTCGTCTTGCCGGCACCCAGATTGCCGATCAACAGAACGCAGCCCTTCAGCTCGGGTGCCAGTTGGCGGCCGAGCGCGATGGTCTCGTCCTCGAATTCGGTTTCAAACGTTCGCGGTGGCACGGATTCCCCTGTGGATGGCCCTCAGCAAGTCGGTCGCCAAAACGGACTGTTCGGAAAACTGGACTGCGGCCAATTCGCCGCAGAGGCCGTGCAGGTAGACGGCGCCGGCGGTGGCGAGGTCGGGACTGTCCGGGAATTGGGCGAGCAGACCGGACAGCATGCCCGTAAGGATGTCGCCGGTACCGGCCTTCGCCATGGCTGGACAGCCTGTCGGATTGACCCACACCCGACCGTCGGGGAACGCGGTGACGGTGCGCTCGCCCTTGAGGACGATGGTCGCGTTTCGGCTGGTGGCCAGGTTGCGGGCGGCGGCGAGGCGGTCCGACTGGATGTCGGCAATCCTGGTAGCGGTCAAACGGCTCATCTCGCCGGGGTGTGGCGTGAGGATGCGGGGGAAGCTGCCGCCATGCCAGTCGGCATTCGAGAGGGCGTTGAGGGCGTCGGCGTCGAGCACGAGCGCTTTCTCCAGTTCGGCGAACAAGCGGAGGGTGATTTCGCGGGTTTCGTCCGACAACCCAATGCCCGGACCGATTGCGACAAGGGTTCGGGTGGCTGCGAGTTCGGCGATGCGGTCGAAAGCCGCGCGCGACAACATGCCCGCACTTGTCTCCGGGAGAGGCTCCGTCATGATTTCCGGCGCATGCTGGGCGACGGCCTGCAGCGCCGATTCCGGGCAAGCGACCGTTACCAGCCCGGCTCCGGCCCGCAACGCCGCCAGTCCGGCCATCGCGGCAGCGCCGCTTTTCCCCCTCGATCCGGCAACGACAAGGACGTGGCCGAACCGCCCCTTGTTGGCGTCTTTGGCTCGGGGCGCGAAGAGCGGGGCTACTTGGGCGCGGGTCACGAGGGAAAGCTGGATTTCGGGGTCTTCCTCGAAGATTCGCTCCGGCGAGCCGATTGGGGCCACCCGCAGGTCGCCCATCCGGTTGGCGGCGGGCGGGAGGACGTGGCAATACTTGGGAGCGGTGAAGGTGACGGTGGCGTCGGCGCGGACGTAGTCACCAGGAATCGCCCCGGAATCCGACGCAAGCCCCGACGGCAGGTCCACCGCCAAGACTTTCGTGATCGGGAACGCGGTGTTGACAGCTTGGATCGCCAGCAGAGCCTCGCCGCGGGCGGCCCCGGAGGTTCCGGTGCCGAGGATCGCGTCCACTACCAGGGTGGCGGTGGCCATTTCGGGTGTGGTCTGGCGAACCTCGGCCAGTCCGACGGCGTGCAGCATGGCGAGGTTTCGGGCGGCGTCGCCGGAAAGCTCGGCGGGATCGCACGCCAGCACCACATGGAGGGCCGCTGGGCGGTAGCGGACGTGAAGTTGCCTCGCGATCGCCAGGCCATCGCCGCCGTTGTTGCCTTTCCCGCAAACCACGACGATGCGGTGGTCCGAAACGGGGGCGAACTTTTCGGCGATGTACTCGACGCAACGCTGGGCGGCGTTTTCCATCAGGATCAACCCGGGAATCCCGAGTTCGATGGTCGCCTGGTCCACCGCGCGCATCTGAGCCGCCGTCAGTACCTTCATGTCGCGATCCCCTTGGCAATCAATACCGTCATGTCGTCGGACTGTTCGTCGGAGGTGCTCCAAAGCTGCACGGCTTCCATCACCTTGGCTGCGATTCCGGTCGGAGTCGCGTGCTGGTTCATGCGCACGGCGGCAACGAGTCGTTCCGTGCCGAACTCTTCGCCGTATGCGTTTTCGGGCTCGGTCACCCCGTCGCTGAATGCCACGAGGATGTCGCCGGGTCCAAAAAAGATGCTGCGTTCCTGGTACGGGAACGAAGGGAACATGCCGACCACGGTCCCGGTGACCTCAAGTTCTTTCACTCCGGTTTCCGACACGATCAAGGGGGCGAGATGGCCGGCATTGGTGTAGGTGAGGATGCGGGTGGCCTCGTCGTAGAGGCCGAGGAAGAAGGTGGCGTACTTCTCGGGGGCGGTATTGGCGTAGAGCTGGCGGTTGAGTTGCGCCACGATCCCGGCGACGTTGTTGGTGGCTCCGCCCGCGAGCAGTTGGGTGCGCATGATCGACTGGATCGACGCCATCAGGAGCGCGGCGGAAATCCCTTTGCCCGCGACGTCGCCGATGGCGATGGCCAGATGCCCGTTGGGCAGGCGCAGGTAGTCGTAGTAGTCGCCCGAAGCGGAACGGGCGGGAAGGCAGGTGCCCACCATCTGGATCGTGTCGGCGTGAGGCGCGGAATGGGGGAAAAGCTGGTTCTGCACCTCGGTGGCGATCGCAAGTTCGGACTGCATGCGCTCTTTTTCCTTGGCGACGACGACCAACCGTTCCAAGTGTTCGGTCATTTGGTTGAAGGAGGCGCCGAGATCGGCCAACTGGTCGGCCCCCTTGACCGGGATCCGGTGGGAAAAATCGCCTTGTCCGATCTTGGTGGTGCCTTCGTAGAGGTTGTGGACGGCCCCCGTAATGGCCCTCGTCATGGAGATTCCGATGATGACCGAGACCAGTTCGGCCAGCGTCAGGGTCACGACAATCACGACAAAGACGGCGAGGATACCTTGGCCGAAGTCGAAATGGTCCGAGAATACCGCGGTCAGGACGGCGGACAGACGCGAGGTGACCGATAGCAGGGCGTAGTCCGTCTTGTTGGGCTGGTTCCAGTGGGCAAGCTCCACCGGATTGCCCCAGGGAAACTCGGTATCGAGAATGTTGTAGGAGGGGGGTATTGCGCCGCCAGACTTATTCCCGGCGTCAACCAGTTCGCGGTCGCCACCGATGCTGACCTCTCCAATGCCGGGAGCCAGCCGCGCGAACTCGGTTGGGCTGAGCGGCGACACGACCGCAGCCACGGTGTCGCCGGTGCGGATGATCGAGCCCGCGTAGTACTGGCCTTCAATGTTGACCAGGCCGGTGAAATGTTCCCATTCGGGCGGAAGCGTCGGGATCTTGGCGTCGGGCGGGTACTGGAATGGCTTGGGACCCGAGATGACGATCTGAACGCCCGGCAGCGCGTCCTTGAGGAACGGCACCATCTGCTCGATGATGGCGGCCCGGTCGGCGGCACGCGCCCGCGCCAGATACCGCGCCGGATGTTCGGTGGTTGATGCCCGGCGCTTGAGTTCCGATCCGACTAGAAAGGTAGCAACCTGGCCGACGGTCACCCACGCGCCTACGTAGCTGAGCGCCAGGATGAGGACCACGGGGGCGGCCCCGATGAACATGTAGGTGACGATCAGCCGGTTCCGCAACCGCCAGATCACGCGGAAACGCCGGATGGATTCGCCGCCCAGACGTTTGAACGCCGTAGCCGCCAACGCCAGCCCCAGCAGGACGGCGAGCAGCATCATCGTGCGCGTCGCAAGGAGCGCGACGTCGAGAAAAATCAAAGCCAACACGAGGCCGAGCCTGGCGTATTTGTGTTTGAGGCCGGGAATACCCAACGACGATGGCTCCTATACCTTCAGGATATGCCGTGCTCCGTCACCACCAGCGCGACGGCACCGGCGGCGACACCTAGCGGGGAAATAGGTCGTCGAGTTCGGCTGCCGACGGTTGGCGTCCGTACTCACATAGCTCGAATGCCTCCGCCAGGATCGGCGTTCCGGCTGGATGATTTGGATACCGCGCTTCAAACGCGCGGCGGACGGAATCCTGGACGGGCGCGGAACGGAACCGCGCATCGAGCCAAGCGATGCGGGCTGCGGGATCGGTTGGAATCGTGGCACCGTCGACGGTGGGAACGCCTCCGGCCAAGCTGCCGTCGACCGAGGGTTTCTTGGGCGCACCGCCACCAAGCTTTTCCCCACCGACCCAGGGCAACCACTCGTAGAACTGCGACGCGTGCGCGTCCAGGCCAGCGATCTTCTTCTGCCACGACGGTGCGACGTCCACGACGATGGACGGGGTAAACCGCACGGGCTTTTGGAAGGCGTCCTCCATGTAGAAGAAGACCGGATTGGCGCGCAGCACCTCGACCTGCGGGCAGACGCGGGGCACCAAAACCAAATAGGCGGCGTCCTGCACCAGAACGCTTGTGTACCGATGGTCGGCATGGTAATCGTTCGGCCTGTGGGTAATGACGATGTCCGCCTTCCACTGCCGGATGATCCTGATGATTTCCAAGCGGTTGGCCATGGTAGGCTCCAAGTAGCCGTCGGCAAGGGGGAGTACTTCGACTTCCGCTATGCCAAGGCGTCGTCCCGCCTCGGCCGCTTCGCCGCGCCTCCTGAGGGCGGTTTCGGGGCCGGAAGTGATGTGGTGTCCCGCCGATCCCTCCGTGACCGCGACAAACTTCACGCGGTGTCCGGCCTCCGCGAAACGGGCGGCAGTCCCTCCGACCCGGATCTCGCAGTCGTCAGGATGCGCGCCGATGGCAAGTACGTTGAGGCGTTCCATAGACACCATTGTTTCAACCTACTTCTTGTGGCCGTCCGGCTCCTTCTGCGGAGGGGTGATTTTCTTAGCCTCCGGGCTCTTTGCCGGCGCGTCGTTGTGTCCGGGCGACGGCTTGCCCGTCCCCTTCTCCGCCTCGCCCGGCTTACCTTCGGGAGCTTTTCCTTCCGCGGTTTTTCCTTCGGCTTCTTTGCCTTCTGGTTTCCCACTCTGCTTCTGGTACTGGATGATCAGCGTTATTCGTCGGTTCGAGGCGTCCTCGGGGTGTTCGGGATCACGAAGACTCTGGTCCGCGAACCCCCTCACCTGCGTGACCTGGTCTGCCTTTACGCCACGCTGCTGCATCCAACGCCGCGCCGCGTTCGCCCGGTCGGTCGAGAGTTCCCAGTTCGAGTAGTCGGTCCGGGCGGCGAACGGCCGCGAGTCCGTGTGGCCCTCCATTGTCACCTTGTTTGGCAGCTTTCCGATCTCTTCGGCCAAGGTGCTGAGCAGATCCTTCCCGTAGCTGGTTGGCTCCGGGCTGCCAGAACCGAAGAACGTCCCCTTCTCATCCTCGATCAACTCGACGCGCAGACCTTCCCCAGTCACCGTGATCACGATATGGTCTTTGATCTTTTCGAGCGATCCGGTGTCCTTGACGGCCTGTTCGAGCTTCTCCTTCAGCTTCTTCATGTCGTCCCGGTGGATCGGGAGGCTCTCGCTTCCCGCCCCCCGCAGACCGTTGCCGATATCCTTGCCTTTGCCTTGCGGATCGGTGAAATATCCGCCGACCGCTTTCTGGACCTGTTCGCTGCTGCTCAGCAGCCAGAGCACGATGAACAGCGCCATCATGGCGGTGACGAAGTCGGCATACGCCACCTTCCACGCACCGCCATGGTGTCCGCCATGCCCGCCCTTTTTCCGCTTGATAATGATGATCGGTTGGACTGCCTGTGCCATATTGTGCCTCCCTGCCTTCGCCTATGCGGCCTTGGCACCCTTGCATGCCGATTCGAGGTTCTTGAAGCTGGGGCGCAGTTCGTGCGGGGTGGCACGCCGGGCGAATTCGACGGCGATCATCGGTGCCATGCCCCTGGCGAACGCCATCAAACCGGCCCGGAGCATCTGGTAGAACTGGCCCTCCGCCTCGATGGTCTTTTCCAGATTCGCCGCGATGGGCGACACCACACCGTAAGAGAGCAGGATCCCCAGGAACGTGCCCACCAGCGCCGCGGCCACCTTGTGCCCGATCTCCTCCGGCGGGCCCCCCAGGGCCCCCATCGTGATCACCACGCCCAGCACCGCCGCCACGATCCCGAGGCCGGGCAAAGCGTCGGACACCGTTGCCAGCGCCTTGGCCGTCGCAAGGGCCTCGTGGTGGTGGACGTCAATGTCGTTCTCCAACATGGCGTCCAAATCGTGCGGGGGCACCACCCCGGAGACTGCCGTCCGCAGCGTATCGCAAACGAAATGCAGCAGATGGTGGTCTTTGATGAGCTTTGGGTACTTAGAGAACACCGCGCTTTTGTCCGGGTTCTCAACGTCCTCCTCCAGCTTCGCCATGCCTGCCTTGCGCGCGAAGCTGAAGATATCGTTCAACATCTTCAAGCTCTCCAGATAGTAGTCCTTGGTGAACTTGTTGCCGGCCAGAATGCCGAGGAGGCTCTTGAAGATCTTGATGACAAGGGGCAGTGGATTTGCGATCAGCAGCGTCCCCAACGCCGCGCCACCGATGATTATGAGTTCCGCGGGCTGCACGAGAACGGCTAGTGGGCCGTTCTCCATCAGGTAGCCGCCGAGAATCGCGCCGAAGACCACTACGAGTCCGATGATTGCGAACATGTCTGCTGGTCTATCGGCTGTACGCGGGAAAAACTTGAGGCCCCCGAGAACAAATCTTCAAGAATCTATGCAGCGCGGGGATACTTGACCACGCCTCCCGGGTTACCGGTCCCGGACCACGGATCCTCCACCTCCAGCACCTTCGGCACACCCGACCGGGTCCCCAGCACCTTTCGCAGCTTGTGCAGCACAAGATAGTCCGCCACCGTCGCCTTGCGCCGCCCTTCGGCGACATCCGTACCCGCCCGTTCCAGCGCTTTCGCCAACCCTGCGACCGTCCGTTCCAGTGACCCGAACGGTGCCTCCGCACCTTCCACCAACCGTTTCGACATACGTGGACCTCCCCAGGGGAAACTTACCACCGGGAGACGGCCCAACCACCCCATTTTGCGGGCAAACTACTGATTCCGAAGGGAAAATTCTCTGCCGTCGCGCGTGACCGGCTGTTGGGTGCCCTCCTATTTCCCAGGGTGGTATTCCCGCTCGACATGCCCCTTCAACTGGGAGGGATAGAAGTAGACCTCCCGCAGTTGTCCCGCCGCGTACCGACCGGCTTGGTCGTTGAAATGTTTGGACTTCGGGTCGCCGCTCTCACCGCCCGCCGACACGGCCACCGCCCGCACCTTCTCCCCAAACTCGACCGCCGCCACGAAGCTGTTCCCGCTCGTCCCGTACCACTTTTTGGTGCCGGGATACGCACGGGCCCCGAACGAGGCCAGCGATCCCCACACCGCCGAGGTGAACCCGACCGGAATGCTCGGTCCGGCGTCGTTGAACGGCTGCGCAATGTCGCCGGTGAGCCGCTGGAACCGGTTGATATCCCCCCACGGGGTCCGCCAAGTCCCGAAATCCGCCGCAAGCTTGTCCGATGCGGCCGACAGCCCCTCCAGCAACCGCCCGGCAGACGCTTTTTCTGACAGATAATCCTCGTTCGACAACCCCGCTTGGCGCGCCTCGGCCGCCACCGACCGCTGCACCTGTTCCCCCCAGAACACAGCCAACGAGGTCGCCACCGACCCGACCGCCCACCGATGGTCCCAGGCGCGCAGGACCCCGACTTGCTCCGCCAGTCGCGCCTTCAACGAATCTCCCGCAGGCAACCCGTCCCAAGCCTTCAAGAGCGTGGGTAGAGGCTTGTCGAACCACGTCAGATAGCTGTCGTAGGCCGCCGATAGAAGGCCCTCGAGCGTGAAATCCTTGCGGTCCTTCAATACCCGCACCGCGTGCAGACCCCGTGCCGACTCGCGCCCGTTGTCCACATACTTTGGATAATCTTCCTGCCTCAGACTGCTCGCGCCCGCCGCCGACCACGGCCAGTTGTTCGAGTTGTAGAGCCATCCGCTCTTTGGATTCAACAGGTTGGGGGCCTCGTCCACCGCCAGCAGGCCCTTCCAGTCCGTTGCGGGGTCCGACCCGTCCACCGGCTTCGTGTAATCGAACCGGACATCGCGCCGCGGGATGTAGTTGCCGTGGAAATAGGCGATCTCGCCCGCCGAATCCGCAAAGATGGTGTTGTTGGACGAGTCGGCTTTGAGCTCCATGGTGGCCCGGAACGATTTGTAGTCGGTCGCCTTGGTCCGCGTGTACGACTGGGTCAGCGCCTTGATGGGCTCGTCCATGATCTTGAAGGCCACCCATTTCCCGCCTTCCGAGCGCACGATTGGTCCGTGGTGGGTGCTGTAGACGGTGAATTTCCGTTGCGCCAGCCCGGTGCCGGCTCTGTACGATACGACTACCTCCGACGTTTCCACAGGCCGCCACTCGGTCCCGTATTTGTAAACGTACCCTTCGCCGCGCTTCTCGACCGTTTCCAGGAACTCGTCGATGGCGTCCACCGCCGACGAGGTATGCATCCATCCGGCCTTGGCGTTGAAGCCCTGGTAGATGAAGAATTGGCCCCAAGTGCTGGCCCCGTAGGCATTCAGCCCCTCGTTGCTGGTCATTTGCAGCTCGGAGCGGAAGAAGAACGTGGTGTGCGGATTGATCATCAGCAGCGCATGGCCGCCGGTGGTGTTTGAAGGCGCGATGGCGATGCCGTTCGATCCCCGTGGTTCGCGGTCGCCCGTTTCGACTTCGGGCGGCGTCACGAGACCAGCCATGGGCTTGCCGTAGAACGCCTCCAACTGGCGCAGGTTGGCCTTCTCGATGTCGCCGCCGATGCTGCCTTCGGTGAAACTGAGCGCCATCCACGGCTCGAAATGCCGTAGGACCTTGGGCTTGGTGGCCGGATGCTTCGAGAGATAGAAGTTCAGGCCGTCCGCCCAGGCGTCCATCAGGGTCCGCAGCCAGGCGGGACTCTCGCCGTATAGCCGCCGCAGCTTGGCGTCGTTGACATATAGGCGCGCCCGCAGGTCGTCGAAGATCTTCGACTCCCCCTCGGCCTCGGCCTGGCGACCCAGCGCGGTGAGGTAGTTGGTCTCGATGCGGTTGAAATCGTCCTCGGCCTGGGTGTAAATCGCGCCGAAAACGGCGTCGGCGTCGGTTTTGCCGTGGATGTGGGCGATGCCCCAGTCGTCGCGGGTGATGGTGGTGGCGGCGGCGTGGCGCTGCCAGCGGACGGCCTCGGGGGACGCGGCGGCATAGCAGGCAACGGCGGTAAGAAGGAGAAGGAAGAAGCGTCGGATCACTGTGGGAACCTCCCGGTTCCCCGCAGAATAGCATTGCTTGGGATGGGAGCGCTAAACTGGACTCGGATGGCAATCGAACGTAGAGTCCCGGTCGAACGCGCGGTCACGTTGCGTCGTTTTTCGCGCGCCTTCTTCCCCGAACCCCTCGACGCCTCCGAATTGGCCGAGTTCTACTCCGACGCACTTAGTATCTGCCGGGGTACCGACCTCGTCCGCCGCATGTCCGGCCACCTCCTGGCCGGAGCCGAGGATGCCTTCTACTTCAAAGGTGTCCTCTACGGAAACCGCGGCACCGGAAAATCCACCGAGATCATCCGCCTTCTTGCTTCCCAGGAGATCCGCTCCAAATTCGTCTCCGTCGTCGTTGACGCCGTCACAGACCTCAACCCCCGCTCTTTCACCGTCGTCGATGTCCTCTTGGTGACAATCGCCAATCTGATCGAGGCTTGCGAGGCCAAGTGCCGGGAACTGGGCCGCGCCTTTAACGAGGCAGGCACTATGCACCGGGATCTGCAGCAGGCCCTCGCACCCTTTTTCTCCGTACTCCAAGCCAAGATCCAAGACACTGTGACCAAAGGCGGCACGGTGGAGGGTTCGTTCTTCGGCCTTGCCAAGGCCTCGGTGCGGATCGAGGGACAACGCAGGACCGACGTCCTCCAGAAGCCGGAGAGCCTGTCCGAGCTTGGCCGTGCCCTCGACCGCTACATCGCGGCAATAAAGGTCCATCTCCCGGAGTTCGAATTCTTGGTGGTAGGCGAAAACTTCGACCGGGAACAGGTTTCGCGCGGTCGCCTGGCCGACACCTTTATCGAGTTTGGCGGCGTATTCCGCGACCTCCAACTGAACCTCCTTTTCACCCTGCCCGTTCCCTTCGTCAACGCCCACCGGGGCGCGCTGCCCTTCCGCCGCCAGAACCAATACCCGATCTACGATATCCCGGTTTGCACTGCGGCGCACGAGGCCGACCCTGATGGCTGCGGGGCACTCCGGAGACTGGTTGGAATGCGCGCAGACCCCGCGCTCTTTGACGACGACGCCCTCAACCTCGTCATCCGCGCTTCCGGCGGCGACCTCAGTTGGCTGTTCAGCATGATCGTCCTTTCCGCCGAGCGCGCCCGCTACCGGAACGAGGACTTTCCCGACACCCCCGCGCGCATCCTCTTCAACGACGCCGAGGGGGTCGTGCTGGAGCAGTTCAGCATGTTCCGCAACGAAATGGGCGTCGATCCCGACGATCCCGACGACGCTCCCTGGCCCGACAAACGCGCCAAGCTCCGCGCCATCTACGAGGATTCCCCCGACGCCGACGTCCCGAGCAGCGTCCTCTACCACCTCCTCCGCCGCCGCGCCGTCCTCTACTTCAACGGCCGCGGCCGGTACGGCGTCCACCCCATGGCCATCGAGATCCTGCGCGAACAACTCGACGGCCTTGACGAGACCTTTCACTACAAGGGCGGCGGGCTGGACGCCATCAAGCCCCGGGCCAAATGAACCCCGGATCGCGCGAGTGGATCGTCCGCTCCCTGGCCGACTGGGCCGCCGAAGCACGGCACGGACTGGCGCTGGTGACCTACAAGTCGCACGCCGCCCGCGAACGCACCATCCGGGAACTTCAGGCCTCGATCAGTGCGAAGGGCCTGACTGCGGAGATCCTCCGTTGCGGGGAATTCGACACCAAGCGCATGGTGGACGAACTGGCGAAGTCGCACTGCGACGTCCTGATCCTGACCGACCAGGAGTTGCTGCTGTTCGGCGGCGTCGTGAACGACGAGGCACGGGCAAAGGAAAGCGCCCTCGCCCGTTACTGGTTCAACTTCTCCCGTGAACACGTCACCAACCACCCCGGCAGCCAGATCTGGTGGTTCACCCCCGACGCCGCCGCGCGCTTCCTGCGCGGCATGCCGGATTTGGGCCGGTTCTTCCTTTTTCGCCAGCACCTGGATGAGGTTGGGGAGCATGTTGAAGCGGAACTGCCAACACCCGGTCCGCCGCGCCAAGTCGAAGCGGTCGCGGTCAAACCTGTCGCGGGTGCCCTGGACCGCGCCAAAGGCCTGCTGGCGCGTGCCATCCGAGCGGCCTCGCGGCCGGAGCCGGATGTGGTCCGCGTTTGGGTGGAACTCGCCGGACCGGCAATTGCGGCATTCTTGGAAGCGGGATTGGGGCGCGAGGCGGTCAGCGCCTTCGAGGAAGTTCGGGCGTTGACCGGCGAGCCGGAAGCCTCGTTGGTGGCGGCTTTTGAGGCAGAGCCCTTTCGCGACGCGTGCCGAACGATGATGCAAATTGGCGATGTGCACGAGAGGGCGCGGCGAATTCCGGCCGCACGCGCCGCGTATGGGTCCGCGTCGGAGCTAGCCGTGAAGCTCGCCGCGCTGGAGCCGGAAAACACCACGTTCCTGCGCGACCTCTCCATTTTCTACGAAAGGCTGGCGGACCTCGACCGGCCCATCGACGCAGCGCGGGCGCGGGAAGGCTACGCACAGTCGCTTGCCATCGCCACGAAGCTGGCCGCGCTGGAACCGGAAAACGCCACGTTTCTGCGCGACCTCTCCATTTCTTACAACAGGCTGGCGGACCTCGACACTCCCGTCGACGCGGCGCGGGCGCGGGACGGCTACGCGCAGTCGCTCGCCATCCGTGTCAAGCTGGCCGCGCTGGAGCCGGAAAACACCACGTTCCTGCGCGACCTCTCCATTTCCTACGACCGGCTGGCGGACCTCGACAGGCCCGTCGACGCGGCGCGGGCGCGCGAAGGCTATGCGCAGTCGCTCGCCATCGCCACGAAGCTGGCCTCGCTGAAGCCGGAAAATACCACGTTCCTGCGCGACCTCAGCATTTCCTACGACCGGCTGGCAGACCTCGACAGGCCCGTCGACGCGGCGCGGGCGCGGGGCGGCTACGCGCAGTCGCTCGCCATCGCTGAGAAGCTGGCCGCGCTGGAGCCGGAAAACACTACGTTCCTGCGCGACCTCTCCATCTCCTACGAAAGGCTGGCGGACCTCGACACTCCCGTCGACGCGGCGCGGGCAAGGGAGGGCTACGCACAGTCACTCGCCATCGCCGAGAAGCTGGCCGCGCTGGAGCCGGAAAACACCACGTTCCTGCGCGACCTCTCCGTTTCCTACAACAGGCTGGCGGACCTCGACACTCCCGTCGACGCGGCGCGGGCGCGGGACGGCTACGCACAGTCACTCGCCATCGCCACGAAGCTGGCCGCGCTGGAGCCGGAAAACCGCCAATTCCGTTACGACTTGGCACTCAGTCTGCAGCGCCTCGCAAGTACCGAATCAGACACCGATGCGGCCCGTCGGCTCTATCGGGAAGCACTCGAGGTCGCTGAACCGGATCCGGCGAATCCGTCCTCCGACCCCGAAACCCGGAGATTAGTCGAATGGGTCCGCGATCGCCTGGCCGAGTTGCCCGCCCCGTCTACCCCAGAGATACAAGCGCTGCGGACGGAGCAGGCACCAGTTCAGCCCTGAAACGTAGGGTAGCCGACGAGGGCGACGTCATCACCCTCGAAGCGGCAATTAGGCATTTTCGCAATTACTGGAGGACCAGGCCGAACAGCGAGCCAGCTTCCTTGACCGAGCCGCGCGCGGCTCGGTATGAGTTGCAACACGGTCCAGAGTTGTTTGGAAAATGCTCTAGCCGGGCAATTGGCGCATTTTCGGTTCCCCGAATAAACGCTCCCTCGCGGTCGCGGCTTCCATGAGAAGGCCCCCCTGTGTCAAGGGGTATTTCCGGTTTTTTCCCGAACGGGGTCGCAGGGGCGGAGCCCCTGTACCTTTCCGGCCGCAGTTCGGCCGGTAACCAGGGCTGGCGC
>CAIVPR010000101.1 GCA_903907865.1 uncultured Acidobacteriia bacterium
AGAATCTTTCGTTATGCTCGAACAACGCGCGCGCCAGGTTCCTGACATCGTTGTCGCCGCTGTCCAGGTTCCGTTGTGCCAGCGCGAAGAACCGTTTCTGGATCGGGATCGACTCCAGGATCAGTTGTCGGCGTGTCATCGGGTCGCCGCCGGCGGGCGGACCGGCAGCCGCGGGAATGTGGAAGGAATGGCGGAAAGGGAGATTGAACTGGTCGCGCCGCTAAAGGACGGCGGGGCCCGCGAGGCCGGTGCGCTGGCGCGCAACGGGATCGATCCGGCATATGGGCCGTCCATGTTTCAGTGGGACGGGGAACGTGGGATTTTCGTATGCCCGACGGGCCGGATCATGGAGAAAGTGACGACGCGGAAGCACCACGGGCAGATGTGCGAAGTGTACAGCGCGGGAGCCGGACAATGCGCGGCACGCGAGAAAGCACCACTGTGCCGGGGACACCTGAAGCCGGGAATGCCGCGCCAGATCGAGAGGGTTCTGGAAAGTGAGCCGATGCGGGAGTTCGTCAGGCGGATGGAAACACCGGAAAAGCAGGAACTGTACAAAAAGAGGAGCGTCGTCGCCGAAACACCGCACATGCGATGGAAGGGCAACTGGAAGTGGCGGCGGTTTTCGGTGCGGGGACTGCGTAAGGCGGGCATGGAGGCGCTCTGGCTGGCATTGGCCTACAACGCCGACGTCTGGAGCCGCGTAATCTGGACACCCGGATGGCAGTGCCAAGCGAATAGGCCCTAAATCAGGCTCAAATACTGCCCTGGGGCCATTCCAGGCCTCAGCGGCCGTCGGAACCGCAACGAACGCCTGCCGCGCCGCCGAAATCAAACCGCGTGTGAATTTCTTCAGATCACGCAATTCCACCCACGTGGGTAACCATGCGCGTTTCAGAAAACCGATTATTTCTCAGGCCCGTCAGCACGCGGTCCCCAAATCCCAACCGACGCCGAGGCACCGCCCCCAACCCAACATCACTCTTTACCAAACGAACCCGAGCCCCACCCCGCCAACCCCATTGCCGACGCCCCCAAAGCCCGTTCCGTCCGCTGGCAAAAGCGCCAAGCCCGCCTCGCCAGACGCCGAAAGTAACTCCATGCCAACCAAAACCCCAAAATCCCGACCCCAAGGCACCCCGCTACACCATCCGTGCGCCCAAAATCCGCCAGCCGTGGCCCCAATCGCGCCGCGAACCGGCCATGTCCACACCCAGTGGGGTATCATTTTCTCGGTACCCAGCTTGCGCGCCATCGCCCTCCTTCTACTAACTGCAGCCCTCAGCTTCTCCCAGGACCCCTTCGCAAAGAACTGCACCGGCTGCCACGGATCCTGTGCTCAGGCAGAGAGTCGCAACGAACTTCCCTTTGACAAGTACGGGGACATGGTTGGCGAATCCATGTGTGACAACATCGGTCGCGTGGTCCGGGAACAACTGACGGCACAAAACCTCTCCGACCGCGCCGCGTCACCACGAATCGGCAGTGCGCGTCCAATAGGCTTTTCGAGATGAAATCACTGGAACAACCCGCAGTCACCAACGAAGTCCGACAACGACTGGCCGCCCTCCGCCCGGATTCCAAACGCCTCTGGGGCAAAATGTCGGCCGCAGGCGCGATCTGCCACCTGTCCGACGCCTTCCTACTGGCCCTTGGCGAGAAGCACGCCAGCGACATCAGCAACTGGTTCAGCCGCAGCATCATGAAGTTCGGCGGTCTCTATCTGCCGTTGAAATGGCCGCCGGGGGTGCCCACACGACCCGAAATGGAGCAGGGCGTGGGCGGCACCAAGCCCGTCGACTTCGAGCGGGACCGCCTCCAACTCCTCCAACTGATCGACCGTTTCGTTAAAGCCGACTTTGCAGGTGTCACCCACCCCATCTTCGGGCGCATGTCGCAACGCGACTGGCTCCGCTGGGGCTACCTCCATCTCGACCACCACCTCCGCCAGTTCGGTCAATAGCCGCCACAACTCCAGACGAATGCGAAAATTGAAGCAATGCCCCGTGACCAACGACGGCCCGTGCGTGTCCGCCGGGTCGACGAAGTAAATTCAGTCCACGAAATCTTCGAACACTGCCTCCCGGCTTTCGGAGGTGCCATCCTCCGCCGCGTTTACACCATCCTGGACCGCGCGATCGGCATGGGATGCCCGATCACACTGTCGATCGCGGGTCCGGTGACCGTCTCGGGCCAGCACCAATCCTGGCTGATACCGCTTCTGGAAACCGGTTGGGTTGCGTACATCTCCACCACCGACGCCGTTTGCTACCACGACGGCCACCGCAGTCTCAACGCCCATATCCTCAACACGGTCTACGAAGTGCCCATCTTCGGTGACGACGCGGCCTTGCTCGAAGAAAAGGTCATCCGCGTCACCGACATGGGTTTCGACGAGGACGTACTGCTCGATCAGGACAAGTTCCTTGCCGCGATGCTCCGTCGACCGGAATTCCAGAAGAAAATGACGGGCACCGAGTTGCGGAACCGGCTGGGGCTGTACTACGGGGCGCAGGAGAAGGCCAATGGCGTGCAGCCTGGTCTGCTGTCAACCTGTTCCAGGCTTGGCATCCCGGTCTTCGTCGGAGCGCCGTCCGATGGCAGCGTCTTCCTGAACTCGGTAAAGCTCTGGGCCATGAAACAGGCCGGGCTGATCCCCGACTACGCTTTCGAGTTGGACCTGCACGCCGAGGTCTTCGAAGCCTGCGCCTACCACTTCTGGGGCCTGTTCTCCAGCGAGGCGAAGTCGATCGCGACCCTCATCCTGGGTGGCGGTGTTCCGAAAAACTTCAACCTGCAGCCGGAGCCTGCATTGGGCCAAATACTCGGCCTGCCGGATGTGCGGGGTTACGAGTTCGACGTCCAAATCACGACTGCGCCGGTGACCGACGGGTCGCTGTCCTCCTGTCCGCCGGCCGAAGCTGTGACTTGGGGCAAGGTCGACAAGGACACCTACCTGAATTCGACGGAAAGCCTGCCGTGCGACTATTCCATGGTGATGCCGTTCCTTGTGAAGGCGTTGCTCGAAAAGCACGGTCGGCGGGAACCGCACCGGCTGTATGAACACCGGGAGGGGTTGGTGGAGAATCTACGGTCGGCGGTGGCGGAAAACGGGGAGTGGCTCATGGAATCCCTGCAGTATCCGGTGGCGAAAGGATGACCGAAACCATGGGGAAGTGGGCGACCTTCGGCATCTTGCTGGTCTGTGCCCTGCTCGAAGCGGGCGGCGACGCACTGATGCGAAAAGGCATGCATGCGGGCTCCGCGGCAACTCGCGGCGGACTCTATTTGCTTGGGGCCATCGTCCTGTTTTCGTACGGATGGCTTGTAAACCGGCCGCCATGGTCGTTCGGCAGTCTGCTGGGCGTGTACGTCGTGCTGTTTTTCGTGGTCGCGCAGGCGCTGGGCTATTTCGTCTTCGGCGATCGCATCACGATGCCGATCCTGGTCGGCGGAGCCCTGATTCTGTCTGGCGGCCTGATCATGACGGTCTGGCGCTAATCGGGATCGAACAAACACTCGCTTGCGGTGCAATCCAGCCGAGCCGCGACCGCGAGGGAGCGTTTGTTCGGGAACCGAAATGTGCACCATTCAACCTCCGCGCGGAAAACTGTCGGAATGCGTCGGCGCGAAGGCCCCCTCAATCCAAGTCCTGCGTTCCACCTGAATCTCGCCCGGCGTCACCCTGATCACGTTGAACGAATTCGCCTCGCCGCGGGTCCTGCTCGACGTCGCCGTCCCCGCCTGCACCACCACCGCGTCGTGGTTGCCGATCCGCAGCATGTGCGCGCTTCCGGCGAACGCGCGGTGCTCGTGTCCAGCCAGAATCATGTCGACGCCGCAATCTTCCCAGGCACGTAACGCTTTCCTCGCCCGCCCGGCCGACACGCCGGGCCAAATGTGCGGAATATCCAGCGGATGGTGAACCACCAGAACCTTCAGCCGCTCAGGGCCGCATTCGTGGAAGAACTGACGGGCCTTCTCCATCTGTACGGGATTGATCCGCCCCCCCTTGAACGCCATGGCCCGGGCCGTGTTGAGGCCGATGGCCGCCATCATTTCGTCCGAATAAGTCTGCTCCGTCTCGGGATGGATGTGGGTACGGAACCGGCTCCAACTGCCTACAAACCGTCGCCACGGATTCCCGATGGCAGGCACGTCATGGTTGCCGGGCACAACGATGAGGGGGAAGGGCAGCCGGTCCAGAAACTCCCTCGCCTCCAAGAACTGGGATGTCCGGGCACGTTGCGTAAGGTCGCCGGACACCGCCAACAAGTCCGGCTTCAGTTCGCGCACCACCCGCACCAATGGTGCCAGCGTCTCCTCATGGATTGCGCCGAAGTGCAGGTCGGAAAGATGGACGATCGTGCGCGTCATTTGAGTGCCGGTGGGACCAGAACGCGCAACGCCCGCCTCTGGATCGAATAATGCAGCGGGCCTTTCATTCTCAGCACCTCGCCGTCGAGCGAAACGTTGAACGGGCGCTTGCGGGTCAGCGTGAGATGGACTGCCGAGAAGGCTATGAAATCGCGGTCCTCCCGGATGGTGCCCATCAGGGCTCTGAACGCCAACCGCATGATGCCGAAACGACCGACGTGCGACGCCGTGCAGACGCCCAATAGACCTTCGTCCAGCCTTTGCCTCGTGCCCGGCTTCCTCCCGTCCAGTGAGTAGAGGTTGTTCCCGACAAAAACAAACGGCGTGGTGCGCGACACCGACCGCCCGTCCGCCTCGATCTTGAGCCTTTGGAAAGGCATCCGGAACAACGTGCGGAGGCAGGCGTGCACGAACGCCGGCCACTTGGGGATCCCGATCCGGCGCACGCGTTCACGCTCCCGTACCATCGCGGGATAGGCTCCGATCCCTGAATTGTTCAGAAAGATGTGGCCGTTGACGAATCCGGCATCCACCAGCCTGACCGGGCCGAATTCCAAGGCGTTCTCGGCATCCGCCATGGTGAGGATTCCCAGATCCCGCGCAAAGTGGTTCAGCGTTCCCAAGGGAAGGACGCCAAGCTGGCGGTCGGTTCCATGCAGGACGCCCGCGACGGCGTTGACCGTCCCGTCGCCGCCGCCCGCCACCACGACATCGCAGTTCTTCCGGACAGCCTCCTCGGCGCAAGGCCGCGGATTGCCGTCACAGGGGAAGGTTGCCACCTCGAATCGTTGCGCGCGGAGCCGGGCTATCGCGTTCTCGATCAGCGCGGTGCGGTCGGAGGTCCCGGCCTTGCGGTTGTATACGAATCCGTACCTGCGCATGTTGACCGCTAGCTCCATTGTAGCTGCGGAATGTTTACCGCTAACATGCATAAACTAATCTAGTAACTGGACACAGGAGGAAAGGTCACGTGGACGCGAGCATATATCCGCCTTGGCAGGCACTGTTGGATTCCAGGGACGCGCTGGGATTGCCTGATCTCACAGTCCAGTCCTTGTCCGATTTCATGGCAGCCGCCTTGGACCCAATCCAGAATCCGGGCATTCTGCCCCCGGCCCAGTGGCCGCAGGTTGTGGAGCAGGCCATTGTGGTGTTTAGCAAGCTCTATCCGCATCTCCCCTTCAAGGAGAATCTTGGCGACAAGTACGGACCTCGACCCGATCCCGTCGGCATGCTGAAGCAACTGCTGGACGAAGTGTCCCGGAATCCCCCGCCGATGGACGAAGTCGAGTTCCATACCCGGATGGTGGAGGCTTTCGCCTCGGTCCACGACCTCCATACGGCCTACGTGCGCCCGCCCTTCTTCCGCGGGGCAGTGGCCTTCCTGCCTTTCCGTGTGGGGTACTACGAAGACACGGAATTCCCCCACGCCCCGCATTTCGTCGTCACATCGGTCATGGGCGGCATTGACAATCCGGATTTTGTGCAGGGAGTCAAGCTTGTGGCACCGGACGGCAACACCAGCTTCCAGTCGATCCTCGACCAGGCCGTCGGCTTGACGCCCGGCGCGAACGGCCCGGCAAACCTCCATCGCGGCATCATGGCCTTGACCATCCGGCCGATGGCAACCTATGGGACACGAAAATGGGTGCCTCCGTTCGACAGCGACACCGAGACGTTCGCCTTTGTTGCCCCCGCCAGTCCCGAGACGAAGTTTGTAACCGTGCGTTGGGGTGTCGCAAAGTCGAAGTCACTCGTCGTGGACCTTCCGTCCGAAACTGGGGGGACCAAAGGAAACACTTCGACCCAGTACCGTTCCTCAATGGGCAGTCCCGACTGGAGCTATTCCTACCTGGCGTCTCAGATGTTCTACCGGCGTTCGTTCGCCGCCCCCCTCCCGTCTGCCGAGAACGTTTCGTTCTTTCCGGAAATTTTCCGATTCCAGTGGACGTTCGGGCCGGCGGCACAGGACCAATTCGACCCGGCAAACTTCCGGGTCGATCTCGGATTCAACAAGCGCTTCGGCTACGTCGCGATCAAGTCCTTCAACCGTTCGGCTTCCGAGGACGTCTCGGTGGACCTGCCCAACGAATTTGAACGCATCCTCCGGCTGATCCAGCCCAACGCGCCGGACGGACTCATCATCGACATCCGCGGCAACACCGGCGGGGATATCATCACTGCCGAACTAATGCTTCAAATGCTGACGCCCGTGCGGATTACCCCCGCGAACTTCCACATGGCCAATTCGCCGGAAGTCCGCGACATGCTCGCCCGGACCAACGTAACCGGCGACCTCCAGGTCTTCCAGGACGACGTTCGCAGCAACAATATCTCGACGGGTTCGCTGACGCCGCCGAATCCGTTGACACCACCGGCGAGGCTGCCCTTTCAGGTCTACCAGGGCCCCGTGACCCTTCTGGTGGACGCGGTGACCTATAGCGCGGCGGATATCTTCGCAGGCGGCTTCGCCGACCACGGGATCGGTCCGATTGTGTCCAGCGATCCGGTCACGGGTGGTGGCGGTGCCCATGCCTGGAGCCATGCCGACATGGTCAATAATCTCCCGGCGGACTCCGGCCTCGGGCTGGCACCTTTGCCCCATCCGGGACCCGCCATGAGCTTCGCGTTCCTGCGATCCTCGCGCGTAAATGCAAACAACCTCCAGGCAATCGAGGATCTGGGGGTGGGCGTGACGGTCTCAAAGCCCCGCGCGCAATCCGATTTCCTCCAGTCCCTCGGACCCGGACCCATCAGCAAAACCATTCTAGACGCCTGCAAGGCCATGGCAGCAATGCAGCCTTACCGCGTCGAGGCTTCGAATCCCCTCCAAATGGACACCAACATCCAGGTGACACTGGGTGCGGTCGGCTTGGAAACGGCACGCTTTTTCCTCGACCACGATCCCGACCCCGTGGTGGTTGTGCCCGTCAGCGAACTCACGCCCACCCTCGGAGAGCAACACGCGGGCACACCCATCCGTACGGAAGTCATCAGTGTGCCGTTCCATCCTGACGGCACGCCCCCAGGTATGATCCGCGTGAAAGGGTTTGTCGGGGAGACACTGAAGACCAGCACCCGCATTCTCCTCACCCAGAAGTTGGACCGTAGGCGCCGTTAGTCGGGAGATAGGAACGCTTGCAGGTCGGGGACACAATATCGCGGTATCGGATCGACGGCCAACTTGGCCGCGGTGGCATGGGCGTGGTGTACCGTGCGGAGGACCTGCGCCTCCACCGCCCGGTTGCGCTGAAATTCCTGCCGGGTGAATCGATCTCGGAGCAGGACAAACAACGTTTCCTCAACGAGGCGCGGGCTGCCGCAGCCGTTCGGCATCCCAACATCTGCGCGATTTACGACATCGACGAGGACGCCGGCCAGTTGTTCATCGCCATGGCCTACCTCGACGGGCAGACCCTGGCCCGCAAGATATCGGCGGGGCCCCTTCCAATCGAGGAAGCGGTTGCGATCGCGATCCAGATCGCCAACGGGCTGCAAGCCGCCCACGACATTGGCATCGTGCACCGTGATATCAAGAGCAGCAACGTCATGGTGGACGATGGCGGGCGCGTGTCCGTGATGGATTTTGGACTCGCGTTGCGTCCGGACACGACCCGGCTGACGGTGGAAGGTGGAACCGTCGGTACTCCGTCCTACATGTCTCCCGAGCAAGTGACGGGTGGGGCCATCGATTCGCGGACGGACATTTGGTCTCTTGGTGTCCTGTTGTTCGAGATGCTGGCCGGACGCGTGCCATTCCGGCGCGAACATGCGGGTGCGATGGCGCACGCGATCCTGAACGACGAGGCTCCGAACCTCCATGGCCTCCGACCCGCAGTGTCCCCGGAACTTGCCGCAATCGTTGCCAAAGCGGTCGCCAAACGCCCGCAGGACCGGTGGCAGAGTTGCCGGCAGTTCGCCGCCGAACTTCGGTTGTTCGCCGGCAGCGCCGCTGGCATGTCGCCATCGATGTCCGACGTTACCCAAACGGTGGCATTCGCCCGTGCTCAGCAGAAGGCACCGGCTTCGCCGAAGTCGAAGTCGAACTGGATCTGGCTCTTGGTGGCCGGAGCCGTGGTCCTGTCGGTTGTTTTCTTCGGGGCTTATAAATGGTACTCGGGCCGAAAGTCCGTAGTGACGGGAGAAGCAGTTGCCGTCCAATCGGGGCCTGTTTCGGGGGAAGGTCAAGTCGCCATATTGCCCTTCGCCGTGGGTGGCGGATCCGCCAGTGGCGATGCCACCAGATCCGTCGCCGACGGCTTCGTGGACGTGATGACCTCCGCGTTGACCGAGATCACGGCGGGCAAGTACCTGGTCGTCCCTGCCGAGGAAATCCGCAGGCGCAAGATCGCCAACCCCCAGGACGCCCGCAGGACCTATGGCGTCAACGTGGCGATCACGGGCGACGCGAAGTCCGCAGGCGGTTCCGACGGCAAAGTCGACTTCGTCATTCGCATTGTCGATACCGCCACCGGGCACCAATCGGCCGACGAATCCTTCGTCTTCGATCCGGCGGATCCGATTTCGTCCCGTGATCGTGCCGTCTCCAGCATTTCCAAGTTGCTGCATCTGGATCTCACCCCAACCTCGCAGACAACCGTGAGGGCAGGCGACTCGACCGCGCCCGCCGCCTATTCGCTCTATCTGCAAGCAAGGGGCCTCCTGGGACGCTATGATGTTTCGGGAAATGTGGACAAGGCGATGGTACTGCTTCGACAGGCTGTTCGCGAGGACCCCAAGTACGCGCTTGCGTGGGCCGCATTGGGCGAAGCCGCCTACCGCAAGGCCCGCGCCACCGGAGACAAGAAGTGGTCGTTGGAGGCTGTCACGAATGCCGAGCATGCCGTCCAACTTGACCCCTCGCTGTCCATCGTCCACACCGTCTTGGGCACTGTCTATTCCAGCGCGGCCCGCGAGGAGGACGCGATCCGCGAGTTGCAAGCCGCGATTGCCATCAGCCCGTCCAATGCCGAGGCGCCGCGGGAACTGGCCCGATTGTACAGCAACATGGGCCGTTTCGACCAAGCGCGGGAATCATACCGGAAATCCACCGAGTCTCGGCCGACGGATTGGTTCGGGCACCTGCGGTTCGGCCTGTTCTACTACGAGTGGGGCCAGTACGCCGAGGCCGAGGAAGAGCTGAACAAGGCAGCCATGCTGACGCCCGACAACGACGTGGTCTACCGCAATTTGGGCGGCATCCTCACCATGCAGGGCCGTTACCGCGAGGCCGTCATCCAGTACCAGAAGGCCCTGCGGATCAAGTCCGATCCCACGATATATGGAGGTATGGGTGCCGCACTGTTCTACCAGCACCTGTATGCGGAGGCCGTGGCGGCACTGGAGGCAGCCATCGACCTCGATTCCAGCAACGCCGACGTGTGGGGAAACCTAGGAATCTACTACAAGTGGTTGCCCGGAAGCGGACAGAAATCGACAATCGCCCTGAAACGCGCGCTTGACCTTACCGTGAAATACCTCGCGGCAATGCCGAGCAACTATGAGACGCGCGCCAGTCTGGCCGAGTACCGCGCCAGGCTTGGGGACAAGGCTGGCGCGGTGTCGGAAATCTCCAAGATCCCGGAGGCGGCTAGAAAGGCTCGGACAAGTCGGATTGCGCTGGTTTATGAACTAACCGGACAGCGGGCCGAGGCTGTGCGCGCGATCGAATCCGGCTTGACCACGGCGGCCAGCCTCAACCAGATCCGCGACGACCCGGACCTCCAGGCCTTGTGGAACTCGCCGGAGATGCAACGGGTGGCCAAGGCAATCGCGAGCCGTTCCAGCAGCACTCCAACTCGGCAATAAGCCTACTCGCCGATAAACGGGTTTTGCCCGAGCCGCGTGAGGGTGGCTGCCACAGCGCTGGCAAAATCAATCTGTGCCTGTGCAAGAAGATCCCTGAGCCTTTTCCTTTCATCTGCGGAAGGGGATTTTCCGACGAGGTCGTCCATGTAGTTTGCGATGAACTTGATCTCGGCGCTAACCGTGTCCAAGCTGATTAGCAATGGCGTGCTTGCGGGAGTCGGTGTACCTGCAGGAGTCGGTGTACCTGCGGGAGGTGTTGTTGGCATTTGATTGTGATCCTCTGAGGCATTGTACACTACCGGGCAGTACTACTTAGAGGCCCAGGCCCGCGCGCAGTCCCGTATGTCGGTGTTCTCCAGAATCCGCTTCGGCCAGCCCTTTTTCGCGACCTGTATCATGGCGCGTCCCACGTCCTCCGTGCCAATCACCCACTGCGGCGCAGCCCGTCGCAAAATCGAAAGAACAGGCTTGGCGAACTTGTAGATAAGTCGGTACGCCTTGGTCTTGGAGACTTCGCCATGCATCGGCTCAATCGCTCCAGGCCGGAACATGTAGGCCTTCGGGAATAGCCGCGCAATCGCATTCTCGGTCTTGCCCTTCACGCGGGCCCACATCACCCTGCCGCGTTCGGAGCTGTCCGTACCCGTTCCCGAGACATACACGAATGTCATGTTGGGGTTCAATGAGGCCAATAACTCCGCAACCGCCACGGTTAGGTCGTACGTTAACCGGACATATTGAGCCTCCGTAACGTCCCCCGACGAGACCCCTAGGCAGAAAAAGCACGCGTCGAATCCGCGCAATTCTTGAGAACTGTGTGGATAATTCGATAGGTCGGGCTGTACTAATTCTGCCAGCTTGGGATGCGATCTGCCACTGGCGGAGCGCCCCACGGTCAACACCAATGTTACTTCTGGATCGAGCAGGCACTCGCGTAACACAGCTTGCCCGACCATCCCGGTTGCGCCGTAAATCAAGACTTTCATGGCTAGTGAGTCAGGTCGTAAATGAAGTAGTTCATGCCGATCTTGTACGCAAGTCCGGCCCACTTTTCCTGGTATCTTGGCTCGTCGGAGTGCTCCCAGCCGTCGCCGAGGTCCATGTTGTGGCAGATGGCGACGATCATCCGGCCCTTGTCGTCATAAACTGCCTTGAAGTGGGGATCCTTGCCGGTCGGGCCCTTCTCGTAAGTGAGGCCCGAATCGAAGAACTGCGCCCCGGGCACTTGGAATCGCTCGTTGAGGTCGTAGAGAATGTGGAAGGCCGGATCATTGTTCGGGATGTCCACAACCGACCGGCCCGGAAGTGCCCGCAGCAGACTTTCCTCAAACTGCGCCCATTCCTGGAAACCGTGGAAGTCGTCCACCATGAGGAATCCGCCGCGTTGGAGGTATTCGCGCAATTGCGCCGCTTGGTCGTCCGGCAGTGCCCAGTGTCCAACCTCGACGGCATACATCACGGGCCAGTTGTAGACGTCGTCGGAGCCATCGAGCGATACTACTTGCTCCACGGACTTTGCGTCGATGCGGGTGAGTCGGCGGACGCCCTCCAGCAGGTGCCGGTCGGAGCGGGGGTAGTCCATAGACCAGTAGCCCGGAAACTCGCGCCCGTCGTCCATCACGAGCGACTTGAAGGGATATCCGACGATGTCTGGATAACGGAGGCGCGCACGCGTCCACTCGGCTTTCATCCGGTAATCTGGCGGCAGTTGGAAGTTGTCGTACTCGATGCCCGGATACTCCCGGAAGGCTTTCTGCGCGATGAGTACGCCCACAGCCGACAACGCGAGAAGTCCGGCAAACAGAAGCGTTTTCAGTACACGAGCCGCGGTGCGCGCCGCAGAGTGCCAGTAACAGCCCTCCGCCGCGGCTGGCCGTGTGCTGTTGCTGTAGAGCCGCATTGGCGTTTCCCAGCATAACAGACGGCTGTCATGGCAATCCGTTTCCCCACAAAAAGCGCAAGAGCCGCCGGGCGCGGCGCAAGAGGCCAGAGGAACCACCCGTCCAGCCGGGTCCGGCGGCGTGACTTGCGCGTGTTCCCCAAAAAAGAAGAGGGCGCGCCGGAGTCTCCTCCGAGCGCGCCCTGTTGAATGCCTACCGAGATCGCGAAACTAGAACGTGATCTTGGCCGCGACTGTGACCACACGGCCGCCACCGGTGCCGTTGACACCCGTGCCGGACCCGATGGTCCCCGTGATGAAGCCGAAGTTCGACCCGAACCCGGTATTCGGATTCGAGAACTGCGGCGTGTTGGTGAAGTTGAGCGAATCGGCCCGAAGCTGCAGCTTGACACCTTCGCGGATGGTGATCCAGCGCGAGAGGCCAAGGTTGAGCGAGAACAGGCCGGGACCGTCGAAGATGTTCCGTCCCGTGCTGCCCTGGACGTTGGTTGCGGCCTTCGCGAAGCTCGACGTGGAGAACCACGGGTTGCCGGTGTTGATGCCGCCCAGAACCTGGACCGGAGCGATCTGGTCCAAGGTCGCCGTGCCGCCGCTGCCGAGGTTCAGCGAGTTGCTGCCCGTGAAGGTAAGGGGGGTGCCGGTGCGGGCGGAAAGGATGCCAGTCAGCTGCCATCCGCCGAGGATCTTGCCACCGACGTTGTTGGCGAAGAACTGCTTGCCCTTGCCGAACGGGAGTTGGTAGATGTAGCTCTGGATGAAGTTGTACTTGCGGTCGAAATCGGCGCGCGCGTAGTTGCGACCGATGCCCTGGCCGGCGTAGAAGGTGAGGCCGCCGTCGTCGCCGCTCTGGAAGTCCATCGCCTTCTGCCACGTGAACGCCGTCGTGATGGCGAGCCCGTTGGTCATCTTGCGGTCGAACTTGATCTGCAGCGAGTTGTAGGAGGAGGAGAACGCCGCGAAGTACTGCGTCACCGAAGCGGTGGTGCCGTACTTGGCGTAGAACGGCTGTCCGGCGCTGCCTGCCCCGATGACTTGACCGGCGTTCAGATTGATGGCGGAAGGCGTGTCCACGCCGTGGCTACCCACATACGCGATGTCGATGCTGAACTTGAGCGGCAACTGGCGCTGGATCGCGAGGTTCCAGCTCTCAATGTACCCGTTCTTGTAGTTCAGCGGGATCACGTTCTGGGCCGTGGTCGGATTCGGGTTGGTGATGATGCCGTTCTGGGGAACGACGACCGGGTCCGGGGCGGGGAAGCCGTTCTGGAAGGTCGGAGCCTGTCCGTTCGGCAACACCGCGGGAGCATAGTTGTCGGCACCGCTCGGCGCGACGTACTGGTTGTTGGCGCGGACCGGGAAGTTATAGGCCCAGTTGTTGTCCGGGAACGGCGTGTAGCTGATGCCGAGACCGGCGCGCATGACCGTCTTCTCGTCCAAGCGGTATGCCAGGCCGAGGCGCGGAGCGAAGTACTTGAAGCGCTTCTGGAGGCCCATGTCCATCGGGTTGCTGCCGATTCCTGCGATCACCAGGGTGTTGTTGCTGGGGTTGTAGTTGGAAAAGCCACCCGCGAAGTGCGGGGTCGGAGGCCCATAGTATTCCCAGCGGACGCCGATGGTCGCGGTCAGGCGCGGCGTCACCTGCCAGTTGTCCGCCACATAGGTAAACAGTTGGGTTTGGCGAAGGGCGGGGAAGTAGGTGTTGACGTCGCGGGCAACCTGGCTGGGAACGTCGAGCAGGAAGCTGGCCATGTCATTGGCCAAACCCTGGGACGATCCGGAGCAACCGGTCGGCGGATTCGTGCCCCCGCCGGTGCAGGTCTGCAGCGCGGTTTGCTGCGTGCCGAAAGTGACCACGCCGCGTGGGCTGAACGTCTGGTCCTGCAGCAGGTCGTCGCGCAGACGGCGGACGTCGACGCCGAACTTGATCGTGTGGTTCTTGTAGATCTTGGTCCATGAGTTGACGAAGTCGATGTTGGCTTCGGCGCGGTCCCACGGGAGGCTGGCGGAATAGCCGAACAGGGGGCTGGAGTAGCCGCCGATGCTGATACCAACGAAGCCGGAGGTGAACGGTCCCAGGTTGACGCCAGGAACGCCGACAGCGTCGGAGTCGTTCTTGCCGTAGTCCCACTGGAACGCATCGTTGTGGTAGTGCGCGACGCCGACGCGGACTTCGGTGACCAGAGTCGGCGTGACAACGCGGTTGTAATTCAAGCCGGTTGAATACGTCTTCTGCACGGCGCGGTCTTCAAACGCGCCTTGGGCCGGTCCGCCGGCATCGCCGAAGATAGGGGCCTGGAAGCTGTGGGGACGGGCGAAGCTGAAGCGTCCGCTGATGCGGTCCTTGTCGTTGAGGTTCCAGTCCATCTTGGAATCGACCTGGTCGGTGATCTTCTGGAACGGCAGCAGCGCGAAGTAGTCGTTGGTCTGCGACGTCGGCGAGAACGGCTGGTTGGTCGCCGGCAGATAGCTCAGGATCTTCTTCGAAACCGGGTTGATGCGGCTCGGGGGAATGATGTTGCCAGGGAAGGGAACACGGTTTTGGCCGGAGCCGTCGAGCTTGCCTGTGGTGGGGTCGTAGACTTGGTGGCCCGGATCGCCGCTGAGGTCGCCCTGTGTGAACGGAACGCTGGGGATGTTCACCAAGTTAGTGTTGGCCTCGTGGTCTTCGCTCCGTACATAGTTGGCGAAGAAGAAGAGCTTGTTCTTCTTCACAGGACCACCGACGTTGCCGCCGAATTGGTTGTAGGCGAGGTGACCTACGGTCGGAGTGAAGAACGCGCGGGCGTCGAGGGCGCTGTTCTGGAGGAACTCGTAGGCCGCCCCATGGAAGCTGTTGGTGCCGGACTTGATCATCACGTTTGCGACGGCACCGGTGGCGCGGCCCAGTTCGGGGTCGTGGTTGGTGGTCGAAACCGAAACCTGCTGGATGGCCTCGGCCGGGGTGATCAGGATCTGCAGCAGACCGGTTCGCTCGTTGTTGTCGATGCCTTCGATCTGGTAGTTGTTGCCCATGCGGGGCTGGCCGTTCACGTTGGTCTGGAGCGAGCTCGACGCGTTGAACGCCTGCGAGTGTTGGAAGGTCTCAACCGAGGTTCCGGGGACCAAGTCCAACAAGCTCTGGAAGTTGCGGTTGACGCCGAGGGGCAGTTCCGACACCATCTGCCCGTCGATGACGCGGCCGGTGTCGGCGCGCTCGGTCTGGAGGATGGCGCCGCTGGCGGAGACCTCGATGGTCTGGTTGACTTCGCCGGGAACCAGTTTCAGATCCACGCGGGGGCTGGTGTTGGCTTCCAGCAGGATGCCGGTCTTGATCTCCTTCTTGAATCCGGTGATTTCGGCCTCAACCGAGTACGTGCCGGGGGGAAGATCGGGGAATCCGTAGCCGCCGCTTTCGTTGGTCTGGCGGACGCGGGCGACTTTGGTGTTGGTTTCGGTCAGCGTGACCTTCGCGTTGGCGATGGTGCCTCCGGTGGAATCGGTGACGGTACCGACGATGGTGCCGTTGACGGCTTGGGAGAATGCCAAACTGGCGCACAACATTGTGGCCAGGAGCAATAGGGTGACCCTACGCAAACTTTGCATGGAGCGGCGTTCCTCTTTTCTTGGAAGACTTCATGGGCCCTGAAGGGCTTGAGCGTCTTCCATCGTATCAGGAACACAACCTTAGTAGGGGAATAGCGTTAACTGCTTTGATACGACAGGGTGGAAGATCAGCGCTGCTAGTTGGACTTGAGTACTGCTACCGGTTTGACATCCGGCTTCGCCGGGGTATCGAACGCCCGCCACGACATTTGCCCGCCAATGTAGATCAGCCACGCGCACAGCGCCAAGCGCATCTTCCGTGGTGCCAGAATCTTTGTCAACTGGGTTCCCAGGACAACCCCCGGAACGCCGCCAATCAGCAATTGGCCAAGAATCGTCCACGGCACGCCGCTCATGCTCGCGTGGATACCTCCCGCGAAGATCGAGAGCAGCAGTCCGAACGCCAGGTCCGTCCCAACGACCTCCGCCGGCTGCAGGGTTGTGAAGCGCATCAGGGCAACCGATCCGAGCGCCCCCGCCCCGGCTGACGAAAATCCAACCTCGAACCCGATCGGTGCCACGATCCACGGCAGCCACTTGACATTCACCGGCTTCGAGGTGATTCCGTCCCTGTAAAGGCTCCGCCAGAGAGTCCCCCCGGCCGAAATGATCACCGTGATCCCCACGATCAGCAAAATCGGTTGCGTCATGGACTTCTTGTCGAACTGGCCGAGCAGAAAACTCCCGACCACCGTCGTCGGAAGTCCGCCCAGCGCCAAGTATTTCAGGACGCGGAAGTTCACGTGTCCACGCGCAAAGTAAATCGGTGTTGCCACCAGCTTGACGACAGTGCCAAAAACCAGTGCCGTTGTGACGGCGTCGGGGGCGGATTGGTTGAAGAACAGAATCAGGATGGGAGCGGTGATGCTGCCCGCACCGACTCCGGTGAGTCCAATAGCCAAAGCAATGACGAAGCCGGCGAGAATTTCCACAGCGTTCAGTATAACGTATGTTCGACTGGGTCTATGGGAGTTGTGACAGCGATGTTCGGGTGCCCTCGGAGATAATAGCGGGCGGACACGGGTCCGACGGGGCTTTCGCGGGTCGTTTGACCGTCTGCGGCGAGGCCGGGGCGTTCCACCCGTGGCAGCGCTTGTATTTCAGCCCGGAGCCGCAAGGGCAAGGGGCGCTTCGCGGAACCACCGTGGTTTCGACAGGGGCGGACGGGGTTTCGGTGGTCGCGGCCGTTGGCCGGGGCTCCGCCGGTTGCGGCTCTTTGGCGCGATCCGCCCGCAGGCGGCGCAGTTCCGCGGTGGCGCGCAGCATCAGGCCCTGCGCCTGGCTGCGTTCCCGGAGCGTGTCGCATTGGCGCAGCGCCACCAGTGCGAAGAGGATTTGATCCACAAGTGCGTCTTCGATGAGGCCGACGGGCCGCAGTTCGTCGTTCAATTGGCGGCGGAGTTCGATATCGGACATAGGCTTCCTTTCCGGTTTCGAGAGTACTCCGGGACGCAAGCGTTTCCGCCCAAGTTTTGGGACGCCGTGTTGAATCTAAAGGAAATAGAAATTTCGATCCGGTGTCACCGTATGTCGCCGAAGTGGGCGTTTGCCGGTTCTGCGGCCTCGTCCAAGTACTGGATGACCCAGCCGGGGCCGAGTGCCGGTTGCTTCCACGAACGCAGTGCCCACACGATCCGCTTGTCCGGCGAAATCTCGACCGCTTGGACAGGCGCGCGGCTATCGTCGGCGTTGGCCGGGGCGGGCGCGTTGATGGCGAGCAGCGTGTTGCCGTTCTTCAGCCGTGTTGCGACGCACCACTTTGGGAGCACGTAGTCCGGCGCGTCCTTCGGCGTGAATTCCCAGACGGTTTTGCCGTGCGGGTCCAATTCGCGAACGAACATGTCGAAGCTCGCCACCAGCGTGTTCCCGTTGCGCAGCCGCTGCACCGACCAGGGCCGTGCCACCGCCGCCGACCAGACTTCCTTGCCGGACCTGTCCAGTTCGCTCACCTTGTTCAGGTCCGTCCGGGCCAGCAGCAGGGTACCCGCGTCGGTCAGGACGGCACGCCGTGTTTGTAGGTGCATGCCGTCCACCTTGCCGACCGGAATCTCGAACAGCCGCTCAACCTTGCCGGTCGACTTGCTGGCCAGCAGGACGTCCGCCGTGCCTTTTTCGCAGTTCTGGACAAACAGGATCTTGTCGGGGCCGATGGGTTTGGCCGTGTGGACCTCGCATTTCGGCGGCGCGGGGTAGTTCCAGATAACCTGCTTGTCGGGGGCGATCTCCTTGACGCCCCCCATGTAGGCGAGCACGAAGTTGCCATTGGGCAGGATCACGGCGTCCTGGACATGGCCATGGGCGCCGGGCACGCGGTCCGACCAGACGACGCTTCCGTTGCGGACGAGGAAAAGTGCGTCGTCCAGTTGGCTGGTGAAAAGGAAGTCGTGGTGCCGGATGCCGTCTCCGGGAAGGGAGGCGGGGGCCTGTCCCAACGCGAGGGCGAGGGTGGTGAGGGTGAGGAGGACGGTGTTTCTCATGGGCTGCGTGGACCTTGTTTGGGCGGGTTGGAGCTTCAATTCTGTAGTATGCGGTGGGGTGTGGTCAAGCGTGGCACGCGATCATCTGGTGAGCGAGGGTTCAGGTGCCATCACCGCGCGGATTGGCGGTCCTGGACAGGAGAACCAAGCCGAGGATGCCACCCATCGCGGGCAGGAGCAGCGATCCAAGGTACGCCAAGATCACGACCTGCCGAACAGATTCGGAGTCCGTCTTCATTACGAGCCAAATCGGGAACAGCAGCCCTTCCAGCGCTCCTCCCGCCGCGAACCCGCAAACCGCGAACATCCAGGCACGATAACCCTTAGCGCTAGCGACGGGAATGAGGCCAAAGGCGGCCCCCAGTCCGTGCGCGATGGCAAGCATGGGCACATAGGCGGCAATGGTCGGAAGAATCGGTGTCCGGTCATTCATGCCCTGCGAGCCAATCAGGACAAATATGGACAAACCCGTGCCAGCAGCCGCAGCCAGCACAATGCCGAGGATTGTCCAGAACAGCATCATATGTCCTCTTGAGCATAGCCCGGATACCCATGCGGGCACTGAGCGCACCGCCGAGCTATGTGAAGAATGTTAACGCCGCTGCCCACGCCGCAAAAGTTGGCCCGCCCCCCATTGATTGCGTTGCCGAGCCGGGCTATACTTGCCGTATGGCGATCCTATTGGAACTTCCGCCCACACTCGAAGGCACCCTGCAAAGACAAGCAGAATTCCGAGGCGTGCCTGTCGCCCAGTTCACTGCCAAGTGGATCGAACAACACTTTCCCGCAGCCCAACCCCGAACTCTCACCGCCGAACAGATCGAGGAACGGTTCCAGCGTGGCATGAAAATCGTAAAGGCCTGCCAAGCCCTTCCCCGGTTGGACGGGCGTACAGCCGACGAGATCATTGGGTATGACAGCTACGGACTCCCTGCGTAAATAAATGGTCGTCGATTCCTCGGCCCCCGTCGCGATACTGATTGAGGAGCCAGGCTGGGCCGTCTATGCCCAGTTGATCAAGAATTCACGTTCCAGCAAAATCAGCGCGCCATCCCTCTTGGAGGCGTCCATCGTCATGCGGCGCGAGAAGGGCGTTGCGGGTATCAGGGCCCTGCGGTTGTTCATTGATACCTTCGAGATCCAAGTCGAACCCTTTACCGAGGAGGACGCGGAAACTGCAATCAACGCCTACAGTCGCTACGGCAAGGGAATGGGGCATCCGGCGCAGTTGAATATCCTCGACACTTGCTCGTATGCCCTCGCCGCCCGCCTCAACGAACCTCTGCTCTTCAAGGGCAACGACTTTTCGCGCACGGACCTGATCCCTGCTGCGGAAACCTGATCCGCCCCCCATGCTATCCTAAATCTTTCTGGTAGAGGTGCGGCGGCTAAGACCGGGCGCGGGCAATTCCTTCGATTCAAGGGACCCGTCCGGGAGGAGCCTTCCGCCGAAGCTGGCTCGGGCGGATCGGCCCGGTCGGTTGGGGGCGAGGGTTAAATCCCCGCCACTGTCATCCGGGCGCAAGCCCCGGGTGGAGCGCTAACCGGATTGTGCCGCGAACGGGGCAGCCCGCCCTACCCGCGTCCCCATCCCCTCCGCGTCTCCGCCCATAGCAGGTACAAGACTATGGACGTTTTCCAACTGACGCGCGAACTGATCGACATCCCCTCAGTTACCCCCGAGGAAGCCGAAGTCGGTGCCTACCTGTACGACTACCTCCGCCGCCTTGCCGCCGACTACGACGGTTGCGTGGAGAAAACCGAGGTCGAGCCCAACCGCTGGAACGTCTTCGCCTGTTTCGGCGAGCCCGTCGTCACCCTGTCCACCCACATGGACACCGTCCCGCCCTTCATCGCGTCGCGCGAGGACGACGAATTCATCTGGGGCAGGGGAGCCTGCGACACCAAGGGCATCATCGCCTCCATGCTGACCGCGGCCGAGCGCCTGCTCGAAGCCGGTACCCGCAATATCGGGCTGCTGTTCGTGGTCGGCGAGGAGCGCAACAGCGCAGGGGCCTACCATGCCGCAGCCAATCCGCGCGGGTCGAAGTACATCATCAACGGAGAGCCCAGCGAGAACAAACTAGCGCTCGGGAGCAAGGGCGCGCTGCGCTACGAACTCGTCGCGCACGGCAAAATGGCGCACTCGGCGTATCCCGAACTGGGCGAATCGGCCATCGAAAACCTCTTGGACGCCATCCACGCCGTCCGCAAGGTGCCGCTGCCGGTGGACGACGTCCTCGGACCCAGCACCCTGAACATCGGCACAATCCGCGGCGGCCGCGCGCCGAACGTGATCCCCGACGAGGCGCGCGCCGAGATCTTCATCCGCCTGGTCTGCGACTCGGCCCCCACCCGCAAGGCGCTGGAGGAAGCCGTGAAGGCTGCGACGGGAGACAAGGTCGACCTGAATTTCGTGCTGGAAATCCCGGCACTGCGGCTGACGGCGGTCGAGGGCTTGCCCACCTCCGTAGTGGCCTACACAACCGACATTCCCGCATTCGGCGGCAAGTGGGGCCAGCCCTTGCTGTTCGGACCCGGAACCATCCACGTCGCGCACACGCTCCAGGAGCGCGTGCCGAAGAGGGAACTCCTCGACGCAGTGGAAATCTACCAAAAGCTGGTCAGGCAATTACAGGCATATGAATAAGATAGACGTCGGCATCCTCGGCGCCACCGGCATGGTGGGCCAGCATTTCATCAAGTTCCTCGACGGGCATCCGTTGTTCAAAACCGCGTGGTTGGGCGCGAGCGAGCGCTCGGCCGGCAAGCGCTACAGCCATGCTGCCAAATGGCATCTGGGCGGAGTGACGCCGGAAGCCGTCGCGGGCCTCACCGTGGAAGAAGCCAAGCCGGGTAACGCTCCCAAGCTGCTGTTTTCGGCCATGGACGCTTCCGTCGCCACCGAAATCGAGCAGGCCTTCGCCGCCGCCGGACACATCGTGGTATCGAACTCGAAGAACCACCGCATGGACGCCGATGTGCCCCTCTTGGTGCCGGAAATCAACGCCGACCACCTCATGCTGATCCCAGGCCAGCGCGAAAAGCGCGGCTGGAAGGGTGCCATCGCCACCAACCCGAACTGCTCCACCGTCGTCCTGACGATGGGCCTCGCGCCGTTGCGCCAGTTCGGCATCACCCGCGTCGTCGTCACCACCATGCAGGCCGTTTCGGGCGCGGGCTATCCCGGCGTCCCGTCCATGGACATCCTCGGCAACGTCGTCCCGCACATCGGCGGCGAAGAAGAGAAGATGCAGCAGGAAACCCAGAAGATCATGGGCGACTATGTCGACGGTCGCGTGGAACCCTTGGCCGCCAAGGTCAGCGCGCACTGCAACCGCGTCGCCGTGATCGACGGCCACCTGGTAACGATCTCCGTCGAACTGGCGTCGAAGCCCACCGAGGCCGATATCCGGCACGCCTTCGATACCTTCCGGGCTGTCCCGCAGGAACGCAACCTGCCGAGCGCGCCCAAGTTCCCGGTGCAGTACATGCCGGAGGCCGACCGTCCGCAACCCCGCAAGGACGTGGAACGGGAGCGCGGCATGGCGGCGTTCATCGGCCGGCTCCGTCCTTGCCCGGTCTTCGACTGGAAGTTCGTGGCGCTGGGTCACAACACGGTCCGGGGAGCGGCGGGCGCAGCGGTTTTGAATGCCGAACTGATGCAGTCCGAGGGGTTGCTCGACTAGCCATGATCGTCATGAAGTTTGGCGGAACCTCCGTTGAATCCGCCCAGGCAATCGAGCGCGTCGCCGGAATCGTCAAGGCGCGCCAAGGTCGGAGGCCCGTCGTCGTGGTTTCGGCGATGGGCAAGACCACCAACAAGCTGCTGGCGATCGCGAATGCCGCGATCGCCGGCCAGCGCGACGAGTACATCCGCCAGCTTCACGATTTGCGAGACTTCCATTCGCGTGAGGCTCGGCTGGTTACACCGCTCGCCGAGCGGGCGGTACTCGACATGGTGCTCGACGAGCACTTTCAGGAACTCACGGAACTTGTTAAGGGGATTGCGGTTATCGGCGAGCTCACGCCCCGTTCCATCGATGCGATCTCCAGCTACGGCGAACGCCTTTCGAGCTACGTGGTGGCCTTGGCGTTCAACCATTTCGGACTCCCGGCGGTGCACGTGGATTCCCGGAAGGTGATCGTGACCGACCACCGGCACACCCAGGCGGCCCCGCTCTACGCCGAGACCTACCGGCGTTTGGAGGAGACGGTCGCGCCGCTCGCCGCTGAAAAAGTTGTCGTGATGGGCGGTTTCATCGGGTCCACCGAGGACGGCGTCACGTCGACGTTGGGCCGCGGCGGGTCGGATTTCACCGCGTCGATTGTGGGCGCGGGCATCCGGGCCGAGGAGATCCAGATCTGGACCGACGTCGACGGCATGCTGACGGCGGACCCGACGGTCTACCCGGGCGGTCATCGGGTCAAGACGATTTCGTTCGCCGAGGCCGCGGAACTGGCGTATTTCGGGGCCAAGGTGCTGCATCCGGCGACGGTGATTCCGGCCGTCGAGCGCGACATCCCGGTTCTGATCCTGAATTCGCGGCGACCGGAAGTGCCCGGAACGCGGATCTCGCGCGACACCGTGCCGTCGAAGAACCCGGTGAAATCGATCGCCTGCAAGAAGAAGATCACGCTGGTGAACATCACGTCGAGCCGTATGTTCATGGCGCACGGCTTCCTGCGGCGAATTTTCGAGGTGTTCGACCGGCACGAAACGTCGGTGGACATGCTGGCCACGAGCGAGGTGAGCGTTTCGCTGACCGTCGACAATCCGGCGCGGCTGGACGCGGTGCGCTTGGAACTGGAAGAATTTGCCGAGGTTTCGACCGAGCCCGGACAGGCGATCGTGTGCCTCGTGGGCGAGAACATCCGGTATACGCCGGGCGTGGCGGCCGGAGTGTTCGGGGCGTTGGGCGGGATCAACGTGCGGATGGTTTCCCAGGGCGCGTCGTTACTGAATCTGGGGTTCGTGGTGGACGAGAAGGATCTGGCCGCGACGGTGGAAGCGCTGCACAGCCGCTTCTTCGCGGAACTGGACCCGGCGGTGTTTGACTAGGTCGGCTGAATGAGGATCTCCCTATGAAAATCGCCATAGTCGGCTACGGCAAGATGGGCAAGATGATCGAACGCATCGCCCTCGAACGCGGCCACGAAATCGGCCTGCGCCTCGACGAGTTCAACAACTCCAACTTCGAAGGCATCACGGCGGAAAACTTTGCGGGAATCGACGCCGCCATCGACTTCTCCGTGCCCCACGCCGCCGTCGGCAACATCGAGCGGATTTCGGCGCTCGGCGTCAATCAGGTCGTCGGCACAACGGGCTGGACCAACCAGATGGACCATGTCCGCCAGGTCGTCGAAAGCAACAAGGTCGGCCTGGTCTGGAGCCCGAACTACTCGGTGGGCGTCAACGCCTTCTTCCGCATCGTCGCCGAAGCCGCGAAACTGCTCTCGGCCAAACCGGAATACGAGGCCTGGGCATGGGAGATCCACCATTCTGCGAAGAAGGACGCGCCGTCGGGGACGCTCCTGAAGCTGGTCGACGAAATGCGCAAGGCCTGCTACGACCGACATGTCGACGTCGGGTCCAACCGCGCCGGAACCATTGCCGGAACGCACGAGATCGGCTTTGATTCTGCCGCCGACACCATCACTTTGAGGCACACCGCCCGCAGTCGGGACGGATTCGCACTGGGCGCGGTGAAGGCCGCCGAGTGGATTGCGGGCAAGCAGGGCTTTCACGAGTTCGGCGACATCATTTTCTAGGAGGTGGTACATGTTTACTGGATGCGGAACAGCCTTGGTAACGCCGTTCAAGATGGACGGCAGTTTGGACGAATCGACTCTGCGCGCCTTGGTGCGTCGGCAGATCGACGCAGGAATTGATTTTCTGGTGCCCTGCGGCACCACGGGCGAGAGCCCCACGCTGTCGCGCCACGAGCACCTCACGGTAGTCGGTATCACCGTGGAAGAATCCGCCGGACGGACCCCCGTGGTGGCGGGCGCTGGCGGCTACAACACCCACGAGGTGGTGGAATTGGCCAAGGAGTGCGAGGCGCTGGGTGCCAACGGCCTCCTCTCGGTCTCCCCGTACTACAACAAGCCCACGCAGGAAGGCCTCTACCAACACTTCAAGGCCATCGCGGACGCCGTCGCGTTGCCCATCATCGTGTACAACATCCAAGGCCGCACCGGTGTGAACGTGGAGACCACGACCCTGAAGCGTCTCGCGGAATTGCCAAACATCGTGGGCGTCAAGGAAGCCTCCGGCAACATCTCGCAGATGGCCGACGTGGCGCACGAACTCCCCGAAGCTTTCGATATGCTCTCGGGCGACGATTCGATCACCATCCCCCTGATTTCCCTCGGCGGTCGCGGCGTGATTTCCGTCGTTTCCAACGAGATCCCCGCCCAGATGACGCAGCTGGCCCGCCTCGCCAACCAGGGCGACTACGCCGGAGCCCGCGCCATCCAGCGCCGTTGGCTGCCCCTGATGAAGGTGAATTTCGTCGAGGCCAACCCCGGACCGGCCAAGTGGGCCATGTACAAGATGGGCCTTTTGGAGCCCTCGTACCGGTTGCCCATGGTGCCGCCGTCCGATGCCAGCAAGGCTCGGATCGAGCAGGTTCTCGCGGAAGTGGGGCTCGTCTAACAGATGCAGAACGCAATTGAGAGCATTTTCGACAACAAGCCGGCGGTCTACACGGCGGAACACTTCGCGCTGTTCGAGCGCTTCAAGCGGGCGCTCAACGCGGGCGAGATCCGTGCGGCCGAGCCGGATGCGTCGCAGGCCTGCGGATGGCGCGTCAACGGTTGGGTGAAGAAGGGGATCCTGCTGGGCTTCCGGCTGGGCGGGATCGTCGACATGTCGATCGACGCGAGCCGCCAGCCGTTCACCGACAAGTCGACGTACCCGGTTCGCAAGGTCGGCCCGAACGACGGCGTCCGGATCGTGCCCGGTGGCTCGAGCATCCGCGACGGCGTCTACCTCGGCAAGGGCGTGACCTGCATGCCGCCGATGTACATCAACGTCGGGGCCTATGTTTCGGACGGCACGATGGTGGATTCGCACGCGCTGGTCGGCAGCTGCGCGCAGATTGGGCGCAATGTGCACATCTCGGCGGCGTCGCAGATTGGCGGCGTTTTGGAGCCGGTGGGCGCGCTGCCGGTGATCATTGAGGACGACGTCCTCATCGGCGGCAACTGCGGGGTTTACGAGGGCACCGTGGTGAAGAAGGGCGCTGTGCTGGGGACGGGCACGATCCTGAACCGGTCTACGCCGGTGTACGACTTGGTGCGCGGGGACGTGATCCGCGCCGACGACAACGGACCGCTGGTGGTGCCGGAAGGTGCCGTGGTGATCGCAGGCTCCCGCGCTGTGACCAACGGGCCGGGCAAGGATTGGGGTATTTCCATCTACACGCCCGTCATCGTGAAGTACCGCGATGAGAAGACCGGTACCCGGGTGCAACTCGAAGACCTGCTGCGGTAGGCCGTATCGCCTTCCGGCATTGCTGGCTTGCCCTCGCTTCAGCGAAGAACAAGGCCTTGCGGTCGTGGCTCGGCAAGATCGTGATTCAGCCGAGCCGCGACCGCGAAGGAGCGTTTGTTGGGTGAACCGGGAATGCGTTGTGGTACGCCAACTGCCGTTTCCAGAGTAATGTCGGTGAGGCCCGAATTGAAAAACGGCCTGATCTCGATGAAGCCCGCTGAGCTGACTCGGTTGGGGCTGGGGATCGACACCCACCGGCCCCGCACCACCGCCGGTAAACAGACGGCAGCCGTGTCAATGCCCTACGCCACGGACTAACCGGACGCACCGTCGTCATCCCCGCCGACGACCTCGACCTCTACAAAAGCCACGTCAAAACCCTAACCGCGTCCCTCAATCCAGAAAACCCCGGAGGAGACCCAGCTCGCCGCCCTCATCGCCGACGACTACCGGAGCCTCCAACGCGTCAAATCCATAGAGGACGGCATCTTCGCCATGCAATTCGCCGAGTGCGAAGCCCTCGCGAACAATCCGTGCGTCGACGCCACCCCCAACCAAGCGAAAGCCTTCCTCGACCACTCGAAGAAACTCGAACGCATCACCCTGCACGGCCAGCGCATCCAACGCGCCAACAAGAACGCGACAGCCCGTCTCGAAAAGCTCCAAGCTCTCCCACCGCGTCGATACTACATCAAAGGCGCTGAACTCCGAATCCCGGTTGCCGGACTTATCCTCACGACCCGCGCAGCTCTGTACCCCTGGCCAAGGCTTTGAATTTTCTCCCGCCGAATTCGCCCAAGCCATCGCCCTCGAAGACAGCCTCCGTCAAGCCCGTCGGCTCCCCAAACCCCTCGCGAAAGCCGCCTGAGGCCATGACGGTTGCCCCCCGAACCGCCGCCTCATCCGGCAACCATGGGATGTCACCTTGGCCCAAGACCCAAGATGAACGACTGATGTGCAACATTTGTCCGCCTGCGGGGATGACGCAATCATTCCGAGGATGCCGCAGTCGTTCCCCAATCCCCCAGTCGAACCCCCTAACTGAATGCTACAATAAGACTTAACCTAACCGTTACACCCCAAAACCGACACATGGCTGAACAGGGCAATCCACCTCAAGGTCCCCCCCAAGGGCCCCCGGCTCCTCCCCCGCAAACTCCCCTCCTGCCAGGTACCTCCGGCCTGAGCGGCGGCGACATCGTCCCCATCAACATCGAAGACGAGATGCGCCGGTCGTACATCGACTACGCCATGAGCGTCATCGTCGGTCGCGCCCTGCCCGACGTCCGCGACGGCCTCAAGCCCGTCCACCGCCGTATCCTCTTTGGAATGAACGAGATGGGCCTCGCGCCCAACCGTCCCACCCGCAAATGCGCCAAGATCGTCGGCGAAGTCCTTGGCAAATTCCACCCCCACGGCGACAGCTCCGTCTACGACGCCCTCGTCCGCATGGCGCAGCCCTTCAGCCTGCGCTACCCCCTCGTCGACGGCCAGGGCAACTTCGGCTCCGTCGACGGCGACCCCCCCGCCGCCTACCGGTACACCGAGGCCCGCCTCTCCAAGATCGCCACCTCCCTGCTCGACGACATCGACAAGGAGACCGTCGACTTCCGCCCCAACTTCGACGACAGCGAGTCCGAGCCCGAAGTCCTCCCCACCCGCGTCCCCAACCTCCTCGTCAACGGCTCCTCCGGCATCGCCGTGGGCATGGCGACCAACATCCCGCCGCACAACCTCGGCGAAATCATCGACGCCACCGTTCTGCTGATCCGCGAACCCGACACCCAGCTCGACCGCGTCATGGAGATCGTCAAGGGACCCGATTTCCCCACAGGCGGCATCATCCTCGGCCGCAACGGCATCTTCGACGCCTTCCGCACGGGCCGCGGCAGCCTCCGCATCCGCGCCAAGGCCGAAGTCCAGCCCATGGGCAAGGACCGCCAGCAGATCATCGTCACCGAGATCCCCTACCAAGTCAACAAGTCCCGGCTCATCGAGTACACCGCCGCCCTCGTCAACGAGAAGAAGGTGGAAGGCATCTCCGAAATCCGCGACGAGAGCGACCGCGACGGCATGCGGATCGTCTACGAGCTCAAGCGCGGCGAGCAGGGCGAGGTCGTCCTCAACAACCTCTATAAGAACACCCAGCTCCAGATCAGCTTCGGCATCATCAACCTCGCCATCGTCAACGGCCAGCCGCGCGAACTGAGCCTCATCCAGACGATCAAGTGCTTCATCGAGCACCGCGTCGACGTAGTCCGCCGCCGTACCGACTACGAACTGCGCAAGGCCCGCGAGCGCGAGCACATCCTGCTCGGCTTCCGCCTGGCGCTCGACAACATCGACGAGGTCATCCGCATTATCCGCGCCGCCCGTTCGCCGCGCGAAGCCCGCGAAAACCTGGTCACCGCATCGACCGAGTTCTATTTCAACCCGCTTTACCTCCGCGCCGCTGGCGGTGCCGACCCGCTCTCCCGCCTGACCGACCGCCAGGCCCAGGCCATCATCGAACTCCAGTTGCAGCGCCTCACCGGCATGGAGCAGGAGAAGATCGCCAACGAGCTCGCCGACATCCAGCTCCGCATTTCCCGCTACCTTGAGATCCTCGGCTCCGAGTCCGTGCTCCGCGAGGTCATCATCGGCGAGTTGATGGAGATCCGCAAGGACTACGCCGACGAGCGCCGCACCCAGATCATCGACGATCCGGGCGAGATCAGCATCGAGGATCTAGTTGCCGTCGAGGACATGGCCGTGACCGTGACCCACGCCGGATACCTGAAGCGTACCGCCGTCGACACCTACCGGCGTCAGACGCGCGGCGGCAAAGGCCGCATCGGTATGGGTACGAGGACGGAGGACTTCGTCGAGTACTTCCTCGTCGCCTCCACGCACGACTACCTGCTTGTCTTCACCAACAAGGGACGCGTCTACTGGATCAAGATCTACGCGCTGCCCGACGCCGCCACCATCGGCAAGGGCAAGCACATCTCCAACCTGATCGACCTGCAGCCGGACGAAACCGTCAAGGCGTTCCTCCCGGTCAAGTCGTTCAAGCCGGAAACCGAAACGTTCATCGTCATGGTGACCAAGCTCGGCGTGATCAAGAAGTGCGATCTGACCGAATTCGACAATCCGTTGTCGAGGGGCATTATCGCCATCGGTGTCGACGACGGCGATGAGCTGATCGCCGCGCGGCTGACGTCGGGCAAGGACATGATCGTCCTCGGCTCGTACGAGGGCCAGGCGATCCGGTTCGAGGAATCGGGCGTTCGTCCGATGGGCCGTCCGGCTCGCGGTGTCCGCGGCATGGATCTGGCTCCCAAGGACTACATCGTCGGGGCCGAAGTCTTCCCGAGCGAGGAAGGCCTGATCCTCTCCATCTCCGAAAACGGCTACGGCAAGCGCACCAAGCTGGCCGATTACCGGATGACCAACCGCGGCGTCAAGGGCGTGATCAACATGAAGACCACGCGCAAGACCGGCAACGTGGTCGCGATCCTCTCGGTCAAGGAGGATTCGGAACTCATGATTGTCACCAAGGAAGGCAAGATGATCCGGATCGATTCGAGCGAGATCCGCCAAGCGGGTCGTTCGACGCAGGGCGTGCGGCTGGTCCGGATGGACGATACCGACCAAGTGGCGGCAGCGTCCTTGATCCCGGAGACCGAGAAGCCGACCGAGGACGGCCAAGGCGATCTGCCGCTCCAGTAGCTGGGGCTACCTTTATGATGTTCCATGTGACGTTGCAGCCGGCCGAGGATGGTTGGATCGTGGCGGAATGCCCGGCGCTACCGGGTTGCGTCTCCCAAGGCCGCGATGAAAAGGAAGCCTTGGAGGCCGTCACCGAGGCCATCCGCGCTTGGCTGTGGGCCGAGGACCAGAAGGCCCTTCAGACCATGCCGTCAGGCTCGGACTGCACCCCGTTCCTCGTTGCCGTCTAACGCTGCGTCGAAATGGGAAGGCTCGGCAATATCTCGGGAAAAGAAGCTGCCGCCACGTTTCAGCGAGCAGGTTGGCGGCCCGTGGGGCAGGTCGGTAGCCACTTGGTTCTCATCAAGCTAGGAGTTCGGGCAATCTCTCTATCCCGCAGCACAAGGAGTTGTCGCTGGGCACGTTGCGGTCACTGATCAAGAGCGCGGGGCTGACCGTCGATGAGTTCCTCAAACTCCGGTAAACCAGCCTCACGACTTGCTATAATTGAAGATTCCGCTCCCCCAAAAAAAGCCATGCTACTCACCATCAAGGAGATGGAGGTCCATCCCCGGCCCTTCGACCACGCGTGGCAACCGGGCGAGATCGATTTCTCCGACTCCTCCACCCGCCAGATCGGCCCCGTTGTCGCCTCCGGCGTGGCTGAACTGATCGAACACACCGGCGGCCAGGTTCGGGTCCAAGGCCGCGTTGCAGCCGACCTCGAGGCCGACTGCGACCGCTGCCTCGCGCCCGCCCGTTTCCACATCGAGACCGAGTTCGACCTCTTCTACCAGCCGGCAGGCGAGGCCTTGGGCGAGGACGAGGTGGCCGTTGACGAGTCGGAAGTCGAAATCGGCTTCTACGACCTGCCCGGCATCGAACTCGAGGACATCCTCCGCGAACAGCTTTTGCTCCAACTCCCGATGCAGCGCGTTTGCCGCGAATCCTGCAAGGGAATCTGCCTCGTCTGTGGCGGCAACCGCAACGAAATCGATTGCAACTGCAGCACCCGGTCGGGCGACGACCGGTGGACTGCCCTCGAATCCCTGCACATCGAAACCCATAAGTAATAATAGAAAGAAGTACCAGCAATGCCCAATCCGAAAAGAAGACACTCCCACCAGCGCACCCAGACTCGTCGTGCGCACGACCACCTCGCCAAGCCGGCGAAGGCGGAATGCCCCAATTGCCAGGAACCCAAGCTGCCCCACCGCGTATGCCCCAAGTGCGGCCAGTACAAGGGCCGCGAAGTGATTGAAACCGCAGCCGAATAGCTGCTGTTTCCGAATCCTCTCCCCAGCGATACCCTGAGCGAATGGCAACCATTGCAGTAGACGCGATGGGGGGCGACAAGGCCCCGGTTCCAGAAGTCGAAGGCGCACTCAAAGCCGCCCGCGAGTTTGGCCACAGCGTGGTCCTTGTCGGCGACAGCGAATCCGTGCGTCGTGAGCTGGAAAAGCAGGGCTATGCCCGGGACCTTCCCATCGAGGTAGTCCATGCGTCCGAACGCATCACCATGGACGACCACGCGGCCAAGGCCGCGCGCGGCAAGAAGGGCAGCTCGATGCACCTCTGCGCCCGCCTCGTCGCAGACGGAAAGGCTGACGGCTTCATCTCCGCCGGCAACACCGGTGCCTGCATGGCCATTGCCAAGATGATCCTAGGCAAGGTGCCGGGCGTTGACCGTCCGGCGCTTTCCGGCGTTTTCCCCACCATGAAGGGCACGCCCGTCGTGGTGCTCGACGTGGGTGCCAACGTCGATTGCGAGCCCCAGATGATCGCCCAGTTTGCGCTGATGGGCGAAATCTATTCCCGTTGCGTGCTCAAGGTGACCCGTCCCCGCGTCGGCCTGCTCTCCATCGGCGAGGAGGAGCATAAGGGCAACGCGCTCACCCGCGATTCCACCCCGCTCCTGAAGGACCTCGGTGTCGAATTCATCGGCAACGTGGAAGGCCGCGACCTGTTTTCGGGCCTGGCCGACGTCATCGTCTGCGACGGCTTCGTGGGAAACGTGGCGCTCAAACTGAGCGAAGGGTTGGTCGAAATGATCCGCTCCATGCTGCGGGAGTCGCTCGAATCCTCGCTCGCCGGAAAAATCGGTTACGCCCTCTCGCGCTCCGCCTACGCCGATTTCAAGAAACGCCTCGACTACTCCGAGATCGGCGGCGCGCCGCTCTTGGGCGTAAAAGGGGTCTGCATCATCTGCCACGGCCGTTCCGACGGGCATGCGATAAAAAATGCCATCAGAAGTGCGGCGGAGTATGCATCCAGCAATATGAACCAACGCATCGAAGAAGAGTTGCGCGAGTTTGCGCAAGCCGGTTAGTCCAATACTCGTCCTAGCAGCGTATGCGTTGTATCCCAGTCATTCTTCTCGGGGCGCTGGCCGTCCATGGCCAGTCCGCCTCTGATTTCAATCACGTCCAATGGACCATGTCCGCCGAGCAGGCGTCGACCAAGGCCGGGGGCACGGTGCTGGCCAAGCTGGTCGCCCAAATCGATCCCGGCTGGCACATGTACTCGCCGACCACCCCTCCCGGGCCCATCGCCACCACTTTCCGGGCTGTTGATTCCCCCGCTGCCGAGAGTGTCGCGATCTTCCAGCCTGCCCCCGTCCGTAAATTCGACCCCAATTTCAACGCAGACACCGAGACCTTCGAGGGTACCCAGACTTTCTACGCGCGCATCCAGCTGAAGAAGGATCTTGCCGCAGGACCGGTTGAGCTTGCTGTCGAGTCCCGCTACCAGACCTGCAGTGGCACCTCCTGCATCCCTCCGAGGACGCGTCGGGTGAGCGCGAAGTTCACCATTGATCCTGCGTCGGCTGCGGAGGCCCCGATTCCCCGCGGATTCACCGAGGCGATCCGTCCCGCAGCCCCCACCAGTTCCGACGATGCCAACCTGTTTTCCTTTCTCGGGATCGCCTTTGGTTTCGGCTTGGCCGCGGTCTTCACGCCCTGCGTTTTTCCGATGATCCCCATCACGATATCCTACTTCGTCGGCCAAAAGGGCGGCCTCAGACAGGCGGCCACGTTCTGCATGGGGATCGTCGTTCTGTTCACTGCCTTGGGCTTGCTGGCAACGTTGACGATGGGGCCGGCGGGCGTGAACCATCTCGGCGCAAGCGTCTGGGTGAATGCGTTTATTTCGATTGTCTTCCTCGTGTTCGGCATGAGCCTGCTTGGAGCTTTCGAGATCACGATTCCCTCCAGCATCCTGACAAAGCTCAACGCGGCGTCCAACCAGGGCGGCGTTGTAGGCTCGCTGCTGATGGGCCTGACGTTTGCGCTGGCCTCGTTCGCCTGCATCGGACCATTCATGGGGACCCTGCTGGCGGCATCCGTGACCGGCGGCAAACTCCGTCCGGTTGTCGGAATGATGGCGTTCGCCAGCGGCTTGTCGTCGCCTTTTTTCCTGCTCGCCCTGTTCCCGGCTTGGCTGAAAAAGCTGCCTCGGAATGGTGAATGGTTGGCGCGGGTGAAGGTCGTGATGGGCTTTTTCGTGCTGGCGGCGCTGCTCAAGTACCTCCACAACGTGGATGACGTCCTGAAAACCGGCATCTTGACACGCGAGCGTTTTATCGCCGCTTGGGTCGTACTGGCAGTGATGGTCGGCTTGTACTTGTTGGGTTACGTCCGCCTGCCGGGCATCTCTTCGGACGCCGAACTGGGCGCGGGGCGGCTGCTTGCGGGCATGCTGGCCGTCGCCGCCGGACTTAGTCTGACACCAGGCATGTTCAATGCCAAGCTGGGCGAAATCGAGGCTTACATTCCGCCTCCCGAGTCCGGCGCGGTCTTCGGTGGCGCTGCCGGTGTTTCGGCACCGGAGTTGGCGTGGATCGAGAACGATCTCGAAGGCGCTTTCAAACGGGCCAAGGCCGAAAACAAGAAAGTGCTGGTGGATTTCACCGGCGACGCCTGCACCAATTGCAAGTGGATGAAGGCGAACCTGTTCCCGAGGCCGGAAGTCGCCGGGCCGATGCGGAATTTGGTGTTGGTGGAACTCTACACCGATCGTTCCGACGCCGTCTCCGAGTCCTACCAGAAGCTGGAGGCGGAGAAATTCCATACCGTCGCCATCCCGTTCTACGTGCTGTACGATTCGGACCGGAACGTGGTCTCGACGTTCGCCGACAGGACCGAGGAATCGTCCAAGTTCCTCGCATTCCTGAATTCGGGCCCGGCAGCCGTTGGGAATGCGGTCGTCGCGGCGTCGGCGCTCGCAGGCGGTCCGTTCAAGACCGTGGACGGCGCTCCGCTCGACATGGGTGGTTGGAAGGGCAAGGTCGTCGTGGTGAATTACTGGGCGACTTGGTGCATTCCCTGCCGCCAGGAGATCCCGGAGTTTAATAGGATGAGCAAGGAACTGGGCGGTGCCGGGGTCGAGGTGGTTGGCATCAATATGGACGAAGAGGGGGCGGAAGCTGTGAAGCCGTTCCTCAAGAAGATGCCGATGAACTATACTGTCGGCCTCGGCACGGGCTCGCTGGCGCAACTGCCCGTAACTCTGATCTTGGACCGTTCCGGGAAGACGGTGAAGCGTTTCGACGGCTTTGCCAAACCGGAAGAGATACGAGCCGCCGTGGTTGACGCACAGAAGCTGTAGTTCCGTGGCGCACGCAATCCGCGGGCCGCGTCGAAGAATCCTTTGGGTCCCCGAACAAACGCTCCCTCGCGGTCGCGGCTCTGCAGAATCAACATGTTTCCGAGCCGCGACCGCGAGGGAGTGTTTGTTTGCGCTTGCGTAACGATTCAGCTGACGGGTGTACGGGTCAGTGGAAAACCCTTGCAAGCAAAGGCTTGTTCACCGTTGAAGTCCTGATCGAACGAGGCGAAAGCTTGCTCATCCAAGGATGGCCACAACACGGAGGGCAACCTAGCCCTAAGCTGGATTCATGGACTGAGCTCGACGTGTCGCTAACACAAAAAAGGCCCCCGGGTTTCCCCGGGGGCCTCTTTGTTTGGATCTCTACCCAGCCTTAGAAGTACAGGCGGAGCGAGAGCTGCATGTTGCGGACATCACCGTTCTTGCTGGTGATCTTTCCGAAGTTGCCGCTCGTCGGATCGGTGGACGCGATGCCACTCCAGTTCGGATGGTTGAAGGCGTTGAACGCCTCCGCGCGGAACTGGAAGCCGGTCTTCTCGGTGATCGCGAACTTCTTGAACAAGCCCAAGTTCACGTTGTTGAAGCCGGGACCGTAGATCATGTCACGGATACCCTTTTGGGCGTTGAATGTGCCAGCTGCGGGAGCGGTCCAGATGGCGCTGCCATCGGCGTTCTTCGGCTGGAACCAGTAAACGGCTTGGCCGTCCGTCGCCAACTGCTTGGTGTAGTTGATCGGCGCGCCACTGTAGACCCAGTAATTGCCGATGCCGCCAGCCAAGCTGCCGTCGAGGCCGACGCCAGCGTAATCCTGACCGCGACCGATCGAGGTCGGCGTACCGGTCTGCTTCTGGATGATGCCGGAAACCTGCCAGCCGCCGAGAGCCTTGCCCACCAAGTCGTTGCGTCCCTTGAACACGGGCAGCTCGTACATGAAGTTGGCAATGAATACGTGACGGGCGTCAAATTCCGACGGACCCCAGAGGTTGCCCGCGTAGTAGGTGTTGGGGATGATGTCGCGCTGGTTGGAGCCGTCGTCCATGCTCTTGGAGAGCGTGTACGCCAGGCCGAACAGCAGGCCCTTCGTCAAGCGGCGGTTCCAGGAAACCTGCAACGAGTTGTAGCGGGAGCTCGCAACGTTGTCGGTTTCGCGGATCGAGTTGTAGCCCTTGTAGGGACGGAGCGCGTCGAGGTTGACACCGGGGTTGGCGGCGACAACGCTCGGGAGCGGCTGGTTGATGTTGGACTCGCGCTGCTGGTGCAGGCCACGGCGTCCGACGTACGCAACCGACAGGATCGAGTTGAGCGGCATCTCGCGTTCCACCGTGAAGTTCCAGTTCCAAGCTTCCGGATTCTTGAAATCGCGGCTCTGGGTGGTGACGGTGAGCGGGAGGCTGTTGGTGGTGGTGCCGCCCGGGTTGTCGGCGGAGCCGAACGAGACGTTGGCGGTCGGCTGGAAGGGCGGGTTGCCGCCGAGGAAGACCGAGTCGCTGACGCCCAAACGGGTGTAGAAGCGGCCGCCGCCGGTGCGGATGACCGTCTTCGGGTTCAGGTTGTAGGCGATGCCCAAGCGCGGCTGGATCTGGTTCCAGCGAATCTGCGAGAAGTAGTTCGGATACTTGCCGCCGCGGAACAGGTAGTCGAGCGACGAGTTGCTGGCTTCGGGGAAGCGGCCCTTGGCCGACGACGGCCAGCCGGTACCCGGAATGACCATGCCGTTGTACTTGTCGCCGGAGCCCGGCAGGATGGTGCCGGTCTTTGGGTCGACCTTGACGGCTTGGCTCGGATCGTAGAGGGTCGGGTCGAACGCGATCATGTTGCCCCAGAGAGCGTGGTAGGGGACGATGACCGTATAGCGGAAGCCGTAGTTGACGGTCAGCTTGGAGTTGACCTTCCAGTTGTCCTGAACGAAGGGTTCGTATGAGGAGCCGCGGAAGATGGTGTAGGCGCGTTGGCCGAGTTCGGAGTAGCTGTCGAACAGGCCCATGGCCGTGTTTGCGATGGCGTTGCCGGTGCTCGGGTTGTTCGAGCGGCTGTCGCTGAACAAGAACTGGCCGTTCTGGTTGTTGGTGCAGGTCGGGCATGCGCTGACGTTGATTTCGTCGTTGTCATTTTCGCCCGAGCGCTCAAAGTAGAAGCCGAACTTGAAGGTGTGATTGCTCTTCACCCACGTCAAGCTGTCCGTGAACGTGTAGATCGGGCCCGCCGAGTGAGACGGATACGGGTTGCCGGTCAGACCGCTGAGGCCCGCGATGTTCGCGGTCGGGATGCGGTTTTGGATCAGCTTGCCGTCCGGGAAGATGTACTTGTAGTTGATGCCGGCCGTGGTGCGGTCGAAGAAGTGGGCGGTATCGACCGGGATATACACGTCGTCGAGCGAAACCGTCACGACTGCCTCATTGACCATGGTGGGGCTGATGGTCCAGACGTGGTCGAGCGAGTTTGTCTGGTTCGGGCGGTTGAAGTACTTCGGCGTCTCGGTCGGAGTTCCGTCGAGTGGCTGGTATTCCCAGAACGCGTAGTTGTTGCGGCGGAACTGCAGGCGCATCTTGTCGTTGATGTTGTAATCAGCCGACAGTGTGTCCTTGCGCTGGTTCTGCGGGTGCTGGGCGGTGATGTAGTAGTTCGACGTGCCGCCGATGAAGTTGCCGGCCGAGAGATTCGGAACCGGATAGGCCTTCAGGATGCCGGAGCCGTTCTGGCTGACCTGGCTCTTCGGGATGATGTTGCCGGGGAAGGCAATGCCCGTGGTCGGATCCTTGATGGTGACAACCTTGGCCTGCGTGTTGGCCGGCCCAAGGGCAAGCAACTCGCTGAAATCGCCCTGGCGCATCAGGAGCGTGGGAACGTTCCAGGTGGCGCTGTCGGTGAAGCGGTAGCGAACCCACTCCTCGCCGAAGTACCAGAAGAACTTGTCCTTGCTGCTGTTAAACTTGCCGGGCCAGTAGGCCGGGCCGCCGATGTTGTAACCGAACTGGTTGTAGCGGATGGGCGCGGCGAAGTTCTGTCCCGGGGTTTTGTTGCGCTGCCAGGTGTTGGCGTTGAAGACGTCGTTGCGGACGTATTCATAGGCCGCGCCGTGGAAATCCTTGCCGCCCGGCTTGGTGACGATGCGGATCTGCGCGCCGGAGGTGCGTCCGTATTCGGCAGCATAGGCAGCCGTCAGGATCTGCACTTCCGAGGTCGAGTCCACGTCGGCCGCGCCGAGGCTGGTGCCGTTGGAACGGGTACGGGTGGCCGGTGCGCCGTCATACGTGATGAGGTTTTCCGGATTGCGGGAACCGTTGAAGTTTGACGGGCCCTGCGTGAAGTTGAAGCTGAGGCCGGCCAGGTTGCCGCCACGGGCACCGGGAACGAGCGACGCCAAGCCGACCGGGTTGCGGCCGTTGAGCTCGAGCGAGTCGATCTGTTCGCGGGTGACCAGCTTCTGCACGGTGGCGCTTTCGGTCTGCAGCGCGGTTGCCGAGGCGGTAACCTCGACGGTTTCGGAGGCTGCGCCGACCGTCAGCGTTGCGTCGATGCCAAGCTTGCTGGCGGCGTCGAGTTTGTTGCTGACACTTTCGAACTTTTTGAAACCAGCTGCTTCCACGGTAACCGTGTACAGGCCAGCCTGGACGTTGGTAAACGTGTAAACACCCGATTCGTTGGTTTTGGTTTGACGTTCGGCACCGGTGCCTTGGTTCTTCGCCTTGACGGTGGCGTTGGGCACGGAGGATGCGGACTGGTCTTTGACGACGCCCTGGATCGAACCGAGATCCGACTGGGCGAACAACGCGGATGCGGACATCGCAAGCGCGGCGATTGCGAACGTTATCGTTCGTTTGCTACTGAGCATTTGTAACCCCTGTATTTGAAGTTCAGCGCTGCACTCCCCTTGTACCGCCAAGGGAAGCGCTAAAGCTGCCTCATCTAGTTTATCGGATCTGGTACCCGGAATCAAAGAACGTAACAGAACCGACACGGACCTCCGTGCGTCTATGGACGAACGCCCGTCCCCGCCCAGGCTGGAGTGCGGGATGCCAGGCGATGGCCACGGAGAGCCATGGAAGACCTCTCAAGGTTTTTCGGGTGCATCGTCGTAAAATATCGGCAGACGATGAACGACTACGACGCCACGCTCAAGCTGCTCCTCAGGGACTTGCGCGGGCGGGCCGTCGAGTACCTGACCGGACACAAGGTCACGCAGTGGCACAATGCCGAGCTGCCGAATGTCGGCAGCCTCGAAGCCGACCTCGTTTGCAGCGACGAGGACGGTGCCACGGGCCACATCGAACTGCAGAGCAGCAACGACTCGGCCATGCGCTTCCGCATGTACCACTACGGCGGGCGGATCTGCGAGAACTACGGCGCATATCCGTGGCAGATTCTTCTGTACGTGGGCGAGGCCCGGATGTCGATGAGCGAACGGATTGTCGGACCCAAACTGGACTACTCGTTCACCGCCCTCGACGTGCGCGAACTGGACGGCTCGCCCCTTTTGGAGAGCGATGTCCTGGGCGATAATATCTTTGCGGTGCTGTTGCGATTGCGGGACCAGCGCTCGGCTGTACGGCAGGTTTTGAAACGCATCGGGGAATCGGAGTCCGGGCGGTTGGAGTCGTTGGCTCAGTTGACCGTGCTGGCCGGGTTGCGTCGGCTGGGCGGAATCGTGGAGGAGGAAAGCAGGAAAATGCCGGTTACCGAAAGTTTGTTGGACCATGACCTTTTGGGGCCTATCTTGCGCAAGGGTATCGCGGTTGGAAGGCAGGAAGGCCGCGACGAGGGGCTGAAGCAGGGGCTCGACAGAGGCTTGAAGCAGGGGCTCGACCAAGGTATAAAGCAGGGGCTCGACCAAGGCTTGAAGCAGGGGCTCGACAAGGGCGTGAAACAGGGCCGCCAGGCAGAGGCCGTTGCCATGCTGCGCCGAATTCTGATCGGGCGTTTTGGGCATGTTCCCTCCACGGTTCAGGAGAGGCTGGAATCGAGGACGGTCCGCCAGTTGGAGGATCTTGTGGACCGGGCGTTACGGGTCGAAACCCTCGGCGATCTTTTCCCGCAAACCTAACCGTCAGAACAACCGCTGTTGTTCCGGTCCCGGCACGTATTTCTTCCTCTTGGCCGTAGCGCTCGGCGCGTTCAACGGACTCCCCACCACGCCCAGCACTTGGATCCCCTTCAACGCCTGCTTGGGCACGAAGACCTTTTGGTTGTTGCCGTCCGGTTCCGGCGGCGTGAAGGTGTAGCCGGCGACATCCCAGACGAGCAGGTTATTCGGCAGCACGCCTTCCATGATGTCTCCGTCGTGGAACGCCATGCGTACCCAGAGTCCCTCGAACTTGGGCCGCGAATGGAACACGGTGCGGGTCAGCGGCTCCCCGTCAAACTCCTTGACGAAAGACACATACTTGACCTGCGTGTAAGGTATGACCGCAAGTTCGCCGGAGGGCTTCAACACCTCGACGTCCTGGGCTTGGAGATAGCTGCGGGGATCGACGAAGCCCGCGAGAGTCTCGCGGTCGAAGCGCCGCACTACAACCTTTTTTGCGGTCGATCCGCCCATCAGAACGAGGCCGGACCCATATCGGAATGCACCATTTGCAGCCCTTATTGTATCATTAAAATACGGGGTGTACTTTCCGGTATGGCGCTGAACCAACCTCAAGAGGAGACGCCGGTCTCTCGCGGTGTCCGGGCCTTTCTGGCCCACTGCCGCATGGAAAAAGGGCTGTCCGGGAACACGCTCGCGGCCTACGCGGCCGACCTTGAGGATTTCCAGCTATTCCTGCAGCCGGTCAACGACGGCGAATACCCGGACCGCGAAATTCTCGCCTCTTACGTCAATTCGCTCTATGCCCGCGATCTCAACAGCCGGTCCATCGCCCGCCATCTGAGCGCCGTACGCGGGCTCTGCCACCATTTGCTCTCCGAAGGCCTGATCTCGGTGGATCCCACCGAGCACATCGGCAGCCCAAAACAATGGGCCACAATCCCGAAATTCCTCAATCGCGAACAGGTGGAACAGCTTATCCAGGCCCCCGACACCTCCAAACCGAGCGGCCTGCGCGACCGCGCCATGTTCGAGATGCTCTATGCCACCGGCATTCGGGTCAGCGAACTGATCAAGCTGCGCAGGACGAACCTGGACACCGGGTTGGGTCTTGTGCGGGTTACGGGCAAGGGCAACAAGCAACGGATCGTCCCCGTCCATGCCGTGGCGCTGGAAGCTGTCCGGCGCTATGTCGACGAGGCGCGCGAGCTTTTGCTCAAGGGCAAGGTATCGCCCGATCTTTTCGTGACCGCGCGCGGTTCCGGCATGACGCGCCAGGGTTTCTGGGCGGCGGTCAAAATCAACGGCAAGAAGGCCGGGATCTTCCATAACCTTTCACCCCACGTCTTGCGTCATACTTTTGCGACCCACCTGCTGGAAGGTGGTGCGGACCTCCGCAGTCTGCAGGCCATGTTGGGCCATGCCGACGTCTCGACCACCGAAATTTATACCCACGTGGTGCGGTCCCGGCTGAGGGACACCGTCGACCGCTACCATCCCCGTGCCTAGCCAGAAATCCGACAATCGGCCATGAAAGACTACCTCCTCACACTGGAAAGCCATCTGGATCCCCATCAGGCGCGCGCTGTTTCCGCCATGGAGCGAATCGCCTACGAAGCCGCGACCGGGTTGTGGTTGACCGGCGGGGCAGTGCGCGACATGCTCTGCTCGCTCGCCATCGCGGATCTGGATTTCACAGTGGAGCGCGGTGCCGTGGATCTCGGCAGGGCACTGGCGTTGGAACTGGGCGGAGAAGTGCTTGAGACGGACGCACTGGGCCGCTGGGTCGAACTCGGGTTGCATGGAGCGGGCTCGGCCTCGGTGTCGAATGCCCGTACCGAGAGACGTTCGGAACCGGGAGGTACGCCGGAAATAGCGCCCGCCATGATTCATGACGACCTGCGTCGCCGGGATTTCACGATCAACGCGATTGCGGTTTCGCTCGGGAAGCGGTCGCGGGGGCTGTTGGTCGATCCGCTGAACGGCGAGGCCGACTTGGCCGACCGCGAATTGCGCAGCACCGGCCCCAACGCGTTCTTCGACGACCCGTCCCGCATCTTCCGCCTCGTCCGCTTCCGGCACGCCTTCGGCTTGGAGTTAGCGGCTCGAACCGTGACCAGGCTGGAGACGGCGCTGCAGGAGGGCTACCATCTGGCGGCACCGAAAGGGGCGGTCACCCGCGAGGTTCTGGCCATGTCGATGCACCATGCCGTTGCGCCGATGGTGTCGGAACTGGATTCGATGGGAGCCATGGCGTTGTGGCATCCGGCGCTGACCGGGGCGGCATTGAACCTGGAGGGACTGGCGAGGTTTGGCCAAATCGCAAGCGTGGCGCTGCCGCCGGGAAGCCGGGGGCATTTGGCATTCCTGTCAGTCCTGTTGGAGCGCTTGGACCATGGGCTCCAGTCCGAAGTCATTTCGGCATGCGGCCTCTGGGTGCCGGAGGCATCCCGCTGGCCGGGATTCGCCAAGCGGGTGGCAGAACTGCAGTCGGCACTCGGGCTCGGACCCCGCAAGCCCTCGGAGATTTGGAGGGCGCTGGAAGCCGCCAGCGTCGATGAGATCGCCGCCGTGCTGTATCGGACCGACGGTACCTTGATTCCAGACCGGATCGCCGCATACTTCGACCAGTACAAGCCGGCGGTTTCCGATCTGCCTCCGGCCGACGCGGCGGCCAGGCTCGACACCTTTTACACCAATGATGTCGAGGGGTGAATCCAAACGGTCTCGCGCATCGTAAGTAGAGATGTGAGCGTGGCACGAATCGTACAAACGTGCTACCGTGAAAGCGTTTCATGCATATTCCCGACGGCTTCTTGAGCGCGCGTGTGTGGGCCCCACTGGACTTGGTGGCGGCCCCGGTTGTCGCTTGGATGGGCCGCAAGGCCCAGCGGGAGTTCGACCACCACAAGATTCCCCTGATGGGGGTGATGGGCGCCTTCATTTTCGCGGCCCAGATGATCAACTTCCCGGTCGGCAACGGTACCAGCGGACACCTTGTTGGCAGCGCATTGCTGGCCTACACGCTGGGGCCGGCTGCGGCATCGATCGTGATGGTCGCCATCCTTTCCATCCAAGCATTGGTTTTTCAGGATGGCGGGCTGTTGGCGCTCGGGGCCAACGTGTGCAACATGGCCATCGCCGGGGTATTTGCGGGCTACCTCCCCTACATGCTGTTGAAGGGCCGCAAGTCCGGCATGTTTCTGGGAGGAGTCTTGTCACTCCTCGCCAGCGCTCTGCTTGCATTGGCCGAATTGACCCTGTCGGGTGTGCGGATGCCCCCGGCAGTTTTGACCGTTTCGCTGGGATTGTTCGTTGTGTCGGCGTTGATCGAGGGCGCGATCACGGTGGCGGTGGTGGGGGCTCTGGAGAAGATACAGCCCGGCTTCCTCGTGAAGCCAGCGACCGGTGGCGGCCGGGTGGGATTGGTGTTGGGATCGGCGGCTGTGGTCTTGGCGGGCGCGGGCGTGTTCGTCGCGTCCCAACATCCGGACGGAATCGAAAGCCTGGCGCGTAATATCGGAATCTGGTCGCTGGCGAATCCACTTTTCCAAACACCGTTGGCGGACTACCAGATTCCATTCGCGGCCGCTCCGTGGTTCGGCAAGGCCGTGGCAGGCTTGGCGGGGGTCGCTGCCGTCTACCTTGCGTGCCGCGCCGCAGGGCGCGTTTTGGCCACCAGGCCCGGGGAAGGATCTTGATTGCGCCACGCCCGGATTGACCGCTGGAGCCGGATTGACAGCCCCCTCCATCGTCTGCATGCCGTCGGGAAGATACTGGCGAGCTTGGGGATGCTGCTAGCCATCGCGTCGATACACCGGCCCGGCGGATTGCTTGTCGCCGTCTATTTGGTGCTGCTTCTCATTTGCGCCGGGGCGGCCCGCTTGCCCGTCCCGAGGGTCCTGGCGACTGCGGCCGTGGTGTTGCCGTTTGCGTTCACCCTGGGGGTGGTTTCATTCTTGTCGGGTGACCGCGACCGGGCTGTGATGGTGATGGTCCGCGGCTACCTCTCGTCACTCACTGCGCTGCTGTTGGTAGGGTCGACGCCCTTGCCGGAATTGCTGGGTGGGTTGGGCAGACTGGGTGCCCCGGCCTTCCTGCTACAGGTTATGCAGTTCCTGTATCGTTATTTGATGGTCTTGCGCGAGGAAGCTGGGGCGATGCGCGACGCCGCCGCCAGCCGAGCCGGGTCGGTGAGGATTCTGGAATTCCAGAAGGCGGCCGCCGCCGCGGGTGTCCTCTTTGCCCGTGCCCACGCCCGAGCCCAAGCGATCCACCGGGCGATGGTGGCACGGGGGTTTGACGGCAGGATGCCCGCGTTCCGTCATGTCCCGTTTCGGATTGCCGACGGGATCTTCGTGGCGGTGTCGGTGTCGCTTGTGGTGGCTGCCAGGGTGCTGCTGGTATGAGCGCAATCATACAAGCGAAGGGGCTCCGATACTCCTACGAGGACGGTACCGAGGCGTTGAAGGGGATTGACTTCGAACTGCAGCCCGGCGAGACGGTGGCCTTGCTCGGGGCCAACGGATCGGGCAAGACCACATTCGCCCTGCACCTGAACGGACTTCTGAAGGCCACGGCCGGCTCGGTGGTGGTGGATGGCCTAGAAGTCAAGGAATCCAATTTGAAGGCGATCCGCCGCCGGGTGGGTCTGGTGTTCCAGGATTCCGACAACCAGCTTTTCATGCCGACCGTGCTGGAAGACGTCGCCTTCGGGCCGCTTGCCGCAGGGATGGCAGCGGACCTTGCAATGGAGCGGGCGCAGCAGGTTTTGGAACAGGTCGGGATGGCCCACAAGGCAGGTAAAGCGCCTTGGCATCTGAGCGCCGGGGAGAAAAAGAGGGTCGCGATTGCCGGGATATTAGCCGAGGAACCCAAGGTTCTTGTGCTCGATGAGCCGACAACATTCCTCGACCCTCCAGGCCAGCGCGCACTCGCCGCACTGCTGGCGGACCTGCCCCAAGCCAAGATCCTGATCACCCACGATGTGCCCTTTGCCGAAAGACTGACCGATACCGCGGTATTCTTCCGGGAAGGCAGGATTGCCGCCCGGAACAGCATTGCCGCCATTGTCCGGGAGTTCGATTGGTAGGTTACGCGACTGCTGCTTTCGCGCCCCGGACCTTGTCCCAACGGCGTCTCTGCGCGTCCGCGATCCGTTGCCGCGCCGCCGCGCTGAGGTTGCGGGTAGTCGGACGGGAAGATCCCGCAGACTCCGTTGCCGGCGCTTGCGAGCGTCCGCGACCAGGCCCGCCCAATTGTCGGCGCACCCCGTCAATGCGGGCTTGGATGGCGTCGCGCTCCGCCACCATGTGCCTCAACGCGAATTCCAGGATTTCCTTGCTCGTGGTCGATTTTCCTACTGCCATGTCAACTCCCCAGTTAATATATCACGCAACCAGTGGTTATTGTCCATACCAAAGTCGGGTGTGCAAGGCGAAATTATGAGGATACTCATGCAGCGCGTGGCCCGCGCATCGGTGACTGTCGACAATGAAGTTGTCGGTCGGATCGGTCGGGGAATTCTCGCCCTCGTTGGATTCGGGGTCGGGGATACACCAGCCGAGGCCGAGCGACTTGCGGGGCGCATGCTCAACCTGCGTATTTTTGCCGATGGAGCAGGCAAGATGAATCTGAGCGCTCTGGATGTCCAAGCCGAGCTTCTCTTGGTTTCGCAGTTCACGCTCTATGGCGATTGCCGGAAGGGTCGGCGACCGAGCTTCGACCGGGCTGCACCGCCCGCCGTGGCGCGGGAGCTGTACGATCACTTTGTGCGCAAGGTGGCTGAGTCGGGGCTCGTTACGCAGACGGGAGTCTTCCAGGCGCATATGGATGTTGAACTGCTCAACGACGGTCCGGTGACTTTTCTTCTGGAGTCGGACGAAAAAGCCGCCTCCGTGTAAACCCCGCGCAGCCAATCCCGTCTACACAATCGGATGCAGACGCTGATCGCAGCCACGTCACCAACCATGGCCCCCTCGGAGACCATAACGGCAGCCCTCGACTGGGCGGCGGACTTCGATGCCGTCGTCCACTTGTATTGGCCGAAAGTTTTCCGGTTCGCCTTGGTGTCATTGCGCGACCGCACGGCTGCGGAGACGATCGCGCAGGACTGCTTCACAAGGGCATGGCAGGCGCGAGACAGATTCCGGGGCGATTCGAGCATCTCGACATGGCTCATGCAGATCGCCGTGAACCTGATTCGCGACCATGCGCGCAGCCGGAAGCTGCATTTTTGGCGGATGCTGGGGTCCACCAGCGTCGATGTGTCGTCTGCGGCGGATCTGCTCGCTGATGGAAAGACCTCGCCGGAGATGACGGCCTCCGCCCGGGAGCAATTGGCAGCCGTTTGGAACGCTACGGCGAGCCTGCCGGAAATGCAGAAGACAGTCTTCGTCCTGAGGTTTGTGGAGGACATGGATTTGCTGGAGATTGCGGAGGCTACGGGGTTGCGCGAAGGTACCGTGAAGACGCACCTGTTCCGCGCCCTGCAGTCGGTACGGAAGAAGATGACGGGAGTAGGGAAATGAAACGTCGCTTGGCCAACGGGCATTTGAGCGGGGACGAGATTTCAGCCCTTCTGGCTGGACTCGACGAGCAGGGTTCCCGCGAGCACGCACAGGGGTGTGAAATCTGTGGCGCGGAACTCGCGAAGTTACAGGCCGCGTTGCTGTTGGTGCGCGACGGCGGCCGCGATTGGGCGGCAAGGGTTGCAACGGCACCGGTTTGGAAGGCCGCGTCGGCTTGGGAATCCGCGCCCGCCTCGCGATGGGTAGTGTTTCGCGAGGCATGGCTCCGGCCTCGTCGCCTTGCGCTGGCAGGTGTCCTGCTGGGGGCGATGGTGGTGGTTCCGGCATTGCGGGAGCGGCAGTTCCGCATGGAATCGGAAGCGTTGCGGGTGGAGTCGACAGCCCAAATTTCCGACGCCGCGCTGATGGCGCAGGTCGATCTTCAAGTTTCGCGAGCGGTCCCGGAGCCCATGGAATCGCTCGCATCGCTACTCTCGGACCGGTCCAACGGGACCTCGGCGACCGAGTAGCTGGAAGTAGTCCCGGGCGAAAAGGAAGAACATCATGACGAAGAGAATCATCAGAGTAGGATTCGTGTGTCTGGTCACCGGACTGGCCGCCTTGGCCCAGACCCCTCCTCCGGCGCAGTTGGCGGCTCCTCCGGCTCCGCCAGCACCTCCCCAGGCCCGCGGGCGTAGCGGGGGACCGGGACCGGCCTTGGCCCGCCGTCGTCCGCCCATGGAAAACGCCATGAGGCCGGGGCCGGGCGGACGGTGGTGGAACAATCCCGAGATGGTGCAGAAGCTCGGAATCAACTCCGACCAGCAGAAGAAGATGGATGAGATCTTCCAGCAGAACCGGCTCCGCTTGGTTGACCTCAACGCGACCCTCACCAAGGAAGAGATGGTGTTGGAGCCGTTGATGGGGGCCGAGAACCTGGAGGAGGCGAAGATCCTGGCGCAGATCGACAAGGTGGCGCAGGCCCGCGCAGAGCTGGAGAAGGCAAATGCCCGGTTCCTCGTAGGCATCCGCCGCGTGTTGACGCCGGACCAGTGGAAGAAGCTGCAGGCGGAACGTCCGCATCCGGGACCGGGTGGTCCTGGCGCCCAAGGCGGTCCAAGGGGTCCCGGTGGGCCGGGAGGTCCGGGCGGGCCAGGTGGTCCGCGGGGTCCACGCCCGGGCGGTCAAGAGGAATAGGCCTCCGACCGGTCGAAGCCGCCGTACTCATCAGCGGTCAGGAACTCAACCGCTCGGCGGCTTCATCCTTGTACACTTCCCATCAGGCCAGCACCCATCACAACGTCACGCCGCTTAGCGTCTTCCTTCAAAAATTCCCTCAACAACCGCTGCCTTCTGCCGATAAGGGTATTGGGAGGCGCGCGCTGATGCATCGGTTCGACATCACGTTGAAGTTGCTGCTCCAAGGGCCGTCGGCAGCCTTGCTGGGGAAGCTGAGCGGGGGCAAGGTTGTTCGGTGGCTCGAGGTCGAGAGCCTCAAGGTGGAGGCGCGCCATATGGACTTACTGTGCCAACTGGCGGATGGCGGCTTGCTGCACATCGAATTGCAGAGCACCAACGACCCGGACATGCCACTGCGGATGGCTGAGTATGGACTGGCAGTCAAACGCCGTTATCAAAAGATGCCGCGGCAGATCGTACTATATGTTGGACGCGGTCCGATGCGCATGGCGGACGTGCTGGAAGAGGGCGGCATGAACTTCCGGTACGAGTTGGTGGACTTCCGGGAAGTGGACGGCGAGTACCTGCTCGACAGTCCCGATGTGGGAGATAATGTACTTGCGGTGCTGGCCCGATTAGTTGACCGCAGGGCTGCGGTGGCAAGGATCGTCGAGCGGATCCGATCCTTGACGGATGCCGCCCGCGACCAGGCGGTGGCGCAGTTGGGAATCCTCGCGGGACTTCGGGGATTGGAAAATGAGGTACAGGAGGAGCTGGAGAAAATGCCTATTGTTGTCGACTTGATGGAGAACGCGGTATTCGCGCGCGGGGTTCAGAGCGTTGAGGCCAAGGCGAAAGTGGAAGGCAGGGTAGAAGGCGAACGTACCTTCTTGCGGCGGTTGATCCAGAAGCGATTCGGGGGCGTGCCGGGCTGGGTCGACGAACGCTTGGTCGGCAAGACCCCGGAGGAACTGGAATTGCTCGGGCTGCGCCTGCTGGATGCCCAGAGCCTTGCGGACCTGATGATCTAGGGCGGAGAAGCCGGTTGAAGCCGCCGCTCACGCTGCGAGCGTTCAGGCTTCGAGTGCGCGGTCTGCGGCGCGTTTGTTCACTACGCGCCAGCCTAACGCCGCGATGACCGTCAGCAAGGCCGAGGTCACCAAATACGACTTGCGGATCCCGATCATCTGGGCAATCGACCCGGAAACCATCAAGCCTCCCGCTTGCGCCAGCGCCATCACCGACATGGAACTGCTGGACACGCGACCCATCATCTCCATCGGGGTTTGACCCTGCATCAGTGTTTGGGCGGAAATGATCACCATGGCCACGCCCACTCCCATCCACACGGTCGCCAGAATGGTTGTCGGCACGGTACCTATCAAGGCCAAGAACAGAATGCCGATGGCCAGCATGAAAAGGCCGCCCATCATTATGTGCTCCTTTGAGCGCGACTTGGAGAGTTTGGTGACGATTTGGGTCCCGATGATCATGCCGACGCCGACCAGCGTTCCCAAGGTCCCGAATAGGCCCTGCGACGCGTGCAGGACATCGCGAACGTAGACCGCGATCAGGGCGCTATAGCATCGGACCGCGAACAGGCCCGCCGCCATCGAGATGATGGTGAACGCCAGTGTCGAGTGGGTGAAGATGAAACGCACTCCATCACGGAGGTCCGACAGCATCGTGCCCATGGCCTTGCCCTGCGCGGTCTTCCTTGCAATCGCGAGCGACATCACCATGGCGGCCGAGAACACAAAGCTACCGCTGTCCAGCCAGAAGCAGATGGTTTCGCCAAGCTTCCCTGTCAACCACCCGGCGATGCCCGGCGTGATGATCTGGGTGATCTGGAATGTCTGCATCATGAGCGCGTTGGCCGCCACGAGGCCTTCGGTGGGTACCACCGAACGGATGGCAATCGCTTGCGACGGCATGAAGAAAGCGCCGATCGCCGAGAGCCCGATCATGACGGCATAGATTTGCCATAGTGCGTCGGCTCTTAGCAGCGCTAGGACGAGGACTCCCCGGATCAGGTCGCTGGCCACCATGGTCCACTTGATGTTCCAACGATCCACAAGCACGCCCGCCATCGGTCCGACGAACGCTTGCGGCAGCATGTAGGCCAGTAGGATTCCCGAAACCTCCGCCGGGGAGCCGTGCATCCGGAAGGAGACGATGCTGAAGACGCCGAAAATGGCGAGGAAGTCTCCAAACAGGCTGACGACCTGGGCGATGGTAAGCCGGCGCAGGGGGAGGATCGCGATGACCTCCCGGACTCCCAGCTGAGTGCCCGCAGACTGCGGACCTGGTTTTTGTTGGGGCGACATCCTCATGCTAGGGTAACGCATCCCGCTGAACTCGTATGCCCCGCGCCCACACTGGCGAAGGTACAATCACATTACGAACATGTCAGTGCCTCCGCCCACTACCGCCAAGGCCGCCAGCGCAGCCCTGTCGCGTACTGGGCTCAGGCTCACGAGGCAACGGCAGATCCTTTTGGACCTGATTGACAAGACAGGCCGCCATCTGGATGCCGAAAGCCTGTTCCACATGGCGCAGGAGCTAGATCCCAAGCTCAACCGCGTCACCGTCTACCGCACTTTAAAGCTGCTTAAGGAAGGCGGCTTGGTGGACGAGCTCGACTTGATGCACCAAGCGGGGGAACAGCACTATTACGAAACGCGCCGGAAGCAGGAACATGCCCACGTTATCTGCCTCGGTTGCGGCAAGGTGGAGGAGTTCTTCGGCGAGCCGTTGCAGCGGTTGAGGCGGCAGATCGAGTCGCATTTCGGCTTTCAGATCGTCCTGGCGCGGACGGAGGTGGGCGGGTATTGCCAACACTGCCAGACACTTCGGGCTCGTGAGGTCGAGGAAGCCGCAGCCGCAGGGCCTGTTGGCGGGCCTGTCGTCAAACCCCGCGTCAAGCGGACGTCCCTAGGGTAAGCGATGCCGACGGGCGGCCCCAGCAACACCATCGCGTTCCCGGCCTCCCCGGAGTTGCTTGTTGTGGACCCGGGAGGACGGCAAACCACCATATCGCTACGGCCCTTTCCGTTCCATGTAGGACGGGCGCCGGACAGCAACCTGGTGTTGCACGACAGCCGGGTGTCCCGCGACCACGCCCGCTTCTCCAGGGTGAACGGGCAGTACGTGATCGAGGATCTGGACAGTCGCCACGGCGTCTGGTTGAATGGCGAACGGATCCACGGCAGCCGTGTACTGACGGGCGGGGAACGCATCGAGTTCGGCGTTCCGGATGGGTATAGGCTGTATTTTTTGCCGGTTCCGGTGGCGATGGCGGCCACTCCGACCGCGACCTTGGTTTCCGCACGGCCTGCTACCAGTCTGGAGAAGCTTCGGGCGGTTCTTGAGATCGGGCGCTCGCTGCAGAGCTCGTTCTCGGTTGCCGACGTGCTGGACAGCGTTGTTGACGCCGCCGTCGCGGTGATCGGGGCCGAACGCGGGTTTCTTCTCCTGTTCGGCGAGCGGGGCAGGGAACTGGAGGTCCGCACCGCCCGCAGCCGGGGCGGTACGAATCTACCGGCGTCGGACCTGAGAGTGCCGCGGGCCTTGATCAGGCGCGCCTTGGAAACCCGGCATGACCTCTTTTCGATGTCCTTCGATCCCCATGCCGCCACCGGAGAACTGCCGTCGGGGACCATCGCCGACTTGGAGCTGCGCTCGGTGTGCTGTTTGCCGTTGGTGCGGGTCAATCTGGGGTCAGCGCCACGAACCTCGGAAACGGAGGCGGACAGTGTCGGCGTCCTTTATATGGACTCGCGCGCCGGGACCGTGGATCTCGCCAACGGCAACCGCGAACTGCTCCAGACCTTGGCCATCGAAGCCTCGACCGTCCTCGAAAGCGCCCGATTGCTGGCGGACGACCGGGCGCGACAGCACATGGAGGAGGAACTGGCCGTCGCCCGCCGGATCCAGCGGAGCCTGCTTCCGAGGCAGGTGCCGACGTCGGGCTGGCTGCGCGCCGAGGGCTCCAGTTCGGCCTGCCACGAGGTGGGCGGCGACTACTTCGACCTTGTGCGACGGGCACCGGACCTGTGGTCGATGGTCGTGGCCGACGTCGCTGGCAAGGGCGTTAGCGCCGCGCTGGTGGCCAGCTTCCTGCAGGGAGCTTTCCTTGCAGCCGCGCCGGACGGGGGGATCGGAGACCTGCTTGGCCGCATCAACGAGTTCCTCGCTGACCGTGCGGCCGAGGCGCGTTATGCCACCGTGTTCTACGCCACCTTGGAATGTAGCGGCCTGCTGACCTACGCCAACGCAGGGCACTGCGAGCCGTTGCTGGTTTCGGGTGGGACGGTGGTTTCGCTCGCGGCGACGTCGGTGCCGGTAGGGCTGGTGCCGGTGGGGACGTTCGCGGTTGAGGCGCGGCGGATCGTCCCTGGCGACAGGCTGGTGCTCTATACCGACGGCGTGACCGAGGCGGCGAACGGGAAGGGCGAGTTCTTCGGGATAGCCCGACTCCGGGAGGCTGTGCTGGGGGCAGCCGGGGGGAGTTGCCGCGAGATCCACGAGACGGTATTGACCCGGGTCCGCGAGTTCATCGGCGGGGCCGAGCAGCACGACGACGTGACGCTGGTCGTGCTGGAATACGCCGGTACTGCATAGAATAGGGTGTTGCCCGATTCCCTGACTTCCCAAACCCTGATCCCCCAAGCAACAGCTTGGGTGCTGGACAACTATAAGCACAACAGCCTCCACATGGTGAATTCGCTGGAGTGGCTGGACCGGATCGCTCCCGGTTCCGTCGAGGCTACGCGCCTCGCCGTTCTCACCCACGACATGGAACGCGCCTTCCCGGGGCCGGACCAACCGGTCTGGAACGGCGACGAGGATCACGACTATTACGTCGCCCACTCCAATCGCAGCGCCCGGATCGTTGGCGATTGGCTGCGTGGGCAAGCTGCGGAAGAAGCGCTGGTCCGGGACGTTGACGCTCTAATCCGGGTCCACGAATTTGGCGGCTGGCCCGAGGCGGATGCCGTCCAAGCGGCGGATAGCCTGAGCTTCCTCGACGTCAACATCGACCTGTTTCTCGACTACGCCCGCACCCGGCGCTACCGCGTCGACCAGATCCGTGCCAAGTTCGTCTATTCCCATACCCGAATCCGGATTCCGGCATTGCAAGAGATCTCCGGCCCGATGCTCGAGGTGGCTGTGGCCCGGCTGGACGCGTTGGGCATCCGGTAGGCCTAGGGCCGCAGGGTGACCACGGTGGCACCCCGGCCACCGGCTTCGGGCGGGGCGTCGCGGTAATCCAAGATGCCTTCGGTCCGGGCCAAGACCTTGCGGACCATTTCGCGTTGGACTCCTATGCCCCGTCCGTGGATGATCCGGAGGGCCAGGAAACCGGCCTTTCGGGCCTCGACCAGGTACTCCTCGACCACGGCCCGCATGTCGCGGGGCGGGATGGTGTGGAGGTCCAGCACGTCCTCAATGGGGATTCGGAATGGTTCCGGCTCTGGAAAAACGTCTTCCATAAACTATGAGGGCCCGGTCGCCTTCAAAGCGACCGGGCCGTTGGGTGTCAGCGCACCTGATGAGCTTCCACAGCTACCCTACCGGTTGGAGGGCTGCCTCGTGGATCATCTGTTCAATCTCGTCTTTCAGATGAAGTTTCAGCTTTTTGAGACGATGCTCCGCAACCTCTTCCTCGGCTGTCAGGGCGCCTTTCGCGTCCAACTCGGCAGCCTGACGGTCGTATTCGTGGTGCCGACCGATGAGGTCCCGGAAATGTTCGCTCGTCTCCATCAGATGCGCTTTGATTTCTTCCTGCGTGTTCCTGTCCATGCTGCACCTCTCCTTAGAGTGGAGTGCCGGACGGTTTCCCGTCCTGCTACTTGGACTGTATCATGAACCTGCCCCTCACGAAATGGCACACGGCCAGCCGCGAGTATCATTTTTCCCTGTCCATTTGGGACTAGGTGCCGCGGCTCGTGTGCCTCATGACAACGGCAGCAACCGTTCCGTTCGAGTAGTAGCCGCGGCGCACCCCGATTGATTCCCAGCCCATTTTGTGATATGCCGTGATCGCCGGGGCGTTGGTTTCGGCCACTTCGAGGTAGATCGTGCCCTTGGCCGCAGCCTCCAGGGCTGTCAGCAGGGCGGAGGCGACACCCCGCTTGCGGTGGTCGGGGTCCACGCCCAGGTTGAGCAGTTCGGCCTCGTCGTCCATGCTTTGCCGCCAGGCGCAGAAGCCAAACAGTGTGCCGTTGGCGACGGCGACGAGAACCCGGAAGTTCGAGTAGTCCCCAGCGGGCCACTGGGCCGCTTCGGGGCACCGGTATTGGATGCGCGCGATGGCCGGGTAGTCGGATTCGACGGCGTTTCGGACGGTCACGTCAATCAAGGGCGGCAAGTCCCATTCTTGCGCGCGAGCCCTTCTGTTCCAATAGGATCATGGTCCGCAGGGCGATGATGGCGACTGTCGGGATCGCGTTGGCGATCTGCGCGGTCGCGGCTTCGCCGGGCCCGGCGTCCGAGAAGTACCACCGGATCGAACAGCGGCGGGTGCCGCGCGGGTCCAGCATCTTCTTTTCGGCCAAGGAACTGAACGACTGGATGCGCGACGAGGAATCGTTTTGGGCCTCGCTTGGCATCCGGCATGTGCGTTTCGACTTCGCGACGGACCGGGTCACGGTGCGGGGCGATGTCGATTTCGTGAAGGCAGTGCATGCGGCGGACCCGGAGGCGGCGTCGGGGTTCCTGGGCATGTTGCTCGGCAAGCTGCTGGCCGGGGAGCGACCGGTCGAGGTGGCCGTCCATCTCACTTCCGGTGGCGGCCGGTGCCGGGTGGATGTGGAGCGGCTGGCCGTTTCCGGCGTGCCGCTGGAGGGCGGGGCGCTGGACTTCCTGATCCAGAACTACCTGCGTCCCGCGTTCCCGGACGCGCATGTCGCCGAATGGTTCGGGTTCGACTTCGATGTTGACCGGGCGGTGGTGACAGCTGCCGGGGCCGAAGTGTTTATTCGTCCGAAGTGACCGTGATTTCCACCTCCATCACATGGCGTGCGCCCGGGGCTAGCGTGATGGCGTCGGAGCCCACGTTGCCGGATTCGACGCAGAGCATGCGTGTCCAGTCGTCTGGGCCCATGTCGGCGATTGTAGCGGTTCTGGGGCCCCAGGGGTTCCAGACGATGGTGCTGTTGGAGCCGGTCTTCAAGATCCGGATGCGGCGGCGGTTGCCCGGATCGTGGATCTCGCAGGTGGCGGCGGTTCTGTTGAAGACGTTGTCGGTTTCCCGTTCGAAATGGAACGGGCCATCGGGAGCGGTCTTTCGTGCGAAGCCGTCGGTCTTGTCGAGGTAGGTTGCGTTCTCCACGCCGGTGACGGAACACTGGCGGACATCGGCGACCTCGAAGTATGTGTGGAGCGCGTTCTGGAAGGACTGGTGCGAGGCGGACGTGTTTTCGACTGCCAGTTCCAATGTTAAGGCCGATTCAAAGCCGATCCGGTAGGCGGCCCGGAGTCCGTCCTTCTCCGGGAGTGTCAGCAAGACCGAGGACTTGTCGGAGTCTTCCAAGGTCCATAGGGCCGTCCGGGCCCAGCCGTGCGCGGGACCCGGTTGGCCGTCCGACCGCGGTCCAAACCAGGGAAGAATGACGGGAATACCACCCCGGATCGCCACGCCCGGCTTGAAGTGGCTCCGCGAACTCAGAAACAGGACTGGCTGGTGACCTTTCGGCTTCCAATGTGTGACGTGGGCACCCTGGAGGTAGACCTGGGCGTCGCAATGGTCGTTGGATACCTCCGCGAGTTGCAGGCCTGTGGGGTCGTGTTCCAGGCGGACCATTATTTCGGTACCTGCCAATTGTTGTCAAAGAGGCCCGCGATGCTCATTTCGGGCAGGGGCGAGCCCTCTTTGGCGGTTACGATGGCGTAGTCGCCCCAGAGCGGCATGCCGTAGTCGCCGTTGTACTCGCGGTCGATGATGGTCAGGCCGGTGTTCAGTACCACATACTTGCCCGGCTGGAGCGGATTCGGGTAGACGAGGGCGGGGAAGTGGTCCTTGGCGGGGAAGTTCTGGCCAGCCATGGAGACCGATTCCTTGGTCCATTTGAGCGGCAGCTTGCCGACCACCTTGGCGATGAGGGAGTTGCTGCCGGGGTCGCCGAAGAGTACCACGTGGTACTTGGCGAGGTCGGCGGGGGTGACGTCCTTGTCGTCCTTGACGTAGGGGTGGCCGCGGAAGTATTTGGCCCAAAGGGTGTCGAAACGGGCGAGGGTGCGGAGGGCCTGCTGGTTGACGGCATCGTTCCACGGCGTGCCGGTGGGGCGGACGAGGAGGAACGGATCGATGAAGGCGTCGTCGATAGGTCCTTGGAGGGCGTGGACCTTGTGGAGCGCAGCGACGGGGGCGGGTTTGTCGACGGCCCAGCCCTTGGGGCCTTTGCGGAGGGCGATGGCCGGGCCCGGCTTGACCTTTACGGTCTGGCCGTCGATGGTGACGTTCTTGGCCTTGGTGGTTTCGGCGAGCGACAAGCGTCCGACGTTGTGGGTGGTGACGGTGTAGGTGTCGCCTGCGGGACTGCGGACGGCGTCGATGTCGGCGCGCTCGTAGAGCTTGTCCATTTCGTCGACGGTGATCCAGTAATCCTTGTTGTAGCGGGTGGTGTAGGTGAGGAATTTGATGTGGTCGGGCGACGTCTGCCCCTTGTCGCCCCATTCCTTCAAGAACTCGTCGAGCTGTTTGCGGACGAGGGCGCTGGTGCCGTGGCCTGTGTTCTGGGAGATGAGAAAGATGTCTGGCGTGCCCTTCATGCGGTAGAAGTTGGGGTCGCCCTCGGCTGGGAAGCCTTCCTTTTCGAGCTGAGCGCGGGCGCGGAGGGAACTCTCGAGCTGGCCGCGGTGAGCGGTTCCTTGCGGGTAGGAAGGCAGAACGGCGGTCTGGGTGTCGGTGTCGCCATCGTGTCCGGCGAGGGGCAGGTTGAAGGCGTTGAGCGCCCACTCCTCCATGTTTTCCCAGATCTTGAGGACGGGGTATTGGTAGGGCTCGAGGCCGGGCAACTGGGCGCGGCGGGACCAGGTTCCGGCCCCGATCTCGGCGGCGGCGAAACGGTCGGGGTAGTGGAGGGCGATGTGCCACGCGCCTTCGCCTCCCATGGAGAAGCCGCGGAGGAGGACGCGCTTGTCGTCGATCTTGAACCGCTTCTTGACGGCGGCGATGGCCTCGAAAACGTCGCCCTCGCCAGCCCAGTGCCAGCCGGCGCTGTTGATGCGGCCGAAGAGGTCGACCTGGATTTGGCCTTGGTCGGCGACGGTGACGGCGTTGGGGCCGGGTGGGCGCTGGTGGTCGAAGGAGTAAAGGAATTCGGATTCGGTGGTGTTGTTTTGGCGACCGTGGAGCCAGACGTAAAGGCGGGTGGGCTTGGTGGGGTCGTAGTTGGCCGGGAGCGCGACGTGGTAGGGCTGGACGGAGCCGTCGATTTCGGAGGTGTACCCGTAGAGGCGGCTTTTGCCCGCTTCCGTCCATGGAGCCTTGGCGGCGAGCAACTGCTGGGCGCGGTCGATGCCGGTGTCGAGGACCTGCATGGCGTGGTCGATAGCGGCCTGGGTGATGGTGAGTTCGGGGAATTCGAGGAGGAATCGGCCCGCCTTGGCGTAGACTTCGACGTCGCCGACGAGGGTGGGGTCGGCGTGGCGGGATTTGAGGTCAGTGATGGTGGCGTCGATCTTGTCGGTCTTGGATTTGATCTGGGCCAGTTCCTCGGGCTTGGGCTGGACGGGGGCGGGGCCTCCTCGACCGCCCCGGCCGGGGGCTTGGGCGGGCGGGGCTTGGGTTGGGGCGGGTTGTTGGGCCGAGGCGAAGACGGCCAAGGCGAGGGTTGCGAAGACTAGGGATTTGGTGTGACGCATGGGGAAGCCTTTGAAGATGCTGCGGACCTGTTCGAGCAATGAGGTGCTACCGCGACGGAACTTTCGGTTATGGCCGCCTGAAAGGCGGCTGCAGCGAAGAATCGCTGCCCCACAATGGGACGGAAGGGGAAGTTTATCAGACTCGTGGTCGGATGTTGTGGAAGTTATTGATTCTGTGTGGGTAGATGGTTCCGGGACAGGTGTTTCGGGAGTCGGAACAGAGCCAAACAGACCCAATAAGTCCTCGGGAATTGTGCCGGGCGGGTCGGCGGGCGGGGGGATGACGAGGCGGTCGTACTTGCCCTGTAAGTAGGGGTCTTCAGGGTTGGTTTCCGATTTGGACGCCGGTTGGTTCTTTGCGTGGTGGCCCGTAGGCGGAGGAGCGTGGCCAGGGCTTTGTGGAAGTCGCGGTTGTGGCGGGCGGCGTCGCGGGAGAGCTGGGGGAGGACCTTGGAGGTGTCGACGAGTTCCCGGTATCCAAGGGCGTTGCGGAAAGCGACGGGGCTGTGGTCGGGGTGCGGTGCTCCGGCTTCCGGGTCGGGTTGGGGGAGGAGCGGCTCGGGAATGGTGTTGTAGGAATGGTCGATGAGGCGGGCTTCTAGAACGCCGAGGCGGTCGCGCCGCCAGGAGGATGCGACCATGTCGTTGACTAGGGATTTTTCGAGGTGGTGGTGTCAGGAAAACTGTGTAAACGCCTTCAGGGCTACCAACTTGCTTTTGGTTGTCCGGTCGTAGACAAACACCGCTGAAGCCCATCCCGCCGGAGCCGCCCGTCGCGTATACCATCCTGCCAGAACGGCGCGGAGCGCGCAAGGGCGGCCCGGCGAAGCGCACCCTTGCGCGCGAGTACCGTTCTGGCACCCCGGAATGCCGGCGGGCGGGGCCGTCGGGTTGGGCGGCCCATCCTGCTGGTGGGTTTTGAGCCTTTCCGCTGCCGGGCCGCTAGTTCCGCGCCCC
>CAIVPR010000102.1 GCA_903907865.1 uncultured Acidobacteriia bacterium
GGGCCCGTCCCCCCTCGACCCCCGGAAACTCGCACGCAAGATGCGCCGCGCCATCCGGGACTGCGTCCGCGGCGGCCTCGATCCCATGCAATTCATGGACCCGCTCCCCGGCGCTGTCGGGGGGTAATTTTCGAGGGTGCGTGCGCCACGAGGCCACACGAACGGGATCGGGTAAACTGGCGACAAATGACGTTTCGGTTCGGCCCGATCTCTGCCCCCGACAAGTACCTCTTCGTCGAAGACGGCTTCTTCACCAAGGATGCCGTTCGCCAGACCTTGGCACCGAACATGCGCAAGCTCCTTTCGATGCTATTGAGAGCCGCGCTGGTGGTACCCCCGAGGCTCTTCACTGCACGCCAGATCGCGGAGGAACTGGCACAGCGGCTCAAGAGCGAGAAGACGGACGGCCAGTATGCAGCCGAAAACATCTCGCTGCTCAAGGATGTCTTCGACCCAAAGGAGGGTGACGAAGCCATCGACAGCGAACGGGGCGTCGGTTGGTCTTTCCAGTGGAAGGTCCAAGTTGTTCCCGACAACCTGGAGAACCCGGCGGCCTACCTCGCACAACTCCGCGAACAGTGCGATTCCATCGACATCCGGGGTCTCAACGTGGGCTCCGGGAAGGCGAACCGGTTCCCCATCAACCAGCTCTACATCCAACTGAAGACGGCCAACAAGTCGCGCGGCGACCGGTCGGAGATGCAGGTCGCGTCGCGGGACCAAGCTGGCCGCGATTCGGTCGACCTCGAATCCATCCTCGAAGCCTCGGCCAAGCTCGTCATCGTCGGCGACCCGGGGTCGGGCAAGACGACATTCCTGCGCAAGGTCGCCCTCGCCGCGATCGAGGCATTCCTGCCCGACCCGGACCGCAAGCCGTTTCCCATCCTGATCCGCATCTCCGAACTGGCGGAGTTCCTCGCCCAGCACAAGAAGGCCCCGTCCGAAGCGGCTGCGCCCGACTGCATCGCCGAATTCCTCGGGCTCCAAAGCGAGAAGTTCAACCAGCAGCTCTCGTACGACTACTTCCGCGCGCGGTTGCGCAGCGGGCCGGCCATCCTGTTCCTTGACGGCCTCGACGAAGCTCCCAGCGGCGACTCGCGCGAGTCCATCGTCCGCCTCTTTGAGGCCGCGACGCGCGCGTTCCGGAGTTCCTGCCGTTTCGTGGTGACGACCCGGCCCAAGTCCTACGAGGGTACCGCCACACTTTCGGGCTTCGAGGCCGCCGAGATCGAGCCGCTGGAGCAGGCGGCGGTGCAGCTCTTCCTCACCCGCTGGTGCGACGCGTTGTTCCCCAACAGCAAGTCCTCGGCGAAGCGGCACTTGGCGGAACTTGAGGAGGCGCTGCACGCGGTGCCGGAGATCCGCCGCATGGCGCGCAACCCGGTGATGCTGACGGCGCTGGCGGTGGTGCACTGGAACGAGAAGCGCCTGCCGGAGCAGCGGGCGGAACTGTACGAATCCGTGATCAAGTGGCTGGTTCGGTCGCGCAAGCACGTGGAGGGCCGGCCGTCGGAATACCGGTGCCTTGCGCTGCTCAGGCGGCTGGCGCTGGCGATGCAGGAGCACCCCAAGGGGCGGCTAGTGGACGCGGAGAAGGCGTGGGCGGCGGAACAACTGGCGGGGGAGTTCCCGAATGGAGGGGCTGCCGCGGTGCGGGCGTTTCTGGACCAGGAGGAGATTGACAGCGGGGTGATTGGGAGTCGGGGGGCGCTGGTGCGGTTTCGGCATCTGACTTTCCAGGAGTATCTGGCGGCGCATGAGATTTCCACATGGGATGTGCCCGACCAGTTGAAGTTTTTGCTGGTGAAGGGCACGCTGCCGGACAAACGGATCTACCTGCCGGAGTGGCGGGAGGTGGTGCTGCTGCTTTCCGGGCTGCTTTGCAACGACGGGGTTTCCAAGGTGGACCGGTTCGTTACCGGGCTGCTGCGGAAGGTGCCGAAGAATGCCTCGTTGGCTACGAAGGCGCGGTGCGTGGGACTGCTCGGGGGGATTGTCAACGACTTGAAACCGTTCGAGTATGCTCCGGCGGATGCGAGGTACAAGGAGTTGCTGGACGAGGTGCTGGCCATTTTCGAGAAGGATGGGGCGGATTCGGTGCCGTTTGCGGATCGGCTAGAAGCGGCGAATGCGCTGGGGCAGGCGGGTGATCCGCGACTCAACGGCGACAATTGGATTCGGATTGCGGGCGGGACGTTTCTGATGGGCGGGGATGAGGGGCCGAAGGTGGAGGTCGCAGTGGAGCCGTTCTGGATTGCGAAGTATCCGGTGACGGTGGCGGAGTATGCCAAGTTTGTGGACGACGAGGGGTATTCGAATCCGGAATGGTGGGTGGAGGGCCGGGGGTTTGACGAACCGGAGCGACTGGCGCCGTATTGGTGGGAGGGGCAATTGGCCAGGCGGAACCACCCGGTTATCGGGATCAGCTGGTTTGAGGCGAAAGCATATTGTGCTTGGCGGGGCGGGGTTCGGTTGCTCTTGGAGAAGGAATGGGAGTTTGCGGCGCGCGGGGAAGGCGGACGAGAGCACCCTTGGGGGGATGCCTCGCCGGACAAGCGCTTGGCGAACTACGGTGGGAATGTGAACGGCGGCGACACGACGCCGGTGGGACTGTATCCCCATGGCGCTGCGCTGTCAGGCGTCCTGGATTTGGCGGGGAATGCTTGGGAATGGGTGGAGGATGCCGAGGTCTGGGAGGGCAAGGAGAGGCTGCGGGTTCTGCGCGGCGGGTCGTGGGTCAACGTCGCAGGGGGCCTGCGTTGCGGGGCCCGCTGGGTGGACCGGCCCGGCGTCAGCAACTACGACGTCTTCGGGCTGCGAGTGGCCAGGGAAGTTTAGTTCCCTTTTGTCTTTGTTTCTTTTTCCTTTTGATTGGGGGTGGGGGTGGGGCCCTGCAGGTGCCGGGGTGGGGTGGGGGAGCCCCGAAGAAATTGATTTTGGGGAGGCGAAAGTAGTAGTGCTTGGCTATCGCCTCGGGCTGTTCGGTTATGGCGACCTGAAAGGTCGCAGCAGCCAAGAATGGCTGCCCTACAACGTGGCAAGCGGCGCTGGCAGGAATGTGGGGACCGCTTGCTCGCGCGCGCGGCTCGGATAAGGACTGCGTTGCCATGACCGAACTCGCCGCGTTTCGGGCCTGTCGCAATGGGCCTCGGCTGCTCCGCGCCTACGGCCCACAAGAGGCGATGAAAACATGCCGCCGCTCCGAGCTGTACGCTTACGGCTTGCTTGACCAGCGGCGTGAACGCTCGGCGACCTTGTGCTTGGATAAGTCGGGCACTTGTCCACGACCGAGAATCCGCCGCGGCCAATATTGTCCGCCCCACGCCGGTTCTGCGGCGACGTTTTCAACGGTGCCACTGCCCCACAACGGGAAATCGTTGCAAGCTGCTAAGAAGTTGCGGGTAGGCAATACAGAGCAGAGGAGCCGCAGTCGGGCGAAGAACAGGCGTCGACAGTATTGTCGACGCGGCATGCAGGATTGTTCCCCATCGGGCCGGCCCGCAAGGATTTGAATGAAAATGGGAATGGTCGCGGGGCGGTCGAGGTCGGCGCACGCAATGGATATGTCGAGACCGTAGGATTGTTTGGCCCGGAACC
>CAIVPR010000103.1 GCA_903907865.1 uncultured Acidobacteriia bacterium
CCGCATCCCATACCCGCGCGGTGTTGTCATACGAAGCGGTGACGACGCGCCGGCCGTCGGGGCTGAACGCCGCCGAATTGACGACGCTGTTGTGTGTGAGAGGGCTGCCCAGGGGTTTGCCGGTCGCCGCATCCCATACCCGCGCGGTGTGGTCATACGAAGCGGTGACGACGCGCCGGCCGTCCGGGCTGAACGCTACCGAATGGACGGAGTTGTTGTGGGTGAGCGGGCTGCCCAGAGGTTTGCCGGTCTCCGCATCCCATACCCGCGCGGTGTGGTCATACGAAGCGGTGACGACGCGCCGGCCGTCCGGGCTGAACGCCGCTATAGGAACCCCGGCTGTGTGCCGAAACTCCGCGCCGGGACGCCACCACTGCGTTTCTACAATGAGACTGCTGAACCAGCTCCGCGCCCCCGTCCCCGATGGATCCAGCCGTAAAGCGCGTGCCAGGTACCCCAATCCCTCATGGGGCCGAATACGTGCCACTTCCCCCTCGCCATCGCGCACAAACGAACGACCCAAAGCGGCCACCGCTTCGCTCTGGCTTCGAACCGCCCAAAACAACGCCCCCACAGCCAAAAGCATCAAAACCGCAAACACCCCCGCAACAATCCAGTTCCGCCGTGCCTCCCGCCGAAACCGCGTGGCCTCCGCCTTCTGCCTATCCAACTCCTCCCGTTGCCGACGCCCATCCCGGCTCGTCACCACCGGCCCGCAAAGCACATCATGCGTCAATTCCAAATGCGGCGTCGAAAACCGTGGGTCCCACCGTAACAAGCGCCCCTCAACCAGCTTTTCAATCGCCTCGCCATTTCCACTCGGCATCGACGCGAACGGTGCCGACGTCCGGGACCCGTCCGTTACCAGTCGGTCCTCAATGAACCGCCGCACCGGCTCCCTCGACGCCTCCTCCAACCCATCGATACTGTCGTTCCAGAATCGATCTAAAATGGAACTCGCATCCCCCTCGATCTGTTCCCGCGAAATCTTCGCGCCCTTGCGCTGCCGGTTCAACTCCCGGCACACCACGTTCAGGATCGAGGGATCCACAACCGGCATCCCCCGACCCGCGAACTCCACAATCCGCTCCGCCACCGGCAACTCCAACACCGCGCGGCCCGGCTCCAGCACCGCCAGCAGCGCATTGCCCCCGGAAAACGGCTCCACCGGCATCCGCGCCCGCATCACCGACGGCATCCGCCCCCGCAACCCGTCCAGCTTCCCCACAAAATCGTCCCGCAGCACCAGCACGATCCGGTGCGGCATCCCCTCACGATCCGCCCGCGCGCCCCGGAATTGCTCCCGCAACGGCTCCGGCACCGAATCCTCCACCAAGTCGGCCAACTGGTCGAGAAATTCCCGGCTCTCCTCCCGCCGCCCTTCCGCCGTGAAGATCTCCTCGAACTGGTCGAACACGACCACCCGGACCGGTGACACGGGCAACCCGTGGAACCCCTCCCACAACGTCGCCCCCTCCAGCCCGAGCTGCGACTGGACCTGCCGCACCAGCGTTTCCGCGCCCTTCGAGTGGTTCAGCCGCACCCGCACAGGTTCCATACCGCGAACCCGCAGCCGCGGAAAAAGCCCGGCCTGCACCAGCGAGGACTTGCCACTCCCCGACTTCCCGAAGACCACGCTCAGCACATTCCTCTTGACCATCCACCAAAGGTCTTCGGCTTCCTGGTCGCGCCCATAGAAGTAGTCCGCGTCCTCTTCCCGGTACGCGGGTAGTCCCGGCCACGGATTCTGGGGCCCGAGGACTTCCTCGACGGGGACCTGCTCGCTCATTGCGCCCCCCCTGGCCGCCCGATCAAGAGAGCGACCTCCTCGACCAGCCGCGGCATGTCCGTGAACGACCGCAACTGCACCCGCTGAAACGCTTCGGGAATCTCCCTCGGCGACAGGAGCAGCAGCGGACAAATCTTCTTACCTTCGATCCCGCACGCCCACTTCCACTCTTCCCGGAATACCCGATTGGCAGCGGCCTTATCCGTGTTGCGCGAGACGATGGGGACAAAAAGCGGGCAATCCGAGATCGCCTTCGCCAATTCATTCCGCCAAACATCACCGGCACGAAGATTGGCCTTGTCGACCCAACTGCTCACACCATGTGCTCCGAGGGCCTCTTGCAGATCTTCGGCATAGGTGCGGTCCTCCAACGCATAACTGATGAAGACGTCCGGTGCAGGCGCGTCCGGTTTGTCAGTGTCGTTCCAGCGCCGGTGAAGCTCGTCCACGAAACCCGCTCCAGCGTCCTCGGGCCAGAGCCGCTGGTAGTTTCGACCGAGAAACAACCCGTAGCCAGGGTCGGTCTCAAAGGACGAATGGGCGAAGCATCCCTTGTGCGCCAACGCCTTGTTTCCACGGAGCAACTGCCGAAGAAATCGCCCCAGCCAACCAGGAAACTCGCAGCCGAGAAACAGCAGGCTTTTTTCCGCCAGTTTTTCGAAGATGTTCGGCGGAGGGTTCTTCTGTAGCAGACGGTTGAAATCCAGGATTTCCTCCTCGGTCAAGGCGCATTCGAGGTTGCTTTCCAGATTGCCGAAGAGTTGGAAGACCGCGGGCTGCGCCAGCACGTTCGACGCCAAGCCGGGGTGTCCGGCTTCGCCGCTGTAGACCAACTCCTGCGCCAGCGGGCGGATGCTGCGAACGGCTTCGATCAGGAGGCGGTCAAAGGTGGTCGAAACGTAGAGTTCGAAACCCTTGATCTCGGCCAACTGTCGCAGCGGCTTCGGGCGGGGCCAATTCCGGATACCTGTTCGAATGGCTTTCTCCAGGTCCGCCCGATCTTCCTTGGGAACTCTGCTGCACAACTCCAATAGTGTGGGGGCCTGTCCGTGTTCCGGGAAGCGAACTTGCAGTACTTCCATCAGATGCCTGTGGAGGGTGGTGCCGCAATCATCGCCCTTCGGAAGCAGGTCCGGACCAATCACCGGAACCACCTTTCCAGCTCCCACATCCCTGAGGAGAAGGTCCCAGTCCTCCTCGTCCATCTTGTATTTCTCCAGAATCTGTGGCAGCATGGATCGAATCTAGGATACCGTAGTGCGGTTTCCGTCGGTTTCAGGGGCACACGGCGCTGCGCCAGACGTGTGACGATGCGGAAACCAAGGCGTCCTGCGAGGTTGGTTAGTCCATCCCCAAAGCCCGCCGCAAATACCAAACCAAAGACCCCGTCGGATGCGCCGCCCGGTCCATCCCCCGCGCCCCGGTGTCCCAACCCGGAAAACCCGGATGCGACCTTTGTCAGTCACGGTCCAACGAAATAAATTGCCACTCCCCGTAACCACCACAAACTAAAACCCGAATCACCCATCCGTAGCCCCGTGTTCACGCCCGCCATAGTTCGTTTTCCACCCCTCCGTCCGCTACAATCGCACCGCGATGAACACCATTCCCAACACCACCGAAACCACCCCGAAGGCTCCCCGTACGGAAGCACAGATCGCCGCTTCCCGCCTCAACGGTGCCAAATCTCGAGGCCCCATCACGGACGAAGGAAAAGCGATCTCCTCCCAAAACTCCCTCCGCCACGGTCTCTTGGCCAAGATGGTTCTGATCGAGGGCGAATCCGAAACCGCCTTCCGCCAACTTTCCGAATCCCTCCACAGGGCCTTCGCCCCCGCTAGCGCACGAGCCGCGCGCCAAGGAGCTGGAACAAACGGTGAACCGCTCGACGCGGCTGGACGTGCGCTATCTGAAGATGTCGGCACGGACTTCGACGAATACGAAAACAACCTCCTCGACACCATGGCCCTCTCCGCCTGGCGACGCATGCGCGCCGTCGGCATGGAAACCGCGGCCGTCACCCTCCAAATCAAGTCCAACCGCGACTTCGCGGCCCAGACCACCGCTTCTCCTGACACCGGCACCGCCACCTACAACGCCTTCGCCGCCCTGCTCTCCAACAGCCCGGCCTTCGAACTCGTCCTCCGCTACGAAGCTCGCCACGCCCGAGCCTACGAACGAGCCGCCAAAGCCCTCCGCGACTACCGCAAAGGCACAGGCCGCGACATCCACGAGAACAACCAAACGAACCCGACCCCCTCCCCCGATCCCCCCACCGACCACACCCCAACCAACCGCACCGACCACCCCCCCACCGACCACCCCTCAACCAACCGCACCGATCTCGCCCCCGACCACCCCCCAACCGACCGCACCCCGTCCGAGCCGCGCGCGTCAGCAAGCGGTCCCCAAATCCCAACCAACGCCGCCCCGTCGCTGGCCGCCACCCCCACCCAACCCCAAAACCAACCAAACGAACCTGAGCCCCACCCCGCCCCGGCCGTTTCCAACACCCTCACAAACCGTTCCGCCCGCTGGCACAAGCGCCAAGCCCGCCTCGCAAGGCGCAAAAAATAGCCATGCACCATCCAAAATCCACCTACGCCCCGCCCCGAGCAACCCCAAACCCCACTCCCGCAGGAGTAGTGTGCCCGCCCACCGCGCTCCCCCAAACCACCACCCACGAAACCGTTAACTGCCACGGGATAGTATGGTGCAAGGTTGTCATGATGGCAAAAGCAACACCCTACTTATCTCTACTGGTCGCTCTCCTAGCCGCGCGCCCCGCCTCACCCGCGCCCCCCGTCGATTTCGGCCGCGACGTCCGCCCCATCCTCTCCGACCGCTGCTTCTCCTGTCACGGCCCTGACGAGTCCAACCGCAAGGCCGGACTCCGCCTCGACACCGAATCCGGCGCGAAATCCATCCGCGGCACCAAAACCCCGGTCATCCCCGGCGACCCCGCCAACAGTGAGCTCCTTCACCGCATCGCCCCCGACAACCCGGCCCGCCGCATGCCCCCGCCCTATTCCGACCGCAAACCCCTGTCGGAAAAGGAGATAGCTACCCTCCGCGCCTGGATCGAGCAAGGTGCGAAATGGCAGTCCCACTGGAGCTTCAACGCCCCCGTCCGCCCCGCGGAACCCGCCGTCAAGAACGCCGTCTGGGTGCGCAACCCCGTCGACCGCTTCATCCTCGCCCGCTTGGAACGCGAGAATCTCGCCCCCTCCCCCGAAACCGACAAGGCCCGCCTCCTCCGCCGTGTCACCTTCGACCTCACCGGCCTGCCCCCCACCCTCCCCGAACTCGACGCCTTCCTCGCCGACCGTTCGCCCGACGCCTACAATAAGGTCGTCGACCGCCTCCTCGCCTCCCCCCGCTACGGCGAACGCATGGCCGTCGACTGGCTCGACGCCGCCCGTTACGCCGACACCCACGGCTACCAGACCGACCCCGCCAAGGAAATGTGGCCCTGGCGCGACTGGGTCATCAACGCCTTCAACCGCAACATGCCCTACAACCAGTTCACGGTCGAGCAGCTTGCGGGCGACCTCCTGCCCAACCCGACCGTCGAACAAAAGATCGCCACCGGCTTCCAGCGCAACCACCGCATCAACTCCGAGACCGGCAGCATCGCCGAGGAGTTCCACGCCGAAAACCTCGTCGACCGCGCCAGCACCGTCGGCACCGTCTGGCTCGGCCTCACCGTCGGCTGCGCCCGCTGCCACGACCACAAGTACGACCCCATCCCGACCCGCGAATTCTACAGCCTCTTCGCCTTCTTCAACAGCGTCGACGAGGCGGGCAACGGCGGTTCCGCCGACGGTCGCGGCAACTTCAAGCCCTCCATGAAGCTGCCGTCGCCCGAACTCGAGGCCCAGGTCGCCGCCAAGGACGCCGAACTCAAGATCGCCCGTGCCAAACTGGCCGAGATCGACAAGGCCCTGGCCGCCAAACAGGCCGACTGGCAGCCGACCGCGCTCTCCTACCAGCCAAAGTGGGAGATCCTTACCCCCGCCAACCTCAAGGCCGACAACGGCGTCACTTTGAAGGCCCTCCCCGATGGCTCCATCCTCACGGGCGGCGCCATGCCCCCGGCCGCAATCTACGAACTGACCGCGTCCACCCCACCGGGGAAAACGCTCCGCAACATCACAGCCTTCCGGCTCGAACTCATCCCCGATCCCACTCTTCCCGGCGGCGGCTCCGGGCGCGGCGTCGACGGTAAGGGCGTCGTCACACTCTTCGAGGCCAAGGTCGGCAACCGCAAGGTGGACCTCGGTCGCATCACCGCCGACTTCAAGTCCGAGGAGTCCGAACTCAACCTCGTCGTCCGTCCCGCCGAACAGCTCAAGCGCGGCTGGGGCCTGAACCCCGAAACCAACAAGCCCCACTACGCGGTCATCGAGACCAACCGCATGCTGACCGCCGAGAAGGACATAACCTTCCGCATCGGCAGCGAATACGAAGGTGCCCAGGTCGGCCGCTTCCGCATCTCCGTCACCGATTCCGAGTTCCCCGAAGTCGTCCCCGACGAAATGGCTTTGATTTTGCGCCAGCCCGCCGCCGAGCGTTCCACCAAGGATGCCGACGCCCTGACCAAGTACTTCGTGACCCACCCCGTTGATCGCCGCACCGCCAACGAGGCCGTAGTCGCCCTCGAAGGCGAGCGCCGCGCGGCTGAGAACAAGATCCCCTCGACCATGGTGATGTCCGAAATGGCCGCCCCGCGCGATACCTTCGTTCTCATGCGCGGAGCCTATGACAAGCCGGGCGACAAGGTCACCCCCGCCGTCCTTTCCTTCCTCCCACCCATGCCCGCCGACGCCCCGCGCAACCGCCTCGGCCTCGCCAACTGGCTCGTGGATCCGGCCAATCCCCTCACCGCCCGCGTCACCGTCAACCGCTACTGGCAGATGTACTTCGGCACCGGCTTGGTGAAAACCGCCGAGGATTTCGGCTCCCAGGGAGAGGCCCCGAGCCACCCCGAACTCCTCGACTGGCTCGCCACCGAGTTCGTCCGCACCGGTTGGGACGTCAAGGCCATGCAGCGCTTGATCGTCACTTCCGCCGCCTACCGGCAGTCCTCCGTCGCCACCTCGGCCATGCGCGAACGCGATCCAGAAAACCGGCTCATCGCGCGCGGTCCCCGCGTCCGCCTTTCCGCCGAGATGATCCGCGACCAGTCCCTGTCCGTCTCCGGCCTGCTTTCCACCAAAATGGGCGGCGTGTCCGTCAAACCCTACCAGCCCGAGGGCCTCTGGGAACAGCTTTCCGCCTTCCCCGGCCGCAAGCTCTTCGAGCGCTCCAAGGGCGAGGACCTCTGGCGGCGCAGCGTCTATAGCTACTGGAAGCGCACCGTGCCCCCGCCGTCGCTCACCATCTTCGACGCCCCCACCCGCGAAGCCTGCGTCGTCCGCCGCCAGATGAGTTCGACCCCGCTCCAGGCGCTGGCCCTGCTGAACGACGAGATGTACATCGAAACCTCGCGCAAGTTCGCCGAGCGCATGCTGAAGGAAGGCGGCACGACGCCGGAAGAGCGCCTCGCATGGGCCATCCGCCTCGCGACGGCCCGTCCCGCCGCCGATTCCGAGGTCAAAATCCTCGTCGCCGGACTCTCCAAGCGCCTCCAGCAGTATCGCTCCGACAACGCTTCCGCCGAAAAGCTCCTCTCGGCTGGCGAATCCCCCCGCGACAAAGCCCTCGACACCGCCGAACTGGCGGCCTATACGACCTCGGCCAGCGTCATCCTGAATCTCGACGAGGTGATCACCCGCCAATGAATCCCCTTCGCGAACACCAGCTCATGTTGACCAGGCGGCACCTCTTCGGACGCGCCGCGACCGGCATCGGCACAGCCGCCCTGGGATCCCTTCTGGCCCCACAAGCCCAGGCCGCCAAGGGCCTACCCGGCTTCCCTAACTTCGCGCCCAAGGCCAAGCGCGTCATTTACTTGCACCAGTCCGGCGCGCCGTCGCAGATGGACCTGTTCGACTACAAGCCGGGCCTGACCAAACGCTTCGCCGAGGAACTGCCCGACTCCATCCGCATGGGCCAGCGCCTCACCGGCATGACGTCCGCCCAGAAGAAGTTCCCGGTCGCCCCGTCCGTCTACAAATTCGCCCAACACGGCCAGGGCGGCGCGTGGTTCAGCGAGTTGTTGCCCCACACTGCCAAAATCGCCGACGACATCTGCGTCGTCCGCAGCCTCTTCACCGAAGCCATCAACCACGACCCCGCCATCACCTTCATCCAGACCGGCAGCCAGGTCGCCGGACGCCCCTGCTTCGGCTCCTGGGTTAGCTACGGACTCGGCTGCGACACCGACGACCTGCCCGCGTTCGTCGTCATGATCTCCCGCGGCACAGGTCGCAAGGTGGACCAGCCCCTTTACGACCGCCTCTGGGGCAGTGGCTTCCTGCCCACCGCCTACCAGGGCGTCAAATTCCGATCCGAGGGCGACCCCGTCCTCTACCTCTCAAATCCGCCGGGCATCGACACCCAGAAGCGCCGCTCCATGCTGGACGACATCCGCCAGCTCAATGAAATCAACGAGAAGCAGTTCGGCGACCCCGAAATCGTCACCCGCATCCGCCAGTACGAGATGTCCTATCGAATGCAAACCTCGGTGCCCGAACTGACCGACCTTTCGAAGGAGCCCGCCTCCACCTTCGACCTCTACGGCCCCGATTCCCGCAAGCCCGGCACCTATGCTGCCAACTGCGTCCTCGCGCGTCGCCTCGCCGAGCGGGGTGTCCGGTTCATCCAGCTCTACCACATGGGCTGGGACCACCACGAAGGCGTTCCGCGCCAGCTGCCGCCCCAGTGCATGGACACCGACCAGGCCTCGGCGGCGCTGATCACCGACCTGAAACAGCGCGGCATGCTCGACGACACCCTCATCGTCTGGGGCGGGGAATTCGGTCGGACCGTCTACTGCCAAGGCAACCTTTCCCCCGAAAACTACGGTCGCGACCACCACCCGCGCTGCTTCAGCGTCTGGATGGCGGGCGGCGGAATCAAGGGCGGCGTCTCCTACGGCCAGACCGACGACTACAGCTACAACATCACGGAAAACCCGGTGCACGTCCACGACATGAACGCCACCCTCATGCATTGCCTCGGCGTGGACCACACCAAACTGACCTACCGCTACCAAGGCCGTGACTTCCGCCTGACCGACGTCCACGGCACGGTGGTCAAGGAACTGCTGGCGTAGCATGCTCCCGATTTTCTTGCTCCTGTTCGGCCTGGCCCAGAACCGACCGTTCGACATGATGGAGGACGCTTGGAGCTCGGCATCCGCGCCGTTCCCGGCCGACATCACGACGCCATTCCCGAAGATATAGCCATGGCACTCACCCGACGCAACTTCCTCGAAAGCACGACCGCGCTGGCCGCGACCGCGGCGCAAGTGTCGGCCCAGCAGGGCCCGCGCCCGAACGTCCTCTACATCATCATGGAGGACACCGGTCCCCAGCATTCGCACTACGGCGAGCCGCTGGTGAAGACGCCGCATCTGGACCGGCTCGCGTCACAAGGGGTCAGCTTCACCAACGCCTTCTGCACGGCTCCGGTCTGTTCCGCGAGCCGTTCGGCGCTGATGAGCGGCCGCTACCAGAACAACATCGGGTGCCACAACCACCGTACGTGGGAGTGGCACAAGCAGGTCCTGCCTGCTCCCGCCAGGCACGTCAGCGACTGGTTCCGCGACGCAGGCTACTACACCGTCAATGTGCAGCCGCCCAAGGGCAAGCGCCAAGGACAGCAAGGGGCGCTGGGTTCCGGCAAGGTCGACCTCAACTTCCACCATGGCGGCGCGGACAAGACGGCGTTCTTCGACGGCTCTGATTGGAAGGAACGCAAGCCCGGCCAGCCCTTCTTCGCCCACATCACCATCATGGAGACTCACAAGGGACCGGGTTGGACCATTGCACGGAAGCAGCCGAAGTCGGAATTGGTGGATCCGGCCCAGTTGAAGCTGGCGTCCTATTACCCCGACGACCCCATCGTGCGGGACGAATACGCCAACTACCTGGACGCCATGCACTTGTGCGATGGCTATGTCGGCCAACTGATGAAGCGCTTGGAGGACGAGGGGCTTGCGGACAACACGGTCGTTCTGCTTTCGAGCGACCACGGCCCGCTCTTCCGGGGTAAGCAGTTCCTCTATGACGGCGGCACGCGCATCCCGCTGATTGTGCGCTTTCCCGGGCGGAAAGACGCTGGCAAGGTGGACAAGAACCTCGTGAGCGGCATCGATATCGCGCCTACGCTACTGGGATTTGCCGGAATCCGCCCGCCAGCCGGTGCCATGCAGGGACAGGACGTGTTCGGTCCGAACTACCGGCCCCGCACCCACGTCTTCACCGCGCGCGACCGCATGGACACCTCCGTCGACCGCATGCGCGCCGTCCGCACGCCGCAGTTCAAGTACATCCGGAATTACTGCCCCGGCACGCCCTACATGCAGACCAACGACTACAAGGAGAAGAACTATCCCACGTGGAACTTGGTCAAGGAACGGGGTCGGAAAGGCGTTTTGAACCGGGAGCAGTCGTTGTTCGCGGCTCTGGAGAAGCCGATAGAGGAACTCTACGACGTTGTGGCCGATCCCGACGAGGTCCGCAACCTGGCTGCGGACCCGAAATACAAGTCGACGCTCAAGGACTTGCGGGCACGGGTGGACGCCTTTGTGGCGGAAAACGACCAGCAGGTTAAGTTCGAGGACCCTATCGACATCTACCGGGGCTACATGGGCCACTTGCCCGAAGAAACGGCCTAGGCCGTGGGCTGCGGTTTCGCAGTCTTCTTAGTTGGCGACGCTTTCGCGGCTGGAGCCTTCTTGTCCTCGCCACCCTTCGGTGCCGCCTTCTTGGTGGCAATCACGGGCGTTGATTTGGTCACTTTACCGGTGGCCGTGGCTGTCGACGCCTTCTTGGCTGCGACCTTGCCAGGTGCGGGTTTCTTGACAGACGTCCGCGACTTTGCGCTTGGAACCGGCGCAGTCTGCGTCTTCACCCCGCCACCGGGCGTACGGGCCGCCAATGGGAGTGTCGTCAGCCGCACGGGCGGCACGTCGTACGCCTCCCGGACCTCGCCAAGCTTCAGCTGTTTGTCGGTGTAGAGAGTGCGGTAAACGTCCGCATTGCGAAGGACGGCCTGCACATACTCCCTTGTCTGGTCATTCGGAATGCTTTCGACAAACTCAGCGGGCTCCCGGTACGGGATGGTATCCAGCCACTGGCGCAACCGGCCCGGACCCGCATTGTAGGCGGCCAGCGTCCGGACCCAGTCGCCGTTCCACTGGTCCAGCTGTTCCCGCACGTACCGGGTTCCCAGCCGGATGCTGATGGCCGGATCGAAGAGCGAACTGCTGCCGGACAGCTTCAAGCCGTCCTTGCGCGCCATCTCCAAGCCGGTCGGAGGACGCAACTGCATCAGGCCCAGGGCATTGGCGGTCGATTTCGCGGCCGGGTTGAACTCGGTCTCCTGGCGGATCAACGCGGCAACCGAATAGGGGTCGAGCGCGCGAGCGGTGGAGTTCTTGACCACTTCGTCCCGATACGGCAGGGGGAACAGTGTGGTCCAAAAGCTTCTAGGGGCGTTCTCAAATGGGATCGCCAAGTAGTCCGAACTGAAGCTCTTCATCACACGCATGGCATGGAATGGGCTGGGGACGCTGCCCGCGAGCTCTAATGCCAGGATGTGGGTCTGCTCGTTGCCCGTCCGCGCCCCAAATCGGAGTTCGGCGTCGGCCAAGTCGGCCAAACCGGCTGCCATCAAAAGCCGTGCGCGTTCGACGCGGGCCTTGGTCGCACTATTTGCCACCAATGCCGAGAAATCCCGGCGCTCGGGCCAGTCGATGCCCTCCAACCAGGAATTCACCGCTGGGGCGGGTTTGACGCCAGCCAAACCGGTGTCGGCCATCCGCTCGCGTGCAAGCGTCCCGTAGAAGTAATGCGGATAGCGGACGCTCAGACCCTGGTAGTAGGCGCGGGCGTCGGCAAACCGCTTTTCGGACTGGGAAAGCCGACCCAGAAAATACAACGCCGTCCCAGCCCGGCTGTCGGAAGGGCACTTCTCGACATGCTCGCGCAGCAGGTCGGAGCGGTCCGGCTGGTCGGCGAGCCAGGAATCCCACACGAGACGCCAGTGGGCGGGGCAGGTCGAGGGCTCACCGGGGAAGCCGGTGAAGGCTGCGCGGAACAACGGCAGATACTTCGCGCGGTTGGCGGTTTGGGCGTAATAGTTTCCCGCCGTAAGGAGGGCTCTTAGTCGCCATGGCGATGTCGGATAAGTTTGGTCCAATTCCGCAACCGCGCCGGAAACGGCTGTCGTGTCTTGCAGGCGCACCGCGGCTTCAACCAAGTAGGAGAGGCGCTGTGCCTCCGCCTCCGGAACCACAAGCTTTAGCGTGGCGAGGTAGCGCTCGGCCCCCGCCGCGTCGCCGCCCAAATACTGCGCGGCTCCAAGGAGCGCAGCAGCCTCGTCGCGCTTAGGTTCGGGCAGGCTGGCGGCGAGAGCCGAAAACTCGGTGCGCGCCTTGCCATACGACTTGGTTTCAAGCAGTTTCCGTGCTCGTCCCAGGCGCTGCTCCGGCGTGGCGTCGGGAAACTTTGGTCCGAGCGCCTCGCGGATCCGTTCAATCGCCGCTGAAGTCTGTTCGGCAAGCTCGGACTCGGGGAACCCGTACCAGACCCGCTGGTAGGCGGCGGCCGCCGTGGTGTAGTCGCCGACGGCTTCGGCTGCGCGCCCTTGGCCGAAGTCGCCGTCCGGCTGGAGCAGCACCGCATAGCCATTCCTTAGGACTTGGACGGCCTTGGCATCGGAAGCCGGCTTCTTCTGGTCGAGCAGGGCCCGCGCGTAAATCAACAACAGCTTTCCCTCGAAGGGCGACGAGGGGACCGGGTGTGCCCAGTAGGCGGCAAGCTCCGCTGCGGCGTCGTCCACGGCGCCAGTCTGGAGTTCGGACGAGCCAAGGTAGTAGGCGACATAGTCGGCCAGACGCGGCAGCTGGGAGCGCAGACCCTTGAGGTGGCTAACGGTCGAGGAGTAGTCCTTCAGGTTGTAGGCTGCGATTCCCTGGCCCAGTCGCACAGACGGAACCTCGGCGCCATGTGCCGCTGACACCGCCAGGCTCAGCAGTGCTGGGAGGATCCGGGATTTAGACCATCGGGCCAGGGTAGTCGCTCCCGAGCAGCCGTTCATCTTCATTGGCCAAACTCCGCATGATCTCGAGATGGAGGTAGTCCACCATCGTCGCCGACTTGGAAAGGAACGACTGGAGGAATTCGTTCCGCGCGGCGTCGATGTCGGCGCGCACCGCACCGTAGATATCGCCGGCGAAGGTGCCCCGACCGAGTGCCGCACCGTTGTAAAGCCGGATTTCCGCCACCTTGACTCGGGCGACCCGCTGCGCCTTGAGATGGAGACGTTGCTCGTCCGCAGTGAGTTCCTCCCACGAACGGCGGTCGACGCGGGGTCCGGGAGCGGTTTTGGGCGGCTCCGGCACAGTGGTACTGGTATCGGTGTCGGATGACGGTCCCTGAGGCTCAACCGGGGTGTTCAAACCGGATATGTGGACCAGTTCCGGGCTCTTGAGCGGAATCAGCTTCGCCGTCTGTTCCGGCACCAGTGCCTCGATCTTGAGCCCGGCGGCTTCACAAAGGAGTTCGACCGGCGCGGCGATGACAGCGCCTGCGGCAACCAGCACAGCCACCACGTCGGCGCGGCAAAGAACCGGAAACAGGTAGGCCTTGGCGTCGGCTTGTTCGTCGCCCAGCAGACGGGCGAGCGGCTCGGACAGTTCGGAACCTGTGGCCAGCGCGACCACCGGATCCCGGCTTTCAACGGCGGAAGCAACGGCGGCGGCGTCGGAAATGACCCAGCCTGACTCGATGGCGTCGTCGGACAGGCCTTCCACTCCGCGCGAAGCCACCACGCGGAACATGTCGCCTTCAACCACGGCGACGACAACTTTGGACGCGTAGGGGGCGCTTGCGTCGGCCAAAAGGCGGTAAACAGGGGCTTGGGCGGGTAGGTGCCGGAAACGACGCAAGCTTTGATTGAGGGCTTCGGCTATGACGCGGCGCGTTTTTTCCACGGCTTTGTCGTTCGCCTCGCGGCTCGCGGTCTCGATCCTTCCGGCTGCGATTTCGCGCTCGGCAAGCACCGCGCTCGCTACAGCGCCTTGGATTTCCGCGTCCAAATGGGATGCGAGGTCATCCATCAAAGCGGTGCGGTGTCGCTCGACTATCTCCCGCCAGTTTGCTACTGCCGCAACGCTCATCCCCTCCATCGTAGCGCGAACACAATAATGCAATCGGCCATCCGATTGCTGTATAAGGTCCCATGACACAAAACGAAAACAAGCGCCAGCTCGGGAACCCCCTTGAGCACAAAGTCGCATTCATCACCGGAGGCACGCGTGGCATCGGCAGGGCCATCGCGGAACGGCTCCTTGAGGAGGGCGCGCGCGTCGCGTTCTGCGGTACTAGTAAGACCTCCGTGGACGCGGCGGTCGCCAAATTGTCTCAGAAAGGCACTGTACTAGGACTTTTGGGGGATGCGTCGAGCCGCCCAAGTGTGAAACAAATGGTTGCAGAGGTCAACAAGACGTTTGGAACCATCGACATCCTGGTCAACAACGCGGGCATCGGAGTATTCCGCCCGACTGCGGACCTCGATCCGGACGACTGGGACCGCATGATCGCAATAAATCTTTCGGGAGCATACTATTGTTCCCACGAGATTCTGCCGATATTCAAGCAGGCGGGTGGTGGGGACATCGTCAACATCAGTTCGCTGGCGGGGAAGAATCCGTTTGCGGGCGGCGCGGGCTACAACGCGTCGAAGTTCGGGCTCAACGGTTTCTCGGAGGCAATGATGCTGGATCACCGCAACGACGGAGTCCGGGTCACGTCCATCATGCCGGGAAGCGTTGCGACGGAGTTTGGCGGGCATCCGGCGGAGACCGGGGCCGAATGGAAGGTCGCGCCGGAGGATGTGGCGGAGGTTGTGGTAGCGATGCTGCGTATGCCGCGGAGGACAACGGTGAGCAGGATCGAAATCCGACCCTCGAGACCCAAATCTAAGGCGTGAGGGCCGAGGCGGAAGCGTGAAGGAGGCGGAGGTGACGGAGATGGTGTGGAGAAATTGGCATCGGTGCCGACGGAACGGCGCACGGACAAGCAGCGCGGAACAAGTGGCGGGACAGGCAATCCCCGTCGTCATCCAAGGGAACGTGCAATGATCCGACTGAATACGAGACTCGACCCGTCGCTCACGGGACATGAAGCCGAACGTCTGGAAGCCGACCTGCTCAAGAAGGTGGTCGGGCAGGACGACGCGGTTCGTCAGATCGTCAACATCTACCAGATGTACCTTGCCGGCATGACCATGCCGAACAGGCCCATTGGCAATTTCCTGTTTCTCGGACCGACGGGCACGGGCAAGACCCGGTTGGTGGAGGCCTTGGCGGAGTGTCTGCTGGGCGAGCCCAAGGCGATCACGAAGATCGACTGTTCGGAATTCCAGCACAGCCACGAGATCGCGAAGCTGATCGGTTCCCCCCCGGGCTACCTCGGGCACCGCGAAACGCATCCTCTGCTCAGCCAGGACGTGCTGCGCCAGTACCAAACGGACACCGTCAAAATCAACTTCATCCTGTTCGACGAGATCGAGAAGGCAAGCGACGCGCTCTGGAACCTGCTGCTCGGCATTCTCGACAAGGCGACGCTGACGCTGGGAGACAACCGGCGGGTCAACTTCTCGGACGCCATGATCTTCATGACCTCCAACCTGGGGGCAGCCGAAATGAGCTCGATGTTGAACCCGAAACTTGGGTTCACCACCTCGGACTTGGCGCGGGCGCGTTCGAACGGCAATGTGGACGGCGACCTCGACAAGAAGATCACAAGGACGGGCTTGGAGGCTGCGCGCCGGAAATTCACTCCGGAATTCATGAACCGAATCGACAAGACAGTGGTGTTCAAACCGTTAGGGTCATGGGAACTACAGCGCATCTTGAACATCGAACTCAGCATGCTGCAACAGCGGATCCTCAATTCGGCCTCCGCGGCGCCGTTTGTGTTCGGGCTTTCCACTGACGCCAAGGACTATCTGTTGCGCGAAGGAACGGACCTGAAGTACGGGGCCAGACACCTGAAACGGTCCATCGAACGGTCGCTTGTGCATCCGCTGTCGAATCTGATGGCGTCGGGGCAGATCCGGCAGGGGGATTTCCTGCGCGTCGAATTCGATGCCGAAACCGAGTGCCTAGCCTTTATCAAGGAATCCGAGGAGGCACCCGTGTTCGAACTTTCGGGGGCCCCGGAGCCGTCGGCGATGGCCCGTGCGGCGACAGCCGGCATTGTGACCGAGATGGAATACGCTCGGGTGGCGAGTGCGCTGGCCGAGCGCAGCCGATAAAATCAGCTTGTGCCCAGAACCGTCACTGCGACCCGGTACCTGACTCCCCTCCGGGAGGGTGGATCGCTGCCCGCGATTGTCGAGGCCGACGACGACGGAACGTACGTGCTGAAGTTCCGCGGGGCAGGGCAGGGTCCCTTGGCCCTGCTGGCCGAGCAGGTCTCGGGGGAAATTGGGCGGCTACTGGGGCTGCGAGTGCCGGAACTAGTCTTGATGGAAGTAGATCAGGCCCTTGGACGCAACGAGCCGGACCAGGAGATACGGGAACTGATTCTGGCATCCACGGGGCTGAACCTTGGGATGGACTACCTGCCGGGATCGGTGACTTTCGACCCCGGAACCAAGCCCACCGTGGACCCATGGGAAGCGTCGGCCGGTGTCTGGTTCGACGCATTCGTGACCAATATAGACCGGACGGCGCGCAACACCAATCTCCTCTGGTGGCATAGGAAGCTGTATTTCATCGACCATGGTGCGAGCCTTTATTTCCACCACAACTGGCAGGATGTCGAGCGGAGGGCGGCGGCTCCATTTCCGGCCGTGAGGGATCACGTGCTGCTGCCGTGGGCGTCTGAACTGGCGCGCGTGGACGCGGAGTTCCGCGGGAAATTGACCCTCGGGTCGTTCGAGGCGATCTTGGCGGAGGTCCCCGATGCCTGGTTGCGCCCCGAACCGGGCGCGGAAACGCCGGATGAGAAGCGTCGGGCCTACGCGGGTTACTTCATGAAACGGTTGGAGTCAGCGCCGTTTCTAGAGGAGGCGATCCGTGCCCGCGTTTGACTATGCACTGGTCCGAGTCGTACCCAGGCCGGAGCGGGGCGAGTTCGTCAATGCCGGCGTCATCGTCCATTGTCCCGAGAAAAGGTTCCTGTCGGCTCGGGTGCATTTCGACGACGGGCGGATTTTGGCGCTCTGGCCGGGGTCCGACGTCGCGCAGTTGAGGGACAATGTGGAAGTGATACCCCGGATTTGTTCTGGTGCTGCCGATGCAGGCCCGATCGCGGCGCTCGGTATGCGGGAACGGTTCCATTGGCTCGTGGCTCCGCGGAGTTCCGCGATTCAAATGTCGCCGGTTCACTGCGGGATTTGCGAGTCGCCGGAGACAGCGTTGCAGGATTTGTACGGAAAGCTGGTCGCGGGAACGGAGTCGGGCCGGTGAGGGGCTGGATCCTGCTGGCACTCGCCGCCGGACTGGCCTTCGGCCAAACGCCGCAGCCGCAATCGGCGTGGATCCGGCTTGCCAGCCCCAACTTCGAGCTTTACACGGACCAGGGCGAAAAGACGGGACGCGACACCATCTTGTATTTCGAACAGGTGCGGGGCTTCTTCGTGAAGGCATCGCCGGTCCGGCCGCCCGCCGATTTCCCCGTCCGCATCATCGCGTTCAAGAACCGCGAGGAGTTCTCGCGGTACTCGCCGAACCCGCTGGTTGTGGCTTTCTACACGCCGGGGCAGAAACGCGACTACATCGTGATCCAGGATGTGTCGCCAGCCAGCTACGCGTATGCCGTTCACGAGTACATGCACCTTGTTGTTCGGCACAGCGGCTTGCAGATCCCCGTGTGGCTGAACGAGGGGTGGGCCGACGTGTACTCTTCGATGAAAACCGTGCGCGACGGGGTGGCGATCGGCGACCTGATTGCGGGTCGCATGCAGACCCTGACGAACGCGGGCGGAAACTGGATCGACTTCGAAACCTTGACACGGGTCGACCATTCGTCTCCGATCTACAACGAGGGCGACCGCACCGGGCTCTTCTATGCCGAGAGTTGGGCGCTGGCCCACATGCTGTTCCTCGCCCCGGAATACCGCGACAACTTCGGGAGGTTCCTGATCGCGCTGCATCGCGGGTCCACGGCGACCGACGCGCTGCGGACCGTGTACGGCAAGATCCCGGCGCAATTGGTGCTCGACCTGCAGAACTACTTCAACCGTAAACGGATCTTCGGCACGGTATTCAAGACCACCTTGGGGAAGGCGGAGTCCGAGCCTTCGGTGGAGAACGTGGTGCCTTTCGAGGTGCGCGTGATGCTGGCCGACCTGTGGGCAGCGGTCGGGCGACGGCAGCAGGCGCGGGCGGAATACGAGGAACTGGACCGGCTGCAGCCGGGCCAACCCGAGGTTGCCCAGTCGCTGGGGTACCTGGCTCTGGCGGCGAACGACGCCCCGGGGGCTCTGAAGAATTTCCGGAAGGCGTTCGCCGGGGGCGAAGGCGACCCGCAGATGTGCTTGGCATTGGCATTGCTGGAGCAGGCCGATAAACGACAGCCGTCCGAGATCGTACCCATTCTCGAACGTGCCGTCAAATCCAAGCCTGACTACGCAGAGGCCCTGCTGCAACTGGGGTTGGTCCGGGTGGCAGCGAGGCAATACGACGGTGCCATTGCGGCCCTGATGGCCATTCCGACAGTGACGCCGGAGCGAGCCCCGCCGCTATTCACCACGCTGGCATACGCGTATCTGGAGACGGGCGATGTCGAAAAGGCGCGCAAGCACTTGGAGACTGCCCGCAAGTGGGTCAAGACTCCACAGGAGACGAGCGGTCTCGATAGTCTTTCCACCTTTCTGGAGGCGCGCGCCAAAAGCGCGTTCCCGCCGACGCCGGGCGAGAAACTGCAGGGAATCGAGGCGAGGGTGGAGGCTCTGGCGTGCGGACCCGGCGGCAACTATCTCCAGTTGAACGCGGCAGGGCAGCCGATGGCCGTCCGGTTGCCCGAACCGCGGGCAGTTGAATTCTTGCGCCGCAATCCCGAAAGCGGCACCGAGTTGAAAATGCAGTGCGGCCAGGTGAAGCCGTTCGCGGCGTACATCGAATATGCTCCGTTGGCAGGTGCCCCGGCCGGGGTGGTGGGTGTGGTTCGGCGGCTGGAGTACTAGGGTTTTTCAGATCACCACAACTGCGCTGCCCGGAAGTTGAAGCGAACACAGGGATACAATAACCTCGATTGCCGTTCCCACTTCCAAATCGCCGAACCTTCGCGAAAGCCGCCGCAGGCCTAATCGCGGCCCCCTTCATTCGCGCCGCCAGCGGTCCCGTACTTGGCCAAGGCGAGCACCGCTACCGGGTCGTGCCCAACTGGGGCGTGCTCGATGCCAAGACGCCCGTGAAGAACTGCCACGGGATTGTGCGCGACCGCGAAGGCCACATCATTGTGCTCACCGACCACACTGCGAACAACGTCATCGTCTACGACAAGGCAGGTCGGCTGGTCCACAAGTGGGGCAACGCGTTTCCGGGAGCGCATGGGCTGTCGATTGTCGACGAAGGTGCCGCCCAAGTGCTCTACCTCACCGACCTCGAGAAGCACAAGGTGGTGAAGACCACCCTCGACGGGAAGATCCTCCAGGAATGGCTGTGGCCGGAACAGACCGGCATGTACGAGAAAGAGGATCAGTACAAACCGTCCTGGACCCTCCACCTCGCAAACGGGGATTTCTTCGTGCTTGACGGCTACGGTCGCGACTTCATCACCCGCTATGATGCCGCAGGTAAGTTCCTTGGCATTTTCGGCGGCCAGCCGGGCGGTATCACGCACTGGGGCCCGCACGGCGGCATGGCGGACCTGCGCGATCCGGCAAATCCCACGCTGCTGATCGCGATGAGCGACCAACAGTATCTGCTCCGCCTCTCCCTCGACGGCCGGAAACTCGAGCAGACCAACTTCCCCGGCGGCAACCCACGCCAAATCCGCCTGCACAAGGGCCGCTTCTACATGGCGCATCTGGCCGACAACTGGCCCAAGGACCGGAACAGTCGCGGCTTCTTGTCGGTGTTGGACGGGGACCTGAAACTGCTCTCGAACATCGGCGGCACCGCGCCCTTCTACGGCGACGACGGCAAACTCCAACCCATGCGGCACAAAGAGGAGGTCTTCCTCCATCCGCACGACCTGATTGTGGACGACGAGGACAGTATCTACGTCGGCCAGTTCGCGTCCGGTGACACCTATCCCATCAAGTTGGAGCGGGTGTGACGGCCTTGGTCGCGCTGGCCGTCCTAGTGGCCCAGCAGGAGGTGCCCAACGTGGGCGAACTCCCCAAATTCAGCGTGGACGTAGTAGGGGAGCCGCTGGGGCAAGCGCCTGCCACCGGTTTCGGGAACTCGACGAACATCAACCTCGGACTCAAGGGGCTCATCTACGAGATTCCCGAGGGTTCCACCCAACTGCCGAAGTTCAAGAAGCTGCAGCCGATCGGCACAATCTACACCAACAGCCTCAACATTCCAAAGCAGGATTTCACGATTGGATTTCCCGGCGTCACGACCCGCAACGAGTGGTTCGCCATAGACTACACGGGCCAGATCTACATCCGCGAGACGGGGTGGTACGGATTCATCCTCGCGTCAGACGACGGCAGTTGCCTCTACATCGATGGGAAGCGGGTAATTGACAACGATGGCGTCCACGGCATGATCAAGGCCGAGGGTGCCACCAAACTTGCGGTCGGGCAGCACTCGATCCGGCTTTCCTACTTCCAGGGACCGCGGTTTTCGGTAGGACTGATGTTCGGCGTCCGCAGACCCGAGGACAAGCAATGGATCTTGTTCGACATGAGGCTGTTCCGTCCCCCGGCACAGTAAGACCATGTGGAGAGCCTTCCTATACGGCATGGTGATTGCGGCGGCGACCGGGTTAGGCTGGTCGCAAGGGGAGTCCCTTCCCAAATTCCGCGCCGAAGCGGTCGGACGGATGCCGGATGAGAACCTCACCGTTTTCGGGACAACCGTGATCATCCCGAACGGCCTCAAGGGGCTCATCTACGAGATCCCGCCACTGACAACCGACCTGCCCAAGTTCGAGAAGCTGAAACCCATTGGTGTCATCTACACCTATCGGCTTAACATCCCGAGCCAGGATTTCATGATGGGGTTTCCCGGTGTCACGAAGCGCAACGAGTGGTTCGCCATCGACTACACGGGCCGTTTCTACATCGATACGCCGGGGAAATACGCGTTCTTCACGGCATCGGACGACGGCACGCGCCTCTACATCGACGGCAAGCTCCTGATCGAAAACGACGGCATCCACTCGATGATAGTCCGCGAGGCCGGGATCAAGCTGTCTGGCGGCCTGCACTCGATCCGGCTCTCGTACTTCCAGGGCCCGCGCTACGATCTCGGGCTGATCCTGGGCGTGAGGAGGCCCGTGGACCGGGACTGGATCCTGTTCGACATGAACCTGTTCAAGCCGCCCACGAAGGCGGAAGACTGGAAATATGGCAGTCCAGACGACTTGAGCAAGCCCTAAGGCTGCGGACTACAGGCCGACCTTCTGCAGAAACCCCTTGATTGCGCCATAGACCTTGATGTTCTCGTCCGGCGAGAAATTTCCGTGCTTGCCGCCGGGAACAGTGAACATCTGGTTGGGCACGCCGGCCTTGTCCAACGCCGCCTTGAGGCGCAGGCTGTGCTGGTAGGGGACGGTCGGGTCGGCATCGCCGTGGATCATCAGGATCGGAGGCAGGCCGGGACGCACGTACTCAAGCGGCGAAACGCGCTTGGCGATTTCCGCGCGGTTGGGGGCGGCTCCGAGCCACTGGACGGCGTAGGTCTTGAGGTTCGGGCCCTCCAGGAGGTCGTTCACGTCGGTGATGCCGTACCAATCGACTATGGCGGCCACCTTCGGGAGTGGCGCGCCCGGACATTCACGGTCGAGGCCAGCGCTTTCGGGAATCATGCCGGTGGTGAGGGCCAGGTGTCCGCCCGCGGAATCGCCCGTCAGGACGATCTTGGTCGGGTCAATGTGGTGCTGTTTGGCGTTGGCCGCGATCCAACGCAGGGCGCAGAGGCAGTCCTCGACAGCGGCCGGGGCTTGGGAGACCTTGGCGAGCCGGTATTCCACGTTGACGACATTCCACCCGGCGGCGAGGTAGGGCACAACCTTGTTGAAGCCAGCTTCCTTGGTGCCGCCCGTCCAACCGCCACCGTGGATATAGACGAGCGTGGGGTGAAGGTCGGGGGAGTCCCGGCGCTCGTAGAGGTCCAGTTTGTTTTCGTACTGGTTGGCGACGAGGTAGGTGATGTTGGCTTGGACGGCGTAGCGGTTGCCGAAGGTCAGGGTCCAGTCGGGAGCTTGGGCGAGCGCGGTGGCGAGGGTCAGTGTGAGAAGAAAGGGGGTCTTCATGGATGTTGCCGGAAACCATTCTATCTCTCCGCTGCCTTAGGGCCGTGGATCGCACCCGGCGCAGGAGTCGCGCCGGGTGCGATCCACGCAAGCCTACTTTTGCTGGAGGGTTCCGATGTAGTCGGACAGATTCTTGACACGGAGTTGCGTGATGGTGCCTTGGTTGGCACCGAGACCGCGGAAGACATCTCCCCAGATCGGCATGTCGCGACTACCGTGGGCCTCCTTGACCGTTTCTCCGGTGATGAAGTACTCGACGTCGGCGGCTGGATACTTGCCGCCATGCTTTCTGGCAAGCAATGTCAGATCGGCCGGGGCCTTGGTCAGGGCGGGAGCGGCTGGTCCGGTGCCTTTGGCATCCAGTCCGTGGCAGGCAGCGCAGTAGCTCCGGAACATTTCCGGTCCGGAGGCTGGGCTGGTGTAGGTCGCCCCGACCTTTTTGATTTGTTTCGGCGCATCCTGGCCAAGACCTAGAGTGGCCGAGAGAGCCAAAACTGTGGTTGCAGCAAACAGTAAACGCATGGTGCATCCTTTCTTGGAACGAACGGTTCATGTTGACCGGCGCTCACCAAGAAGCTGTGCAATTGGAATGCCAAGTATTGAGCCGAAGTCCATTCCATTCCCGGAGGTCAGACTTTGGGACGGTTATTACCATGGAAACGGCAGTTGCCTGCGCTTTGGCGGAAGAAGGCCTTTGCAGGCGACATGGCTCAAACAAACACTCCCTCGCGGTCGTGGCTCGGTCACACGCTGATTCCGCCGCTACGGCCTAGCAGACCGCCGAAATGGCTGATCAGGCCCGGTTCATCATGAACGTGGCGACGCCATCGAAGAACTCCCACATCGTCTTTGCTGCCTCGGGTGGGAACTGCGCCTCAATGAGCGACTCCGTCATGATTTCCATCCACCGGTCGCGTGCGGCCTGGTCGATAGGAAACGGTGCGTGGCGCATGCGCAGCCTCGGATGGCCCCGGTTTTCCAAATACCTAGTCGAACCGCCGAACCGAAACACGAGGAAATCGCGCAACCGCTCTTCGGCACCGGCCAGATCCTGTGCCGGATACATCGGTCCAAGGATCGGATCCCCCGGCACCCTCCGGTAAAACGCGGCCACCAAGCGCTCGAATCCGTCCTCGCCCACCAACGCGCAAATTTCCTGGTCGTCCATACAGGGATAATGGTATCGAGCCGATTCGTTTCGTTCCGCCCATGGACTTCGCGAAACAACTGAAGGACCAGATCGACATTGCACGCGTAGTCGCGGACTACGTGCGCCTGCGGAGGTTCGGCAACCGGTACTCCGGCCTCTGTCCATTCCACAACGAAAAGACGCCGTCGTTCTCGGTCTACGCCGAGCACCGCTTCTTCAAATGCTTCGGCTGCGACGCCAAGGGCGACGTGTTCGAGTTCGTGATGAAGATCGAGGGCATCACCTTCTGGGAGGCCCTCAAGAAGCTGGCCGAGCAGTCGGGAATCCCGCTGCCGAAACAATCGGCCGCCGGCGACGAAAAGACCAAGCTGCGGGCCGTGATCTACGAGATGCACGAGATCGCGGCCGAACATTTCAAAGCCAATTTGTCAGGTCCGGACGGCTCCAACGTCCGGGGCTACCTGAAACAGCGGGGCGTGACCCAGCAGGCGGCGATGAATTTCCGCATCGGGCTGGCCGACGGATCGGGCAGGACCTTGCTGCGCATTTTCGAGCAGCGCGGGTACAAGCCTGACCAGATGGAGGCCTCTGGATTGATCGGCAAGAGCGAGGACGGGCGGCTGTACGACCGCTTCCGCAACCGCCTCATGTTCCCGATCCAGGGCGAGACGGGCAAGATCATCGCCTTCGGGGGACGTGCGCTGGATCCCGACGAGCGCGCCAAATACCTCAATTCGCCGGAAACCGAGATCTACAAGAAATCCCACGTCCTCTACAATCTGAACCGGGCCAAGCAGCCCGCCATGCAGCTCGACCGCATCGTTCTTGTGGAAGGCTACATGGACGTCATCGGTGCCACCCAGGCGGGGGTCACGGAAGCCGTGGCGACCTGCGGGACGGCTCTTACCGTGGAGCAGATCCGGGCCATGAAGCGCCATTCGCAGAACATCCACCTGAATTTCGACCCCGACGCGGCGGGCGAGAAGGCTGCGGAGCGGTCGATCAAGATGCTGCTGGAAGAGGGGATGCGGGTGAAGGTCGTCACGCTGGAAGGCGGCCTCGACCCGGACGAATTCTGCAAGGAACACGGGCCGGAACTCTACCGGGAGCGGGTTTCGGGGGCCAAGACGTATTTCTACTGGCTGGCCGACCGGGCACGGTCCAAGTTCAACCTGCGCGACCCGCAGGGCCGGAATGACGTTTTCCAGTTCCTGCTGCCCGCCATCCAGGCGCTGAACGACAAGATCGAACGCGTTTCGGTTGCCAACGACCTCGCGTCGTACCTGGGCGTCGATTCCGGCTACGTGCTGGAGCACTTCCGGAAGGCGGCGGCCGACAGGGCCGAACGGGCTCCGGCCGCCGCGCCGGTCGACCCCTCGCGGGCCACGGACCGCATCCTCCTTCCGCTACTGATCGCCGACGCGGAGGCGCGGGAGCGGCTCATGCCGGACGTCCAGTCGATCCGGGCTTTGCACGCAGGTCCCGCAGCCGCAATCTACGCAGCCCTTACGGCCCTTTACGGGGCGGGCGAAAACGTCGACTTCAATTCGCTGCACGAACGTCTGGTGCCTGCGGACCAGAACTTACTCGGGACAATCGTCCTGGAAGCAGCCACCACGCCTTCGTTGGACGACGGGGTCGCATGCGTGGAAGCCTTGCGCCGGGACGAGGTCGACAACGCCAAGCGGGACCTGAAGGCCCAGATACGGACTGCGGAACGCGAAGGACGGATTCAGGACGTGTTCGAATTGATGCGGCTGCTCGCCGAGATATGACGAGCGGCTGCACATCCGCGTGAAACATTAGGCTCCAGAAACACCACTACATCATCGTGGACCAAAAGGGTGTAGAATGGTCCAGAAATCGCGGCAAGTGGGGGGCGCTTGGTGGCGGAAGACAATTTCGAGGCCGTAGATCCACTTGCTAGGGTCAGCAAGGAAGCCGGACTTGCGCTGTTCGGCGGCGATCTGGCGCTGGTGACGGACGACATCGACGAGATCCCTCTGGATTCCGCCGACCCTGACGGAAAGCCATTCGACGAGGACGACGAGTTATTCGACGCCGGTCCATTCGACAAAACGCACGATCCCGTCCGGCTCTACCTGCGCGAGATGGGCGCGGTGCCGCTATTGAACCGCGAAAGCGAGATAGCGCTGGCGCGGAGGATCGAGCGTGGGCAGAACCGGACGCGCCGGATGCTGGCGCGGTGCCCGTTCATCATTGAGGAGATCGAGCGCCTCGGGTCCCAGGTGGCGTCGGGAGCCATTTCCACTCGCGACGTCCTGACCTTCAACGACCCCATTCCAGGCGAGGACACCTTTGAATCCGGTGCCGCCGAACTGATTTCATCTTCGGCCGATTTGGCCATCCTGCGGCGCAAGTGCCGCCAACTGCGCAACAAGCTGGATGCACTGAAGGCCAAGTCAAAGCCTGGCGCGGAACTGCACCTGCGTTGGGAGTTGGGCCGGGCGGCCGTGCAGATAACCAGAATCGTCTGCGGATTGCACCTCCAACATCCCGTGGTTCGGGACCTGATCGCGCGGCTCCGGCGCGCCGTGGTGGAAAACACCCAGGCCGAGGCCCCGGAACATGTCAAGCACTTTGAGACACCCCGAAGCCGAATTTACTGAGTATTGTTGTCCGGGGTCTTTGGTCTATTGATCCAGGCCTCCCTGGGAACGGGTGGTGGTTGGGGCGGACGGCGGACGAAGCGTTCGGGA
>CAIVPR010000104.1 GCA_903907865.1 uncultured Acidobacteriia bacterium
GGGCCCGTCCCCCCTCGACCCCCGGAAACTCGCACGCAAGATGCGCCGCGCCATCCGGGACTGCGTCCGCGGCGGCCTCGATCCCATGCAATTCATGGACCCGCTCCCCGGCGCTGTCGGGGGGTAATTTTCGAGGGTGCGCGCGCCACGTGACTTCCGTATCCTAGGACCATGTACCGAGGCCGATTTGCCCCGTCGCCTACCGGTCCGCTGCATTTCGGGTCGCTGGTCGCGGCGCTGGAGAGCTACCTGCATGCCCGGGCGCACCGCGGGCTGTGGATCGTGAGGATGGAAGACCTCGATTTGCCGCGCTGCGTGGCAGGGGCGGATGAGGACATTCTGCGAACGCTTGAAGCTTTTGGATTCCGGTGGGATGGGCCGGTCCTTTACCAGAGTGCACGGACTTCGGCTTATCGGGACGCGCTGGAGCAATTGAAGGCGCGGGACCTAGCGTATCCTTGTTCGTGCTCGCGTCGCGAGACTGGCGGGGGGGACTATCCGGGTACTTGCCGAAGCGGCTTGCGGGACCCCTCGCGGCCTGTCGCTTGGAGGGTGCGCGCCGAGGAACACGGGGACTTCGTGGTCTATCGGTCGGATGGATTCTTTGCCTATCAACTAGCGGTGGTGGTCGACGATGCGGCGCAGGGGATTACGCACGTGGTCCGGGGCGCGGATTTGCTCGACTCCACGCCGCGCCAGAACTGGTTGCAGCGGCAATTGGGTTATCCGGTTCCGCAATACCGGCATGTGCGTGTCGCCACCAACGCGGAGGGCGAGAAGCTGAGCAAGCAGACGAACGCCCCGGCGATCGAGGCCGTCGAGGCTCCGAGGCTGCTCCGCGAGGCGCTCGGGTTCCTTGGGCAGCCGAAACCGTCCGAAGATTGCTCGACCGCCCCGAGGATTTTGGAATTCGCGGTCGCGAATTACTTCTTGCCTTCGATCGGGTAGCCCTGCCAGACGTATTCGAGGGCCTCGGGCAGGGTCTGCTGCTTGACGGTGCGGTCGGTGTGGCCGGCGTTGCGGGCGAAGACGAACTGGTAGTGGTAGCCTTTCGCGGCCAGCACCCTGGCCATGTTTTCGTTGGCGAGGACCCAGTCATGCATGTTGTCGCGCATGATGTTGGGGTTGTAGTTGTCGCGGTCGCCGACCTCCATCCAGATGCGCAGGGGCTTGACGGGCGAATTGGGGATGAGGGTTTCGTGGAAGCCCCAGGCGCCGTGGGGGTACTTGGGGTCCCAGGGCCACTGCTGGTTGACGTAGGTGCCGGAGTAGGTGAGGACGCGGTGGTAGAGGTCGGTGTGGAACCAAGCCATGATCAGCGCGGCGGAACCGCCGGAACTGCCGCCCATGGTGGCGCGCCCGTCGGGGTCCTTGGTGAGCTTCACGTTGGCCTCTTTTTCGACGCGGGGGAGGATTTCCTTTTCCACGAATTCGGCGTAGAGGCCGGACATGTTGTCGTACTCGAGGCCACGCTGGCTGCCCTGGGCGTCGCCGCTGCCGTTGCCGATGGAGATTCCGATCATGACGGGCAGGCGCTTCTGCGCGATGAGGTTGTTGAGGGCGGTGAAGAGGGCTTGGTCGATGCCGTCGGCCCCGACGATGAACGGCGCGGCGGTGCCGGGAACGTACTGTTTGGGGACGAAGACGGCCACTTTGCGGTTGTAGGGGGCGGGGTGGCTGGTGGTGACGTTGAGGCGGGCGGGTTCGTCGGGATCGGGCGTGCCGAATGTGCCCTGTTCGCGGGCGATGCCGGGGTAGATCTTGCTTTCGGTGGACGCGATGGTGAAGTTGTAGACGGTGCCCTGGGGGACGCTTTCCTGCACGGCCATTTCGGGGGCGGGGGTGTGGGTGGGGCCGAGGATGAAGTTGCCATCCTCTTTGAGCGGGGCGTTGGCGCCGTCGGGGAGGTCTTTGGCTTCGACGTAGCCGGGGGTGTGGGCGTCACGGGTGGGGGGCGTGGGGCGGGGAGTCTGGCCGCAGGCGGCGAGCCCGATCAGGAACAAAACGGAGGTACGAAACATACAGAAATACTATCGCGTGCGGGTGGCTATGGCTTTAGTGATCCGCCTTCGATCCAGCGGAGAACCCGGCGCGGTTCGTCGTCGTTGGCGTTGCGGCCCTTTTCCATGGGTAGGTAGATGTCGGGTTGGACGCCGGAGACGTCGACGGGGAACTTGGGGATGCGGTTGGAGCGGGCGGTGGCGTACCAGATGCGGCGCTCGGCGGAGGGTAGTTCGTGGGGGCGGAGGTTGTGGCAAGGGGTGGGTTGCGGGTCACGCTTGGCGCAGCGTGTCTCGGATCGCCTTCTCGTAGACCTGGGGAGGCGGCAGGTTGCTCGGGGCGGTGAACGCCAAGGCGACCTGGTCAATCGTGGTGGTCAGTCGGCCTTCGGGGACCAAGGCGCGGGGCTCTCCGTGGTTGATCTCCGGAGCCAAGTCGTACCAGAGGATCGTCAAAGATCCGGGTTGCATTGGATAGGGCCGCAGTGAGCCGCCCAAGCGTTCACTAATCTTGGAGTACACGGGAGTGGGGCAAACAAAGAACAGACCTTTGGTGCAGAGCGGCTCCTGCCTTAGTCCGTGGCCCTTGTAAATTAGTTGGGGAAGAATCCGTTTGTTCACGTTTTCCCAGTTGAAGCCCGCCGTGCTTCTGGGTGGGTCCTTTTCACCTCGAAGGTGGGCCTCCCGTTCTTCCCGATAGTTTCCCGTCGTGTCGATTGACTGAACCTCGACGGCCACGAAACCGAGTAGATTGCCGTCGGAATCAAGATGGGCGAGTACCCAATCGACAAAGTAGCCGCCGGTCTTGCCGCGATTCGGCAGTCGCAGTTCCTTTCCCCAGCCTTTGCCGAAAACTGCGATACGCGGTTTGTTGGACACATCCGGGGCGCGCCCAGCGACAATCGGGATGTTAGGTCCGAATGCAATCCGTGCGACATCGCGCAGGATCTCGAAGTCTCGGGCATACAGTCGATTCGGGCAGCAAACAACGGGTCCCGCCGTCATCGGTTGGAGCGTGCAAACGCCGCTGACGACGCCATCGCTCAGCGTCTTGACGCATTGCTTATTGAGAAACGGACAGTAGTTTGTAGTCCGGGCGGCGACCGCCATAGTAGACGGGTCGCCCGGCGAAAAGCCGAAGAGCTCTACTATTCTGCTAGCCATTCATTGCCATCGGAAGCTCGATTGAATCTGCCGACCGGGCTTCCAAGTGTCGGCGGAGTTGGTTGGCTATGGCTCGCGCGAGGAGGACAGGGACCGCGTTGCCGACCTGCTCGTACTGGGATACACGCGGCCCCAGGAAACGGTAGCTGTCCGGAAACGATTGGAATCTTGCGGCTTCTCGGACGGTCAGGGACCGCTCTTGATCCGGCAGGAAGACAGTGCCCCAATGGGGGTCGCACTTCGTCATCACGGTTCCAGCCAAGCCATCGTTCCGCAAACGACCGTACCGCTTGGTATGGTCCGACTTGCGCGCACGTTGCATCCCGGCAGGCAGGAGTTCGTGCGGGATGTCCCGCCACGAGCCACCGGGTTTTACGAACTTCATGCGATCAATATTCTGCTTGGACAACTTCGCCCCGAAGTGGTTGAAGGTGATGCCGGATGGATTTCTCATCTGCGCCGCGTAGTCGCTGTGCGGCTCGCACGTGTAGCCTACGACCTCCGCGCCTTCGCCCATTTCCAGCCGTGGGAGGTCGCCAATTGCATCACCAACGGTTACTGCGGGTCGCAGATCTTGCCGATCGCCTTCGCCGAGTTGGAACGTCAACGTGCTGCCTCCACGGAAGTTGGCCCTGCCGGTGGCGAAGTGCGTGGGGGAGGGATGGTCAATCGGACAATCCCGCGAGCCGAGAAGTATGAGCCTCCACCGCTCCTGGGGAACCCCGTAGTGGGCGGCAAACAGGATCTTGTGCGACACCTCGTAGCCAAGCCTGCGGAACTCGCTCATGATTTGCCGGAAGACTTTGCCGTCCCCGAGGGAGAGCAGGCCCGGAACGTTTTCAAAGAGGAACGTCTTGGGCTGGAACTCCTCGACGAAACGGACATAGTCGGTGAAGAGTTTGTTGCGGGGGTCGGTAAGGAACCGCTCCGGGGCGTTGATGGAAAAGCCTTGGCACGGCGGTCCACCCACCAGCACGTCCAGATCGCCTTTGGCGAAGGCAAGTCGCTCGCGCACTTCGACCGGGTCCACCTCTTCGATGTCCCGGGCCTCGCACCACGTTGTCGGGTGGTTGTGCGAGAAGGTCTCGATGGCTTCCACCATGCAGTCGTTGGCGTAGTGGCAGGTGAAGCCGGCTTGCCGGAAGCCCTCGGTGATGCCGCCGGCACCGCAGAAGAGGTCCACTGTCGAAAGTGTTCCGTCGGCGAGGTTGTTGGAGCGTCCCGGTCTGGCGGGCGCTGGAATCAAACGGAGTTGTGCACCAACTTTTCGCATCCGGTGCCTTTCAGTTTAGCGCGGGTGGCGGCGCATCGGATTTATTGTCCTTCCCCTTGGCGACTCGCGAGACCGCGTTGACGAGCTTGCGGTAGGGGGGCTTTTCCCAGTCGTCGAAGAGGAGTAGTTCACCATCGCGCCAGGTGGAATAGAACCAGCGCGAGAGTAGGGCGAGGTGCTCCATCCTTTCTATCGGGGTCCGCTCCAGGAACGGCAGGTGGGTGGCGGTTTCGCGGAGGCGGGTGTCGAGGGAGGCGGTTTGCGGCTTGTCGGGGTCGGGCTGCGTTTCGAAATCGAGCAGCGTGAAGCCGTGCCAGGTGCCGGATCGCAGCCAGCCCAGCGTGACAGATCCGGCGGTCGGGGCGGGGAGGACCGCGACCGCGTGCAGGTGCTCCATGGGGCGTGCCATCTCGTCACGCACGGCGGCGACGGCCTCGACGCGCTTGACGCGTTGGTGCATCATGGCGGCACCCTCGAAGTCCATCTCGCCGCTGAGTCGGTCGCGGGCTGCGAGGGCGTTGTCGAGGAGGGAGCGTCCGCTGGTCCGCAGGAACGCAGCGACACGCTCGGCCTCGGCGTGATACTCCTCCGGTCCGACGGCCTGCTGGCAGGGGCGGAGGCAGCGGTTCATCTCGCCGTAGATGCAGCCGGGGTGGTCGGGGCCGGGGGCGAGGTTTTCCTGGCAGCGGCGGAGTTGGAAGAGGTCGAGGAATTCGGATTCGAAGTGGGCGGCGGTGGACCGCGATTGGAACGGGCCTACGGTTTCGGAGTCCGAATGGGTGAGTCGTCGGGTGACGCGGGTGCGCGGGAACGGGTTGGAGAACGCGAGGCGGACGTAGTAGGGGAACCGGAGCCGGACGTACTCGCGGCGGGCCGCGCCGAAATGCAGGCGGGCCAGTTCGAGGAGGCGGAATTGCGCTTCGAGGCGTGATCCTGTTTGGCGGTACTCGACGCGATCCACAGCGTTCAGGAACGGGCCGGTGAGCAGCTTGGTCAGGCGGCGTCGCAGGACATTGGTGCGGAACAGGCTGGGCTTGGGGTCGGGCACGGTTCCGGTGGCACGGGGGAAGAGCAGAAAGACGGCTGGCGTGTTGGGCAATGCCTCCAGCAGGGACGCGAGGTCGGCCGGGTCGTCCGGAATGGCGAGGTCGTGGTCCATGGCGCTCCCACCATCATACGGGCCGACACCGTGATAGCATTTCGCCATGGCACTTGTTCGCACCGATATCGATGATCAATTGTTGGGCATTTTGACGCAACGGCCGGGTTCCGGCCCCCGGACGGTGGCCGAGGTGATGGCCACGCTGGAGGCGATCCACGGCGTGCTGCCCGACGACGACGGTCTGAAGTGGTTCAACTGGCAGTATTGGGTGGTCACCAAGTCGGTCGAGGACACGATTTCGTCGCCGGGGGGCGGCGGGATCACGTGGAACAATCCGGACTGGCTGAAGAGGCTGGATGTCGTGTTTGCGGGGCTGTATCTGGATGCGTTGCGGACGGAGTTGCAGGGCGGCGTGCCTTCGAAATGCTGGCAGGTCCTGTTCAACGCGCGGCAGGATGATCGGCTGGCGCGTGTCCAACTTGCCTTGGCCGGGATCAATGCGCATATCGCGCACGACCTGGCCCTGGCGCTTGTGAAGACGTGCGAGGGTCTGGGAGTCGAACTGACGCACGGGACGGCGGAGTACCAGGATTTCACGCGGGTCAACGGCCTGCTGGAATCGTTGATCGCCGAGAGCCGGAAGGAGTTGATGGTGATGCTGCCGGGAGATGAGATTCCGGATCTGGTGGCGCTGGAGAATCACCTTGCGGGGGTCGGGATTACGGTGTCACGGGAAGGCGCTTGGGTGTCCGGCGAGGTCCTGTGGCGGACGAGGGCGGTGCCGTTCTTTGCCGACCGGTTCGTGGCGGGGTTGGACGACGCGGCGAAGGCTGTGGAGTTGTTGATCCTGATCCCGCTGCGGTGAGGCGGGGCTCGAACAAACACTCCCTTGCGGTCGTGGCTCGGTAGTGCCATGCACTTATAGTGCGTGTCGATTTCTCTTTCCTTGTTACACCAAGATAGTGCATAATGGTGTCAGGGCGCTGTAGTTCTTGGCCCTGAGTCCTCCCAAACCCCTTCCAGCAAAGCCCCGGACATAGGTAAGCGTAATCCGGGGTCCTTTTTTATCACTCAAAATATATATTTTTTTGGCCCTGAAAAGTCTTTATTTCGGGCTGCGTCCTATGCTAAATTTTGCGTAGGAGAGTACCTTGACCGTGACCTATCGGAGAATCGTTCATGTTGCCGGATTGGCGCTGCTGTGGCTGCTACCGGCCTTTGCGGGATCCATCCCCGTCGTTACCCTGTCCCTGTCAGCGGACATACCTTCGGCCGGCGTCCAGGAGATCGCCATCACCAACGACACTGGGTCGACGAACGGCTGCAACTCCACCTATGTGGTGTGCGATGCATTGTCGATCACCAACTGGAGACTGGAAGTGAGTTATACCAGCACGTACTACAACGTGGGCGGGGGGCCGTCGCTGGCAACTCCCTATGTGGCGTTGTGGGCGTCGTCCGCAGACGACATTCTGCCGACTGCCGCGAAGACTCTGGACTTCGACTTGTGCGGCGTCAGTGACGTCTCCAGTTGTTCGGGAGCGACGACGATGATCACCGGGGTGATCTTTACAGGAACGCTCGGACAGAGTAGCTTTGCAATCTACGACCCGACGGCGAACGGTGGTTCCGGTGGAGCAGGTCCGACTTTCTTCGCGGATCCTTCGATCTCCTTCAGCGTTACTCCTACGGGTAGCTTTCCAAGCGACTACTATGAGTCCCAGGACGGCTCGGTGTCGGACCAATCCAATAGCGTGCCGGAGCCGGGAAGCCTGCTGCTCGCGTTGGGCGGCCTAGCTGCCGGATTCCGCCGTCGCGACCGCCGTTAGACTAACGGCACAGTTTCATCATCTAGTTTTCCACCAATTCATAACTTGATACTTCGAGCGTGCGGCCCGATTGCCGTGTCCGCGCGATGGTAGCCGTGCACCCGTAGTATCCCCTACATACAAGTTTCGAGAAACAGAGGACTGCCATGAGAATCCAAAGAGCGTTCTTGCGCTTGCTGCCCGGCTTGTTGCCCGGCCTGATGTCCGTATGCCTTGTCCCGGCTTTATCCGGCGCGGTTCTTCCGCTGACCGTCAACCCATTGGTTCCCGTCGCACCCTTCGCGGGCCAGACGGTGAACGTGTCGGTTAAGGTCGCCGATGTGAACCCGATGACCGGCGCAACGCTTACGGTCACATTGCCCGCCGGGAACGGGAATCCCGTCACGTTTACTCCGACCACGATTGCGGCCAACGCGGGCATGGGGAACCGGACGGTGATCTTCGTCCTGCCGAAATCCCTTTCCACGTCCGCGACGATCACCGGGGCCACGCTCACGATCAACGCGAACATTGGGGGGAACACCTGTACCGGGTCCGTGGTCTTCAACATCTCCCCGCCGCCGGTGATATCCAACGTGTCGCCGGGCGCGGGCTCGGTCGGGACCACGGTCAACGGGGTCCAGATCAAGCTGCGGAATACGGCTTGGAGTCCCGCGCTACCGCCTCCGGTGAGCTTCACGGATCGTACGGGCACAACTTTCTTCGGCACTTCGACAGCATTCAACGCGGCTACGCAGACGATCACCGCGAACGTGAACATCCCGTCCTCTGTGGCACCGGGCGCGTATACGGTGTGCTCGATTCCGAGTGGCGTTTTGGGGGCGGGTGCGTGTCCCGCGGGACAGCCTTCCCTTGGGAGCGGCTTCATCGTGACAGCTGGTCCGGCTCTCAGCTTTTCGTTGATCTCTCCAAACGTGGCACCTCAGTGCGGCTCGAGTATTCCCATCGGGGTGACCGGCGTCGGCACGCATTTCACCAACGGCAGCGGTCCGGTGGCCAATTTCGGGGATGGAATCTCCTTGACGCCCGTGATTGCAACCGACGACACGCATGCCAGCGTCAACGTCACGGTGGATTGCCTCGCGCCGGTGGGGCCGCGCACCGTGACCTTCGTAACGGGTGGGGAATTCGCGGTTGCGACGAACGGGTTTACGGTCGCCAGTAGTGCGGCCAAGATTTTGACAGTGACACCCAACACCGGAACGCAGGGGCAAAATCTGTCGGTGGCGATCACCGGCTTAGGCACGAATTGGGTGCAAGGAGGAACAAGGGTCAACTTCGGCGCTGGCATCATCGTCGGAAATGTGACGGTCTCGAGCCCCACAAACCTCACCGCGTCGATCTCGATTGCCCCCAACGCGACTCTCGGCCCGTCGTCGATTACGGCGACGACAAATGGCGAGGTGGCAGCGATCGCGAACGGCTTCAGTGTGACTGCCGCTGTGACGCCGCGGATCGTGTCGGTGACCCCGACCACGGCTGCGCAGGGCGCGACCGGTATTGTGATCACAGTGGACGTGGCCGGCATGACATTCCCGGCGGCACCAACGTTCGATTTCGGCAGCAATATCTCGGCCACGGCGGCCTTCGTCAACGGAACGCGCGCCACAGCCACGATATCGATCCAGAACACGGCCATCCCCGGCACCAGGGCCGTGATGATGACCAGCGGTCCCACCAACCTGAGTTTTAGCTTCAGTGTCCTGCCGAACGCGGCGACCATCTCGACCGTGACACCGGCGGCGTTGGTTTCCGGCGGCACCTTCCGGCTGACGCTCACCGGAACAGGTACCAACTGGGTCCAAGGGGTGACCACGGTGTTGTTCGGCGGCGGTACTGTCAACCGGGTCACGATCAATGGACCGGCGTCCGCGACGGTGGACGTTACCGTGGCCAAGACCACCTCGGGCACGTTCCAGCTCACCTTTACGACGGGCGGGGAACAAGCTACGCTGCCGGGGGGCATCCCAATCACGGCTTGCGTGCCGTCCTTGTCGTTGAGTCCTTCCACCGCGCAGGTCGGGGCAACGGTTCCGATCACGTTCCAGACGTCCTGCACGACTTTCGGGGCCGGCACTTTTGCCACAATCGACGGGCAGGGCGTTTCGATGCCTTTCACCAGCTTCCCGGTGGGCTTGAGCTCGGGATCGGCAACGTTTGCGGTCACCGCAACGGCCCCGGCGGCTCCGGCGCAGACATGTTCGAACAGGACGGTGACGCTGACGGTTCCCGGCGCTCCCGCGCAGGTGCTTACGGCACCGTTCTGCGTCACGAGTAGTCCGGCAGCGCTGACGCGGATCGTGCCAGGCCACGGCGCACTGGGAAGCACGTTCAACGTGGCGATCACCGGAATCAACACCCACTTTGGCCCCCTTACCACGCTCTCCTTTGGACCCGGCATCACCGTCGGCGGTTTGACGGCGGGCAGCGGCACCAGCTTGGGGGCGACCATCACAATCGCGCCGGGCGCGACGACTGGCTGGCGCAGCGCCTACGTCAATACCCCCACTCCCGACGGGCCCGAACAGGTGCAGATTGGATTCTTTGTGGATCCTCCGGGCGCGGCTGCGGCTGCGACTTTGCTCAGCATCGTGCCGAGCCAGGCCGCGCAGGGCCAGTCGCTGGTAACCGTTACCGTGACGGGCAGCGGCACCACCTTCACCCCCGCTCCCACTTCGACGCTGTTTCTGGGACAGGGAATCACAGTGGCAAACTGGACTCCGATTGATCTCACCCACGCCACGGCGGTGATCTCGGTGGATCCGAGGACGCCGGTCGGTACTCGCGGCGTCGAGGTGGTAACTCCGTTCGAGGACGCGACTGGGCCATCGTTTAGCGTGACGGAGGGTATAGCGGCGATCACGTCGGTGTCGCCCGTTGTCGGAGGCCACTTTGCGTTGACGCAGGGCCAGATTGCCAACTTCAGCATGATCGGAGCGAGCACCAACTTCCAGCAAGGTGCGACCACGGTCGATTTCGGACCCGGCGTCACGGTGAACAGCGTGACTGTGACCGACGCCACGCATCTTTCCGGCCAAGTGGTGGTGAGCAATTCGTCTCCGGCGGGACTGCGCGGCGTTACCGTGACCACGCTCGGCGAGGTGGCGAAATCGGCCTCCGACGCGGTGGTGGTCAGCATCAGCCAGCCTTCGGGGCTCACCATGACTCCGACTTCCGTCCAGCAGGGGACTACGGTCGCCATTCAGGTGCAGGGCATCGGGACCAGTTGGGTGAACGGGGTGAGCACGGCCTCGTTCGGCAACAACAACGGGCTGACCGTTACCTCGTTCATTGTCAACAATGCGACCCAGCAGGGCGTGATCAGTCTGACCGTTTCCGGTACCGCGTATCCGACAATTCCCTACGGCAACCCTCTGCCTTATGATCTGACGATCACCACGCAGGCGGGCGCCGCGATTGAACGCGACGTTCTGGTGCGGGCTCTGACTGTTGCGCCAGGTGCGGCGATCCTGACGAATGTGACACCGAGTGCCGGAGTGCAGGGCAGTACGACACTCATCACGGTTACGGGGCAAAGCACGAACTTCAAGCAAGGGGTGACCCAGGCCATGTTCGTGCAGGGGAGCTGTCCGGGCGACTGGTTTGCACAGGCGGATTTGAATGTTACCAACGTGACGGTGGGCGGACTGACCAGCGCAACCCTCTCGATCGCGGTTGGATCTACGGCGACGACGGGACTTCGGACGCTCTGCCTCTTCACACAGGGCGAATCGGCCGGTTTCGGCAACGCCTTCACAGTACTGCCGGGCACGCCGACGCTGAACCTCGTTTCACCGGTGGGTGCCCAACAGGGCCAGACCCTGACGCTGAATCTTGGAGGGCAGTTCACGCACTTCACGAAGAACAGCATCGTCAGCTTCGGACCCGGAATCACGACCGTGGGACCGGCGGTCTTTACCGATCTGTTGAACATCAGCCAGACCATCGCGGTCAGCCCGCTGGCTCCAACCGGGTTGGGGACGGTCACGGTGACAACCAACAATGAGATTGTCTCGGGGAAATTCTTCACGGTGACGGCGAGCGGGGCGGTAATCACCACCGTCGCACCCTCATCGGCGAACACCGGATCGCGGAACGTTTTCGTGACTGTCAACGGCAATGGCACGAACTGGGCCGAAGGACAGACGCAGTTCCAGATCACCGGCGGCGACATCCATATTGATGGCTTCCAAGTGACGGGCACCAACACGGCCATCGTCGAAATGACAATTCCGGCCAATGCCACGCCCGGGCCGCGCACAATCTATATGTCGACCGGCGGGGAGATTCTCTCGAAGGTTGGCGGCTTCCTGGTGACCGGCGGACTGCCGGCGATCACCTGCGCCAACCCGGCGACCCTGACGTCGGGCACCTTCGGGAACAACGTCCAGCTTTGCGGGGCGTACACGACGTGGACCAGCGCGACCACGCACGTGACGAGCAACAACGTCCCGGCGCTTACGGTTCTGCCGTCGACCACGGTCAACAACAACACCAGCATTACGGCGGTGTTGGATGTTGCGGCGGGCACGCTCGGACTGCAGACGATCACGGTGCAGACCGGGTCGCAGATTCTGACGACAACGGTGAACGTTGTTGCACCCGTGGGCGCGGTACCCCCGGTCCCGTTCATTTCGTACCAGTCGATTGGACAGGGCCTGGGTGGGCAAACGCTGGATGTATCGTTCTCCGGGAAGAATACGAAGTGGCAGGCCCGCAGCCAAGCCGCACCGACCACCATCGCGTTCGGTGCGGGCATCACGGTGAACTCGTTCCAAGTTGGCAGCCCGACGTCGGCGACGGCCAACATTACTATCGCGCCGAACGCCGGACTTGGAACCCGCACGGTCACGTTCTCGACTGGTGAATCCACGACATTCGCAGTTACGGCGGGAGTGCCGGCGATCACGCTGGTGGATCCCTCCACCCTGATCCAGGGGCAGACGCGCAGCTTCGAGGTGGTGGGGCAGTTTACCAGCTTTACGCCGGGCGTGGCCGGGACGGTCTTCACGGCCTGCCCGGGAGTGGCGGTCGTCGGGTTGCCGACGATCTCGGGTTCCACGTCGGCGACGATCACGCTGACGGCGTCGCCGACTGCCACCGTGGGTGGTTGCGTCCTTACTGCGACCACGACCACCGGGGCAGGTATCGAAGTGGCGCAGGGCGTGTTCTACGTCTCGCCCGGAACGGCGGTCATTACCACTGTGTTGCCCAACACCGCGCTGCAGAGCCAGATAGTGCCGGGCGTGAACCTGGTGGCCTTCGGGACCCATTGGGATAACAGCACGACCTTCGATTTCGGCTCGGGTATCACGGCCGTTGTGACGGCGTTTACACCCACTACTGCCACCGTGACTCTCACGATCGCCCCCCTCGCTCCGACCGGCATCCATACTGTAACCGCGACAACGGCAGGCGAGACGGCGGTACTCAACAACGCGTTCATCGTGCAGCCGGGGACGCCGGTCCTGCTTTCGATAACGCCCACCAGCGTTGCGCAGAACGGCCAGTTCAGCATTGGCATCCTGGGGCAGGCGACCACGTTCATCGTTCCGGGAACTACGGTGAATCTCGGTGCCGGGGTTAATGTCCTGACCACACTGGCCACCAGCCTGACCTCTCTCACTGTTACGGGCATCGTCGATCCCATCGCGGCGGTTGGCCTGCGGGATGTGACGGTCACGTTCGGTGGCGGGCAGGTGGTGCGGTTGTTCGGCGCGCTCAACATTACCCAGGGTCCGGCGGCGATCAATTCGGCCAGTCCGGCGGCGGTGCCGCAGGGGGCGGGTCCGACGAACATCACGGTGACCGGATTGAACACGCACTTTACGAGAGTCGCTCCGGTTGCCGACTTTGGGCCGGGGGTTACGGTGACCAATGTGGCGGTGGTGACGGATACCGTGGCGGTGGTGACGGTCACGGTGGCACCTTTGGCCGCCATCGGACTGCACAACATCACGATGACCACCGGCGGGGAGGTCGCGACCGGCTCCGGCGTCTTCACGGTGCTTGCGAACACGCCGATCATCACGTTTGTCTCGCCGAATTCGGGACGGCAGGGGCAGACCCTGACCGTGACGATTTCCGGCTTCAACACGAACTTCGCGCTTCCGGTGACGTTTGGCGCGGATGTGGTGGTCAACAGCGCGATCACACTTCCGACCACGACGACCGCGAGTATCACGATTCCAGCCACGGCGGCACTCGGTCCGCGCGACGTCATCGTCAACGGGATCAGTCTGCCGGGCGGCTTCACGGTAACCTCCGCCGCGGGCACGGGCGGAACTTTCTACTACACGAACAACACGGGAGGGAAGAACTTCTCGGCCTTCATCGCCGACCGGACGACAGGGGCGCTCACGGCTCTGACCGACGCCCCGTACTCCAACGGCACCGAGACTCCCAAGAAGTTGGTCTTCTCGCCATCGGGCCAGTTTGCCTATGCGCTGGACCAACTGACGGGCAAGGTTGGAATCTACAGCATGGATGCCGCAACGGGCACCTTGACCTCGGTGGGCCCGCCCGTCAACATCGGGGGCAACCCGGTGGACCTGACGTTCTCGCCGAACGGCTTGTGGGCCTACGCGGTGACTGCAGGGGGGCCGATTGCCACCCTTCAGGTGGTGGCGCAAAGCGGGCAACTGGCCACTGCCGCGGTTTCGACTCCGGGTACCGCGATCACGTTCTCCGCCGATGGAACGCATGCGTGGGTACTCAATACGGTGACCAATACGGTTGCGGCCTACGCGTCGAACCCGACGACGGGTGCGCTGACGTTCTCAGGGTCGTGGCCGACCGGCAGCAACCCTGTCGGGATGGCGCTGCCCGCGGCGGAATCCTTCCTGTACGTGGTGAATTCGGGGTCGAGCGACGTCTACACGTACTCGATTGCGGCAAACGGAACGCTGACACGGGTCGGCACAACGGTGACCGCAGCCAATCCGAGCGCAATCGCCGTGGTTCCCACAGGCCAGTTCCTGTACACGGCGAACACCGGGGGGACCTCGCTGGGCGCCTACAGCATCAACGCCGCGACCGGCCTGCCTTCCGCGATTGCCGGGGCGCCGTTCTTCGCAGGAACCCCGTTCGACTCGCTCGCTCTGGATCCTTCGGGAACCAAGCTCTACGGCGGCAGTTCCGCGCAGAACAGGCTCTTTGGCTGGGCGCTGGATTCGACTGGCGGCTTGACCGTCGCCCCCGGATCCCCGTACAGCACGGGCGCAAGTCCGACGTCCGTTACGGCGGCCTTGCCGGGCGCGGTGCTCGAAATGATCTATCCGAACTCGGTGCACGGGGTAATCCAAGGCGCGGGTCCGGCGACGGTCCTCGTGAAGATCGTGGGCCACGGCACGCACTTCGACGCCACCAAGACTACGGTGGACCTCGGTCCCGGCTTTACCGTGACGTCGTTCGGCAAAGTTACGCCGACCTTCATGGAAGTTACCTTCCAAATGGATGCCAGCGCCACGCCGGGCACCCGGACCCTTACGGTGAGCACGGGCGGCGAACAGGGTGTTCTGACCGGTCAAAGCCGGGTGGCGGGACAGCTACACGCCCACGCCAGCTCCGGCAGCACGCCGCTGGAAGTGCAGACCTTGGCGAACGCCTTCACGGTGCTGCCTCCGCCGGCGAGCTTGACGCAGGTGAGCCCGAACTCGGTGGTGGCCGGCACGAGCAACGTCGACATCACGGTGACCGGACTGTATAGCAATTTCACCTCCGGCGCGCGAGTTGGCGCGGTCAACCTGGGCAGCGGGATCACGGTCAACAGCATCACGGCCAATTCGGCCACGGTGTTGACGGCCAACGTCAATGTGAGCCCGGCGGCGGTCGGCGCGGCCGGTGTCTCGGTCACCGACGCGGTCGACGGCACCATCACCAGTAACCTGCCGTTTACGGTGGTTGCTGCGGTGAAGACGATTTCGCTCACCTCGACCAGCTTGAGCTTCCCGACCACCAATGTCGGCTCGTCCAACGGTCCGACGGCGGTCAACATCAGCAATACCGGCAATGCGCCGGTCACGTTCGGGAGTGGCAGCCTTACGGGGGCCAACACGGCGGACTTCACGGTCTCCAAGACGTGCGGCACGAGCCTCGCCCCCGGTGCCACCTGCACGCTGAACTTCACTTTCGTCCCGACCGGCGCCGGCAGCCGCTCGGCCACCTACAATTTGGTGGACGACGCGACGGGCAGCCCGCACTCGATCTCGTTGAGCGGCACGGGTACGGTGGTGACGCGGACGCTGTCCCTCTCGGCCACCAATGCCACGTACCCGGTGACGACCGTGGGAGCCTCGCAATCCAGCACCGTCACCCTTACAAGCACGGGAACGAACGCGGTCACCTTCACGGGGGCGGCCTTGGGCGGCACCAATCCGGGCGATTTCACCGTCCAAAACTATTGCACGGGCTTGCTCAATCCTGGGAGCCTCTGCGCGGTGGTGATCAGTTTCACACCGACCGCTCCGGGTCTCCGCACGGCGACGTTGACGATCTCCGACAACGCGACGGGCGGCCCTCAGGTTGTCCAACTCACGGGGACGGCGCAGGCCGTGACGCAGATCATCTCGCTGTCGTCCTCCAACGTTGCCTTCCCGGCAACCAATGTCGGGGCCACCTCAGCGGGGCTTTTGAACCTTGGCAATCTGGGCACAGGCCCGGTCACATTTACGGGACTCTCCCTCGCCGGGAGCAATGCGGGCGATTTCAGTGTGGTGAACGACTGCCCCACGACCTTGAACGCAGGAATTGGCTGTTCCTTGGAGATTTCGTTCACCCCGACGGCCGCCGGAGTCCGGACCGCTAGCGTGACCGTGACGGACAACTCCAATACCAGCCCGCACGTTGTGCAACTGGTCGGCACGGGACAGGACATCACGAAAACGCTGTCGTTCTACCCCGGAACGGTCTCCTTCGGAACCGTCACCGTCGGCAACAGCACCAACAGCTACTTCCAAGTGTTCAACCTGGGCACGGGCGCGGCCACGGTCTCGGGCTACACGCTGGGCGGCAGCAATCCGGGCGATTTCAGTGTCTACCAGAACAGCTGTCCGGCAACGCCCGTGTACCCCGGCAGCAATTGCGCGCTCCACATAACCTTTGCCCCCACGGGCGTGGGTGCCCGCACCGCGACCGTTACGGTGAATGACGACGCAACCGGCAACCCGCATGTGGTGACGTTGGTCGGTTTCGGCCAGGCGGCGGTCCAAACGTTGAGCTTCAGCGTCGCGACAGCCGACTTCGGGGTGTCCCCGCTGGGCAACACCACGGCGGCGACGGGTATCCTGGTGACCAACAACGGCGATGTTCCGGTGACCTTCAACTCCACCGCGATCATCGGAAGCAATACGTCCGATTTCGCGATCACGCAAAACGGTTGTCCGTCGAGCCTGCCTCCGGCGGTGAACTGCTACGTGTTCGTCAATTTCACGCCGTCGGCCACGGGTGCACGTAGTGCCGGACTTCAGTTCACGGATTCCGCGCCGGACAGTCCACAGACGGTGGCCCTGGCGGGTACGGGCGAGAACGTCGTCCAAAGCATCTCGGGCAGTCCGCAAACGCTGGTCTTCCCGGCGCAAGTGGTCAATGCGGGATCGCCGGCCCAATACACCATCGCGACCAACACGGGCGACGCGACGGTCACCTTCACCGCTGCCCAAATCACCGGCGTGAATGCCGCCGATTTCGCGGTGACCAGCAACAACTGCACCACGGTCCCGCAGGTTGCCACGGGAACCTGCTCGCTGTTTGTGCAGTTCACCCCGTCGGCCGTCGGGTTGCGGAGCGCAACATTGGTGTTGAACAGCGACGCCGCCAACAGCCCGATGAGCTTGCCGCTGTTCGGAGTCGGAATGGATGCGGGGTCAGCTCTGACGTTCTCGCCGAGCAGTGTGGACTTCGCCTCGATCATCGCTGGCTCGCAGAGTTCCTCATTCACCTTCACCATCTATAACAACGGCTCGGTCCCGGTCAACATTTCGGGGGTGTCGTTGAGTGGTCCGAACGCCTCGGACTTCACACTCGGGACGACGGGATGTTCGGGGGCGTTGGCCGCCGGATCGGTCTGCTACCAGTCGGTGCGGTTTACGCCGACCGGCCTCGGGCAAAAGATCGCGGCACTCCAGATCACTGACGACAGTGCGGGCAGCCCGCATATCGCTGGGATGACGGGAACCGCGACAACGGGGACGCAGGTGGTCTCCACTTCTGCGATCGCGCTGGATTTCGGCGTCCAGAATGCGGGGGCCACGTCCGCCACGCAACAGGTGGGGATCACCAATACGGGCACAATCCCCACAACGCTGAGCGGCATCACCCTGGGCGGTGCCAACACGGCGGACTTCGCGATCACCAACAACCAATGCGGGGCAATCCTGGTACCGGGGGCCTCCTGCACGGTTTCGCTCAACTTCACGCCGTCTGCTGCGGGAGCACGGTCGGCCACGCTGCAAATTGCCGACACGGCAAGCGGCAGCCCGCAGACGGTGCTGCTCACGGGTAGCGGCCAGTCGGCGACGAAGGTGCTGGCGGTGACGACGCTGACAGTCTCGTTCCCGGCGCAGTACGACGGCACCAGCAGTCCCGGACTGCTGGCCTACGTCCTCAGCAACGGCACGGCGCCGGTGACATTCTCCGGTTATGCGATCAGCGGGCCGAACGCGTCGGACTTCGCCATCAGCTACAACCAGTGCCGTAACGGCTACAGCGATCGCCTGCCTCCGGCGGCAAGCTGCTACGTCCAGATCGTGTTCACCCCGTCGGCTCCGGGAGCGCGTTCGGCGACCCTGACGTTCACGGACGACGCGACGGGCGGAACACATACGGTCGGCTTGGGCGGTGCGGGGCTGGATACGACGGCCTCGGGCAAGTCGGCCGTGGTCACCACCCCGGCGCTGGCCTTCGGGGCGGCGAATGTGGGGAGCACGGTGGCGGGGCAGTTCGCCTCCATCACCAGCATCGGCTCGGCACCGGTCACATTCGGCAGCTACACCATCACGGGGGCGAACGCGGGCGATTTCGCAATCGTCACCAATGGCTGCCACGCCTACAATTCGGACAAGCTGGCTCCGGGCGGAAACTGCCTGGTGCAAGTGTCGTTCACGCCGTCGGGTACCGGCGCGCGGACGGCGACGCTCAATTTCAACGACGATTCGGTGGTTGGCACCCACGCGGTTACCCTGACCGGGGTCGGCCAGGACGCCTCGGCTGCAAGCAAGATGCTGGTGGTGAACACCCCGGCGGTCGCCTTCGGGGTCCAGAACGTGGGGACAACGGCTGCCGGACAATACGCCTATGTGGTGAGTGGCGGAACGGCTCCAGTCAACTTCTCGGGGTACACGCTCGGCGGGGCCAACGCCGCCGACTTCTCGATCACCGGCAACAACTGCCACGCCGGGTTCACGGACCAGTTGCCGCAGGGGGCGAGTTGCTGGGTGCAGGTGGCCTTCACGCCGATTGCGGCCGGAGCCCGGTCGGCGACGCTGGTCTTCACGGACGACGCGCCCGGCGCGCCGCACGTGGTTGTTCTTACAGGGGTGGGGCAATAACATGCGCATTCTTCGTGAAACTACACCCACCTTCACCAACCTCGGCGGGGCGCGCGTCGCTACAATGGTGTCCATCATGCAGCCACCGGACGAAGTGGCGGAAGGTTGGGCGGACGGTCTGCCGACGTCCCACTTGAACGAAGTTACCCCGTTGATGTACAAGGAGTTGCGGCGTATCGCGGGCATGCAACTCCGCCGCGAGGGTTCCGGCCACACGCTGCAGCCAACGGCCCTGGTACACGAGGCCTGGTTGCGGCTGGCTGGGAATTCGCAGCTGGTGCTTGATAACCGGCTGCAATTTCTTGCCCTGGCCTCGGAAGTCATGCGGCACATTCTGGTGGATCACGCCCGTCGCCGCGCAGCCGGCAAGCGCGACGGCGGGACCCGCGTGACCCTCACGGACGGCCTCAACATCCCGGCGGCGGCGACCGCGGAGGCGCTTTCCGACGCCCTCGAAGCCCTCCGTAAACGTGATCCCCGCAAGGCGCGGCTGATAGCGCTGCGGTTTTTCGGCGGCCTGACCGGGGGCGAGATGGCGGAGGTGACCGGGCTTTCCACCTCGACCGTGGCCCGCGAATTGCGGCTGGCCGAAGCGTGGCTGCACCGCGAAATCACGAACGCCGGCAGCCGGGATGCCGATGTGTTGGGAGCGTCGGCGTGAATACACCGACGCGGATGGACTCCAAGCGATGGGCGCGCATCGAGGAGGTTTTCCAGCAAGCCCTCGACCTGCCCGAGGCCCGGCGCTCCGCTTGGCTCGAGGCCGAATGCGGGGACGACATTGAGCTTCACGGCGAAGTCATCTCCTTGCTCTCGCACGCTGCCGTGGCGCACACGGGGCTGGAGCAGGCGATGGGAATCGTGGTGGACGAGATCGAATCCTCGGTGGCGGGCGGGCCGAAGGACGATGTGGGGACACGCGTCGGGCCGTTCCACTTGGTGAAAGAGATTGGCCGGGGAGGCATGGGCACCGTGTACCTGGGCTTCCGCGCGACCGACGAGTTCCGGCAATCTGTGGCGGTGAAGCTGGTCAGCCGGGGCATGGATTCCCGGGCGATCCTCGGCCGTTTCCGCAACGAGCGCCGCATCCTGGCCGCGCTGGAACACCCGAATATCGCGAGGTTGTTCGACGGCGGTTCCACCCCCGACGGCCGCCCCTATTTCGTGATGGAGCATGTCGACGGCCTGACTGTCACCGAATACTGCCGCACGCGCACGCCCGATATCCAGATGCGCCTGCGGATCTTCCTCGACATCTGTTCAGCCGTTGAGCACGCCCACCGGCGCATGGTGATCCACCGCGACATCAAGCCCGGCAATATTTTGGTTCTGCCGGACGGCACTCCGAAGTTGCTGGATTTCGGGATTGCGAAGATCCTCGACGACCCGGATTCCGCCGAGGGAGCGCTGACCGGCACGCAGACCCGGCTGTTGACGCCGGAATATGCGAGTCCGGAACAGGTGCTCGGGGAGCCGGTTTCGGCGGCGACCGACGTGTATGCGCTGGGGGCCGTCCTGTTTGAAATGCTGACGGGTTCCAAGGCGCACGAGGTTTCCAGCCGATCCCAGGCGGAATTGGAACGCGCCATCTGCACGGAGGCGACCCAGTTGCCGAGTGCGGCGCTGGCTCGTTCGCGCGACGCGGCGGCAGCAAGATCGGCGCGCGAGGTGCGGGGAGATCTCGACAACATCGTCCTGATGGCGATGCGGAAGGAGCCCGCACGGCGGTACCAGTCGGTGGCGGATCTGGCGGCGGATATTGAGCGTTACCTTGCGGGGCGTCCGGTGGTGGCGCGGCAGGACACGTTCCTCTACCGCGCGTCGAAGTTCGTGCGGCGGAACCGGGTCGGCGTAGCTGCGGCGGTGGTAGTCCTGCTGACCTTGGCGGCGGGAGTGGCGTCCACGGTCTATGAAGCGCGGCGGGCGGAGCGACGATTCGCGCAGGTCCGAAAGCTGGCCAACAAGTTCCTGTTCGACTTCGACGGGGAGATCTCCAAGGTGCCTGGGACGACCAAGGCGCGGGAAATGCTGGTCCGGACGGCTCTGGAGTACCTCGATAGCCTGAGTTCGGAGGCGTCGGGCGACATTTCGCTGCAGGCCGAACTGGCGGCGGCATACCAGTCGGTCGGCGACATCCAGGGGCGGATGGGTGGTCCGAATCTCGGGCAGCACCAGGCGGCAACCGTGAGTTACCGGAAGGCCATCCAGGTGGAGGAGCGCGTTCTCGCCGCCAGGCCCGGCGACGCGGACGCCCAGTACGCGCTGGCCACCTCGTGGTTGCGGCTGGCCCGCGTCCAGTATTACCTGTTCCAGTTCCCGCAACTGGAGGCGTCGCTGGCGAAGGCGCGTCCAATCGCCGAAGCACTTGCGGCCGGGGCGGGAAACAATGCCCGCTACTTCGAGCCGGTCCTGTCGGCCAACGACATGCTGGGCACGCTGCAAATGGCTCGCGAGGAGCATTCACAGGCGCTGGCGACTTTTCGTTCCAACGTGGAGTATCAGCGCAAGGTGCTGGCGCTGCGCGCCCCGGGCTCGACCGCGGCGGTCTCCAGTTCCATCGAACTGGGCCGGGCCCTCGTCCGAGTCGGGGTGGCTTCCGTGCGCAACGGTGAACTTGGCGCGGCCCGCACTGCCTACATGGACGCCGACAAGCTGCTCGGCGAGCTTGCGGCCAAGTATCCGGCGAACTTTCAGGTTTCGAAGGACCGACTCAACCTCTACAGCTACCTGGGCTTGCTGGACCAGAACTACCCGGCGCAGCTCTCTGACGCCCGGGCCGATGCCCGTGCGGCGGTGGCGTCCTTCACCAAGGCGACGGATTTGGCTCGGGCGCGGTTCGAGGCCGATCCGCGAAACTCGGACGCGCGCTACGACTACGCCAACTCGTGCCTCAGCACCGCGGCCAATTTGGCGCTACTGGATCCGAAGGCGGCCCAGGCGATCTACCGCAACGTGCCGTCGTTGGGCGAGGGGATGTCCCACGAACTGATGACCTGGAAGTTGTTCCCGTACCGGACGGAATTCACGCTCGCCCTGCTGGCGGCTGGAGGCGGCGACTTGGCGTCGGCCCGCGCGCATATGGAGGCGGCGATTGCAACCATGGAAAAAGTTCTGGCGGCAACGCCCGATCTGGCTCCCAACGAAGTGATCCTGTCGCGGGTGAGGTTGAGCGACTGGTATGAGAAGGCGGATCCGGCCATGGCCTTGCGGTTGTTGGAGGCGGCTCGGAAACGGGCCGAAGCGATCTCGACGGAGTACTTTACCGGGCGGGCGCTGCAGGCTGGGACGTATGGCGCGTTGGGAAGGCATTACGCGCTGGCTGGCGACCGGCCAACCGCGGCCCTCTGGTACCAGCGCCAGAAAACACACTGGGCCGAGTGGCTTCGCAACCATCCGGCCCAGGACTACATCACTTCGGAAATCCGCAAGGCGGACGAGGCCTTGAACGCGCTGTCGGCCGGGCGTTAGTTCCGGGCCCGGCGCGCGAACCGCCGACCGCCCAATAGGACAAGGCCGGCACCAAGGAGCAGCATCGATCCCGGCTCCGGGGCCGCCGCCTGGGTCGCGTCCACGACTGAGACGTTGTCCAGCAGGATGGCCCCGTTGGAGTCGACGCCGTGGAAGTCGAGCCGCGTCGTGGTCGAGGAAGCGGTTTCAATGAACGTGTACTGCTGGTAGGCCACATCGCCCGTGTTGCTCGGGGAATAGTAGGTCGCGTTGGACATGACCGTGGCGTTGGCCCGGTTCTCATCCCACACCGGGGTGAGGCCGAGGTGGTTGCCCACGCTGGTCCCGTTGATGGCGACCCAGAAGGTGACGGTGTACTGGTCGCCCGCGATGGTGTTGAGATCCTGATACAGGCAATCGGCCGACCCGTTGGTGGCAGGCGACATGAAGTCGATGTAGTTCGAGCCGCTCTCGGCACCGATCGGGGTCACTGCGCTGCTGACGTTGACCTTGCTGTCGGTGTAGGGGTAGGGCGGTCCGTTGGTCCAGCCGGTCGGCAGTACGTCGCCGGTTAGGCCGTCTGTGTAGGTGCTGCCTTCGAAGTTGCCGTTGACGACCAGGTTGCTGGCCGAGGCCGTAGCGACGCCCAGGAACAGGGCGACCGCGAGGGCCAGGCTGTTTGTTTTCTTCACTTCTTTCTCCTCCGTGGGGATATCCCCCTGCTTAGAGAACGGGGTCCTGGTACTATTTCACTCACGAGATTTTACAAACGTTGGCCCGGCTTGACGCGGACCCGCCCGGCGTGATATCCATGCAGTCAACGCAATGAAACGTTTACTGGTCTTTCTGATAACAGCTTTTTCGGTTTTCGCACAAACCGAGAGGGGCAACATTACCGGGTTGGTCACCGATTCCACCGGTGCGGCCATCCCCAACCAACAGGTCCTAATCAGCAACATCGCCACCAACGGCACCGAGCACGTCACCACGACGGGCACCGGCGAATACAACGCGGCGAATCTCGCGCCCGGCGTGTACAAGGTGGAAATCAGTGCGCCGGGATTCAAGCGCTTCGTGGAAAACGGGATCACCCTGACCGCGTCCAAGACGGTCCGGGTGGACGCCAAGCTCGACGTCGGGCAGCTAACCGAGTCCATCCAGGTGGAAGCGCGGGCCGTCCAGATGCAGACGGAGGATGCCAAGATCTCGACCTCGGTGGAAAACCGCATGGTGGACCAGCTTCCGCTGGTGGTCGCGGGCGCGCTGCGGAGTCCGTTCGACCTGGTGTCGATCACGCCGGAATCCAAGGGGTCGGGCAACGCGGTTTCGCTCGGAGGCGGGCAAGCCGCGTCTTGGAGCGCCACGCTCGACGGCCTTCCGGTGAACACCAACCGCGCGGGTGACACGGGCGAAACGGCATACCTGACGCCGTCGGTGGAGTCGCTGACGGAGTTCGCGGTGGATACCAACGGCTTCAAGGCCGAATTCGGGCAGGGCGGGGGAGGCGTGATCACCTTCGTTTCGAAGTCCGGCACCAACGACTATCACGGAACGGGCTACGACTTCCTGCGCAACCAGGACCTTGACGCGCGCACCTTCTTCGCCGCCACCCGTTCGATCTACAAGCAGAACGACTTCGGCGCCTCGTTTGGCGGACCGGTGTGGATCCCCAAGCTGTACAACGGCAAGAATCGTACCTTCTTTTTCGTCAACTACGAGGGCTTCCGCAACCGCATCGGGGCCAACGGTGCCATCGCCAGCGTGCCCACGCCGGAGATGTACAAGGGCGATTTCACCAACTGGGTGAATTCCAGCAACAAGCAGATTCCAATCTACGACCCGGACACGACGACCACGGTCAATGGCGCGTTCGTCCGAACGGCCTTCGCCAACAACCAGATTCCGGTTTCGCGCTTCAGTCCGACCAGTTCCAGCATCCTGCCATTTGGACAGGTCGTCACGCCGAATAGGCCCGGCCTGGTTCCAGGAACCTCGGGCTACGCGCGCAACAACTACGCGACTGCCAGTGGCGTCACGGTCACGCCGACCGACAAGGGCAGCATCAAGGTGGATCAGAATTTCGGCAGCAACCACCACTTGGCGTTCTTCTACAACCGCACCGCGTACAACAGCGGTCCGGGAGCGACCGGGCCCGCCGGGTTGCCTGTGCCGCTTTGGAACGGCCAGATCACGATCTACAACGCATCGGCCTACCGGTTGAGCCACGACTGGACGATTTCGCCCCGCCTTTTGAACCACTTCGCCATCGGCGGCAACAAGTTCGCCAAGGACAGCTATTCGCCCAACGTGGGCGGGCCGTGGAAGGGCAAGGTCTGCATCAAGAACGCGGTCGATTGCACAGTGAACTTCCCCAGCATCTCCTTCAGCGACTATACGGGCTGGGGCGGCGCGGCGGACAACGGCACGGAGCAGCCGATGTGGTCGATCAAGAACGACCTGAGCTATGTGCGCGGGGCCCACACCTTGAAGTTCGGCTACGACTACGAGAGCCAACGCGCGAACGGCTTCGGCGAGCAGAACATCGCGGGCCAGGCCACCTTCAGCTTCCTCGAAACGGCGGTTCCGGGCGTCACCTCCGGTGCCAGCGGCAGTTCCTTCGCGTCGTTCCTGCTGGGACAGGCCGACAGCGGTGCCACCGAAACGATCCGCTACCTGCCGCAGACCTACGGGTACCACGGCATGTACGCACAGGACGATTGGCGCGTCAACCAGAAGCTGGTGCTGAACCTCGGGCTGCGGTATGAATTCACGCGTCCGCCGGTCTCGTTGAACGATCAATACTCGGATTTCTCGGCGACAACGCCCAATCCGGCGGTTAACAACTACCCCGGCGCGGTGATCTTCGCCGGAAAGGGTGCGGGGCGTTCGGGCACCCGTAGCCTGATTCCAGGCTGGTATGGAGCCATCGGCCCCCGTTTGGGCGCAGCGTACGCGCTCGACAGCAAGACGACGATCCGTGCGGGCATCGGACGCACCTTCAGCCGCGTCACGGTGGTCTCTAGCACGTCGCACTACTCGGGTTTTATCGGGCAGTACAGCTTCACGTCGCCCAACCAGGGTATTACGCCCGCGTTCCAGTGGGACCAGGGCCTGCCCTCCTATCCGATTCCGCCCCAGATCAATCCGGCGTTTTCCAACAACGGCAATGTCGATTGGTGGCAGGGGAACAACGCTACCCGCGCGCCGGAGATCGACTACTGGACGATTTCGGTCCAGCGGCAGATTTCGAGCAAGATGGTGCTGGACGCCACCTACAATGCGACTGCCGGCAACCATCTGCAGTCGGGCTTGATCAATATCAACCAGGTGCCGATGTCGGTGGTGAACGGGCTGATCTCGAAGTACGGCGCGGCGCAGGCGATCACACTGCTGAATTCGAGCATAACGTCGGCGGCGGCGGTCAACGCGGGAATTCCGATTCCCTACGCCAACTTCACCAACCCCAGCGTGCAGCGCAGCGCGACGGTCGCCCAAGCGCTGCGGCCGTTCCCGCAGTACCTGACGATCGACACCAGCCAGGGCGGCGGCGACAAGGGCGGACATTCGACTTACAATGCCGGCATCCTCAAGCTGGAGCGTCGGCAGTCGGCGGGCCTGACCTTCCAGTGGAGCTATGTGTTCTCGAAGATCCTGACCGACTCGGACACCTACTACGCCAACGGAGGTTTTGCGACCGACAACGGCAACCGCAAGCTGGAAAAGTCCATCGGCGCCTACGACCAGACGCACGTGTTGAAGATGAACACGCTGTATGAATTGCCGTTTGGTCCAGGCAAGCGGTGGCTCTCGAAGGGCTTCACCGGTCGGATGCTGGGTGGATGGCGCCTCAGTGCGGTGGAGGTTTACTCCAGCGGTTTCCCGCTGTCGGTGACCCGGAACGCGCCGTTGCCGATCTTCAACGGCCGCAACTCGGCGTACATCACGTCGTACGACGGTTGGCGCGCGTCGACGCCCTCGGGCGGTTTCGATCCCAACGCGGGGCTGTTCTACAACCCTGCGGCCTTCCCGGCCCAGCCGGTGGGCGTACTGGGCAACGAGACGCGCTTCAACCCGAAAGTACGGGCGTTTTCGAATCTCAACGAGAACGTCAGCCTGGGCAAGGGCTTCAAGATTTCGGAACGGTTCCACGTCGACTTCCGCGCCGAGGCGTTCAACATCTTCAACCGCGTGGTGTTTGGCGGCCCGAACGGGAACATCAACAGCAACTCGTTCGGACTGGTGACGGGCCAGGCGAACTCGGCGCGGCAGATGCAGATGGCTTTGAAATTGTATTGGTAGTGTTGGCCACTTTTTCTAGGGTCTGACGCTTACTGCAGCAGGGCCGGGTCCGTCTCGGCCCTAGTTCAAGACTTCATTGGAAGGAGCTTCACCATGAGCACCAGTTCACCCGCACGCAGACACGTGATGCGGATCGCCACCGCCCAAGCCAGCAAGGCCGAGGCGCGGGCCCGCGAGCGCTCAGGCATCATCCCCGCGGCCCTCGCCCCGGGGTTGCACGCCACGAAGGCCCACGACCTCATCTTCCACGGGGGCCGCACAATTCAGGCCCTCTCCTTCTTCAACTACTTCGTCGGTGGCCAGGCGTCCTGGGCCCCTGCCGACGTCACCAACATCAACGCCGCCCTCGGTGCCGCGATGAGCGACCGGAACCTGAACAACGTCATCCAGCAGTACTTCCACGGCCCGGTCACGAGCAAATCGCTCGGGTCCGATTTCCTCGTCGGAGCCAAGCCGACTGTCGTTTCCCAGGGCGACGTTGAGGACTTGGTGACCCGCCTCTTCGTCGGGGGCAAGCTGCACACGACGGATTTTTCGAGTACCGTCTTCAACTTCATGTTGCCGAGTGGCACCATCCTCAACGACAATCCGGGCACCAGCAATGCGCCCATCGGGGCTCATGTCGAGTCGGAGCCGAAAAACCGCGACCGTGCCATCCCCAAGGACGACGAGGGCGACTCGACCAACGGGCTCGGCGGCTACCACGGTTCCGTTCGTCTCAATGGCCACCTTGTGTACTACGCGGTGGGTGTCTTCTCCGAAGTCCGGGCGGACGGGAGCCAGAACGGGATTGCGGTGTTCGACAAACCTTGGAAGAACGTGGTGGCGACCTTCTACCATGAACTCAATGAAGCGCGCACCGATCCCGACGTGGAGGAATCCAACCACACGAACAACGTGAGCATCGTCGGGTGGACTTCGCGTCAGGGCGAGGAAATCGGGGACTTTCCGGTCTTCGAGGCCAACCCGCTTTCGAAGGTGTTCCAGGAAGTGCCATTGACGGCGGGCGGCGGCACGGTGCCGGTGCAGTTCATGTATTCCAACGCGGTGCACGGTCCCGAAGGGCCGATTCCGCATCCGCACTAAGGGCGGGCCGGCCTACCGCCTCGGCGTCCACCATTCGGGTATTGGAAGCTGGCCCGCGGGCAAGTGCAGCTTGCGGGCCAGACGGGCCAGTTCCGGCCCGAATTCCTGCGCCAGATTGCGGGCAACCAGCCCGCCGAATGTGATCGCCATTCGCGTTTCGGCACGGCTGACGGTAGCGTATCCAGCGGGAAGATACAGGTTCGGCGTGAAGCCCGAGGCGGCCGATGCTGCAAAGTTCGAGAACGCGATGCGGTTGCCACCGCGGTCGGAGCGGTCCACAAAGGTGAAAGCCAGGGCATGGGCGGCCCGCGCAAGGGGATTGGTGCGGGTGGACGGGCGGTATCGAAAGTCCTCGTGGAGAACGGCGGCGACCACGAAGCGGGCTGTGCGCTCCGAGGTCCGGGTTGCCAGCCGGCTGCCGTAGTTTCTCCCGAAGGCTTGCGCACCACTCCGCCACTCGCGCGGGTAGCTCTTGGGTGGCCACATCATGTTGATTGCCGCGCCGAACGAGGGTGCAAGCAAGGCTCTCGGTCCGAAGGTGTCCACCGAATAGTCCATCAATCTCTCTTCGAAAGTCTGTGGACCGGAGGACGGCACGGGGAACACCGGGGAAGAGGGTAGTGCGCCGCCCGGCACGGTGCCCAAAGCCGGGGAGGTGGGCGGCGCTTGATCCGGCTCCAAGTCTTGCGCGACGCACAGGTCGACGTGTGCCAAGAGAAACACGGCCGTGGCGGCGATTGCGAGTCTTCCGCTACGGGCGGTGTTTGTTACAGGCATCCATGCCTGTGATGCTTGGCAATGCCGGTATGCTTCTTGTTTCTGGGCTTCTTGATTCTGACGGAAAAGTGGTCGACGCCCTTGCGCTATCCTGCGGACATGACCCCTCCCCCTGGACGGCTCGTCGACGTGGGCGGTCGACGCCTCCACCTTGATGAGAAGGGCCATGGCTCGCCTTTGGTGGTCTTCGAGGCCGGTATTGCAGCCAGCTCCGTCAGTTGGTGCCTGGTGCGGGACCGAGTGGCGCAGTTTACGTCCACGGCGGCATATGACCGCGCGGGGCTTGGGTGGAGCGATTCCGGCATTGGAATCAAGACAGCGGAGGACGCGGCCGGGGATTTTTTTCGGCTGCTGGAGAGTGCCGGTATCGGGTCGCCGGTGGTTTTGGTGGGACATTCCTTTGGCGGGTTGATTTGCCGGATTTTCCAGCAGCGTTTTCCGGGGATGGTCGGGGGGATGGTCTTGGTGGATCCCGTGGTGCGGGCCGAGTGGCGCGGCGCCACCGAGCCCAAGCTGAGGATGCTCGGCCGGGGCGCATCGCTGTCGCGACGGGGTGCGACGCTGGCCCGGCTGGGAGTGGTCGGGGTTGCGCTGAAACTGTTGGTTTCGGGTTCCGGGCGCATTCCGAAACTGCTGGCCAAGCTGTCGGCCGGCAACGGCGCGCCGGTAGCTGATCGGCTGGTGGGCGAGGTGCGCAAGATGCCGCGCGAACTCTGGCCCGTGGTGGCGGAGCATTGGAGCCAGTCCAAATCGTTCGAGGCCATGGCGGCGAATCTGGAATCGCTGCCGGTGAGCGTTGAACAGCTCGATGAAGGCCAGTCCCTGGGGGATCTTCCGTTGGTGGTTTTGACGGCGTCCAAGCGTGTGTCCGAACACGAGGCCGACGCCGGGCTCTCGTCCCGCGGCGAGCACGTCCAGGTGCCGGGGGCGGGGCACTGGCTGCAACTGGATGCCCCGGATGTGGTTAGTGCGGCAGTGCTCCGGGTGGTGGAACAGGTGCGGGCAGGATGAGATTGTTTGTCGCGCTGCTACTACCGCTGCTGGCCCAAGCGCAGGTTCCGTTCCGCAGCGAGACGCGTGTGGTCCAGGTTCCGGTCCTGGTCACCAAGGATGGCAAGAACGTGGACGGACTTCAAGCCCGCGATTTCCGGGTGCTCGACGACGGCATTGCCCGCCAGATCAGTCTCGACACCTTTGGCAGCGGTTTCGCGCCGATTTCGTTGGTGCTGGCGATCCAGACCTCCGGCCTTTCGACGCCCGCGCTTGTGAAGGTGCGGCGAATCGGCGGCATGATCCAGCCTCTCGTGATCGGCACTCGCGGCGAGGCTGCTGTATTGGTCTTCGATAGCCAGGTCGACTGGGTGCGCCCCTTTACTTCCGATGGCGGTGCCCTCCAGAGCGCCATGAAGAAGCTGCGCGCGGCCGATGGCAAGCAGGCGCGCCTATTTGACGCCGTGATCGAGGCCTCGAAAACACTTCGCGACCGCAGGGGCCGGAAAGTGCTGCTCGTCGTTTCGGAGAGCAAGGACAGGGGCAGTTCGGCGAAACTCTCCGACGCGCTGGAGGCGATTGAACGCGAGGGGGTTGAGGTGTTTGCCTCACCGTACTCCCCGTCTGCCAATGCTTGGATTGCGAATCCAGACGACCTGCCGCCCCCTTCGGGACCCAACTTCATGGCCATCTTCGACGAACTGTTTCGACTCGGCAAGACCAACCACGTGCAGGCGTTCGCGCAGTCGACAGGAGGGTCGGAATATCCGTTCCTGCGCGAGACGACGCTGGAGAAAGCCGTGGAGAGCTTCGGGGCCGAGGTGCACAGCCAGTACATCCTGGCATTTCCGCAGCCGGAGAAGGCGGCAGCGGGCATGCACCACATCGAAGTATCGATTCCGGGCCGTCCAGAGCTGGCCATCCGGGCGCGTCGGGCATACTGGTCGGATTGAGCATGCGGCTTTCCGATTTCCATTACGACCTGCCACCCGAGTTGATCGCGCAGGAGCCGCCACCGGAGCGGGACGGTGCGCGGATGCTGGTGGTGCACCGCGCAACAGGCACCTGGGCGGACCGCATATTCCGCGATCTGCCCGAGTATTTGCGGCCCGGCGACTGCCTGGTCCTGAACGATTCGAGGGTTTTGCCGTCGCGGTTGCTGGGTCATCGGGAGGGCGGGGGAGCGGCGGAAGTGCTGCTGCTGGAGCCGTTGGACGCGGCGTCAATCGAGTGGCGTGCGCTGGTCCGGCCGGGGAAGAAGTTGCCGACGGGGGCGCGGGTGCGGTTTGACGGGGAGTTCGAGGCGGAGATTATTGGTCGGGGAGAGCGCGGTGAACGGACGGTGCGGCTGACCGCGCCCGACGGCGACGTGCTCGGTGCCATCGACCGGCACGGCCACATGCCCCTGCCGCCATACATCAAGCGGCCCGATGCCAGCACGGACCGGGAACGTTATCAGACGGTTTTTGCCAATGAGCGGGGCTCGGTGGCGGCTCCGACGGCGGGGTTGCATTTCACGCCGGAGGTGCTGGATCGTGCCCAGGCGGCCGGGGCCGGGGTGGCGCGGGTCACGCTGCATGTCGGGCTGGGGACGTTTCAGAGTGTGGAACGCGAGGACTTCGAGAACCACTCGCTGCATTACGAGCGCTATTCGGTGTCTGAAGAGTCTTGGAGGCGGATCGAGACGGCGCGGAGAGTGGTGGCGGTCGGAACGACGTCGATCCGGACGGTCGAGTCGGTGGCCCGTCTGGGGGTGCTTTCCGGTTCGACAAACCTCTTCCTGCACCCGGGAGTCGAAAATCCGTTCCGCAAGGTGGGGGCGATTCTGACGAATTTCCATTTGCCCGACACCAGCCTCTTGCTGCTGGTGGCGGCGTTTGCCGGGCCGGACCTGGCGATGGCCGCCTACCGGCACGCCGTCGAGTCGCGCTACCGGTTCTTTTCGTACGGCGACTGCATGTTAATTGTCTAGCCGCGCCGCGCGACGGGTTGGCCGTCTTCGAGCTTGGAGATGCGAATCTCGTGGTCGCCCACGATGCGTAGGAGTTCGTCCAGTTTCCGGTCGATGGAGTTGAACCGGAGTTCCATACGCGCTTCCATTGCGCGGGATTCGGCTCTCAACACGTCCTTCAAATCGTCCATGCGCCGGTTGAGCGCCGTGGTGCTCTCGTCCATGCGCCGGTTGAGCGCCGTGGTGCTCTCCTCCATGCGCCGGTTGAGCGCCGTGGTGCTCTCCTCCATGCGCTTGTTCAATGTGGCCGCGCTCTCATCCATGCGGCGGTTTATCGCCATGTTGTTCTCGACGATCCGGCTGTTCAAGTCCGTGATCCGGCTGTTGCTGAAAAGCGTCCCCAGGAGCACGGCAACTACCGTAATGCTCACCGCGAGGATCTGCGCATCGGTCA
>CAIVPR010000105.1 GCA_903907865.1 uncultured Acidobacteriia bacterium
CCATGGACCTGCGGCCCGCCAATCCAAATGAAACTGCCCGCCTTCCTCGTGGGGCGGCCAATATTGGCCGCGGCGGCCTTTCAGGCAGCCGTAACCGGATGCCGACGGCAGCGTTGAGCGGGCAAACTTTCAACGGAGCGTCAACGGGTGAACGGGCGATTGGCGCAAGCCGTTGTGGGGCAGCGATTCTTCGCTGCAGGCGCCATTCAGGCGGCAATAACCGAAATGCCCGGCGCGCCAGCCCAGGGTATTGCCGCAGTATTTTCAACCGGGCAAACGCTTCAACCGGAACCCCTATCCCGCCCGCAACAGCGGCTTCTTCACATACTGGCCCGGCACGGACACGATCGGCTCTTCCAACTCGACCTCACCCCGTCTGCGACCCACCACCCGCACATAACCCAAAACACTCCCACGGTCCGCCTCCAACGCGCTGATTTCCACCTCGTTGTCCGGTGCGATCACCCGGTGCCAGTCCAACCAACGCTGCCACCCGTCCGGCATCGTGTCGGCTACATCAATGTCCACGATGCCCGTCCGCTCCCAGTGCCGCCTCCACCACGACGGGGAATGAAGACTCCAAAGTTCCGGCACCCACCACCGGCAGAGATGTTCGGGAACGGTACCTTCGATCTCCTCTACCAGTCCGGCCCCGGCAATTCCAATCTGTCCCCCCGGCTTGACAAACCTCGCGAGGTAACTCAGGTAGAGATCGTCCGTCCCGTAGTAGCTGAAGGAATCAACACACACGATGGCGTCGAAGAACTCGGTCGCGAAAGGCAGCGACCGCGCATCGGCATGGATCGGGAACACGCCGCCCTCCACGCCCGCATCCCGGACCCGCTGGATGTTCTCCGAAACGCTGAACCAAAGGTCGGCTGCCCAAACCTGCACCCCGAATTCCCGGTGCAGGAAGATCGAGGACGCCGCCCGACCGCAGCCAAGGTCCAGCACCCGCATCCCGGGCCGCAAATCCATCGCCGACGCCAGCCACTCCGTCAGCCAGAGCGAATTCGCCCCGCCGCTGGCGCTGGCCAGAACCCACTCGGGGTGGTATTGCGAAGAACGGGGAAAGCTGTCGGAAACGAAGCGATTGTCGGAGGTCACAATCCCCCGATTCTCCCACAATTTACGGTCTTCGCCGATTCGTGGCACCCGCGCGAGACCGCAATCCGCTCCACGACATTCCCAACGGCTGCTCGATAACATGTTGATTCTGCCGAGCCGCGACCGCGAGGGAGCGTTTGTTCGCGGAACCGAATGCGCGCGTGTTGCTCCAGTCGGTTCGAGTTGAGTGCGGCAAGTTCACCAATCGATTGGGCCGCGTCCAGAACCCGGAGTCGCTTCCCCACACGGGGGGGGGCATTGAGGATGACTCATGGTCATGAAGCTGCATGCCACCCGGCATGAGCAAAATCACCGAGGCGCAACGCGACCACATCCCGGAGTCCCGCTATGCGTTCCCTGACGCCCGAAAGGAACCACTCAACGACGCTGCGCACGTCCGGAATGCCGTCGCCCGATTCAATCAGGTAAAAGACGTGACCAATGGCGAGCGCGACGAAGCATGGAAGCGGATTCAGAGCGCTGCCAAGGCCTTCGGTGTGGAACTGAACGAACAGGGTTGGCGCGAGCTTTCACATCACGGGAAGGCCTGACTCGCCGGAGGCGCACGTCGCTCGGAGCCTACTCAACTCCGCCATCGCAGGAATCCGCCGACGCCTCCAACGGCTTCCAGCAAACGCGGATCCTCAATGAACGTGATGGTTGCCGCGGTCTGCCGGGCCTTCGCCGTCAACTGATCTGAGAGGGACACGGGGCCTGCTTCTCCATTCGGTTCGCGCATCTCTCCGACTGCCTCCTCCCCGACTGCCTCCTCCAACGAGCCACTCAACAGAAGCTCGTCCACCTGGCCGTTTGCCAGTGCCTGGAGCGTCTCGTCCGGACCGAGGACGGCCAACCTGTGGGCGCGATACTGCTGCATCAACCGCGCCACCTTTTCGTTCTCACTCTTCGCGTCATCTTCCCGCAGCGCCGCGAGAGTCGCCGCCAGCACATCCTGCTCGGAAGCATGGACGTCGAGCTTCAGGGATTTCACCATCGGGAGCATCTCCGGCGGGATTTCGGCCTCCAGAAGTGGAAGCGCCATCTGATCTCCGGCCAACACGATATGGTTGATTCCCTCGTCGCGCACCACCTCAACCAGTCGCTCGATGACTTCCTTTGCATGCTGGTGGTGTGCGTTTCCCACTCGCCGCTGGTAACGGGCCTGCGACCAGCCACCGACCTTCACCCTATGAACCTTCTTGCCTTTCAGGTCTTCCTCCTCGGCGGTCTGACCCAACCCGAAGACGAAGATCCGCGCCGTGTTGGCATCGGTCAGTACCGCGGCATAGCGGGGAAAGTGCTCGTCAAGGCGGGCCAGATGATACAGATGCGGCTGGTTGCCCACCGAGATGTAGTTCTCTCCCACCGGAGTCGTCAGTTGGATCGCCTCGAAGAATTCTTCCGCACCCCAGCAGGCGAAGATCGCAACCCCGCGGGTCGCGGGCTCGACGCTGTCGGCGACCCACGCGATGATCCTCTCGGCGTCCCGTTCAAAACTATGCTGTTCGGGCGACCCTGCTGCCCAAGTTCTGGCGAGAGCTTTGAATTCCCGGTGCAAGTACGGCGTAACTTCGGTGGCGCGTCCGTGCTCATCCGACTGCGTGTTCAGGTAGACGCTCAATACTGGAAACGGGCCGGGCTCGAAGGCTTCCAGGCGCGCGAGGTGTTCTCCGATTGCGTTTGAAACGTGTCCGGTGATCGTGGATGACATGGGATGAACCTATGCATCCACTTGGCCACTCGAATGGCGCTCAAACCGGAACTGCGTCTTGGCACTACGCGTGCTGAGTAGGGTTTGAAAAGGAGAACGAAATGGAACAGAGCACCAACGACCAGATCAAAGGCAAGCTTCATGAGGTGAAGGGCAGCGTAAAGGAGACCGTGGGCCATGTGACGAACAGCCCCGACTTGGAAGCCGATGGCCGGACTGAAAAGCTCGCCGGCAAGGTTCAGGGAAAGATTGGCGACTTCGAAAAGATACTTGGTGACTGAGTGGATCGTCACCGCTGGCGTGTGTGATCGCCCGGCACCGCGCTTGCGGACGCCACTTGACAGGGAGGCCCGCTGACACGGGCCTCCAGACGGCCAGGCAAGCGGACGGGATCACCTTCGCGCAATGGGAGTGTCCATGTGCCTGCAAACAACGTGGGACGGCCAATGTGGGGATCACCTTCGCGCCGGGGCTCCCTCGGTCCAGGCTGCGCCGAATCGCCATGTTTCCGAGCCGCGACCGCAAGGGAGTGTCCATGTGCCTTCAGCCCACCAATGCAAGTGAAACTGCCTGTGGGGCGGCCAATATTGGCCGCGGCGGCCTTTCAGGCAGCCGTAACCGCATTCCGACGGCAGCGTTCAAACGGGCAAACTTTCAACAGAGCGGCCACGGGCCCGCAGCCCACCAATCCGGATGGAATGCGGCTGCGACGCGTGTGTAGGGCAGCCATTCTTGGCTGCGCCAGGCTTTCAGCCTGGCATAACCGGAC
>CAIVPR010000106.1 GCA_903907865.1 uncultured Acidobacteriia bacterium
ACCGCAAATCCAGCCAAACAAACCCAACCCCCACCGACCCCGACCGCCCCCAAACCGAGCCGCGCGCGTCAGCAAGCGGTCCCAACACCCCAGCCACCCCGCCCCCCACACCACAAAACGAGCCAATCGAACCCAAGCGCCCCCTGAACCGCCGCGAGCGCCGCCAACTAAAATGGCAAAAAGCCCACCCCCGAGCCACCTCCTAGACTCCGGCCTGCGTATTACCAGTTTTCCGTTGTGGGGCAGGATGGCATCCTGCGCGGATGTCGCCGACATCCGCACGCGCCCTCAAGGCGCGGGCCTACAGCCAATCCTGGGTGCCACCCGCTCCCCCCGGTCACACTCGCTCCAACTTTATTCACCCAACCATATCAACAACTTAACCCCGCTCCCCCCTCGGTCCGCCCCTTCCCGTCTGCTACAACAACCACGTGGCAGATTGGCTATACATCCCGGCGTCTCGGACCGGACAGGACACCCAGGTCCCCACTCCCCGGCCCTCCACCACCCCCGAAATCGAAGACGCCGTCACCTTCGCCCGCACCCGCCTGGGCTTCCACCCCGACCCCATCCAGGAGCAAATGCTCCGCGCCAACCCCCACCGCGTCATCCTCAACTGCTGCCGCCAGTGGGGGAAGTCCACCGTCGGTGCCGCCGTCGCCGTCCACCGCGCCTGGACCCGCCCCGGTTCCACCATCCTCGTCGCCAGCCCCTCCGAGCGCCAATCCGGCGAATTCGTCCTCCGCTGCCGCAAGATGCTCCTCAACATGGGCCTCGACCCCTCCGGCGACGGCTCCAACGCCATCTCCATCGCCTTCGACAACGGTTCCCGCATCGTCGGAGTCCCAGGCAAGGAAGGCCGCATCCGCGGCTTCTCCGTCAACCTCATGTTTATCGACGAGGCCGCCTTCGTCGACGACTCCGCCTACAACGTCCTCCGCCCCATGCTCGCCGCCACCAAGGGCGACCTCTGGCTCCTCTCCATGCCCAACGGCAAGCGAGGCTTCTTCTACGAGGCCTGCGCCTTCGGCAAAAACTGGACCAAGTTCCTCGCCCCCGGCAACGAATGCCCCCGCATCGACCCCGAATTCCTCGTGGAGGAGCGCGACAACATGGGCAAAACCAAGTTCGCCCGCGAGTACCTATGCGAATTCAACGAATCCGAAGACGCCACCTTCGCCCAACTCCTCATCGACCGCGCAATGGACGCCACCATAGAGGCCCTGAAAATCCCATGATCGTTGTGGGGCAGGTTGGCAACCTGCGCGGATGTCGCCGACATCCGCACGCGCCCTCAAGGGCGCGCATCTGCGCATTTCCCACATGCTGCGGCCAATATCTACCAGAGCAGCTTAATCCCCAACTGCGCCTGCCGCGGGTAATTCGAATTCGGAGCGCTCACCCCGGCCTTGATGATCGACCCGAACGTCGTGTTCGTCGCCGTCGCGTCGAAACCCTGGTTGGTCAGGTAGAACGAGTTCATCGAGTTGAACATTTCAGCCCGGAACTGGATCTTGTACTTCTCCGTGATCGCCGTCGTCTTGTCGAGCGAAACGTCCACCAGCGTGAAACCCTGGTATCGGATATTGCTGACCCGGTTCGGGAAATACCGCGGCGAGTAACGGGGCGAAATGATGAAGTTCGGCGTCTTGCACCCCGCGTCGATGCTGTACTGCAGCATGGTCGTGGTGCCGTTTGTGTTCCATTGCGAGACGCAGTTGGCCACGCCCTGCACCGTAGGCTGGTTCCAGTCGATGTTCAGGTGCGCGTCGCCCACGTAAAGCACGTTGGTCGGCAGGCTCCACGGGCGCCCCGACTGCTGCTGGATGATGGTGGACTCCTGCCATCCGCCCAGCAGCTTCCGCATCCACCTCGGACCGGTCTTACCGCCGGGCACTTGCGAAACCGCCGACAGCGAGAAATGGTTCGGCACGTCGTACGCCGCCGGACCCTTCTGCATCACGAACTTCTGTGGATCGAGAAATCCGTTCTGCTCGATGGTCTTGGCGTATGTGTAGTTGGCGCGGAACGTGGTCCACTTGTTGCGGATCGTGTAGGTGGTTTGGAGCGAGTCGTACCAGCTCTTGCCGTCGTTGCGCATCAGCTCGGTGATCTGTCCGAATTGGGGGTACGGGACCGAGAGAGTGGCGTTCGACAGCGTCGTGCTCGAGAACGAACTCGTGCCGGTGAAGGCCGGAATGTTGGCGAACGGGTTCGAGTAGGTCTTGTCGCAGGCTGCCGGATTGCCCCCGGCGGCCCAGTTGCAGCTGTCGCGCGTGGCCGCGGGGAGATCGTTCATGGTTCGGGTGTCCTGCAGGTCCACGCCGCGCGTTGCCGAGTACGAAACATCCAGGGAACTGCGCTTGGGCAGCGCGCGCTGGATGCTGACCGAGAACGTATTGACATGCGGGATGCGGAAATGCGTGTTGACCACGCTGAACGCGCGTCCGGCGAAGGTGGCCGAACCGGCGGCGGAGCCTGTCGGCAGCAGGATTCCGTCCGGGAACGGGTCGTTGATCTTGTTGTTCAACGGCAACATGCTTTCGTTGGCGGAGAACACGAGCGGCGTGGAGTTGCTGAAGCCCGAAGTCTGGAGGTAGTCGTTGTTCGGGTTGGAGTAGAACCGGCCCCAGCCTCCGCGCAAGGCCATTTTGGGCGTGATGGCGTAGGCGAAGCCGATGCGGGGCTGCCAAGTTTTGTAGTACGGGTCGGCTGCGCTGTTGGGGGCACCGTTCACGCCGGCGAAGCCGATCGTGCCCGTGAGCGTCGGCAGCGGGAACTTCTTGCGGTCCACCTGCGAGTCGAGCACGGAGGGCGCGGTCGCCAGGAAGCCCCGGTCCATGCGGTTGAACCGTTCGTGGGGCGGCAGGTTCAGATCCTCGCGGATGCCCATGTTGACGGTCAGCTTGCGGGAAATCTTCCAGTCGAACTGCGCCCACGGGGCGTAGTAGGGGAACATGTAGATCGGAAAGACGTTGTAGGAGAGCGAGCCGGAGTTCGGCGTCCCCAGCAGCCACGACGCGATGGAGTTGCCCTTCAAGGCTTGGGCCGTGTTGTAGATCTCCTGTGTGAAGGCTGCGGATGCGCCGAGCGTCATCACGTTGCCAGGATTCTGCGTCGAGTATTGCAGCCAGCGCATGTCGAGCCCAGCCTTGAACGTCTTGGAGCCGCGTGCCCACGTTGCCACCGGGTGCAGCGTGAATGTGTTGGAAATGTTGGAACTCGGATAGCGCCCCAAGTTCTGGTAGCCGCTGAACGTGTACTGGCCGAAATGGTTGCCGTAGGGCAATTGGCTGACCAGCGACTTCGGGAAACCGAGCGACGTCATGTCGAAATTGTCGTCCGGCGTGCCCCAGGATGCCTCGACGTAACGCGACATCGACGCGCGCACGTTCAGGATCAGGGTCGGTGACAGCGTGCTGACCCAGTCGAGGGCACCGGTGTCGTTGATCCGCTTCAGGGGATCCTGACCCTCGACGCCGGGTTTGTCCGCCGGAACGCCGTTGGTGGGACGGATCTCGGTGCGGTCGTTACGGGCGTAGCGGACGAAGAAGCGGTGCCGGTCGCTGATGTTGTGGTCCACCTTGGCTGCCAGGTTGTAAAAGGTGTCCCCGGCGGGATTGTTGCCGCCGGAAAGGAACAGATTCTTCTGGGCGTAGTCCTCGCCTGCGGTCGTGGTGTTCGGATTGGGGAAGTAGCTGATGATCTTCTTGGCGATGGGGTTGATGCGGCTCGGGGGGATGATGTTGCCCGCGAACGGAAGGCGGTCGAAGACGTTGGAACTGTTGGTAAACCCGGTGGCCGGGTCGTAGATGACGTACTGGCGACCAGCCTTGTCCTTGAGCTTGGAGAAGTCGCCTTCGCGCATCTCAGGCGCGGGCACGGAAAGGACGAGCGGCTGCGGCGAATCTTCCACGTAGCGCTCGAAGTTCACCATGTAGAAGGTACGGTTCCTGCCGTTGTACACTTTGGGCAGCACGACGGGGCCGCTGACGAGCGCTCCGTACTGGTCGAGCGAGTGGCCGTCCTTTTGAGCGCCCCGCGCATTGTTCTGGAACGAGTTCGCGTCCAGCCAGTTGCGCCGGTAGAACTCGTAGAGCGATCCGTGGATGGCGTTCGATCCGCTCTTCAGGACGGCATTCATCACGCCGCCCGCCGTCTTGCCGTACTGCGCGTCGTAGGCGTTGGTCTGGATCTTGAATTCCTGCACCGAGTCCACGGGCGGGACGTACGCGATGTTGTTGCTGCCCGCCTGCGCGTTGTTCGGCGCGCCGTCGATGAGGAACGCGGCACTGGACGACGAGCCGCCCACGCCCCACTGCGCGATGGCCCCGTTGTCGAACGGGCGCTGGTAGGCAAGCGAGCCGTTGTAGTCGACGCCCGCAACCAGCGAGGACAGCATGAACGGGTTGCGGCCATTGAGCGGCATTTCGCTGATGGTCTTGCCGTCGACCACGCCGCCGAGGTCGCCAGAGCCGAGGTCCAGAAGGTCCACATCGGCAGTAACGGTGACCTGCTCATTGACAGCGCCGAGTTCGAGCGCGAGATCGACCGTCGCCGCCTGGTTGACGCTAAGGGTGAGGCCGGACCGGGTGCTGGTCTTGAATCCCGGATGCGCGACCTTGAGTTCGTAAGTCCCGGGCTGGACGAGCGGGAAAACGTAGTTGCCGTCGCTGCCGACGGTCTGGCGCGAGCGTTCGTTCTTGTCGACGTCGCGCAGTTCGACGGTGGCCCCCGAAACGGGCGCCCCCTGTGGGTCGGTGATGCGGCCGGTCAAGCTGGCGCGGAAGTCTTGGGCCGACAGGATGGCTGTGGATACGAAAAATAGAAGAAGCGATTTCACGGTCATGTCCCCTCAATTCCTCCCGGCGAATTCCCCTCGCCGAGCGGTTCTTGGGACAGTCTATCGCATTTTGCAGTCCCGTGGCGCGCGCACTCCTGCGCATTGCTGCTGACTTTTCGGACAGGGCACGCGTGAGCGCTAAACTGCCGGTCTGTGATAGTCCCCTGCGCTCCGTCGCTTTGTGCGGCTCCCTGTCTCCGATCAGAGGCTGCTCTTATTTCAACTGTTGGGCCAACTTGCGGCCACGTCCGGCAAGGAGGAGTCCAGCGCCAGCCAGCAGCAGTGCAGTCGAGGGCTCCGGTGCCGCGCTCCCGGTGTTTAGAATTGCGACCGAGCGTGCCTGGATTCCGCTGTTGGAGAAGTCGAAGTTGGTCACAGTGCCGCCGGAGGTGATCTCGTAGATGGAGCCGGAGCCGTGCGCGAGCCAGATGTTGTTGTCGCTGTCAATGGCGAAGTTGTTCGGGGCGTTCGAACAGCATGCGAACGTGTTGGGAAGGCCGCTCTTGAAGGTGCCGATGTACGAGCCCGTGGGTCCCCACTCGTCGATCCGGGTGTCGCCGATGAGGGCGAACAGGTCGCCGTTGCTATCGAACGCGAGTTCGGTGGGCGTGTTGCCTGAGTAGGCCGCAAACTGTCCGAGGTCGGTGCCGCTGGTAGAGAACTTTTCAATGCTGCCTGTCGACCCTTGCGTCCAATTCGCTTGGTAGAGGTTGCCGTCCGGACCGATGGCGAGGCCGTTGCCTTGAGTTGTGGTGACGATGCTCATCGCTCCGGACGGAGTTACCGCTGCAATGCCGAATTGCGCATAGTAACCGTTTTGCCTGTTGTCGTTCCGGAAGTAGACGGTTCCTGAAGAACTCTCGACGCCCTGCATTTGGGGTTGATGACGACGAACCGTACTTGCTCAGGCCTGTTCCCTGGAATTCGAATTCGTATGGGACAGTTCCGGTGCTCGAACCGCTCCCAAGCCAACCGTTGGCGCCACCAAGGTTCGTCCGGGAACTGGTGGAGAAGTTCCCCGATCCGTCCGCCGTGTACTGGTAGGTGGTGAGTCTGCCAATCGACTGGTCATAGGCGTTGACCAGCATGATTTCACCGGCGTGGGCGGCGGTTGCGCTGGCCAGCAGCGCCAAGGTGGCCGCCACCGGAACGGCGCGGCGGAAGCTGGACTTGGTGGGGAGGGTCGTGTTTTGGTCGTTGGTCGTCATGGCTGATTTCCTTTTTCTTCTGTTGTTTAGGGCCGGTGTCCATCGGCTGGCTCACCGTGCCCTGATTAGGAACCAAGAAGACCGCCGGAAATCGGACACGGCCCGCGAAGTTTTTTTTAGCCGTTTTTGAAATTGGTATACTGGCACCGCAAAAGGAACGGAATACCGCGCGCGAACAGGAGGCGGTGGCGGAGCGGGAGAGAAACACCGCGGTGGCCGAGAAGCTGCGCGCCGACGAGTCCGCGGCCGAGGCGCAGGCCGTGAACGCGTTCCTGCTGAAAGACCTTCTAGCGCAGGCGGACATCCAGAACCAAGCTTCGGGGGGAAAGCCGGACCCCCACCTCAAAGTGCGGACGGCGCTTGACCGCGCCGCTGCCAATCTGACGGGCCGGTTTACGGCCCAACCGCTGGTGGAGGCATCCGTCCGGCGCACGTTGGGCGAGAGTTACGCCGGACTGGCCTTGGTCCCGGCTGTCCGCAAGCAGTTCGAGCGGGAGTTGCAGTTGCGTATGCCGCACCAGGGCCCGCTGCATCCAGATACCATCGAGTGCCGGATCCACCTGGTACGGCTCCTCATTTCTGAGGGCAAGTTCGCGGAGGCCCATACCCAGGCCCTCGATTTGGCCCAGCTCACGAGCCGCCCCGGACTGGTCACCGAAGAACTTCGACTGGAGGCCCAGCACCTCTTGGGAAGTACTTATCTAAGGACCGGCAAGTTTCCAACTGCCATCCAGCTCTACTCGCGGATGTTGGAAACCCTTCGTGGGACGCACAAGGAAGCCTCCCCGGAAGTTGCCAGCGCGATCTCGGACCTGGCGGCCGCCTACGAGGGCGACCGGCAATTCTCCAAAGGGGCCGAGTTGCTGGAACCCCTTGTGAAATTGTTGCAAGCCCGGCTCGGGCCCGAGCACCCCGAAACGCTGGCGATGCGGGTGCGACTCGCCGCCGACCTGACGGAGGCGAAGGAATGGATCGATGCCGAAAAGATGCTTCGCGAGATCATCCCGGCCTATGAACGGTTGCGCGGGCCGGACCATCCGGCGACAGTGGCCGCGATGAACTCGCTCGCGGCGGTGTTGCGGGCATCCCATCACGCTGAAGACGCACTGAAAGTGTCGGAGGAGGTCTACGCACGGAGGCTGCGGACCCTGGGGCCCGACCATCCCGACACCATCACGGGGATAAACAACATTTCGGCCGCCTATTCCGCCTTGCACGAGTTCGGGAAGTCGATTCCCTTGGCCGAGAAGGTCCTCGTAGATCGGCGGCGGGTGTTGGGACCGGAGCATACGAGCACGCTGGTCGCCCTGATGAACGTCGCGGTCGACTACGCAAAGATGAAGGAGTGGGCCAAGGCCGAGACCTGCTACCGGCAACTTTGGGAGATTTGCAAGAGGCAGAAGGACCCCATCTTCAACAACATCATCAGTGGGATGAACGGGACCCAAGGCATGCTCTACTTCCAAGGCAAGTACGCGGAATCGGAGCCGATGGAGAATGAGATCATCGAATACCGCCGCAAGGTCCTCCGGGGTTTCGCGCCGGAGAAGATCCTGCAAGAAGATGTCATCCTGGCCGACATCTACTACCACGAGAAGAAGTTCGATTCCGACGATGTTCGTCCATGTGGCCGAGAGCTTGGAGGGCGGCATCTTGGCGCGGCAGGGAAAAGGGGACGAGGCTCTGCCGTTGTTGGAGCGTGGATACCAAGGTTTGGAGGCGGAGCGGCCTAAGATCTTGGACATAGAGCTTTACTACATCGATGAGGCGAAGGTGCGGCTGGCAAAGAAGGGGTTAGACTAGGCAAGATCGATGTCGGAACAAACGCAGGTCGCGATTATCGGAGCGGGCCCTGCCGGGTTACTGCTTGGCCACCTTCTCCATCTCTATGGCATCGACTCGGTGATCTTGGAAAACCGCTCCGAGGAATACGTCGTCGAGCGGGTCCGAGCCGGTGTCCTGGAGCAGCACGTCGTCGACATGATGGTCGCGACCGGAGTCGGCGAACGGCTCCAACGCGAGGGACTGCGCCACGGCGGCGTGTATCTCGCGTTCCAAGGCAAGCGCCACCGCATCGATTTCGAGGAACTGACGGGCAAGTCGATCTGGGTCTACGGGCAGAACGAGGTGGTGCGTGATTTGATCGATGCGCGGCGCGCCACGGGCCGACCGCTGCGGTTCGAGGTCTCAGGTGTGCTGGTGGCCGGATTCGAAGGCGATCAGCCGGTGGTCCACTACATCGACAATGGGGTCGAGCACGAATTGCGGTGCGATTTCATCGCCGGATGCGGCGGCTTCCACGGGATCTGCCGCCCGTCGTTCCCCGCCGGGGTGCTGGCGGCCTACGAGCGCGTCCACCCCTTCGGCTGGCTGGGAATCCTGGCTCATGCGGCACCATCTTCCGACGAACTGGTCTATTCGCTGCATGAGCGCGGTTTCGCGCTGTTCAGCATGCGGTCGCCGTCGGTGACACGCCTGTATTTGCAGTGCGACCCCGACGAGGATCTGTCGAATTGGTCCGACGACCGGATCTGGGGGGAGTTGCAATCGCGATTGGCGACCGACGACGGCTGGCGACCCAACATCGGCACGATCTTCCAGAAAGGCATCACGCCGATGCGGAGTTTCGTGGTGGAGCCGATGCAGTGCGGAAGGCTGTTCCTCGCAGGCGATTCCGCCCACATTGTGCCCCCGACAGGGGCCAAGGGGCTCAACCTGGCGGCCGCCGACGTGCGGGTGCTGTCCGATGCGCTCTGGCGACACTATTCCGGTCGTGGCGACGGGGCGTTGCAGGAGTATTCGGAGACTTCTCTTCGTCGGGTCTGGAAGGCGCAGCGGTTTTCGTGGTGGATGACCTCGATGCTGCACCTTGGTGCGCAGGACGCCCCGTTCGCGGGCTTCGACTACCGTCGGCAAGTGGCCGAGTTGGACTACGTGACGGGTTCCCGCGCAGGCATGACTTCGCTGGCGGAGAACTACGTCGGGTTGCCGATCAACGTGCCGCTGCCGGGGGCCCATCGGTAAGCAGGACTCGGGCCAACCAAGTGGACGCCGCCGATCCACCGGTCGATCCCGCCTTGGAGCGCAACCCAGTCCGCGCCGCCGTCGAGCAGCAGTCGACCCGCGGGCGTCAGACTGCAGTCTGACGCGATGGCGGGATTGGTGGCGGATTTCAGTCCGTCGAGGCGGAGGAACACGGAGGCGTCACCCCACGGACATTCCTCGAAGGCCATGGCGCGCCTGTACAACGTTTCGCGCGAGGCCGGGCCCTGTTCTGCGGCCAGCAGGAGTTCCCGTTCGAGGCGCGATAGTCCGTCGCCGACCGAAGGATATTCCTCCAGCAACCGTTTGGGGCCTGCGGGCGGTGTTTCCGAGCAGAATTGCCGCCAGTTCGTGCTGGCTGCGTCCATTTGCTGCTTCGAGACGGGCTTGCGCGTCGGCAACAGCGCGGCGAGTTGGGGTCCGGTCAATTGGCCTAGGCCGAAGAACGGGGAAATCTCGGGGTGCGAATCGATTCGCACCATGCTGAGCCGGACTGCGCCGAGGTTTTGGCCGCGAAACCAGTCGAGCAACTGCCAGACCAGAAGTTCGTCGAAGAGGTCGTGCTCGAACCACAGGACGACCTCGTCGTGGTCGCGGAAGCTGGAAAGCGCTTGGATCTTCGATAGGAAGGTCTGGAGGATGGCGGACTCCCCACCCCAGCCAAACCCGGCGAAGGCGCGGGCCCGGATGTAGGCCAGTTCTAGCAGATTTGCGGTCTCCGGGACCGGTCCGTCATGCAACGGGTCGGCCCACGCCAGATATTGGCCGGGAATTCCGCCGTCGCGGAACCTCGCAACCACCGAGTCGCCGTTTGTTATGTGCAGCATAGGCCCTCGGTCCAGCATACTCGCGGAGGTCGCACGCGGCGTCGCGGTCGCCGCTCCAACGGATCGGAACTATATTGGGACACGCGTCGGAAGTTTCGATACAATAAGCGGTAACTGTGAAACTCCGCATTCTCGTCGTTTCCGCGTTCGCAAGCGCGCTGCAAGCACAATCGCCGGACGTAAATGTCGTCGCCGAAAAGGCAGCAAAGGTTCTGTCCGAGAACTGCCTGCTGTGTCACGGCTCGGGCAAGATGTCTGGGCTGGACATGCGCACGCGCGAAGCCCTGCTGACGGGCGGGGAGCGCGGCCCGGCCGTCGTTCCCCGCAAGCCTGACGACAGTCGGCTCTACCGGTTCGCCGCCGGTCTGGACAAACCCTCGATGCCACCGGGCAAAACGCTCGCCCCGGACCAGCTCTTGGTCCTGCGCGAATGGATCCAGGCCGGAGCCCCTGTTTCCGCCGTCGCCCCCGCCCAAAGCGAGGCACCCCTCAACACATCGGCCCTTGAGGAGCGCCCGATCACTCCCGCGGAGAAGAACTATTGGGCCTTCCGCCCGGTCACCCGCCCAACGCCCCCCGCGTTTGGCAAATCGAATCCGGTGGACGCCTTCGTCACTGCCGTCCTGCAATCCAAGAAGCTGCAGCCCGCCCCCGCCGCCAGCCGCCGGGTTCTCGCCCGCCGCGCTTACCTCGACCTCTGGGGCCTCCCGCCCACACCGGAACAAATCGACCGCTTCGTCGCCGACAAATCCCCGAACGCATTCGCCAAACTGGTCGACGAACTCCTCGCCTCCCCGCACTACGGCGAACGTTGGGGCCGCCACTGGCTCGACGTGATCCGCTTCGCGGACTCAGGCGGTTTCGAATACGACCGCGACAAGCCCAACGCCTGGCGCTTCCGCGACTACGTCGTCCGCGCCTTCAACGAGGACAAGCCGTACAACCAGTTTGTCCGGGAGCAGATCGCAGGCGACGAATTGGGCACGGACGAGGGCCGCATCGGCGTCGGCTACCTCCGCCTCGGCCTTGAGAACAACGTCAAGAACGACATGACGCGGCTCGATGAACTGGACGATCTGGTCGCCACGACGTCCAACGCCTTCATGGGGATGACCGTCGGTTGCGCCCGCTGCCACAACCACAAGTTCGACCCGATCCCCCAAAAGGACTACTACCAGATGCAGGCGGTGTTCTATCCCGCCAAGCCGCTGGAGTACCGGCTGGCCCCGCCCGCCGAAGTCACCGCCTGGGAGGCCGAGATCAAGCGCATCGACGCGGAGATCAAGCCCGTCAAGGCGCAGTTGGCCGAAATCGAGAAGCCCTACCGCGACCGCATCATCGCCGCCAAACGGGCCGCGCTGCCGCCGTACATGGTCGAAGCTCTGGAAACACCCGAGGAAAAGCGCACCGAGGGCCAGAAGCTCAACGCCATCCAGATCTCCAAATCCCTCATTGCCGACGCGAAGGAAGTGACGGCCGCGATGGCCGTCAACCCCGCCGACGTCGCCAAATGGGATGCCGTTGATCGGAAGATCAAGGCCATGGATGCCGCAAAGCCGAAGATGCCCGCGACGGCGCTGTCGATTACGGAAGCCTCCCGCACCGCACCGGAATCGCACTTCCTCGTCCGCGGCAGCCCAAGCATGAAGGGCAGCGTGATGCAGCCTGGCGTCCTCACGGTCGCCAGTTGGAATGAGTGGAAGTTCCCCGAAGCCCCCGCCGATGCCAAAACGAGCTGGCGTCGCAAGGGGTTTGCCGACTGGCTCGCCGCCGATGAAAACCCGCTCACTGCGCGTGTAATGGTCAACCGCATCTGGCAGAACCACTTCGGCGAGGGTATCGTCCGTACCCCGAACAACTTCGGCAAGATGGGCGACCTGCCCACCCACCCGGAACTCCTCGACTGGCTCACCAGCGAGTTCATCAAGTCCGGCTGGTCCATCAAGGCGCTGCACCGGACGATGATGAATTCGGAGGCCTACCAGCGTGCCAGCGACGACGTCGCCGCGGATCTCGCCATCGACCCCGAGAACCGCTACCTCTGGCGCATGCCGCGGCGTCGCGTGGAGGCGGAGGTAATCCGCGACTCAGTGCTCGCCGTGGCCGGAAACCTTGTCGACAAGCTCGGCGGGCCCGCCGTGTTCCCCTTCATCGACCCGGCGCTTTTCCAGTCCAGTTCGTCGCGCACTTGGCCCGGTCATCTCGACACCGACCCCGACACCTGGCGGCGCAGCGTCTACGTGTTCAACAAGCGGTCCATCCCGCTACCGATGCTTGATATCTTCGACAAGCCCGACAGCGTTACCTCCTGTGCTCGCCGCAACCGGAGCACGATTGCACCGCAGTCGCTGATCCTGATGAACAATGCCTTCGTGTCGATGGAGGCGGGCAAGTTCGCGGAACGGCTTAAGCAGATGGCGGGTGACGATCCGGCCAAGCAGGTGCGGCAGGCGTTCCTGCTGGCCTTGGGACGCGAACCGGCGCAGCAGGAGCAGGAGCGGGCCGTTGCGTTCGTACGCGGCGATGCGAATGGTCTGGTCGATTTCTGCCAGACGATGTTCAACCTTAACGAATTCGTGTATTTCCCATGAGCTTGCATAACGACCGTTTCATCTCACGCAGGGATTTGCTCCGCACGGCGGGCGGCGGCATCGCCGGTCTCGCCTTGGCGGACCTGATGCATGGTGAGCGCATGCGCGGAGTCTCGCCGCTCTCCGTCCAAGCCCCGCATTTTCCGGCCAAAGCGAAGGCCGTCATCTCGATCTTCTGCTACGGCGGCGTCAGCCAAGTTGACACCTTCGACCCCAAGCCGATGCTGCTCAAGCACCAGGGCGAGACGATTCCAGGCAAGAAGCTCGTGCCGTCGCAGGGCACGCCGGGCGGCCTGATGCCGTCGATATGGGAATTTAAGAAGCACGGCCAGAGCGGCATGGACGTCTCCAGCCTCTTCCCGCACGTGGCGACCAAGGCCGACGAGATCGCGCTGATCCGGTCCATGTACTGCATCAGCAACGACCACGCGCCCGCGCTCTACCAGATGAACACCGGGTTCATCCAAGCGGGCCATCCCAGCATGGGTAGCTGGCTGACATACGGCCTCGGCACCGAAAACCAGAACCTGCCTGGCTTCGTGGTCTTCGCCGACTGGCGCGGAGGGCCTATCGGCGGCGCTCCCAACTGGAGCAACGGCTTCATGCCCGCCGCCTACCAAGGCACCCCGTTCCGGTCCGCCGGCGACCCCATCGTGGATCTGAAGCCGCCCGCCGGGATGAATCCCGAGCGACAGCAGCGCTGGTTGAAGCTGCTCGGGCAGTTGAACGAGGAGCATTTGGCGAAGAATCCCGAGGACACGGAGCTTTCGGCGCGCATCCGGTCGTATGAGTTGGCGTTCCAGATGCAGACTTCGGCGACCGAGGCGGTCGATATCGCGAAGGAATCGAAGGCGACGCGCGATTTGTACGGGTTGGACGAGAAGCCGACGAAGTACGTGGGTCGGCAGGCGCTGATGGCGCGGAGATTGGTGGAGCGCGGAGTGCGTTTCGTGCAGATCTACTCCGGCGGCGGCAATTTCACCGAGAGCTGGGACGCCCACTTCGACCTGGAACTCAACCACGGCATGCACTGCGGCGAGACAGACAAGCCCATCGCGGGACTGTTGACGGATCTGAAGAGCCGGGGATTGCTGGATTCGACGCTGGTGATATGGCACGGGGAGTTCGGGCGTATGCCGATTTCGCAGCGCATGAACGGCCGTGACCACAACCCGACCGGGTTCTCGGTGTGGATGGCGGGCGGCGGGATCAAAGGCGGGACGATTGTCGGCGCGACCGACGAGTGGGGGTTGAACGCGGTGGAGAACCGGAAGTCGGTGAACGATCTGCACGCGACGATCCTGCACCTGATGGGGATGGACCACGAGAAGTTGACGTATCCGTACAACGGGCGGAATATGCGGCTGACGGATGTTTCGGGGGATGTGATCAAGGAAGTGCTGGGGTAGGCGCGTGCAGACTCGGCCAGCGAAGCAACCATGTAAATGTACCCCATCAGGGGTATCATTACATGGATGGTAGCGCGTCGGCTGATCCCTCGCTTAAACGAAATAGGGATTGGAAGCAGGGAGCTTCTGCTGGGGCATCCGGTGGTAGGGCAGACGTGGGAGAGCCTCGTCATCGAGACGTTGATCGCGGCCGCACCCGACGGGACCGATGCGAGCTGCTACCGGACTTCGAACGGCGCGGAGGTGGATTTGGTGCTGACGCTGCCGGGTGGCGGGGTTTGGGCGATTGAGGTGAAGCGGAGTTCAGCGCCGCGTTTGGAGAAGGGATTCCATTCGGCTTGCGGGGATTTGGAGCCCGGCCCTCAGGCTCGTTGGGATGTGAACGTGCCCGCAATACTACGCGGCCACCTCAACGTAGTCAACGAACGTCGTCGGCTCTGGAAGTGGCTCGCCGACCTCACGCATTGCCTCGAAATGGTACATCAAGGCATCTTGGAGATTCGTGTAGGTCTCGCGCTGCGTGTCGCCGACGGCTGCGCATCCAGGAATATCGGGCGAGTAAGCGGAGTAGCCCGTCGATGTCGACTCGATCACAACCGAGTAGCGTCTTGCCGGAAGAGGTTCGCTCATTCCCTGACTGTACAACAGAGGGAAATGCCTGCGCCTAGCGGCGCATGAGGCGGCTGAAAGCCACCTCGCAGCCAAGAATGGCCGCCCCACACAAACAAACTACGGTTTTTCTGCGGCAGCTTTGTCGGCGGCAGCCTTATCGGCGGCGGCTTTGTCCGCGACCGGGGGACGGAAGCGTTGTTGGATCACAGGTTTGGCGCTGGCCAACTCCACGTAGTCGTGGAGGATCTTCTCCTGTTGCGACGGGTCCAAGATCAGGTGTCGGTGGCGCCCGTCGGCGGCGGGTTGGAAGGTGGTCCTGCCGTCCGATTGCAACGTTACTGTGCCGGGGTCGGAGACCTTGAAATACCCCGCATTCGGGCGTCCTGCATGCAGGGCCGCGACCATCGCCCAACTTGGCGTGTCGTAGGGCATTGGCTTGAAGGCCTTGTAGGCCTCCGCTGCCAGATGGTTCGGCACTTGGGCCGGGAAGTCCTTGTCGATGGAGGCACCGGGGAACGGAAGCGCGCTTCCCAATTCCGGTCCCGCGAAGACAATCGGGGTCGGCCAATCCTTCAATACAGCCTTGGCCGCTGCGGGATCCGAACCGAACGAATTGCCGCCGGTGATCACCAAGTACTTCAACTTGGATGTCAGCAGGTCCTTCATGCCGCGGAATTCCATTGCCGCCGCTAGGTTTGTCGCCGGACCGGCAAGGACGAAGAACGCGTTCAGATCGTTCTGCGCCTGCAGGTAATTGCGGAACAGGGTCAGCGGATCGCCGGTCTCCAGCGTCCGCTTCACTTGGTTGTGGTACACCGGCTTGCCGTCGGCACCCTTGACGTCGAACGGCGCGGTGAACGCTTTCGACGTTGCGGTTTCAGTACCCCTGGTCGGCATACCGATTGGGGGCACCTGTGCGAATACGGCAGCCGGGCCGCGGTAGAACCGCTCCAGCGCGTCCAAAAATCCGGCCGTTGCCAGATTCGGGCGGCTCATGGTGACAATCGCCACCCGGCAGTCGTTCTTTCCCTGCATGCCGTGCAGCAGGGAGACCGCCAATACTTGATCTATCGTTGCGAAGTCGGAGTCGTAGAACGCCCCGGCCGCCGGTTTTCCGCCTCTTCCGAACTGCATATGCGCCTTAGGCCAGGTCCAGCCCGTCGAGCTTGCCGGTGGAATCGCCGAAGTTCTCCACCTGCACGCCCATCCGGTCCATCATGGTGATGAACAGGTTGCACATCGGCGTCTCGCGGCGCACAACCACGCGCCGACCGGTCTTGAAATACCCGCCGCCCTTGCCGACTACGATCGTCGGAAGGTCCTCGTGCAAGTGGGCGTTGGGGTCGGAAAGGCCCGCGCCGTAGACCAGCATGCAGTTGTCGAGCAGGGTGCCGTCGCCGTCCTGCGTCGACTTCATCTTCTCGACGAAGCTGGCGAACTGCTGGACGTGGTACTGGTTGATCTGCCGCACCTTTTCGATCAGGTCGGCTTGGTTGCGGTGGTGGGTGAGGGGGTGGTGGCCGTCAGGGATGCCCAGCTCGCGGTAGGGGCGCGACGAGCCTTCGCGCGTCATCAGCATGGTGATGACGCGGGTCTGGTCGGCCTGGAACGCGATGGCCATCATGTTGGCCATCATGCGGAAATGCTCGGCGAAGTCGGCCGGCACGCCGTACGGCTTGTCCATATGCGGGTCGATTTGGGAATTGTCCTTTTCGGCGCGCTCGATCTGGCGCTCGACTTCGCGGATCGACGAGAGGTATTCGTCGAGCTTGCGGCGGTCGGTCGGCCCGAGGGTGGTTTCGAGCTTTTTGGTGTCGTCGGTGACGAAATCAAGGATGCTGCGGCGATACTTGGCTTGGCGCGTCCGCTCTTCCGGCGTCATCGGCAGACCGGCCCCGAACATGCGTTCGAAGACCGCGCGCGGATCCAGCATCGGGGGCAACGGCTGGGATTCGCTCCGCCATGCGAGGTTGTTGGTGTAGGCGCAAGCGTAGCCGGAATCGCAGTCGCCGGCCTGGCGCGCGTCTTCCATGCCAAGTTCAAGCGACGGGAAGCGGGTCTGCTTGCCGATCTGGTTGGCGACAATCTGGTCGAACGAGATGCCGTTCTTGATCTCCACCAGCGACTTCTTGACTTGGATACCGGTCAAGTAGGACCCACTGCAGCGACCGTGGTCGCCCGCGCCGTCGAGCAGCGCCCGACCGGTGTTGTGGGTCAGGTTGCCGAGCTGGAGGATATCGTCCTTGTAGGGGTCCAACGGCTTCAGCGTGCGAGGCAGTTCCTCGAGCTTGCCCTCGTAGGTGGGGTTCCAGCTATCCATGATCATGCCGTTGGGCACGTAGAAAAACGCCATACGGACGGGGCGCTTCGGGGTAGCCGCAAACGCGGGCACCATCGAGTCCATGTAGGGAAGGGCGATGGCGGCTCCGGCTCCTCGCAACATCGTGCGGCGGGAAATGGATTTTCCGGTGATCATTTGCTGGGTGTCTCCTTTAATGCAATCTGTTTGGGCGCGGGCTGTTTGGTGACGGGCGCGGTCTTGCTGACCGACTGCTCGCCACGGCGGCTCTGGAACGGGAGGCTCCGAACCACTTCATAAATCATAGTCTGGAAGTGGTAGCCGTCGCCAGCTACCTTCTTGTTGATCTCGTCGATGGTCTTGTTGTCGAACGTCTGCATGCCGCGGCCAAGGGCGTAGGTCATGATCTTCTCGACCAGGCAGCGCGAAACCTGTGGAAGGTTGTCCATCAGAACGGTGCGCATCTCGGCGGCGGACTTGAAGCTCTTGCCGGTGGGCATGGTGCCGCCGACGTCGATGGGGAACTTGCCGTCCATCGTGCGCCATTTGCCGATGGCGTCGTAGTTTTCGAGGCCGAAACCGAGCACGTCCATCTTGCTGTGGCACGATGCGCAGACCGGGTTGGCACGGTGCGCCTCCAACTGCTTGCGCAGGGAGACGTCGCTGCCGACCTTGGAATCGTCGAGCGCCGGAACGTCGGGCGGCGGCGGGGGCGGCGGGGTGCCGAGGATGTTGTTCAGGATGTACTTGCCGCGGATGGTGGGCGACGTGCGGCTCGGGTAGCTGGAAACCGCCAGCACGCTGGCCTGGGTCAGGACTCCGCCGCGCTGGTCGCTAGCCAGATCGATCCGACGGAAATCGGGACCCTGGACGTTTTCGATCCCGTAGAACTTGGCCAGCAACTCGTTGGCGTAGGTGTACTTGGCGTTGAGGAAGTCGGAGACAGGCCGGTTCTCTGCCAGCACGTTCTGGAAGAACAGGCTGGTTTCGGTCCGCATGGCGTCCTTGAGTTCGGGCGTCCAGAGGGGGAACTTCTCGGCGTCGGGCTTGATGGAGTCGAGGTTCCGGATTTCCAGCCATTGGCCCGCGAAGTTGGTGGCGAAAGCGCCGGCCTTGGCGTCGGTCATCATGCGCTTGACCTGGGCGTCCAGAACGGTTTGGTCGTGCAGCTTGCCGGATTCGGCCAGCCCGATCAGTTCGTCGTCCGGCATGGAGCTCCACAGGAAATACGACAGGCGCGAGGCGAGTTCGGTATCCGTGACCGCGTGGACCTTGGCGGCATCCAGGGGATTCGCGTCCTTTTCAATGCGGAACAGGAATTGGGGGGAGACCAGCATGGCCTCGATGGCGAGTTGGATGCCCTGCTCGGTGGATTGCCCCTGAGTCTTGGCCATGGCCACGAACTTCATCAGCCCGGCGACTTCGGCCTTGGAGACCGGCCGGCGGTAGGCGTGGTGCGCCAGATTCGCGACGATCTTCTCGACGCAGGCCTGTCCACCCGTCTTGATGTCGCAGATGAGGATCTTCTTGCGGCTGGCCTTTTCGACCTTGGACGGGAAGGGCCCGACGAACGTGATCGACCCGATGAACTTGTTCTTCTTGTCGGAGTAGGCGTCCTTGGGGTCGGTGATGGTCTTGATGAACTCGTCGTTGAGGAACTGGGCGCGGAAGACGTGGTCGCCTTCGGGCAGGTAGGTGCGGATTTCGCCGTCGGAAAACGGGTTGAAGTAGACGAGGGCGGAGGGCTTGGTCTCCACCTCGATGGTCTTCAGCAGAACGCCATCCATGAAGAAGCCCATGGTGACGGGTTTGGCGGTGGCGGCGCGCTCGCCGGGGAAGCCGAAGCGAACGATGTACTCGCCGTCGAAATCGACCCGGTGGGAGGCTTCGACGGTGCTGAAGTCGAGGCGGCGGATGTTCTTGGTTTTGAGCTCGTAGGTGGTCTCGATCGGCTTTTTCGGCAGGGGGTCGGCACCCATGGCGCGCGAGGCGATGGACTCGGCGGCGTTGAGGTACTTCTCCATGAGGACCGGGGAGATGGTGAGGATGTCGGCGATGTTGTCGAAGCCGTAGCCGGAATCGTCGGTGGGGAAGTCCTTGTCGGCGCGGAAGTCGACGGCGAGGAGGTCGCGGACGGTGTTGCGGTATTCGTTGCGGTTGAGGCGGCGGGCGGTGACGCGACCGGGGTCGGGCCGGACGGCGGCGTCGGCACGGGCGAATTCACCCTTTAGATAGGAGATGACGGTTGCGATCTGCGCCTGGGGCGGGCGGGGCGCGCCAGCGGGCGGCATTTCGCCGGATTCGATCTTCTGGACGATGCGGTCCCATGCGTCGCGGTCGGTAGCGAGGGTGGCTGCGTCGTTGTAGGCGAGCAGGTTCACGCCGCCGGAATTCATGGAGGCGTTGTGGCAGCCCGAGCAGGTGTTTTTGATCAGCGGCGCGACGTTTTTGGCGAAGCCGGCTGCGTCGAGCTTGGGCGCCGGCGGTTGGGCGGCGGCGATACCTAACGAAAGGCAGGCGGCAAGGCCTATCTGAAGTGCGGCTGTCGCCAAGTTGTTGATTGTGCGCGTCATTTCGATGTTGCGGGCTGCTCTCGTGAGGGCGATTGGCGGTATTTGGACGTTACCGACGTCTGTGATTATATCGCGTTTGTGGTGCGGGCGGGGAGAGGGGCGGAATGGGCGGTCAGCACTGCCGGGGCGGGGGCGGATCCGCGCCTTGAGGGCGCGTGCGGATGTCGGCGACATCGGCGCAGGTTGCCAACCTGCACCACAACGGACGAGTTTGGCGGTGGTGGTCATTAGAGGTCCAAGGGTTTTATGGTGGCGTCCATAGCTCGGTCGATGAGGAGTTGGCTGAAGGTGGCGTCTTCGGATTCGTTGAATTCGCATAGGTACTCGCGGGCGAACTTGGTCTTGCCCATGTTGTCGCGCTCATCCACGAGGAATTCGGGGTCGATGCGGGGGCACTCGTTGCCGGGGGCGAGGAACTTGGTCCAGTTCTTGCCGAAGGCAAAGGCCTCGTAGAAGAAGCCGCGCTTGCCGTTGGGCATGGAGAGGAGCCAGAGGTCGCCCTTGGTGGCGGCGAGCATGGGGCGGAGTACGTTGTAGGCGGAATCGTCGACGAAGGCGGCCTCGTCGATGAACATGAGGTTGACGGAGAAGCCGCGGATGCGGCCTTCCTTGCCTGGGACTCCCACGATGCGGGAGCCGTTCTCGAAGGCGATGGAGATGGCGTTGGAGCCGTCGCCGGAGGGGTCGAGGCCCATGTTGAAGAGCATCTTGCGGCAGCGGAGGACGAATTCGCCGGATTGGCGCTCGGAGGGGCTGGCTACAAGGATGGTGGAGCCGGCGCGGGTCCAGGCGCGGTGGATGGCGACGGCTGCACCGACGGTGGACTTTCCCCACTGGCGGCAGCAGTTGAGGATGACGCGGTGGGGGTTGGCGCGGAGCATTTGCTCCTGGATGGGGTCGGGGTGGAAGCCCAGGCGGGTGCGGGCGAAGGTGACGGCGTCTTCGATTTCGGGGGTGGTGGTGGAGGGCCGGGGAGTGGGGACCTGGGTGTCCTGTACGCCGAGGGTTGCCGGAATGGATAGCCAACCTGCCACGTGGTTGTTGTCGCAGACGGGAAGGGGCGGACGGAGGGGTGGCCGGGGTTAAGTTGTTGATACGGCTGGGTGAATAAAGTTGGAGTGGGTGTGACTGGGGGGAGCACCTGGTACGCAGGAACGGCCGCAAGCCCGCGCCTTGAGGGCGCGTGCGCCGGTCGGCGACCGCCGCGCAGGTTGCCAACCTGCCCCACAACGGAAAACTGGTAATACAGAGACAGAGGTCTACGAGGTGGCTCGGGGGTGGGCTTTTTGCCATTTTAGTTGACGGCGCTCTCGGCGGTTTAGGGGGCGCTTGGGTTCGATTGGCGTGATTTGTTGTGCAGGGGGCGGGGTGTTGGGACCGCTTGCTGACGCGCGCGGCTCGGTTTGGGGACGGTCGGGGTCGGGGAGGTCGGTGGGGGTCGGGTTTGTTTGGTTGGATTTGCCGTAGGCGAGAAGGCTTTTCAGGGCGCGGTCGTAGGCGCGGGTGTGGCGGGCCTCGTAGCGGTGGAGGAGGTCGAGGGCGTGGCGCTCGTCGGGGTTGTTGACGAGGGCGCGGAAGGCGATGTCGAAGGACCCGGGCTGGGGGCCGGGTTGCTGGGTCGGCGTGGCGGCGGTCTGCTTGCGGAAGAGTTGGGAGAGGCCGGCAGTCTCGATGCCGAGGGCGCGGGAGCGCCGCCAGATGGAGATGATCATGGTGTCGACGAGGTTGCGCTCGTGCTCGTTGGCGGGCTGGAACTGGTCGACCAGTTCGGCGCAGAGGTCGGCGAAGGCCTCGGTGCGCTCGCCATCCACGACGGTGAGGTAGGAGAGGAGTCCGTGGCGGCGGGCGTTCTGGGCGGAGATGGCCTTGCCTTCTTCGGTGACGGGGCCTTTGGATTTGGCTCCGTTGGCTCGGGAAGCGGCGATCTGGGCTGCGGAACGCGGCTTCGGGGTGTGTTCGGTGTTTGGGGTGTAGTTTTCCATCGCGCGATGATCGTAGCGCGAGAGGGAGTGGAAAACGAACCCTGGGGGCTTTGTACGACAGTTGGGAGTGGCGGTTTGGGGTTTGGTTTGTTGGGGTTACGTGGAGGCCCGATTTATTTGCGTGGGCTGTGAACGGCGTTTCGTGGTGGTCGAAATTATGGATTGGCTCGTCAGAGTAGGAGTGTCCAGCGGACTGGGAGGTGCTTGGCGATGAGAGCGAAATACCAGAGCGTGCGGCCTGTTGGCTGCGCATGCGGCAGCTTGAACTCATACCGGGATGGCCGGTCGCATCGAGGAATCGCTGCCACACACGGCAGCGGAGCCGCGAACCAGACTGGGGTGCTGGCGCAGCGAGTTTTCCGGTCACGGCTTGCTGAAGCTCGCCGCGGCCAATATTGGCCGCCCCACACGGGTTCTGCGGTTTTCAACGTGCCCCACAACGCGGGATGCCGCAGGTGTTGATCGTAGTTGACATCGTAGTGATCGTAGTGATACTGTTTTCGCATGGCCAGCAAGTCTGCGATCCAACGTGTTGCTCCCAAGGTACTGGAGCATTTGCCACCCGCCAATCGGCAGCGGCTGGAGAAGTTGCTGGGGGTGGTGGATGAGTCGGGGAGCGCGGTTTTGGCGGAGGTGCTGGGGACGCTTTATCCCGAGTCGAATCCGCAGACGGCCCAGGCCTTGCTGCGGCAGTTCCGGGAAGCTGTGAGGTTGGCCGCGGTGGATGCGGGGGTATCGTTCGAAGTCCTGTCGGACGGGCAAAAGCGGTCGGATCCGGCGGACCGGATGACGCGCGTTTCCGCGGAGGATTCCACCGAGGAGGCCGTCATCGAGATTGTCGAGGCCGATGTGCGCGAGACGCGCCGGTATCCGCAGGACGTGGTCGACACCAAGTCTCTCGCCGCGGAGTCGAAGATCCGCTTCTTTGTCTCGCACTCGCACAAGGACAAAGCCCACTTCGAGCGCCTCATGGGCAAGTTGGAACCTCTCTTTGCCCTGCAGGCGCACGTCCCATTTGAACTATGGACCGATCGGGAACTGCTCCCGGGGGAGTTGTGGCGCGAGGGCATCAACGCGGCTATGGGAGCCTGCGACATCGGTCTCTTGTTCCTGAGCCCGGATTTTCTGGCGAGCCCGTTTATCACCCAGGTAGAACTGAAGAAGCTTCTGGCGGATAAACGTGTTGTGCCGGTGGCCATCCGGCCGGTCACCCTCAAGGGCAACCTGAAGCTGCACGGGATTGAGGCCCACCAGATCTTCTTCGGTCCGGGCGACAAGGCCTTCAGCGAACGGAACGAGGACCACCATCGGGATAAGTTCGCGCAGGATCTCTTTGACAAGATCTCGGCTCGTGTGACCAAGGAGCGGGAGGTCTGCCCTGCGTATAACGCCCGCTTGATCGAGGAAGCCACCGAACATTCCATCGAAGATCTCGATCCCCGCTTCACCCGCACCCACGTCGTCAGGACCTCGCTCGACAAGAACGCCGACGCCCCCGCGCAGTCCGGCGAACGCACCGACGCGCTCACGGCGCTCAACGCCTGGATTTCGGACCCCGACGCGCCTCCGTACTGTCCACTGCTCGGCGAGTACGGCATGGGGAAAACCACAACCTGCAAGGCCCTCGCGCGGGACCTGCTCGACCGCCGGAGGGCTGGCGACAGGACCCTTTTGCCGGTCTATTTCGACCTCCGCGCCGTCGGCAAGAGCGCCCAGCGGGATTTGGGGCTGGAGGAGATTCTCGCCCTGATCCTGAAACATAGCTGGCAGGCGGGGTCGGAATCGGCGGGGTTGACGCCCGCCGACTTGGTCGGGCTGGTGCAGGCGGGCGATGCGCTCATCATTTGGGACGGTTTGGACGAGGTGCTGGTGCATCTCGACCAACACTCGGGACAGATGTTTACCCGGCAGTTGTTCAAGCTGCTGCCCCCGCCCCGCAAGGGAACGAAGACGGCCAGTCGGCTGCTGATCACCTGCCGCACGCACTACTTCCGCACCCTGCGCGACGAGCAGACGCATTTCCGGGCCGAGGATCGCGACAACATCCGCCCCGAGCACTACCGCGACCCTTTCCTGCTGCTGCCGTTCAACGAGGAGCAGATCCGGGCTTATCTCTCGCACACGGTTGGCGACGCGGAAGTGGACCGCGCGATGGAGGCGCTGGACTCGATCCACAACCTGCGCGAGCTGGCGGAGCGGCCTTACACGCTGAGCCTGATTTCGGACCAGTTCTCGCGCATCGAGAAGTGGAAAGCGGAGGGTCGGCGGATTACCGGGCTAACGCTCTACCGCGAAATGGTGCTTTCCTGGCTGGAGCGCGACAACGGCAAGCACCACTTCAGCGCCGACCACAAGCAGGCCATTATGGAGCATTTCGCGGCCGAGTTGTGGCGGACGGGGGAGAAGTTCTGGAGCATCGGCGAGATCGAGGACTGGCTGCTGGGGTTTGTGGCGTCGCGGCCGGAGATTGCGAGGCACTACGAACGGACCAGCGTGGACCTGCTGAAGGAGGATCTGCGGACGGCCACGTTCCTGGTGCGGGACGGGAGCGACAGGTTTCGGTTTGCGCATACGTCGCTGCAGGAGTATTTCCTGGCAGGGTATTTGCGGCGGGCGCTGGTGGACGGGAAGCCGGAGTGCTGGGACTTGCCTCGGCCGAGCCCGGAGACGACGGAGTTTTTGGGGCAGTGGTTGCTGGAGGATGCCGGCGAGAATCGGCGGGCGGCGGGGGCCGAGACCGCGACTTTGGAAGCGCTACGCGATGGGTATCGGGCGCGGGCGTCGGAATTGGCGTTTTCCTATTTCCTGCTGGCGGCGCGCAAGGGATTTCCGGCTCCCACGGCGGCGGGGTTCCAGTTGCGCGGGGCGGATTTGGAGGGGTTTGCGGTCGGGGTGGCGGACGGGGTGCCGTTTGTGCTGGCTGGGGCGGATTTCCGGGGGGCGTATTTGGTGGGGGTGAAGTTTCGGAATTGCAATCTGCGTGGGGCTGGGTTTGAGGGGGCGAAGGCGTTGCATGCGGAGTTCTTGGAGTTGGAGTTGGGGGAGACTCGGTGGGGCGGGGCGGAGTTGGAGGGGGCGGTTTACCGGCGGTGCGGGTTGGGGGGGGCGGAGTTTGTTGGGGCGGGGTTGTTGAAGACGCAGTTTTTGGAGTGCGGGGTGGCGGGGTCGGTGGGGTTGGAGCCAAGATTGGGTGCTCCGCTCGGTACTGGAGGGCGACTCGCGCCCGCAGGGCGCGTGGCAGGGTCGGCGACCCTGCCGCAGGATTCCATCCTGCCCCACAACGGAGGTGGAGTGTTGTTTGCGGGGTGTGGACCGGAGGGGGCTCGGTTGCTGGCGGAGGGCGGAGCGCGAGCTTTGGGCTCGCGTGGCGGTGTCGGCGACCCCGCCGCAGGTTGGCAACCTGCCCCACACGGACTCGGGCAGGCAGTGCAGGCAGAGGTTTGGGCGGATTTTGGGCATGGGGGCGGGGTCAATTCGTGCGCGTGGTCGCCGGACGGGAGGCGGGTGGTGTCCGGGGCGGACGACAGGACGGTGCGGGTGTGGGATGCGGAAACGGGCCGGGTGCTGGCGCGGATGGAAGGCCACACAGGTTGGGTCAGGTCGTGCACGTGGTCGCCGGACGGGAGGCGGGTGGTGTCCGGGGCGGACGACAGTACGGTGCGGGTGTGGGATGCGGAAACGGG
>CAIVPR010000107.1 GCA_903907865.1 uncultured Acidobacteriia bacterium
CCCTCTCTCTCCGCCAATAAAATATCTTAATTCCATGATTTTAAAGATATTTTACTTTTCCCCCGAATAGTTGACTATCAAAACAACTATCAATATGAGCCTCGGTTGGCCACGCTAAGTGTGAAGATCAAAATCGCTCACCACTCTTGAGTACTATGGCGATCTCACATGTCTGGCTAAGCCCGATGTTTGCTGAAAATGAAGTGGAGCCGTTAAAGCGGTCTGGGCGCATAAACGCGTTTCAACTGAATTCAAGGGCGCTGCCAGTGTCGATCCCGCCTGAATAAGTAAGAAAGGTACGCAGAGGGCTCTTAACTGTGGATATGTCTAGCTTTAGTATCTTCCTTGACGCTGTACTCACCCAAATAGTCATCGTCGGGCCGGCGGTCCTTGTTGTTGCAACCGGGATATTATTACTGACTGCCATATGGCATTACCGCACAGACCCTAAAGTCCGCCAAGTAGCGGCCGATTTGCGTGGTGTTCGTGAATATTTTGAGCAGTCCCCATTGACCGACCTGCTTTAACTGGTCCAGCTCTGATGTCTGTTACGCAGCGATCTGAGTCTCGCTTATTTTCTTCACTGTCGTCAAACGCACCACCGTCGTCTCAGGTGCGGGTGGCCTATAGCCCAGTGCGCTATGCGGCCTGATTCGATTGTAATGCCATCGCCACTGCTCGATGATGACCTGAGCTTCTCTCAGCGTGTAAAAGATCTCACCATCCAGTAACTCGTTCCTCAGCTTGCCATTAAAGCTCTCGCAGTAGCCATTCTCCCAAGGGCTGCCTGGCATAATGTACGCCGTCTTCGTGCCCACTCGGGCTAGCCAGTTCCTGAGTACCTTCGCGATCATTTCCGGGCCGTTATCGCTTCGAATATATTCAGGCACACCACGCTCCACCATGACATCCGCGAAGATATCGATCACATCGTTCGCACGGATGCGTCTAGCGGGGTAAACCGCCAAAGCTTCCTTGGTGTATTCGTCGATCAGCGTCAGGATCTTGATCACTCGACCATCATCCGTTCGATCCATCACAAAGTCCCAGCTCCAGACGTGGTTTTTGTGCGTTGCTCTAAGGCGTACACACGATCCATCATGCAGCCACAGACGACCTCGTTTCGGCTGTTTCTGTGGCACTTTGAGACTAGCGCCCGGGTGTTTGTTGCGAACGGCAAGGACGCAGCAACCTCCTTACGGCAGAAATCAACTTTTGAAGGAATCTCTGGGCGAATTTCCGGAACGCATTGAAGAAGCCATGGCCTTGACAGGGAAACTACACATGCCAACATCGCAATTCCGCAGAAACTGGCCTTGCCAGACTCGAGCCCACGCATGGCACCGACCAGTCTCGGTGAATCGATCAGGGGTTTTGAAAATCCAGGAAGTAACGGCCAACGCCCAGTTGGGAAATCGTGATGTTTTTGCGCCCGTACCTATCCAGATCCGTCATCGTGACCTTCCTGCCGGGTTCGACGCCGAGTCTCCGCCTCAGGTACTTGCCAAGAATGGCCTTCTCATCGTGCGAAGCCAACTGCTTTGGGAAAAGGCGGCCATCTACGTACTGCGACCCTTCCAGATATCCGACCATCACTTCTCCGTCGTCCCACAGAAGTTCGACGGGAGAATTCCGGTTTCCGGCACGAGGCGGGATCAGCCCAGGCAGGTCGCGAATCATCCCTACCGAAATCGGAAGATAGGCATCGTTGGGATTTACATTTGCGGCTGCAAATCCCCAGTTGATACCAGAGCCATCGGGAACCTCTCCGCTGCGTGCGCTCACCAGGGCGAGCGTACCTGCGGACAATCGACTACCCGCGCGGACACCACCTGCCTCAGTCGCCATGAGCCTGGGGCCATCCGTGACGTACGAGTTCATGGTGTCGTCCAGACAGCTCCTGGTCTGCGCCACGACACCATTGGCGTAGTCAAGAGCAGCGGGAAGATCGTCCTTGGGAATATCCAGAAGAGTTTCGCGTCCCGGCGAATTGAGGCCGGGCCAAGTAAAGTTGGCGGAACCGATCAGCCCTGCGGTGGGTACGTCACCACGCATCCATAGATACAACTTGGAATGAACTTCCGCAACAGAACTGTAGCGCACGTCAATTCCTCGCCCGCTACTGGAGGCTCGTCGGAAGAAATCGTGGTCGGCAGGAGCAACACCGGATTCCGTCACCATTCCAAATACGATCTGCACATCAAAAGGAAGGTCGCCGCACCTCTGGACCGGGTTTGGCCCGAGATAGCCCGATACCACGACAAGCCTTTCGGCATCCCAGTCTCGGCTGCCGAAGATCAGGTCGTCGAGACCACGTTGATACAGCATTTTGCCTCTCCGCTCTCATCGGTCAAATACAGGTGCATAATCCGCCTGCTCTGTGATGCACCCACGGACCCGAACGCGAGTCTACTATTTCGCAAAGATCTACGCGATCATCCTCGAACTGCAGGACGCCAACATGCTTGAATATCTTGTCGAATCGATTCGCATGTCCTACGCGAACAGAACCCTCGATGCGATATGCGAACACCTAAAGAGACACCATCCCCCCGCACAGGTCATGGCGGCACGAAAAATTGTGGAAGAGGAGATCCAGCGGATCAAGTCCCTCAAGGATCCTCCGGGTCTGATCGATCCGACTCTGCGCGGTTGGTACCCGGGCCCCGGCGACCAGGACATATTCTGGCCCAAGGTGAAGGACAAGCTGATGGCAGGCGGATGGTCCGAATCCTCCATCTCCCATCTTGACACCGAAAGTACCCGCATCGTGTCGCTGTTGGAACATCCCGGGCTTGGCGCTTTCAAGAGGCGCGGCTTGGTTGTCGGGTACGTGCAGAGCGGCAAGACCGCAAACTTTACGGCAGTCATCGCCAAGGCGGCAGATGCCGGCTACCGGCTCTTCATCGTCATGTCGGGCGTGACCAACAAGCTTAGACGACAGACCCAGATGCGCTTCGACGCGGACCTGCGCCAGATGCTGAGCGAACGTTGGATAGCACTGACCGACGAGCATCAAGACTTCACTCGGCAGCATGCCGGGAACGTCGACGCGTTTCTTACCCAGTACGCCCAACACAAGACCGTGTGCGTCGTGAAGAAGATCCCCATGCGGCTGAAGCTGCTTGCGGACTGGCTGACCAGCGCTCGACCCGAGGTTCTTCAGGCGTGCCCGGTGTTGGTTATCGACGATGAAGCCGACGAAGCGAGCATCAACACGGCCCGCGTCGCCGGAATGCGAAGCCGGGCCAATGCACAGATCTGTCGGATGATAGGGCTGCTTCCAAAGGTGGCCTACGTGGGCTATACCGCGACGCCGTTCGCCAACGTCTTCATCGACCCCTCCGATAACGAAGACCTGTATCCAAGGGACTTCATCATCGACCTGCCGCGAAAATCGGAATACTTTGGTGCCGAGCGCATCTTCGGCCGCAGCGATTTGTCACCCGAGGATTCGGAACGCGACAAGACGTGCGTCGATGTAGTGCGGACCATTCCGAAGGCCGAGGTTCCGATGCTTCGCCCGACCCGTGCTGCCAAGGCCGGATTTACTGTCAAGATGGACAGCATTCCATGCCTGAAGGAGTCCGTGAGGTGGTTCTGGCTGGCCACGGCCTGCCGCAGAGTTCGGCGAGGAGCGGCAGACTTCCATTCTTCCATGCTGATCCACTCAAGCCAGATGGCGGCTGTGCACAATGCGTTCAGAGGACCGCTCGAATCGTTCCGCGAGCTAACCGGCGAAAAGGTTCGCAAGCAGGACGCGGCAACGCTGAATGAGTTTCGCAGGATTTGGAAGGAAGAAACGGAACGGGTCCGCGCCGAAGATCTGGGACTGGAAGCGGTTGCTTTTGACGAGCTACTGGCCGTGCTGCCGGATGTCGTTTCCAACACTCGCGTCGTGATTGAAAACTACTTGGCAGCTCAGGATGATCGCCTTGCCTACGGAAGCGAGCCGGTTACGGTAATCGTCGTAGGAGGGGCTATTCTTGCGCGAGGGCTAACGCTAGAAGGGCTTGTCACCAGCCATTTTGTTCGGTCGGCAAGCGCCTACGATGCTCTCCTGCAGATGGGCCGTTGGTTTGGTTTCAGGGACGGATACGAAGACCTTCCCCGCATCTGGCTCACCGACGAGCTCAAGGCCCATTTCTTCGACCTGGCCACCGTCGAGGAGGAAATTCGTCGGGACATTGCGCGATACGCGCGCGAAGGGCTGACCCCGCTCGACTTTGCCCCCAGAATCAGAACTCACCCGGCCCTGATGATCACATCGAAACTCAAAATGCAGCACGCGATCCGCTGCTCCGCGTCCTACGACGAAAAGAGAATCCAGACAACTATTTTCCTGCACAAAGACAGGAACTGGCTTGATGCGAACCTTGCCGCTGCAAGTCAATTGCTGAAGACGGTAACCGCCGGGGGGCTTTCATTTGCGGCAGCAGCGTCCGGGCGGTTTGCACTGGAAGGCGTCCCGGTTGAAGCAATCCGGACGTTCCTTAACGCCTACCAGACCCATGAACGTCATGAGATGTTTCGCCGCGACGTTGTGGGCGCCTACATAGATGCGGAAAACGCCGTCGGCGCCCTGAAGGAGTGGAATGTGGTCGTAATGGGGCACCGGGACGGCGCGCTCGGGCACGTTGACTTCGGATCCGGCTGCTGCCCCAACCTGATTCCCCGTTCCAGAATCAAGAATCTGGGCGGAGACGAATTTGCCAACATCAAGGCCCTTATGTCGGAGTCAGACGTCTGCGCAGATTTCGAGGAAACGCCGTCCGAAATCACGCGCGAACAGATGTTCGCTCTGCGAAACTCAAAGGCCGCCGGCCGTGGGTTGCTTCTGATCTATCCGGTCTCTAAGATGTCCAAGGCCGAGGCGGGCTCGAGCAACCGCGAGGATCTGAATGCGGCAGCGCACATAATCGGGATTGCACTTGTCTTCCCGAGAACCGGACGTATTTCAGGCACCGTCGACTACATGTCGGCCGACCTGTCGGCTATAGAGCAGGACGAACCTGAATTGGCCGATGAAACCGTTGAGGAGGCCGAGGCATGACCGCCTCGGCGGCCGGAGTGACTCCCGGACACTGGGAACTTCTGCAGCGGTGTCCGGCACAGGCTTCCGAGCTCAAGGCAATGCCGACCTCGGTACGCGTCGAAGCCGGCGCAGTCATGATTGCAATCGACAGCGCACGACGCAGACATCTGCTGGTTCCCGTCGATCGTCTTGAGGACGTCATCGAAGACAGCCGCAGCCAGGGCTGCCGGGTTACAGCTCGTCCTCTCGTGGGCCACGGCGCCGGTCAGTTCGCGGACCTGGTCTGCGTGCGACGGGATGGGTTCGAAGTGTTTGGCCTGCTGATAAACGACGTCCTTGCGCGAATCGAGAACGGATCCCGCCCTCCCGGCTCCGTATGCGCCGAGACCCTTGAGGACTGGCGCGAGCTTCTCGGATCCGGCGGGCGCCAGGGTCTGGGTCCGTCGCAGCTGCTTGGACTTTTCGGCGAACTCTGGGTGCTCCGACGTCTGGTAAAAATTTCGCCGTCGGCAATCGCCAGTTGGCTCGGACCGCTCGGCACTCCGCATGACTTTTCCTTCGGAGCAACGGCACTCGAGGTGAAGACAACTTCATCGGCGACCGGTACCGCGTGTCAGATCCATGGAGTGACGCAGTTGGCAGCCCCGCGGCACAGCGTCCTTCATCTAGCCTTTTTGAGAGTCGAGCAGCGCCCGGGCACCGGCCAGACCGTGGCCGACCTCATAGCCGAGCTGCGTACGCTCGGAGTTGCTCCGGAACCCCTCCGCGAACGCCTCGACGCCGTCGAATATCTCGAAACGCAGAAGGATCCGTGCGCGACTAGGCAATGGTCCGCTGTCGATTTCCGCGTCTGGCGGGTGGCGGACAGCTTTCCCCGCATCGTGCCGGGCTCCTTCGTGGGAGGCGCCCTGCCGCCAGGCGTTGTCGGCCTAAACTATGTCATAGATCTCGCTGCCGCCGGGCCCTCACTCCCTGAAGACGGGGTTGAGGCAATCCTTAACGCGCTGGCGAGCAAGGGGGCATCGTGACGCAGCTCGATCTCGAAATGGAGCGCTTCAACCATACCGGCGGCATCGACGGCGACGGCGCGACGCGTCTGCTCGGGCGCCCCAAACTCGCGCCCTTTCCGCTTCTTGTCCGCGAATCGGTGCAGAACAGTTGGGATGCCCGAAACCGGGACGACGAGCCGGTGTATTTCGACATGAACCTGACCGCGCTCTCCCCGACCCAGGTTGCCGCAATGCGGGACCGCATCTTCTGCGAAGTCCCTGAGAGCCACAAGACCTTGAAGCAGTGGGTCGGCGACACCAAGGCCCACCGCATGCTCTGGATATCGGACCGGGGAACCGTCGGGCTGCGCGGCCCCACTCGCGCCGACATCCTCGATGACAATGACGATCGCAACTTCTGCGACCTGGTAAGAAATCTCGGGCGCGACAAGGCATTGGGTGTCGGCGGCGGAACTTACGGCTACGGCAAGAGCGCCCTTTTTCGAGCCAGCAGCTGCTCCACAGTCATCTTCTATTCCAGAATCAAGACAGCGAAGGGCTTCGAGTCGCGACTTATGATCGGCTCATGGATCGGCAGATTCGCCGTGAAGGAGGGACGCCGTTCGATTCCGCATACCGGCCGAATGTGGTGGGGAAGCCGCGCGAGCGACGGCTTCGTGGATCCGCTGCTCAACGGGGCGGCGGACCGGATGGCAAAACGGCTTGGGGCGACTGAGTTTCTTGAGGACGCGACGGGCACCACGATTGGCATTGTCGCGCCTGATCTCGGAGCGCTGACACCGGAGCAGACAGTCAAGGAACTCGTCTCGTCGATTCTCTGGCACTGTTGGCCGAAAATGGTCAACTTGGACGCGGGCCCCCAAATGAGCTTCCGGGTCTGCCACAACGGCAATCCCGTATCGCTGCCGTCGCCGGAATCCTGCCCTCCTCTTGACGCCTATGTAAGAGCTCTGAAAATCGCCGTTTCCGATCAGGATGTTCGGGAGCCCGGAAGCATGCTGGCCGGCCCGATTCACAGACTCAAACCGCATACGCTAGTCGGAAGGCTCGGGCTTTCATTCACAGCACGGCGACCGCGCCCGCCGGAACTGTGGGACGGGCAGGACCCGCACCCGGTTGCCGTGTCTTCCCACCATGTGGCGCTGATGCGGAAACCTCGGTTGGTCGTCTCCTACCTTTCGTCCATCGAGCTCGCCACGGAAATCACCGAATACGGAGCCGTGTTCATCGCCGACGACGCCCTCGAACGCTCCTTCGCGGACTCCGAGCCTCCGTCGCACGACGAGTGGCGGCCGGAGCTGATGGATGACGAGGATGCCCGAAGCTGCGTTCGCGTGGCCATTCGGCGAATCCAGGACCAGCTCAAAGACTTTCTTGCTCCCCCGGAATCGGAGGACAACAACCACGTAGCGGTTGGGCTTGGCGCGTTCTCGATGATGATGGGTGGCCTTGTCGCCGGGATCCCCGGCGGGGGTGCTGAAAACCCGGGTGGTGGTGGTGGCGGCGGTGGCGGCGGCGGCGGCGGTCGAACAAAGAAGGGAAAAGTCGAGCCGCTTCCCGCCGAACTGCGACGGGAAGGAAAGCAGTTGGTGGCGCTTGTCCCGTTCCTGGCGACGCCTGCACCCGGGACCGACGGCATGCGAGTTCGGGCCGAGGTCGGCGTAGGAATCCTCGACGGATCAGCCGTTGAATCCGAAGCGCCGATCGGGTCGAGCGCACCGAAAATCATCGGCTGGATGGACCCGCAGGGTCGGCTTGAAAATGCCGGAGACGAAGTTCGGATCACTCCGGCAAAATCAGGGCGTTGGCACCTCAAGATCGCAATTCCGGATGATGTTCAGGTGCTCTCCACTCTTAAGGTGGTTGCGTGAGCGGCGCGCAGAAGATAATTCCCTTCCTGGTGCCGCCGACGGACGCCGTCGTCTGTCAGCCCTGGATGATGAAGGAGCCGCGGCAGGAAGGTCTCGCTGCAGTCTTCCCCGAATGGGATTCGGCCACCGACCTGAAACTCTCCCGAAGCGTGCATCTCGACTCCCAGCGGATCTGGACTTCGTGCAGCCTGGCCACCGATGACCGGGTTGCCGTGATTGCCGAATGGACCTCGGAAGGAACGAGTCTGCGCGGCACTTCAACGAGCGAAGCCATCGGCTACGGAGATGGCGGCGATCGGACCATAAGCCTACAAGTCCGCGGCGGCGAACTTGGCCAGGCGCTCCTGCTCAGAACCCGGCTCATTCTTCTGCCGGGAAAGGGAAAGTCGGAGTCGCGGCTTGCCCCGCGCCTTCCCTGCTCGATAATCTGGAAAGATGAATTCCGCGTCGCCCTTGAGGGAGTGGGCTCGAGATTTCCAATGGAAACCATTGACTTCGATCAGCTGAGCGGAGTGCCGCGCGGGGCTTCATGGCATCTGAGTTGGATGCCGCATGAACCGGAACTGCCGCTTTCAGCGACGGTGCGGCTTTGCCTGAACAGCCGCCGCGAGTCGGTCATCCAGGCCGTCGTCGCACAGACCCCGTCGGCAGCGCAGCAGACTGTGCGGCGCGTGATCCTCTGGGATGTTGGCCGCAGGTTGGTAAAGGGCATGCTCGAGAATCCCGAATTCAAGGGAGACATAGGCGGATATTCGCCCGGCTCGCTTGGTCAGGCAGTCACTTCGCTCATTGAAGTGCATCTGCACGGGGATACTGTTGAAGGACTCCGTTCGCTGCAGAAGGCACAGCCGGATCTGTTCGAAACGCTTCTTCAGAGCGCCTTTGATCCGCTGAAGGAGGAGAGTCAATGAGCACGCTGTTCCCCAGACTCGACGAGCATCTCATGCAAAGCCACATCGCTGACCTGGCAAACGCGTCACCGGAATCGATTGCAGATTCTCTGAACGAGCCAAGACTGGGGGTCGGCGAAACATACGCGGAACTCGGCGGAACGCGGATTCGTCTGGGCGAGCTGGCAACGCTGCAGCGCGAACTGAGAACCATCGCAAGACAGCATGGATTTCCGCAGCAGCCAAAGACCGACAAAGCCCAGCAGTTCGACCAGCGAACTGCAGTACATCTTTTCGAGAAGATGCGCATCAGCGCACACGAAGCGGCTCAGCCGTCGGTCTGGCAGTATCTTTGCTGCATGGTCGTGCCGGACATTGTTCGCTGGCGGTTTCCCGGCGAAGGGGACAAGGGTACGTCGATCGACAGATTTATTGGCGGGCGCCGCAACACGCTTGGCAGGCTCTGGTGGCGGGCGTATGTTCTCCGCGACGACAGCTCGCCGCCGGAAGATCGTCACAACCTCATGAGGGCTATGGGCGAAGACGAGTTGGTGCAGCTGATGGAACGTCCAGCCGTTTTTGGGGATCGGCGATTGGTCCGCGCTTCTGCAACAGCCTTCTTAGCTGAGGCTGCCAGAACAAAGGTGCCGAGGCAGATGCTGATGCGAGAGATTCAGAAGCGCCTGGTGCGCCGCATGCCTTTGACTTTTTTTGGTGCCATGGATGATGCTCAGCTCAAAACGGCATTGGACGACATTGCTTGCGAAACAGTAGCAAGCATGGCGACGCAAAGTGCGACCATCGGGAAACCTGTCTAAGGTACCCGGCTGCGACACACTCAACGTAGGCGGAAATGTCCCCGTTGTTGGAGTACCGTCAGCTGCTAATACCATTTCATCTGCGCGGGTTCCTTTTGGTGTGCGAGACAGCGACTGATGACAGCAATTCATGCAAGGCCTCAGCCAAGGTTCTTGAAAATGCAGGTGGCACAGCATTGCCAATCATCTTGTAAGCATCCATCTGTGCGCCGACAAACTCGAAATCATCCGGAAACGACTGAAGCCGAGCCGCCTCGCGAACCGTGATGCTGCGAGCCTGGTCGGGGTCCCAATGTATGTGCCGCAGCCCGTCCTTATAGAGGTGGGCTGGAATGGTGTTGCTGGGTTCATTGGGGCGAATGACAAAATATTTATGAACGGCGGACGTCTTTCCGGTCCGCTCCTCGTAGAGCCGACGAATATCTTCACCCGTGGAATATTTTCGCTTCTCCGGCGAAAGCAGCAGATCCTTCGCCAACATTCGGAATGTAGCGATGTCCCGTTGGTTGTGAAACCGCGGAACATGGTCTCTGATGTCGGTACGATCGGGGGTATGGGAAAACTGCCGCCCACCAACCCTGTAAGGTGATTTTGCAGGATGCAAAGGGGGGAGATCCCCCAAGGCCGCCCCGGCGAAGACTGGATTACTCTTTCGCCCTGGAAGAAGCTCGCCGTAAAATCGCTCAAGCAAAACGGCATAATTTGGATAGACCTTTCGATCCAGCCCAAGGATGATGACCCGAGTTCGGTGCTGCGGCACCCCGTAGTCCCAAAGGCTAATCGCGGCTCTTCTCAGGTCGCCAAGAATCTCGTAGCCGGCTTTCTTGAAATCGGATCTGATTCTGTCGATGATGCTCACGCCGCCCGGAGCAGCAGTGAGCATTCCCGGTACGTTCTCAAAGACGAAGGCACCGGGCTGATACTCCTTCACCGTCTCCACATATTTTTCGAACAGGTAGTTGCGGTAGTCCAGATGCATCCCGTGCTCGTCTCGAACACGGCCCGCTAAAGAATATGCCTGACAGGGCGGACCGCCTATGATGACGTCAACCCCTCCGGCCTCCTCCACCAACTTGGACAGACCGACTCCCGAACCATATTCCGGGTCTCCGCTCCAGCCGTCGAAGAGTTCCCGCGATCGCTGCATGTCGAAACGCATGACACGCCGTTCCGCATCATCCGCCGACCCGGTCGTCTCGATTCGTCGTCTCAGTGTGGCGACGGGGGCCGGCTCCCACTCAACATGAGCCAGAACGTTGAACAGGTCAGACTTCTCGAAGCCTTCTGACAGACCTCCGCAACCGGCAAACAGGTCTATCGCCCACAGAGCCTTCGGCTTCATCACGGTTCGTGCCTGATGTACTTCAGAAGGTGTGTCGCAATCGCTTCTGCCAACAATGGCGGAACTGCGTTGCCCACCTGCTTGTTCTGCTTTGTCCGCGGTCCAATGAATACGAAGTCGTCCGGAAACGACTGCAGCCGTGCGTTTTCTCTGATTGTAGGCACGCGGTCATACCGGTAATGAAAGTGATTTCGATGACCCGTATCGATGGTCCGCGACGGCTTTGCGCTGTGATAGCGGGTCCAGGCTTCGTTGAATTTCCTGCTTTCCCCGACGCCCGGCGGCAGATCTTTGTAGTTCCCGCCTTCCGGTACCTGGCGTATCACGGACTTCACGTATTCAGTATGTTGGGTCGCGACATGGTTGAAGAGGCCCTTCTGGTTCCTTCGCATCTTCTTCTGGTAGACGTGCTTAGGCGGCACGCGATGGACATCTTCCTCCGATCCCTGCTCGACTTCGCGTCCGGGAAGATCGCCGATCGCCTCCTCGCAGGTAATGTAGTTTGCCGGTGAATGGGAACGATGGGGATAATCAAACGCTCCGAGATCGTTCCTCAGACCCACGAAGAAGAGGCGCTCCCTGATCTGGGGAACACCATAATCGGCGGAACACAGGATCTCCGGCTCAGGCATCGAATAGCCGAGCTCTCGAAAGCGCCGGACGATTTCATCCTTGATCTCGCCGTTGTAGAGGGTTTTCATTCCCTTTACGTTTTCTATGACAACGGCCTTTGGGCGGAGGGCTCTGACCGCCTCGAAGACGGCAAGATAGAGACGGTTCCGGTCGTCACCAAACTTGCGCGGCCCCGTCAGGGAAAATCCCTGGCATGGCGGACCGGCCACCACGACGTCAACCGCTCTGCCGGCAAGCAGGGCACTGATTTTGCTGGTGTAGGAAAAATCGAATAGATCGATGGACATTGCCTTGGCGCCCTTGATGTTGGCACCGTAGGTCTTGAGGGCGTCTTGGTCGGAATCGATTCCGAGCAGAACCTGATAGCCGGCGTCCAGAAACCCCTTCGAGAGGCCTCCGCATCCGCAGAAGAGGTCGATCACCGTCGGCGCAGCATGCCGGGCCACGCGGCACCTGCCGGATCCGGCTCCCGCCGCTCCGGCGGTCGCGGCGTCCGGCCAGAACAGCTGGCCCTGCATCAGATCATCTTCCACCTTCTTAGCTCCAAGTTTCTCCGACCACCGTCAATCCACTTCAGCAGCCTCGCCAAAGACTTTCTTGCACGCTGCGACGGCTTCAGGGAACTGCCCACACGTTCGTAACACGATACCCCATGTCCGTGAGCGCGGACACCGCTTTCTGATCTCGAATTAGTGTGTGGCGCAACTTTTCGTCCCAAAACGCAGTCCGGCTCTTTGGCCTAACCTTCGGGCTCGCACGCCGTTCCTCCGGCTCCGCCAGGGCCTGCGTCGCGCTCACTCGCCACGACTCGAGCTCCTGCGCAAAGAAGCCGTGCTCTCGGCACCAGGCACTGCGCGTCGCCTCGTCCAACGACGTCGTCGTCAGAACCGCGTCCAGCCGAGCCGCCGCTGACCAGGCCCTCTCGCGAACGGGACTGGTCAGGGCCTCAGACCGCCAACGCTCGAGCGTATCGGTAGAAATCCCTAACTCTCGCGATAACGCCTCCACCGAAGTCACGTTCGGTGGCCCCGAGCGGTGCGATGGAGGAACGCATTAGGATAACCATCCGCCTCAAAACGACCAGCAAGATCCTACCCACCGGACCGTCTTGCTGCGCACCCCCGTTTTCGCTATGCTGTAGCCAACATCAAGAGCAGGCGTCGCCTGCACCAACC
>CAIVPR010000108.1 GCA_903907865.1 uncultured Acidobacteriia bacterium
CCGACGGGGTTGGCGTGGGGGTGGGCTTGGGTTCGTTTGGTAGAACGGGATGTTGGGTTGGCAGAAGCGGGGCGGCGTTGGTCGGGATTTGGGGACCGCTTGCTTGCGCGCGCGGTTCGGTTTGGGCGGGGGTGGGGGTGGGGATGGCAGGGGCGTCCGGCGGGCCGGATTGGGCGGCGGCGGATTGGTCGAAGGTGGGGATGGGTTGGAGGCCCCGGAGCTTGCGGTAGGCGAAGAGGTCTTTGACGGCTCGGTTGTAGGCTCGGGTGTGGCGGATCTCGTAGCGGTGGAGGAGTTCGAGGGCTCGGGCGTCGGCGTCCTTGTTGTTTGCGAGACTGGCGGAGAGGCCGGCGAATGCCAGATCGAAGTGGCTACCGCCGGGGTTGTTTTGCTCGACGGCGAGGCGGGTCTGGTAGCGGTAGAAGAAGGAGAAGCCGCAGGTCTCCATAGCGATGGCGCGGGTGCGGCGCCAGATGGAGGTGAGCATGATTTCGACGAGGTTTTCCTCGTGCTCGTCGGCGGGCTGGAAGAGCTCGCTGAGGTTGTGGGCGAGCTGGATGAAGCAGGCCTGGTCCTCGCCGTCCATGACGGCCAAGCGGGACAGGAGGCCGTGGCGCTCGGCGTTCATGGCGGCGATGTGCTTGCCTTCGGGGGTTTTGGGGCCTTTGGATTTGGCTCCGTTGGCTCGGGACGCGGCGATCTGGGCCTCCGAGCGCGGTTTCGGGGTGGTCGGGGGGACCGGGGCGGAAGTGTGTTCGGTGTTTTGGGTCAAGTTTTCCATCGCGCGACGATGTTAGCGTGCGAGGGGGTGGAAAACGAACCATGAGGGCTTGGTACTACGGTTGTAGGAGTGGCGGTTTGGGTTTTGGTTTGTTGGGGTTAGGGGGAATGCGGATTTATTTTCGTGGACTGTGACTCGGGATCAGGGTCGGCGTCGTTTTGGCAACCACAGGTGCCGTTGCGTTGCGATACGATAATCGGATGGGCTTCCGCCAAGATTTTCATCAGTTATAAGCGTAATGTCGAGCCGGACCATTCGCTGGCCGGGCGCGTTTGCGATGCCCTCAGGCAGCAGGGGCACGAAGTGTTCATCGAATCGCACGCTTACGGTGGGCGAGGAGTGGGGCCCGGAAATCGAGGAACATGTGCGCGGCTGCGACTTCCAGATTGTCTTGCTTACTGCCGCATCGTGTGCCAGCAAGATGGTCGTGAGCGAAGTTAATATGTCCGTGAGCCCAGCCGCCAGGGGTGCCGGCGCACCCCGCATACTACCTGTCCGCTTGGCTTATGACGGCCCACTGCCGTATCCCTTGAACGCATGGCTCGACCCGCTCCAGTATGCGCTTTGGCAGGGAGAAGCCGATACGGCGCAACTGATCCAGGAACTCTCGGCTGCGGCTACGGGCACAGCATTGGCACAGCCGGCCCTCCACCTCGGCCCCGCCTCCCAGCGCAACGGCGCGCCCCTATACTCCGCGCCGCTGCCCCCGCCGGGTGGCGCTCTTGATGTCGACGACCCTTGGTACATTCAGCGTGATTCGGACGCGGTCGCCTCGAAGCTCATGTCGCAGCAGGGCATAACCCTCGTAATCAAGGGGTCGCGACAGATGGGAAAGAGCTCGCTGCTGGTGCGGACGCTGCAATCTGCCATCGATCTGGGCAATCGCTGTGCTTTCATCGATTTTCAGACGCTGGGACAGGAGACGCTCCGCAACAGTTCCGCTTTCTTCCGGCGCTTTGCCGAATCGGTCGCCGACCAGTTGGACTTGGAGCGTGATGTCGCGCGATTCTGGGACGCGGGCCTCTCGGACTCGCAGAACTGCACCCGTTACGTGGAGAAGCAGATCCTCCAACCCTTCGACACACCCTTCGTGCTCGCGATCGATGAAGCCGATATCCTGTTCCAGAGCGAGTTCCTGTATGACTTCTTCGGCATGTTGCGCTCCTGGCATAACGCCCGCGCGAATCCGCTGAAGAAGAGGATCTGGAAGAATCTGGACTTGGTACTCGTCACCTCTACGGAGCCCTATCTCTTCATCGACCGCGACCACGAATCGCCCTTCAATGTCGGTGAGATCCTCGCCCTCGCAGACTTCAATCAGGCTCAAGTTCAAGAATTGAACGCTCTGCACGGCACTCCCCTTTCCCCGCCGGATTTAGACCGACTGTACAATCTGGTCAACGGCCAGCCGTACCTGACGCGCAAGGCGTATTACGTTGTGAGGTCCGGCCTGACGCCCAAACAACTGTTCGACAGTGCCTTCGAAGACGGCGGCCCGTTCGGCGACCATCTCAGGCATTACTTCCAACGTCTCCAGCGGTATCCCGAGCAAGTTGCCGCCTTCAAACAGGTCACCCTAGGAAGCGGCTGTCCGGACGCTCGGCTGGCCGAGCGCCTGAAAGGTGCCGGTCTGGTGAATCCGAGTCCGGCAAGATCGTTCCGCGCTGTAGTTTGTACGCACAGTATTTCCGCGAGCGTCTATGAGCAACCCTGAATCGACCGCTCCCTTTGTCGCGGGTGGAACGGTTCAGGCGGGTGGGGGCTCTTACGTGGAGCGCCCCGCCGACGCTATCCTGCCGCGCCTTTGCCGGGAGGGCGACTTCGCCTATGTGTTCACTCCCAGGCAGATGGGCAAGTCGAGCCTGATGATCCGCACAGCGGAGAAACTCATCGAGGAGGACATCAAGCCGGTCATCATCGACCTCACCGAGATCGGGGCCAGCGCTACGGCGGATCAGTGGTATCGCGGCGTTCTCGAAAAGCTTGCCGATCAACTGGAATTGCGCACCGGGCTGGCGGAGTGGTGGGAAAGGCATGGGACCCTCAGCGTGGCGCAGCGGTTCAATCGTTTCCTGACGGATGTGGTGCTCCTCGAGATCCCGGAGCGCATCGTGGTTTTCGTCGATGAGATCGATACGACGCTACGCCTCGACTTTACCGACGACTTCTTCGCCTCGATCCGCTACTTGTACAACGCCCGCGCCACCTCGAAAGCGCTGGCGCGATTGTCGTTCGTGCTTCTGGGCGTGGCGTCTCCCGGTGATCTGATGAAGGACCCCGACCGCACGCCTTTCAATATTGGCCAGCGGGTCGACCTTGATGACTTCACCGAAGACGAGGCGGTGCGCGACCTTGGAGTTGACCGTGACCGTGTCCGCGTCGTTTTTCGATACACGAGCGGGCACCCGTATTTGACGCTCCGTGTTTTTCGAATCGATCTCCGAGCAGCCGCTTACCTCGGGCATCGAAGCGCGCATCGAGAGTTTGTTCTTCGGGGAACACGCAGGAAAGGACAGCAACCTCCAATTCGTGCGGGACATGCTGACGATACGGGCGAGAGATCGCGACGCAGTCCTTCATCGCTATCGCGATGTCTGGAGGGGAAGGGAAGTTCCCGACAAAGAGGCCGATCCTGTATCTGCCTGGCTGCGCCTTTCCGGAATCGTGCGGCGCGCGGATGGTCTGTTGCGGGTCCGGAACGAGATTTATCGGCGGGTCTTCGATGATAGCTGGATCGGCAAGAACCGCAGGACCAACTGGGCGCGGGTGGCTGCGTTGGGGGCGGCCGCTGCCGTAGGCATGGGGATTCTGGTGGCGGCCATTCTGTTTCCATTTGCCTTGATTCAGAAAAACGAGGCAGTTAGCCAAGCCCAGCGCGCACGGCAAGCGGAGGCAACCGCGAGGAACGCGCAGAAGGTGGAGCAAGAACTGCGCTCCATTGCGGAAGCGAACGCCCGGGACGCGGCCAATCAGAAAACCGAGGCATTGGCCCAGGCTGAGCAGGCGCGGCTGGCGGAGGTAGTTGCAACGAGATACGGGCAACTCTCGACGGCGCGAGGACTCAACGTACAGAGTTTGCTTACTCAGGCTCAAGGCCCGAATCTGATCGGGACGTCTTTCCTCTTGGGCTTGGAATCGTACAAGCATACGCCAACCCTTGATGCCCTACAGTCCCTTCCCGACGATCTCCCGCTCCTTCGGCGGCTGCAGAGCAGTCTCGCCCATCAGGGTCCGGTCAATTCCTTGGCCTTCAGCGGGGACGGGCGGCTGGTGGCGACCGGCAGCTATGACAATATGGCGCGGGTGTTTGAGAGCGCGACGGGGAAGGAGGTGTCCCGTCTCGCCCATCAGGGTAGAGTCTATTCCGTGGCCTTCAGCGGGGACGGGCGGCTGGTGGCGACCGGCAGCGAAGACAAGACGGCGCGCGTGTTTGAGAGCGCGACTGGGAAGGAGGTGGCCCGACTCGCGCACCAGGGTACGGTCTGGTCCGTGGCCTTCAGCGGGGACGGGCGGCTGGTGGCGACCGGCAGCTTTGACAATACGGCGCGCGTGTTTGAGAGCGCGACGGGGAAGGAGGTGTCCCGTCTCGCCCACCAGGGTGCGGTCAATTCCGTGGCGTTCAGCGCGGACGGGCGGCTGGTGGCGACCGGCAGCGAAGACAAGACGGCGCGCGTGTTTGAGAGCGCGAC
>CAIVPR010000109.1 GCA_903907865.1 uncultured Acidobacteriia bacterium
AAGGCATCAACAGCCTCATTCAAGCCGCCAAGGCCAAAGCGCGCGGCTACCGCTCCGACAAGAACCTCATCACCATGATCTACCTCATCGCCGGCAAGCTCGACCTGAAGGTCCTACCCACATAAAACAGCGAAGAACCAGTCTGATTCGGCCCAACAATGGATAGGAACTTAGCTGAGAGCTGACGCAAAGGAAAACGTTATGCCAGCCAATCGATTCAACGGGTTTACCGACTTCGGTATCGGTATCGGCCTTCGTATTCCCCACTACGACCATATCCTAAGACGCAAGCCAGTAGTGGGATGGTTCGAGATCATCTCGGAAAACTATATGATCGATGGCGGACGTCCTCTGCAGATTCTGGACCAGATACTCGATCAGTACCACGTAGTGCAGCATGGCGTCTCCATGTATTTCGGCTCGGCGGAACGCCTGAACCGCGAGCATCTCCGGCGCCTCAAAAACCTTGTGAAGAGAACCGGCACCCCGTGGCTGACCGATCATCTGTGCTGGGGGAGCGTGGACGGCAGATACACTCACGACCTGCTGCCCATGCCGTATACATTTGAAGCGGCCAAGGTTGCTGCCGATAAAATCCGCGAGGCCAGTTCGTTTCTGGAGGTCCCCATCGCTATCGAGAATGTCAGCAGTTACGCAGAGTTTCATATTTCGGAAATGACGGAATGGGAGTTCCTCGACGAAGTCGTGGAGCGAGCCGACTGCGGGATTCTTCTGGATGTCAACAACATCTATGTCTCGTCGCGAAATCACGGCTTCGATCCATACACGTATGTGAACAGCGTACCGCCCGAACGTGTTGCCCAAATCCATATCGCAGGACATTCCAAATTAGAAAAGTATATACTCGACACACACGATCACCCCGTGATCGACCCGGTCTGGAAGCTTTACGAACACACCATTCAGCGCGTGGGTCCAACACCTACCCTGCTCGAATGGGATGACCGGATTCCAAGTTTTCAAAGAGTCCACAACGAGGCGCTGAAGGCTGCCCGCTATCTGCCGAAGGCACCCGAAACCGAATCCCGCGTTACGAGTGACAGGACGTCAGAATTCGCTTTGAACGAAGGGCCGCGATGAAGCTTCTCGACTTTCAGCGCACGGTCGCGGGGGGAATCATGGCCCCGCTGGGGACGAAAACACAAAAGCGGTCAGCGGCAGCTTCCTTAATTCGAAGGAACGACCGACTAACGGCAACCGAGCGCCTCGATATCTATCGCCACTCTTACTGGTACCGCATCCTCGATTCGCTCCGCGACGATTTCCCTGGGCTGTGCGCCATTCTCGGAACGCGGGCGTTCCATCGGCTTTCCCAGGCGTACCTGACCGACGAGCCTTCGTCTTCGTTCACCATGCGGGACCTCGGCTCGCGTCTGGAACAGTGGTTGACCGAGCATCCCCGGTATGCGGACGAAAAGCTCCCTCTCGCGCTGGACATGGTGCGTCTCGAATGGGCTCACATTGAGGCGTTTGACGGCTGCTCGGAAGAGCCTGTCGGACCGGAACATCTCGCGGATCTCGGGCCGCAAACGCGGCTCGGGCTTCAGCCGCACATCGGGCTGCTGGAACTGAGCTACCCGGTGGACGATCTCCGGATCCGGGTGCAGGGTATTTCCGGCTCCGGCCAGGGCATGGCCAGCAACTCCGTCCTGCGCGGCAAAGAGCGCAGCATCGTCCGCAAGTACAGAATGGTGGAGCCCAAGCCGGTTTTCCTGGCGGTACACCGCGTCGATTTCACGGTGTACTATCGTCCGCTGGAGGAGGGTGAGATTCGAATCCTGAGCGCTCTTCGCGAGGGAATGCCGCTAGGGGATGCCGTTGGCATGGCACCGGAAGCCACAGAGAAGATTGGAACATGGTTTGCGTCCTGGGCACGGCTGGGCTGGCTGTGTGCGGCAAGGGACGAGGCGGGCGGCCCAGCCAGTCCGCAGAGCGAAAGGAAAGTTGCTCAAGACTTGGGGCGGAAGCAGTAAAGAGACCTCTCTCTGTGTCAAGCACTTTTAGACACCCCGAAACCGGGGTTGATCCGTCAACCAGTCAGCGGTACCAGCGCCGTCGCTAAGACTGAGCGCCCGGAATCCGAGGCGCAGCAGAAAAAGACGCAGGCCGACGGATACTGGATCGATCCGAAAGCGAGCCTGATGTGGGCGGCGAAAAACCGTGACAAGGACATGTCTCAATCGGAAGCAATAGCCTACTGCGAGGCCTCTAGTGTCGGCGGATTCACCAATTGGCGACTGCCCGCCATCGAAGAACTCGCAGGTCTGTACCACAGCGACCCTCCCTACTGGCAGACGGAACCCCACCCCAAGCCGTACCGAATGGCGGGCGGAATTCTACTTACGTATCCGCACCAGATTGCAAGCTCCACATATGAGGGCTCGGGGTATTGGTTCTTCGACTTCATGACCCATTCCGCTGGCCGTGGGGGAATCCAGTTCCCCCTGTGCGTCCGGAACGAGTAACGTCCGCACACTTGGCCGTGACTCCCCAAAGTACCGCCCGTGGTACGTCCGCTAATTGATCCATCGCTCGACCGCGATTCCACTGCCTTCAACAATGGACCGCATCGTCCCAAACGGCAGGATCCGGCCACGATGGTACGGAACGATCACCTGCTTTCCCGTCTCCTGGTTGCGCCATTTCTGATGGCTGCCGGCTGTGCCGATTCGGATGAATCCGGCAGACCTCAGCACCGCGATAACCCGATCAGCCGTGAGTCTCGGCGTGCCCCGCTCACCCAACTCTCACCTCGGCCAAGCTCGCGTTATCCGGCAACCAGAGGTCCGACGGCTCCAAGTAAAGCCGAATAGCCTCTTCAGCGTTCTTCAGCGCCTCGGCCTCGGTGTCGCCAGCCGTCGCACAACCCGGCAATTCGGGGCACACAGCGGAGTAGGCATCCGCCACGGGGTCGTATTCCAGGACAACGCGAAACGTCATGTCCACTATTATCCGCCCATCCCCGCAGCGATTTCGCGTCCCACCTCCACGCCCAGCCCCCCAACCGCGTCATCATAGTGTGGCGAACGTCCAAAATCAGATCCTCCCGAGGCACCCCTAACCCATGGGCACCCAACCCAACGGCATCCCAGCCGCAATCCCCCCGACGATCCTGATCTCCCAGCAGACCAACCCCGCCCTCGCCGCCGAGGCCGAGCTGGCCCGCGCCGCCGCCGCCCGCTACCGCTGCGAATTCGTCGACCTCCGCGAAGGCGCCATCGACCACGACCTCTTCCGCACCATCCCGGTCGACCTCATGTTCCGCTACAACTTCGTCCCCTTGGGCGAACGCAACGGAACCCTCGAAATCGCCCTCGCCGACCCCCGCAACCTCGCCACCATCGACGAACTCGGACTGCTCCTCCACAAGCGCCTCAAGGTCAAGGTCGCCACGGCCTCCCAAATCGGCGACCTGCTGAAAAAGACCGAACAAAGCCAGCGCGTCCTCGAGGAGGTCACCGAAGGTTTCGCCCTCGACGTCATCGGCGACGAGGAAAACTCCGACGAAACGCTCTCCATCGACCGCCTTGCGGCCGGCGACAGCGACATCGCCCCGGTCATCAAGCTCGTCGACACCACCATCTTCAACGCGCTCGAACGCCGCGCCTCCGACATCCACATCGAATCGCGCGACCAGGAAGTCGTCATCAAGTACCGCATCGACGGCGTCCTCCACTACGCCATGCCGCCGATCGCCAAGGACTGGCACTCGACCATCATTTCCCGTATCAAGGTCATGTCGGAACTCGACATCGCCGAGCGCCGCGTCCCGCAGGACGGCCGTTTCCGTGTCCGCTACAAGGGCCGCCTGATCGACTTCCGCGTCTCCATCATGCCAACGATCCACGGCGAGGACGCAGTCCTGCGCGTGCTCGACAAGGAGTCGATGAGCGAGAAGTTCGCCAAACTGTCGCTCGACGTGGTCGGTTTCGGCGCGGCGGACCTGGCCAAATTCCGCCGCTACATCATGGAGCCCTACGGGATGGTGCTGGTCACCGGTCCCACCGGCTCGGGCAAAACTACTACCCTCTACGCGGCGCTGAGCGAAATCAAGAACGACGAGGACAAGATCATCACGATCGAGGACCCGGTCGAATACCAGCTCAAGGGCATCACTCAGATTCCGGTCAACGAGAAGAAAGGGCTGACGTTCGCCCGTGGCCTGCGCTCGATCCTGCGCCACGACCCGGACAAGATCATGGTCGGCGAAATCCGCGACCAGGAGACGGCGCAGATCGCGATCAATTCGGCGCTGACGGGCCACTTGGTTTTCACGACGGTCCACGCCAACAACGTGGTCGACGTGCTGGGCCGCTTCCTGAACATGGGGGTCGAGGCTTACAACTTCGTCTCGGCGCTGAACTGCATTCTGGCGCAGCGGCTGGTTCGGCTCAACTGCGAACACTGCAAGCGGCCCGTGAAATATGGGGAATCGCTATTGATCGAAAGCGGCTTGAACCCGGCGGAGTGGAAGGACGTCGAAGGCATGGAGGGAGAAGGCTGCTTCGAGTGCGGCGGCACGGGATTCCGGGGTCGTACCGCCATCCATGAACTCCTCGACCTGAGCGACCCGATCCGCGAACTGATCCTCGACCGGCGCCCGGCGTCGGAAATCAAGCGCATGGCCCGCGAAGAGGGGATGACGTTCCTTCGGGAATCGGCGGTGGAGAAGGTGCGGCTGGGGATTACGACCTTGCGCGAGATCAACAAGGTGACGTTTATCGAGTAGGGTCCCTAGCGGGCGAATGGCAACTCTAAGCCGCGTCTCGAATCGCGATGGACATTCCCTTGCCCATGGCGCGGAAAGCCGACTCCAACTGATCGATCTGGCTGGCATACCGGACATCAAAGAGCCGATCAATGCTGGTGGCGGAAACCCGGAGCCTGTCCGCCAACTCATCCTTTCGGATTCCGGCAGACCGGAATGCCGCGTACAACTCCGCCTTTGCGGCAACCGAGGCGGACGGTTGCACCATGCGCGTCAGCGATCCCGAATGTGCTGAAGGCGGTGGCAACTCGGTTCCGGCAGCAATACAGTCCCCAATTAAGCAACCCAACAGGTCCGAGGCCATTTCCCGCGCCTCCGACTCGGTGTCGCCCTGGGTCACACCATAGCCGAAGTCTGGGAACCTGACCACGAACCCGCCCTCTTGTGCTGGCTCAAACAACGCCGGATAGACCGTCATTTCAATCCTTCCTTCATATCGAGATCTCTCAAGATCGCATGGAGTGTGCCTGTCTTGATTTCCTGGGCGGGATGACGCGGCATCCAAGTGACCTTGCCATCTCGAATAACTTTGGTGTGCCGGGTGCCGTCCTCAAACTTGCAGCCATTCGCCTTCAACCAACGCCGCAGTTCGCTAGCTTTCACCACTACCATCGTAATCGAATGTCTCCAACGCCCCCCTTCAACCGGTCAACCGCCTCGTCAAACCAGTACACGCCACCCCCCAATCCAGCGTCATCATAATGTGGTGCGTCCCCATTTCCCGGCCGATCACCCAAGGTGCCCCTGATTGAATAGCCTCTTCACAAGACTGCAAAAGCTGCTGGAAGACCCGCCGCCGGAATTCGCCTTCGAGATCGGCGCGGACCGCATCGCGATGTCCCGCACCCGTCCGCCTGCCGCCGCGCGGGAAATTCCCCTCACCCCCGGCGTTCTAGTGCCTTCGCCGGTGAAGGACAATGTCGCCGACCCGGCAGCCTTCGCCCACGCAGTCTCGTCGCTTGTGCCGCCAGCCTCCGGACGCCGCAAGCGCGGGGCAGCACTCATCCTCCCCTCCAACGCCGTCCGTTTGGCCGTGCTGGATTTCGAAACATTCCCAGGCAAAGAGGAGGAACGGCTGCAATTGGTCCGCTTCCGACTGCGCCGCACGCTGCCGTTCGACGTCGATTCCGCCGCCATCTCCTACCAAGTCCAGACCGGCAGCAAGGTTGTCGTGGCCGTCGCGCCTGCAGAAGTCATCACCCATTACGAGGCCCCGTTCCGAGCCGCCAACCTGGAACCCGGCTTCGTGACCTGCTCACCACTGGCGGTTCTGGAACTGCTCCCAGCTACCGGGTCGCTGCTCGCCGCACATCTCGATTCCGGCACGCTCACAGTACTCGCGGTGAACAACGGCGTCCTTTCCCTGGCCCGCTCACTCGAACTGGCCCCGGACCCGGACGGCATGCTCGCCGAAATCTCCGCCGACCTCTACACCACATTGATCTACATGGAAGACCAGACGGGCTCCCGCCCCGGGCAGATCATCCTCGCCGGTTTCGGCCCCGACGCCGAGGCCACTGCCGACCGCCTTGCCGCAGAACTCGAACTGCCCGTCCACGTGTTGCCGGACGAAAACCCCGGTCTCGCCGGGTACTTGGCATCTGTCCAGGGCGGCACAAGGGAGAAAGCCGCATGAGAATCCCCATCAACCTTGCTCGCCAGCCGTTCCGCCGCGACCGCGCCATTCTCATCGCGTCCGCCGCCACCGGCGTCTTGCTCCTGGTCTCTTTGGCGCTTCTCAGCACCATCGCGGTCAATGAGCGCTCCATGTCGGCCGCGTCCGCGTCGGACCTCACCGCCACCAACCGCCGCCTCGCGAGCATCCGGGCCGAACAGGCCAAGCTCGACGCCGAACTCAGACTGCCGGAAAACGAGGTGGTGCTGGACCGCAGCGTCCTGATCAACGAAATCATCCGCCGCAAGGGCATCAGTTGGACCAAGATCTTTTCCGACCTCGCTGGCGTTCTGCCCCACAACGTTCGAATCGCCGTGATCCGACCGCAGGTCACCGGCAACGACCAGCTGTCGCTGGACATGACCGTCGAGTCGGAGGCCCCCGAGCCAGTCATCATGTTCGTGTCGAATCTGGAGGGATCCGACGTGTTCGGGTCCACGGAAGTAACCGCCATCGCCGCACCAACGCAGAGCGACCCCGTCTACCACTACCGTCTTTCGGTGAATTATGCCCAAAAGCTTTAACCCGCTGCCGTCGAAAATCCCGTGGGACGCGATCTCCGAGCCGCAAGTGCTGGTGCGGATCGCGCTCGGCGTTCTACTGATTGCCAACCTCGTCGCCGCGGCCTTCGCTTTCCATGTGTTCGATTCGTCGCCGGAAGAAGTGGGACGTCAACTGGCCGCGGCGGTGGAAACGCAGCGACAAGAGCAACTGCGGCTGGTTCGCAGCCGGACGCTCGCAGCCACCATCGAAAGGGGAAAGGCCGAAGGGCAGAAGTTCCTCGCGACATCGATGACCTCCAGGCGTCGCACCTATTCGACGATTCTGCGCGAACTGACCGAAACGGCGAAAACGGCCGGGATGGAGAAGGCCGGGGGCAGCATCAATCTGCAGCCGGTCGCCGGATCCGAGGACGATGCCGGCAACACCACGCTGGACATGATGTCGATTTCCTTCAACCTCGAAGGCACCTACCCGCAGCTGGTAAAGTTCGTCAACCTGCTGGACCGGTCGCCAAGGTTCCTCATCATTGAAACCCTGACGGCGACGCCACGGGCAAAGACCGATATTCTGACCGTGAATTTCAAGCTTGACACCTTCGTCCGGGAGAGCGCGGACGCTTCTGTCCCCGTTGCGGCTACGACCAATCAAGGGGGTGCCTTGTGAAACTCGGCGCGGAACGGAAGAAAGTCCTAACGCTGGTCTGCATCGTCGTTTTCGGCGGGGGCATTTCCCTATACGAGAACGGCTTCTTCGACGGAACCCCATCCACGCCGTCGACCCCGGCCCCGAAAATTCAAAGCCAGTCGGCACAGATGCTGCCGCCTCCGGTCGTAGTGGCCCCACGGGGGCGCGGCGCGCAGGCGAAGAGGTCCAAGTCCAAGGCGAATGTCGGCGGCGCTTGGACGCCCCGTCTGGGCGTGCAGAACGCCGAGGACAGGCCCGATCCCTCGACCATCGATCCTACATTGAAATTCGATTTGGTCGCCAAAGTGCAAGCCATCGAAGCGGGAGCCCCGGGCCGCAACCTGTTCGTCTTCGGGGCAGCCCCGCCCCCGCCGGTGGCCAAAGTGGAGATCCCGAAGAACGTGGGTAAGATCGCCGTGAACCAGCCGCCACCGCCGCCACCCGTACAGCCCGCACCGTCGGGGCCTCCTCCCCCACCCCAGGCCCCGCAAATGACGTTCAAGTACTACGGGTTCAAGGAATCGGTCGCCGACCACCGGAAGGCCGCGTTCCTGCTCGACGGCGATTCCATCCTGATCACCGGCGAGAACGACATTTTCCTCAAGCGCTACCGGGTCGTGCGCATTGAACGGGACCAGATCACCATCGAGGACACGCAATTCAAGAGCACCCAGACCATCAAGGTGCAAGACAACATCGCGGGCTGAGGCCGCTCCTATGGAAAGCGATTTCAAAGGCAAGAGGAATCCCGAATCCGGCTACGCGCTGCTGGCGATTTTCGCGATGGCTGCAACCGCCGCAGTCCTGCTTTACATGCAATTGCCGCGACAAGCCTTCGAGGCGCAACGCGAACGGGAACAGCAATTGATTGACCGCGGCAGGCAGTTTTCGCGGGCCATAGAGCTCTACGTCCGCAAGTACAACCGCTTCCCGGTCGACCTCGACGCCCTCGAGAAGACCCAGAACCTCCGCTTCCTCCGTCGTAAATACAAGGACCCGCTGACAGGAAAGGACGAGTGGCGTTTGATCCATGTCGGCCCTGGCGGCGTATTCACCGATTCCCTCGTCTACAACACGAAAAAGACCGACAAGAATGCGCCGCAAACCTTCATTGCGGAGATGCAGGGACTCGGCGCCGCCCCGCCTGCCGGGGGTGCCGCCGACGGTGCCAACCTAGCCACAAGGAGGCGTCCGAGGGATGGCGTTTCCGGTGGCGGAGCCGTGGATCCGGGTAATTCCGGCGCGAATCCGATCTCCGGCCCGGTGATGGTTTTGCCCGACGGCCGGATTGTCTCTGCCAATATTCCCGGACTTCCGGGCGCGACCGGCTACCCGGCGTTGCCGGGCCAAAACGGCCTCCAACCGGGGATTCCAGGCCAGTTTCCTGGCCAAAACCCAGGCCAGCCCGGCCTACAAGGACAAAACCCCGGCTCGCCGACCGGTTTTCCGCCAGGCTTCCCTGTCCCCGGCATGGGCTTCCAGCCGGGCCAGAATCCACAGAACCAGCAGAATCCGCAGTTCGGAAACGGCTTCCAGAGCCAGCCGAACGCACCGCCCCAGTCGGCCGCGAACCTCATCAATCAGATCCTGACGACACCGCGTCCGGGTGGATTCAACGGATTGGGCCAAGGCGGTGACCCCACGGGCCAAACTACCGGTGGAATTGCCGGAAACAACACGGGAACACCTCTCGGCCAAGGGATGGGCGGACAGGTGATCGGCGGCGGAATCGGTGGCGTGGCGAGCAAGGTAGAGCGCGAGGGGATTAAGATATTCAAGCAACGCGCGGCTTACAATGAGTGGGAATTCGTGTACGACATTTCGAAGGATCCGGCTCGCGGCGGGGGCCGCGGCGGAATTCCCACTCCCCAAACTGGCAATATGCAGGGCACGCAGCAGCCCAATTCGAATATCCCTGGAACCATTCCAACAGCTACTGCGACGACTCCGTAATTTTTTGCTGGCAATTTACCTGCGAGTAGTGATACACTCAGCTTGTTCCGTAAACGGAACAGTACTTCCGTCCGGGAGCTGTTGTCGGGTTTGTTGAAATGGCGCGCGGGTCGGAAGAATACGGAAGTAGCGTTCCGGTTTCAAAACATTGAAAGGCACCGGGGGTTCGGAGAGTCTCCGGGGAACACAGCAAGGAGAACTATGGATATCACGAAAATTCTGGAAGAGTTGCGCCAGGAACACTCACAGCTGGAGGAAGCAATCCTCAGTCTCGAACGCTTGGCCGCAGGCGGCAAGCGTCGGGGTCGTCCACCAGCCTGGCTCGCGGCTGCACAGCAGCGGGGCCCGGCTAAAGCTGCAGGCAAGGCGAAGCCGGCCCCGGCCGCACCCGCAGCCCCCGCCAAGAAGAAGAAGGGCGGCGATTCCGCCGAAGCCTAACAGATTCCCTTGAATCTTGGCCGACCGCCGCGCTGGCCAAGCAACAGGGAGAATCGCATCACAGGGCCCGCCTCACGCCGCACTGGCGCGATGGCGGGCCTTTCGTTTTTGGTGGCGTTCCGTTCCCGGAACAGGGTGACCGGGTGCCAGTTTGCATGCCGGGCCGCCCAGTTTCCGCAAAGTTTTCAAGACGCGGCGACACTTTTCGGGTTCCAATAGAAGTAATGAGAACCTCGCTTTCGTTGACGCTGTTGGGCCTTTCGCTGCTTCTGCTCTGCCCTCCCTTGCCAGCCCAGTTTTCCGGCCGCGTAATCGGGACCGTTTTGGACACCTCGGGGGCCCCGGTTCCAAGCGCCGCAGTGAACCTGACACTGCCCGGCGGCAAGGCAACCGTTCTCGCCACCACGACCGACAAAGACGGCACCTACCGCCTCATCGGTATCCGACCCGCCAGTTACGACGTCTCCATAGCAGCCCAGGGCTTCCTCACCAGCACACTGCGGGATGTCCACGTCGATGGCGCCCGCGAAACCGACGTCCAGCCCGTCACACTGCAACTCGCATCCGTCGCCCAATCGGTGGACGTCACCGCCGACGCGGACTCCGTCCAAGTCGGCAACGCGGAAATCTCCACCGTAATTACCACCGAGCAAATCGAAAAACTCCCCGTGCTTGACCGAGATCCCCTCGCCCTGATCCAAACGCAGGCGGGCGTCTCCTACAACGGCAACGGCCCCTCCGTCATCAACGGCATGCGGACCTCCTACGCCAACATGACGCTGGACGGCATCAACATCCAGGACAATTTCATCCGCGACAACGCCCTCGACTATTCGCCGAACCGCCCGCTGCTCGGCCAAGTCCGGCAAATGACGCTCGTAACGTCCAACGCCAATTCGGCGGCAAGCGGCGGCTCCGCGCAACTCGCAATGGAAACGCCGTCGGGCACCAACAAGTACCACGGCGGCGGCATTTGGTACAACCGCAATAGCTTCTTCTCCGGCAACGACTGGTTCAACAACCAGAGCGGCGTCTCGCGCCCACGCCTCAACCAGAACGAATTGGGCGGGTCCCTTGGCGGCCCCATCCGCAAGGACAAGCTGTTCTTCTACCTCAACTACGAGGCCGTCCGCACCAACCAGCAGTCCCCGGTCACCGCGACCGTCCTGACCGCCGACGCCCGCAACGGAATCTACACCTACAAGGACACGGGCGGTGTCGTCCGCAAGGTGGATCTGCTCGGACTGCGTAAGATCCAGGTCGACCCGTACATGGCCAAGTTGCTGGCCCAAGTCCCCGGCCCCAACACCATCAACAGCTTCGAGGTCGGCGACAGCACCGCGGCCCTGCTCCGCAATACTGCCGGATACCGTTTCAACCAGCGCAGCAACGAGGTGCGCGACAACGTAACGGCACGCTTCGACTACAACCTATCCTCGCGCCAGTCCTTCAGCGGCTCATACATTTGGAACCGCGACAATGTGGACAGACCCGACCTCGAGGCCGACTTCTCGACGATCCCCAAGGTCACCAACCCCAACCACAGCCATTTCCTCTCGACAGCATGGCGCTGGACCCCTAACGGGAGCCTCACCAACGAACTCCGCGGCGGCTTCAACCTCGCGCCGGGCGACTTCCTCACCTCACAAAACTTCGGCTCCTACCTGGTCACCGGCATGCTCTTTACAGATCCCGTCGCCGAAATGCTGCCCCAGGGACGCGCCACCAACACCTACGTCGTCTCGGACAACGCCGCCTGGCAGCATGGCCGGCACTACATCCAATTCGGCTTCCACACGCAGCAGATCCGATCCCGCGCATATGACGATTCCGGCGTTGTCCCCAACTATGGTGTCGCCATGGGCACCGGGCAACCGGCCTTGGCCCGCGCCGACCTGACCGGCATCCGCAGCGCCGACGTCGCGAACGCGAACGCCCTGCTGGCGTCGCTGGGTGGTTACGTGGATTCCTATTCGCAATCGTTCAACGTGACCAGCCGGAAATCCGGGTTTGTGAACGGGGCTTCGCAGACCCGCAACTACGCGCTCGCGGAATACGACTTGTACATCCAGGACAACTGGAAAATCCTGCCGCGCCTGACGGCCACAATCGGCGTCCGTTGGGATATTCCGGGTGTCACCGACGAACGGGACTCGCTGGCGCTCCTTCCCCAATTGCAGAACGGCGATCCCGTCAAGACCTTGCTCTCCAACGCCACCCTGAATTTCGCCGGCGCGTCCGCGGGCAACCCTTGGTACAAGCGCGACTGGAAAGATTTCGCGCCGAATATCGGCCTATCGTGGGATGTATTCGGCAACGGCAAGACCGCCCTCCGGGCCGGATATTCGATCTTCTACGTGAACGACCAAGCGCTACTGGCCCCGATCAACATGGCGGGCAACGCAGGATTGACGGGTGTTTCCAGCAATAGCGGCCTGGCGGGAAGGGTCACCGCCTCCTTGCCCGCGATTCCGGTGCCGACCTACCAAGTGCCCCTGACGATCGCCGACAACTACTCCAACAACCCATTCAACACGATCGGCCTGATTGCGCCGGGACTCAAGACTCCATACGTCCAGCAGTGGTCAGTCGGAATTCAGCACGAATTCCGGCGGACGGTTTTCGAGGCCCGCTACGTCGGCAACCACGCGGTCGACGGCTACCGCGCCTTCGATTACAACCAGATCGACGTCAAATCCAACGGCTTCCTGGGCGACTTCCTGAAAGCCCAGAGCAACGGCTACCTCGCGCTCGCGAAGAACGGCAAATTCAATCCCGCCTACAACCCGGCCATCACCGGGAGCCAGGCGCTGCCGGTGTTCGCCAAACTGCGCGGCGGCGGGCAGTTGAATAACGCGACCGTGCAGGGCTACCTCCAGACCGGCGAGGTCGGCGAGCTTGCCAGCACCTACCAGATCGACGGCCTCAACGGGTCGCTGAACTTCTTCCCGAATCCGAACGCGCTGGGTGCGGATCTGCTCACCAACTACTCGAATTCCACTTACCATTCGCTGCAGTTGGAGGTCCGGCACCGCTACTTCGAGGGCTTGGATTTTACGGCCAATTACACGTGGTCCAAGGTATTGAGCGACGCGGCTGGCGATTCGCAATCGCGGGTGGAGCAGTTCCTCGACGTCAACAACCCCAAGATCGAGCGCGCCCCTGCCAATTTCGACCAACGCCACATGATCAAGGCCAACGCCGTGTATGAACTGCCAATCGGCGGCAAACACCGGTTGTCGTACAAGCGGTTGGACCGCATCATCGGTGGCTGGTCGATGGGCGGCATCATGAGCTGGCAGTCGGGCGCGCCGTTCTCGATTCTTTCGGGACGCGGTACGCTCAACCGGGCCAGCAATTTCCGTTCGTACTACAACACGGCGGACACGGCGCTCAGCGGCGCTCAACTGAATTCCATCGTGTCGTTCCAAATGACCGGAAACGGGCCGGTGATCATCGCGCCGTCCGCAATCAATTCGGACGGAACCGGCGTGAATGCGGATGGCTCGCCAAACTTCAAGGGCCAGGTCTTCGCCAACCCGACCGCGGGAACCGTGGGAACCCTGCAGCGGCGCATGTTCTACGGGCCGTGGTCCTTCGACATCGACGCCAGCCTGCAGAAAACCGTCCACATCACCGAGCGGCATTCAGTGGAAATCCGCTTCGAGGGCGTGAATGTCCTGAACCACCCGTCGTTCTTCTCAGGTGATCAGAACATCAACTCGACGACTTTCGGGGTGATGGCCAGCACGTTCAACCCGGCGCGGGTCATGCAGTTCGGCTTGAAGTACCAGTTCTAGGCGCAAACGTCCGGCGCACACTCCCGGATCGGGCGCAGCGAGCCTCTACGGTTTCTTCTGCGGCACTTGGGCCGGGGGTGGCGTGGCGGCACCCGCCGCTGCGGCCGCGGCTGGTGGTCGGAAGCGCTGCTGCGGCGCGGCTGGTTTGGCTGCTGCGAGTTCCGAATAGGCCGCAAGGATGGCAGGCTTCTTCTCCTCGGGCGCGGCTAGGGATCGAACCTTGCCGTCTCCGCCGGGGGTGAACTGGAAGCGCCCGGAGTCGTCCAGCGCCAACCTTCCTGGTTCCGAGAGGGTGAAGAGATCCTTGTCACGGCGCACGGCGTAGAGAATGGCGGCCATGTCCATCGACGGGACGTCCTTGCCGCCGGACGCCTTCCATGCCTCGACGACCGGATGTGCCTGCGACCAAGCGAGATCCTTCGCGATGCTGGCAGCGGTGTAGGGGACCGCGTCGCCGACCTCACGACCGCAGAAGACCACCGGGGTCGGCCATTCGGCAAGAATGCGGCGCATGGCGGCGATGTCCTTGGTTGGCTGGCCGGAATCGACCACCACCAAGGTCTTCACGCGGCTCTTGTAGAGCGCCGGAACGTCGAGGAGGTCCAAGGATTTGGCCAGATTCGTGGCCGGGCCGCTCAACACCATCAGGGCCTCGGCGTTGAAGATTACGCCGTTGCGCAGAACGGCTTCGGCGAGGGAGGTGTCGCTGACCTTCTTCACTGTTCGCGGGAAGTCGGGGCGGTCGACTACGGCCCGGACCATGGGGGAATCGGGCGGCATCGGGGTTTCGAGCGCCAACCCTACGGGCAACGCCTGGTTGGCGTTTCGCGGCGGACCGGGGTGGTAGAACGTGGAAACGGCATCGCAGAATGCGGCCGCCCCCAAGCCGGAACCAGTTATGCAGACGGAACCTACACGCGATTCGCGTTTCCCTTCTAGACCGTAAAGCAGCGCCAACGCGAGGGCCGCATCAGGGCGGTCCATCGAGGTGTTGTAGATGACGCCGATGGGTAGTTTGCCTTGGAATTGCATTGTGGGAGGGTAGCCTGCCCCACTAGCTCAGGGACAGGCCGGCTAAATGTCCTGTCGAATCGCCGACGTGCTCCGGACGCACGCCCATCCGCTCCGCCATCGTCGCAAACAGGTTGCAGACCGGTGTTTCGCGCTGGTAGATGATGTGGCGGCCCGGCGTCAGGAAGCCGTCGCCGCGACCTGCCAGCAGCGTTGGCAACTGGTCGTGGGTGTGTACGTTGCCGTCCGAAAGGCCGCTGCCGTAGACGATCATCGACTGGTCCAGCAGATTCGAATCGCCCTCCTTCGTCGCCTTCATCTTCGCAAGAAATTCGGCGAACAGCTTCAGGTGGAGCGAGTTGATCTCGCGCACCTTGTCCAGCATGGTCATGTTGCCCATGTGGTGGGTGAGCGGGTGGTGCCCGTCGGGGACGCCGATTTCGGGGTAGGCTCGGGTCGAGCCTTCGCGCCCGATCATGACCGTCGCGACACGGGTCAAATCGGCCTTGAAGGCCACCATCATGATGTCGGTCATGAGGCGGAAGTAATCGGGGAACTCGGGCGGGACGCCGTATGGCTTCTCCATGCCGGTGTCGATGACGAGCCCGTCCTTTTCGGAACGCGCAACCTGCTGCTCGATTTCTCGGACCGAGGTCAGGTATTCGTCCAGCTTGCGGCGGTCGGTCGGGCCGACCTGATTCTGCAGGCGGCTGGTGTCCTCCATGACGCCGTCGAGGATGCTGCGGCGCATGGCCAAGCGCTTGGCGTGCTGGGCGGGCGGCTCCACCACGTCGGTGCCGAAGAGGCGTTCAAACAGGTTGCGGGGATTGGAGATCGGGGGCAGCGGCTGGGTTTCGGTCTTCCACGCCATGTTGTAGGCGTAGGCGCAGGAGTAGCCGTTGTCGCAATTGCCGGCCATACGCGCCTCCTCCATGCCGATTTCGAGGGACGGGAGGCGGGTCTGGCTGCCGATGGCGTTGGCAATGACCTGGTCGCCCGAGACGCCGAGCTTGAGGTCGGCCCCGGCGGTGCGGTAAACCTCCATGCCGCTCATGTAGGCCGCGGCGGCGCGACCGTGGTCGCCAGCACCGACTTGGAGGGGGCGCCCCCAGTTGGCCGTCAGATTGGAGAGGACCAGCACATCGTTCTTGACCGGGTTGAGCGGGGCGAGGATTCCGGGCAGGGTGCCGAGCCGACCTTCCTCGGCGGGCGTCCAATGGCGCATGTCGATGCCGTTGGGGACGTAGAACCATGCGGCGCGGACGGGTCGGCCACCGGGGAGCGTGCTGGCGGCGAAGGCCGGCACCATGGCGTCGAGGACGGGCAAGGCGATGGCGGTTCCGATTCCACGGAGGACGGTGCGGCGCGAAAGGGCTTTGCGGGCGATCATCATTGGCTGGCCGACTCCTTCAAATTGCTACCTTCCATCATAAAACCTTGGTGGGGACAGTGGGAGGAAAATCCGGTGGTGCAAGGGTGGACCTGCCCCGCAATCGGAAGCGGCAGGCTCTACCAGTACGCCCGGATCGTCAACAAGTGTAGTTCGTGGCCCTGGGGGACTGGCGGAAATCCCACATTTCTGTCAACATAGTAGTTCAACCTATAATGTTCCGCTTTGAAACGGCGGGCGAGTCCCATGGCGAGTGTCTGCTCGCGACCCTGACGGGACTCCCTTCCGGCATACCCATCGCCCAAGAAGCGATCAACCACGAACTCTGGCGCAGGCAACAGGGATTTGGCCGTGGCGGCCGCATGAAGATCGAGACGGATCGCGTCCAGATCGTCGCAGGCGTGCGCCACGGGCAGACGATCGGCGCGCCTGTCGGCATGATCATCGCCAACGCCGACTGGAAGAACTGGACCGAGTCGCTGCCCGTCGAGCCGGGCGACATGGCGCGCCACAAGGCCGTGTCGCGGCCCCGTCCGGGACACGCCGACCTATCCGGTGCCATCAAATACAATTTCCCCGACGCCCGGTACATCCTCGAGCGCGCCAGCGCCCGTGAAACCACGGCGCGCGTCGCCATCGGAGCCATCGCCAAGCAGTACCTGGCCAACTTCGGCATCGAGATCCTGAGCCACGTGATCGCGGTCGGGCCGGTCCGCATGCCGCGCACGGCGACGTGGGACGAGATCGTCGAGGTCAACCAGAAATCCGATGTGCTCCTCGGCTGCGTCGATCCCGAGGTCGAGCAGCAGATGAAGGCGTTTGTCGACGAGGCCTACCGGACCGGCGACACCGCGGGCGGCATTTTTGAAGTGGTGGCGCGCGGACTTCCCGTCGGCCTCGGCTCGCATGCCACGTGGGACTCCCGCCTCGACGGCAAGCTGGCGCAGGCCATCGTTTCGATGCAGGCCGTCAAGGGCGTAGAGGTCGGTTGCGCCGAGGACGGCGCGGCCAGTTTCGGATCAAAAGTCCAAGACACCATTCACTACAACAAGGACGACCGGCGCTTTTTCCGGGGCGACAACCGGGCGGGCGGCATCGAAGGCGGTATGACGAACGGGGAGGAGCTGCGCGTCCGCGGCTTCCTGAAGCCCATTTCGACCCTGCGGCGTCCGCTCGAATCGGTCGATCTTGAAACGCGCGAGCCGTCCAAGGCCGCCTACGAGCGCTCCGACGTCTGTGTGGTACCGGCGGCGGGCGTCATCGGCGAGGCCATGGTGGCCATCGTCCTGGCGGGCGCGATGCTGGAAAAGTTCGGCGGCGACTCGCTGCTGGAAGCGAAAAGAAACTACGAGGGCTACCTGCAACAGGTACGCGAGTTCTAATGGTCCTGCCTATCGTCAAATACCTCAACGACCCGATCCTCGAACGTCCCTGCGAACCCGTGACGGAGTTCGATACGCCGGAACTGCACCAACTGGTCGAGGACATGTTCGAGACCATGTACGCCAAGAAGGGCGTGGGATTAGCCGCGCCGCAGATCAACGTGGCCAAGCGCGTCACCGTGATCGACGTAAGCGGGCGCGACGAGGGCGAGGAGCCGGAAGAAGGCGACGAGGAAGAGGAGCCCGACCAGATCGTACTCATCAACCCCGTCGTGATCAGCAAGCAGGGCAAGCAGACCGGAGAGGAAGGCTGCCTCAGCATCCCCGGTTTCCGCGAGCCCGTGACCCGCGCCATGAACGTTGTCGTGCGGGCGCAGGACGAGTTCGGAGAGTTCTTCGAGGTTGAAGGCGAAGAACTTCTCGCGCGCGCCATGCTGCATGAGATCGACCACCTCAACGGCGTCGTCTTCCTGAGCCACCTGAGCGCCTTGAAGCGCGAATTGATCAAGCGCAAGATCCGCAAACTACAACAAAACGGGGAGTGGGAGTAGCGCATTGAACGCCGTCTTTCTGGGTACGCCCGAGTTCGCCGTCGCCACCTTGGAACGCATGATCGATGCCGGTCACCGCGTGCTAGAGGTTGTCACGCAACCGGACCGCCCAAAGGGCCGTAAACAGGAATTATTCCCGTCACCGGTCAAACAGGCAGCGTTGAAGCAAGGATTGACGGTGTACCGGCCGGAGCGAATACGCCGCCCGGAATCGGTGGAACACTTGCGGGAACTGGCTCCGGACGTGATGGTCGTGGTGGGCTACGGCCAAATTATCCCACAGGCCATCATTGACATCCCAAAACACGGTATCATCAACGTGCACGCCTCGTTGCTGCCTGAGTTGCGCGGGGCTGCGCCGATCCAGTGGGCTGTAGCCCGCGGATTCAGGACGACGGGAGTGGCCACGATGCGGATCAACGCGGGCCTCGACACGGGCGACGTGCTGGGCTCCTGGGAAACGGAAATCGGCGGGGACGAAACCGCCGTGGAACTCGGCGTGCGCCTTGCGTCCGCCGGAGCCGACCTGTTGGTGCGGACTCTGGACGAACTGGAGCGCGGGACGGCGGTCGCCGTACCGCAGGACAATTCCAAGGCGACGCTGGCACCCATCCTCCGCAAAGAGGACGGCCGGATCAACTGGTGCAGCAGCGCCCAAGACATCCACAATTTGATTCGGGGCCTGCAGCCGTGGCCTGGGGCGCATACAAGCTTCCGGGGCCAGTCCCTGCACATTTGGCGGTCGCGCCGGGCTGAACAGGTAGGGCGTCGGACGGGTAACCGCGACGACCTGCGCGGCGGTCTTCTTATTGAAGCGGATGGCGGTGTTTTCGCCATTGGAGGGGACGGCTCGGCCCTCGAGTTGCTGGAAGTTCAGTTGGAGGGCCGCAAACGAATGCCAGCGGCTGTTTTTGCCAACGGCCACCGTCTAGCTGACGGGGAATCGTTGGCCTGATGAACAACGTTACGAATACTGTGATTTGAAAACAAGGAAATGAGACCTTTCGACTTACCGCTCGGATTCAAGTACGCGACGGCCTACGCCGGCATCCGCAAACAGCAGAGGGACGACCTCGCCCTGATTGTGTCGGGGGTGCCGGCCGCAGCCGCAGCCGTCTTTACGACCAACAAGGTTCAGGCCGCGCCCGTCAAGCTGGCGCGGGCCAACATGCGCGCCTCCAAGGGCGTTTGCGGAGCCATTCTGGTAAATGCCGGCAACGCCAACTGCGCCACCAAGTCCGGTGACCGTGTCGCGCTGGACACCACGAAGGCCGTGGCCAAGCTGCTGAAGCTCCAGCCCAACCAAGTGCTGTCCGCCTCGACGGGCGTCATCGGCGTGGAGCTCGACGGGGATCTGATCCTCAACAAGCTGGACGAAATGGTGGAGAAGCTCAACGACGGCGGGCTGCCGGACGTCGCGCGGGCCATTCTGACGACGGACCTGCAGGCCAAGGGTGCTTCCCGCGAAGTCACGCTGCGCCGCGGCACCGTCCGCATCGCCGGCGTCACGAAGGGTTCCGGCATGATCCACCCGCGCATGGCAACCACGCTCGGTTTCGTGATGACCGACGCCGTCATCCCGCAGACCCTGCTGCGCCGCATGCTGGTGCGCGCCACCGAGGTCAGCTACAACCGGATCTCAGTTGATGGCGACACCTCGACCAATGATACGTTGATCGTGATGGCCAACGGCGCGTCGGGCGTCCGTCCGGACCCGAAGGAGATGAGCATCTTCGAAGAGTCGCTCACGGAAACCCTGCAGTCCATGGCGCGCCAGATCGTGCGCGATGGCGAGGGTGCACGCAAACTGGTTTCTGTGGAAGTGCACGGTGCCATCAGCGATGCCTCGGCCGCTTCGATCGCACGTTCGATCTCGAACTCGCCGCTGGTGAAGACCGCCATCGCGGGTTCCGACCCCAACTGGGGCCGCATTCTGTCGGCGGCGGGCAACTCGGGGGTCAATTTCGATCCCGCGACCGTCGACATCACCTTCCAGGACGTCAAGGTCTGCCGCAACGGCTTGGCCTGTCCGTTCGACGAGGATGACATGAAGCTGCGCCTCGACGACACCGACGTGTCGATCGTCTTCCGGATCACCGGCAAGGGCAAGGGCAGCGCTACGTTCTGGACGTGCGACCTCACCGAGGACTACATCCACATCAATGCCAACTACCGGACCTAATTCCCGGTTCCACATCAAGGCCGTCGCGCAAGCGGCGGCCTTTGTGCTTGTGGCGGCGTTATCCCTGCCAGCGGCGGAGGATACGGTTCCGGCTGTGCTCGCGGACCTGGCGTCGGCGTTGAGCGAGGGCAATGCGCCCTCAGCGATCGGGGCCCTCGACAAATCCATGAAGGATTTCGGCAGCCTGTCGGCAAACATTGAGGGGATGCTCGCGCAGTCCGAAGTCCTATGCTCCATCGAGGTGGTGACGGAATCGGTGGCAGGCAATGTGCATGAGATCGAGGCCGACTGGTACCTGCAGATAAAAGGACGGGAGAGTGGACAGGTCGAGCGACGCCGGGAGCGGGTACGGCTGAAGCTGGAAAAGATCAAGGGCCTCTGGAAGATCACGAGCCTGAGCCCGGCCACAGTCCTCGAACCGCCGAGTCCCCGGTAGCAAACGATTACAAACCCTGTGTAACCGGGATGTAAATTCGCGCACATAGTCAGTAGGGAGCACCATTATGGTTTCCAAGAATCGTCAGTACGCAACCATGATCGCCACGGCGGCCGTTGTAGCCGCCGGGATCTACTATTTCGTTTCACGTTCTGGAGTGCCGACGGCACGACAAATCCGCGGTGCCATCGGCCAGACGGTGGACGGCTCCGTCCTGACCGGCCTGTACGACAATGCCCGGACGGGCGCCTACTTACTGGAAACCACCCTTACCCCGTCGAACGTAAAACCATCCTCCTTTGGCAAGGTCTTCTCGTTGGCCGTTGACGGCCAGATTTACGCCCAACCTTTGTATATGCAGAATTTGAAGGTGGGTGGAGCCGCCGCGGGACGCAACGTGGTCTTTGTGGCCACCATGCACAATACCGTTTATGCGTTTGACGCGGACACACCCGGGCTGCCCTTGTGGACCGCGAACCTCGGGCCGTCCGTTCCAACTTCGACGTACGGTTCCGACGTCGGCCCCTACACCGATATCACGCCGGAGAACGGAATTCTCGGCACGCCGGTGATCGACCCGGCATCGGGAACCCTTTACGCGGTGGCTGCGACGCTCGAGAACGGCAGCTATTTCTACCGTCTGCATGCGATCGATTGCGCGTCCGGCACCGAAAAGCCGAATTCGCCCGTTGCGATCCAGGCGCAGATCGTTGGTAGTGGTGACGGCAGCAAAGACGGCAAGCTCGCTTTCGACCCGGCCCAGCACCTGCAGCGTCCCGCATTGCTGCTTTCAAAAGGCGTGGTGTATATTGCGTTCGGCTCCCACGGCGACGCCGATCCCTACCACGGGTGGCTCATCGGTTACAGCGCGGCCAACGTCCAGCAACAGGTTTCAGTGTTCAATCCTACGCCCGGTGGCGGCGGCGGCGCGTTCTGGCAATCCGGCCGCGGCCCGGTGGTGGACGACGCGGGCAACATCATCCTGGTCAGCAGCAACGGTGCCAGCGACGGGACCGCAAACTTCGGCAACAGCGTGTTGCGGCTGGATCCGACCGGCACGTCGGTTGCTGACTACTTCACGCCCTTCGACGTCCAGCCCCTGAACGACACCGATTCCGATCTGGTCGCTGGCCCCATCCCGATTCCGGGCACCAAATTGGTGGTCGCGAGCGGCAAAGGGGGAATTCTCTACGTGGTCGACCGCACGACAATGGGCCACCAAGCGGCCAACGACTCCCAGATCGCGCAGCGCCTCGACACAGGCATGCCGCTCCAGTTCAACATGGTGCTGTGGAACCGGCCCGACGGCCCGCTGCTCTATACGCACGGAGCCAACATGTCGATGACGTCCTACAAGCTGGCCAACAACCGCTTTCCGGCCCAGCCCACGGTCTCGAGCCCCGACGGGTTCGCGGTGCCGTTCCAAGGGATGGCGATTTCGGCGAACGGCTACACGGCGGGCAGCGGGATTCTGTGGGTTCTGGGCCCGACCGGTTCCCCGCGCTCCCCTGCGGTCCTGCACGCCTACAACGCGGACACCCTCGCCAATTTGTGGGACAGCAGCATCAATAGCGGCGACGCGGTGGGCCGCTACATGAAGTTCACCAATCCGACGGTCGCCAACGGCAAGGTTTACGTGCCGACCGGCAACAACCAGTTGGCGGTTTACGGGGCCATTTCCACGGGCAAGACGAACACGACCACAGTCCAGACACCCATCATCACGGGGATCATGAACGGCGCGAGCTATGCCAACGGGCCGCTTTCGCCGGGTGAAACGGTGGCAATCCTGGGGATGCATCTGGGGCCGGACGACATGGCCACGGGATCTTTCGATGCCAACGGCAACCTTGGAACACAGTTGGCGGGCGTGCAGGCGACCTTCAACGGTATACCGGGCCCCCTTTATGCGGCTTCCAGCGGCTTGGTGTCGGCATTGGTGCCCTTTGAAGTGGCGGGGTCGACCAAGGTGAAGGTACAAGTCACCTACAACGGAGCGTCTTCGGCGGCGCAATATCTGCCGCTGGCGGATTCGTCGCCCGGCCTGTTTACCGCCGATTCCTCCGGCAGTGGTCTAGGGGCTTTCGTGAACCAGGACGGCACGACCAACAGCCCGGACAATCCGGCGGCCCCCGACTCGATCGTGGTGCTGAGCGCGACCGGCGGCGGCGTGACGAATCCGGCTTCCTCAACCGGGTCGCTTGCCGGCGGACCCGCGCAGTTGGCCGGAACGGTGTCGGTCACGGTGGGCGGGGAAGACGCGAAGGTCTACTACGCCGGGAACACACCGGGCGCGGTGGCCGGCACGGTGCAGGTGAAGATCCGGGTGCCTGCGGACCTGCCATCGGGGGCGACGTCTGTGGTGCTGACGGTGGGATCACAGTCGAGCCAAGCGACTGCGACGCTGTCGATTGTGTCTTCGACGCCGGCGAGTGCGTCGCGGAAAGCGACGTCGTCGGTGGCCAAGCACTTCAAGCCCAAGGCTTTGTAGGTAGGGAGGGGAGCGGTCCGGTTGAATGTCGGGCCGCCCCTTTCTGTATGCGATTACCATGTGGGTAGGCAGTGGCAATTGACTACACAGTTTGAGGCTATCTACGAGCACGGGATTCTGCGCCCCCTCAAGCGGTTGGACTTGCGTGAGAACCAGCAGGTCCGAATCACGCTGACGGACGACGAGATCGACCCGCTGGACGAATTCATCGACCACCAATACCTCGCCGTGCTCTAGGAACGCCTTGCGGGTATTGATTCCGTTCCGACGTTGGAGCAGGACATAGCTACGCGAAAAGCAGGCGACCGCGAGGCTCGGGGATCAATCTGCCGAGCCTCGTTGCGGTTTCGATCCACTCGGCGATAACGACCTCGGCGTTGGCGATGGCCTCTTGCCGGGTGGTGCCGTCGGCAGCACAACCGGCCAACTCGGGTACTTCGGCTATGAACGCCTCGTCCTCCGCGCTCCAATATAGAATAATCTCGTACTTGGTCATCGCGTCCCTGTCACCAGTTTATATCGGATCAGCACTACTCGAACCTGCTTGACCTGATACGGCTTCGCCCTGGAGCCACGGGGCTGAAGGTTGAGTATCTCGGCAATGCCCGGTCGGGTGAAAATGTGGTGGCTCCCATGGATTCGCTCCTCGAAGTCGAAGCGGAGCAATAGCGCCCGGAGCTCGCTAAAGCGAACGTTCGAGTCCGACACGCCGCGCAGAACTTTGAACAGGATCGAATCGGACACACTGACATTTTGCCATGCAAGCGACATGCCTGCCTAGCAACCCGTGTCAGAAGTCGTTCTCTTGAAAGTGAATCCAGATCGCGCTAAGCCTGCAATCCGATTCAGCGACCATATGCGTCGAGAACGATTCTCGACGCGGCACGCTTGATTGCGCGCGCCACGAGGTGCCATGGGCACCGCCTGCTAGGAGTCTGTCGGGAATAGAGCATCCCAAATTTCCCCGTGGACGTAGACGGCGAAGTCCTTTATCCTGGGTTTGTGGGCAAGAGTTTTCGAGCGGACAATCTGGATCAGGAGTTGTTGTTGCCACCGTCGTTGCACGAC